>CAZXBM010000072.1:0-15965 GCA_964638495.1 uncultured Stakelama sp. | reverse complement strand
GACCTTGGCGCGCTCCGACTGCCACGAGCCGAACACCGCGCCGATCGCGCCCCAAAGCTGATCATGCACATCCTGCGGGAAGGGCTTGCCCCATAACCGCTCGACAATGGCCTTGTATTCGGCGACGAGCTTCCGCCAGTCGCCCGCTGTCATCTCGGTATCGAGGAAATAGCCCTGGTCTTCCTTGGCGACCTCGAGCGCTTCCTCGAACGCGTCGTGATCGAGCTCCAGCACCACATCCGAATACATCTGGATGAAGCGGCGATAGCTGTCCCACGCAAAGCGCGCGTCTCCACTGGTGGTGGCGAGCCCCGCAACGGTCGCATCGTTCAGCCCCAGATTGAGCACAGTATCCATCATCCCCGGCATCGACACGCGCGCGCCCGAACGGACCGAGACGAGCAACGGATTGGCGGGATCGCCGAAGCTTTTGCTCGTCACACCCTCGATATGGGCAAGGCCATTGGCGACTTCAGCGCGCAGCTCATCGGAAAAGGCCTGGCCTTCATCGAGATAGCGGGTGCACATCTCGGTGCTGATCGTGAAGCCCGGGGGCACCGGCAGGCCGATCGACGCCATCCCATCAAGGTTCGCGCCCTTGCCGCCGAGCAATTCCTTGCTGAGCCCCGCGCCGTCCGAGACGCCGCCGCCGAAACGATAGACATATTGGGTCATATCAGCCTTCTATCCTGGAGAAATCAGCAACCGTGTGCACCGCATCACGCACCCGCGCCAGCAGCGCGAGCCGGGCGGCGCGCGTGACGGGATCGGCATCGTTGACGATGACGCTTTCGAAAAACGCATCGATTGGTGCGCGCAAGATGGCGAGTGCGGCCATCGCGCCTTCGAAATCCTCGCGCGCCACGGCGGCGGCGGCGGCGGGTTCGGCGTGGTCGAGCGCGGCGATGAGCGCGGCTTCGGCGGGGTGAGGCGTTTGGGGCAAGCCGTTATTCTCACCACCACCGTCACCCCGGACTTGTTCCGGGGTCCACTGCGCCGCACCAGGTGACATTTCCTGTGGTGAGGTGGCCCCCGGAACAAGTCCGGGGTGACGATCGCCTGGGTTGGAGGCCGTAACCCCCTCCTTCTTCAGGATATTAGCCGCGCGCTTATACCCCGCCAGCAGGTTCGCGCCATCCGCGGTGCCGATGAACGCCTGCAGCGCATGCACACGGGCGAGCAGGCGGACGAGATCATCCTCCTTGCCGCGATCTCCATCAACGATCTGTGCCGCCCTAACAAAGTCAACTCGCGCACCCTCTTGGCGCTCTGAAACCTCAAGCCGATCAAGCATAAAATCTCGAACTTCGGTTGAAATTCGTAGAGCTCGCTCGAAGACGACCTCGCTAGGCTTTCTGGGGTCAGGCATGTCTTGAACAATTGCTACAATTGCTCGCATGATTTGTTCGGCAGTCTGCTCGCTAACGAGGTCGGTGAGAACCGGCAGTGCCTTCAAAACGGGCGCACGATCCGCTGATAATTGTTCTGACACGAGCCTAGCGGTGACCGCTTTAAGCGTCGCAAACACAAAACTAAGACGAAGCCCATTTACCTTGGCTAACGAGATCATTCCAAGCGCCGCTCGACGAAGTGCGAAGGGATCTTTTGATCCAGTGGGTTTTTCATCGACCGCAAAGAACTGTGTCAGCGTATCCAGCTTATCCGCCAAACTCACCGCCACCGTCACTGGCTCCGTCGGCACGTCATCGCCTGCGCCCACCGGCTTGTAGTGATCGCGGATCGCGGCCGCCACACGCGGGTCTTCGCCTTGCGCGGCGGCGTAATAGCCGCCCATCAGGCCCTGCAGCTCGGGGAATTCGCCGACCATGCCGGTGACGAGATCGGCCTTGCACAGCCGCGCCGCGCGCTCGGCGAGGGTGGCGAGTTCGGCCAAACTTAAGCCCTCTCCCTTGAGGGAGAGGGTTGGGTGAGGGTGGTCCGCACTCGATAGGGCGGGCTCGGCTGCGCCTCGCTCCCCCTCACCCCGGCCCTCTCCCCGCAGGGGAGAGGGAGCAGTGACGATCCCCTCTTCGACCAGCCACCGTGCCAGCTTGGCCACGCGCTCGACCTTGTCAGCGACGGTGCCGAGCTTTTCATGGAAGACGATCCGGTCGAGCTTCTTCGCCTGCTCTTCGAGCGGCACCTTCCGATCAGTGTCGTAGAAGAATTTCGCGTCACTCAGCCGGGCCGCCAGCACCTTGCGGTTGCCCTCGATGATCCCCGCGCCGTCATCCGCCGCATCAATATTGGCGGTGCAGACAAAGGCGTTGGCCAATTTGCCGTCCGCGTCCGCGCAGACGAAATATTTCTGATTCACGCGCGCCGTCAGCTGGATCACCTCGGGCGGCACCTCGAGGAACGCCGGGTCGAAGCGGCCGAGCAGCGGCACCGGCCATTCGGTGAGGCCGGCATTTTCGATGAGCAGCCCCTCATCCTTGATCAACTGAAGCCCGGCCTTGCGCGCTGCCATGGTCGCGCCGAGCGCGATGATCTGCGCGCGCTCATCCTGATCGACGATGACATGAGCGTCGCGGAGTTGGTCGGCATAGGTCGCTGCGCTCTCGATGCTGACCGGGCCTGACGAATGGAAGCGATGGCCCATCGTCTCGCGACCGCTCGCGGTGCCGGCGATCTCGCAGGGCACCACATCATCGCCCAGCAGCGCGACGATGCCATGCAGCGGGCGCACCCATTTGATGCTCTCGGTGGAGAGCGACGCCGCGCCCCAGCGCATCGATTTTGGCCAGGGAAAGGCGCGGATGATGGCAGGGATGGCGGCGGCGAGCACATCGGCGGTCGCTCGCCCCGGCTTGTCGATGACGGCGAACAACACCCCGTCGCGCTCGACGAGCTGCTCGCGGGTGAGGCCGGTCTTGCGCAGGAAGCCTTCGAGCGCCTGGGGCGGGGCGCTCGCCTTGGGGCCCTTGATCTCCTCCGACACCGCCGCCGTCTCCAGCGGCAGATCGCGCGCGATAAGCGTCAGGCGGCGCGGCGTGGCGTAGGTGGTGATGACGGGTGCGGGCAGGCCGACGGCGGCGAGCTCGGCGGTGAAGAGCCTCGCCAAATCCTCCCGTGCGCGGGCCTGCATGCGGGCGGGGATTTCTTCCGAGCGAAGCTCCAACAGATAATCGCTCATGCGGACACAGCCACCAGCGACAAGGCGCAACCCCTTCGCGCCTTCACTGCTGTCTTCGCGCGCTTCGCGTGAACCTCTTCTTTCATGTCACGCAAAGGCCGCGAAGGAGAAAGAGAAGGCGCGAAGGAAGAAAGCAGGTTGAGGATGCCTGCGGCGCGATGCTGCATCACGCGGCCCACCCGTTTTTATCCATCCACGCCTGGCACGCGCCCTTCGCCAGATCGCGGACGCGGCCCATATAGGCCTGGCGCTCGGCCACCGAAATGACCCCGCGCGCCTGCAGCAGGTTGAACACATGGCTCGCCTTGATCGCCTGCTCATAGGCCGGGATCGGGAGCTTTGCCGCGAGCGAATTTTCGCATTCCGTGGCGTGCTTGCGGAATTGATCGAACAGCGAATCGGTGTTGGCCACCTCAAAATTCCAGGCGCTCATTTCGCGCTCATTTTCCAGGAACACATCGCCATAGCTGACGCCGGCATCGTTATAGGCCAGATCGTAGATGCTGTCCTTGTTCTGGATATACATTGCGAGCCGTTCGAGCCCATAAGTCAGCTCGCCCGCCACCGGCTTGCAATCGAACCCGCCCATCTGCTGGAAATAGGTGAACTGCGTCACCTCCATCCCGTCGCACCACACTTCCCAGCCCAGCCCCCAGGCACCAAGCGTCGGACTCTCCCAATCATCCTCCACAAAGCGGATATCATGCGCGAGCATGTCCACGCCGATCGCGGCGAGCGAGCCGAGATACAGCTCCTGCAAGTTCGGCGGGCTTGGCTTCAGGATCACCTGATATTGGTAATAATGCTGCAGCCGGTTGGGGTTCTCGCCATAGCGGCCATCGGTCGGGCGGCGGCAGGGCTGGACAAAGGCCGCGTTCCAAGAGTTGGGCCCCAGCGCACGCAGCGTGGTGGCGGTGTGAAAGGTGCCGGCGCCCATCTCCATGTCATAAGGCTGGAGAATCAAGCAGCCATGATCGCTCCAATATTGATGGAGCGTCAGAATCATACCCTGAAAGCTCAGGGGAGAACTGAGCGGCTGGATCGCCAATGAAAACCCTTCGCAGTTGCGAGATTAAATGATGGCGTTCTTTGGCGCGCAGGTCGGGGCGGGTCAATGGCTTGCAGCGCCCTGCTCCCGGTCCGGTGCCTGCCGGGCAGACGTAAGGGACGGATGACGATTAGTCATGGTATCTTGACATCGCGCCGAATCGACGGCAATAAGTCAGTGTCGCTTGACATTGGGTCAGGGACAGATGACTAAAGGTCGCAGCGATGTGGGCAGGCCTGATGAAGAATAGATTGAAAGTGCTGCGCGCTGAACGCGACTGGAGCCAGGCAGAGCTTGGTGGCCGGTTGGGCGTATCGCGCCAGGCGGTCAACGCCATCGAAACGGGCAAATATGATCCATCGCTGCCGCTCGCTTTCAAGATCGGCCGGCTGTTTGACATGAAAATCGAGGAGGTATTCGACGATGGCGAGGAGCGCTCCCATGCCAACGCATGAGATGGGCCTGGGCGAATTGGCGACGCAGGCGAGCAAGCGGTACCAGCGCCGACTGTATATCGGGCTGATCATCTTCGGTGCCCTTATTGGTTCGATCATTGGTGTGTTCGACCAGCATACACATGAGGACGGGCCATCGCTGTGGCATATCACCGGACTGCAACTGCCGCCAGCTGTCGCAATCGCGGCGGCGGCGGGGCTGTTGATCGGCGCGGTCGGGCTGCCGCTCTATATGTTCAGCAAGGTCGACGAGCTGGCGGTGCGGCGGAACCTGCGCGGCTTGGCCGCGGGCTCGTTCGCGGTGATGGGCGGTTATCCGACTTGGTTCGTGCTGGCGGCGGGCGGCCTTGCCCCCGCGCCCACCGCAATCGGCCTGTTCCTGCTCGCTCACGGCGCGGCGCTGGTGACGTTCCTCATCCTCAAATGGCGCGACTGAAGCGCCCGGGAGATCGACCATGCAAACCAACACAGACGCCGATTGGTACGGCAGCGCGCGAACGGCGAACCGTCAACGACGCGCCGCCTGGCTCGGCACGCTTCTGATCGGTTTTACCGGGATCGGGCTTTTCGTCGCGGGCAGCGAGATCGACGCCCCTGCGCTGCAGACCGGACTGATGGGCATTGCGTGCCTGCTGCTGGTCGTCGCGCTCGTCTGGGGGACGGTGGTCTATATGCGCGTCATCGACGAGCAGGAACGCGATGCCAATCTGTGGGGCTGTTATGCCGGGATGATGGTGTACCTCACCGTTTACGGCATCAAGATCATGGCCGAGGTGACGGGCAGCACCGTGCCAATCACCGAGCGCGGGACACTTATTGCGACAGTGGCGACGGTGCTTGCCGTGTTCGCCTGGAAGCGGTTTCGCTAACCACCTGAAATTCCACCAAGCAAAAATCTCACTAAGAAGGATGCATGATGACGAACTTCTACAAATCACGACTGCTCGGCGCGCTGAGCCCGCTTGCCCTGCTGCTCGCCCCGGCGGCGATGGCCCAGACCACGGCGGCACCCGCGCCGGCACCCGCCCCTGCCCCCGCCGCAGCCGCGCCCGCTACCATCGACGCCGATCCGGCGCTGTGGGTGGTGAAGGACGCCGACACGACCATCTATCTGTTCGGCACCATCCATGTCCTGAAGCCAGGGCTCGGTTGGTTCGACGAGGGCGTCAAGAAGGCCTTCGACGCCAGCAAGGAAGTCGTGCTCGAAATTCCACTGCCGAGCGATGAAGAAGCGCAAAAGATATTGCTGCCTTTGGTCGTCGATCCCGATGGCCCCGCGCTCACCGAAAAGCTTCATCCCGAAAAGCGCGCCGCCTATGCAGCCGTGCTGACGGGTCTTGGCATTCCGCCTGCCGCGCTCGACAAGCTCTATCCCTGGTTTGCAGCAGTGACCCTTACCCAGATCCAGCTGCAAAAGGCGGGATACAACCCGGCATCCGGCGCCGAACGATCAATCGACGCGGCGGCAAAGGCCGCTGGCAAGCCAGTGACCGGTCTCGAAACGCTGCAACAGCAGCTGGGCTATTTCGCCACCCTGCCCGAAGCTGACCAGATTGCTTTCCTTGAACTCGGCATCGATGATTTTGACAAGGGTCTGAAGACGATCGATGAGATGGTCACCGATTGGGCCAAAGGCGATCCCGACGCGCTTGCTGCGGTCATGAACCGCGACATCGACAAGCTGCCCAAGCTCTATGACATTTTGCTGAAGCAACGGAATATCCGCTGGGCCGACTGGATCGACGCGCGGATGAAGCAACCGGGGACGGTGTTCATTGCGGTCGGTGCCGGGCATTTGGCGGGCAAGGACAGTGTGCAGGCGCAATTGGCGGGCCACAAGCTGACCGCGACGCGCGTCAATTATTGAGGCCTTCCGGCAGATGCGATTGCGGTTGATTAACCCCCTGTTGATCGCCGCGATCGTTGCTCTGCCGGGCTGCGACCGGCCGCGTCCCATGGAGGCGCGGCCGGCGCTTTTCGTCGTGCGGGATGCGGATACGACGATTTGGCTGTTCGGGACGATCCACGTCCTGCCCGCCAATGTGCGCTGGGAAACGCCAGCAGTGGCACGGGCGATGGCCAGCGCCGACACGCTCGTTACCGAATTGTCGCCATCGGGCGCCAATCAGGCAGCCGCCGTCTTTGTAACGATCGCCGACGCACCCAATCTGCCGCCGATTACCGCGCGCGTGCCGAGCGATCGGCGATTGGCCCTGAAGGCTGCTGCAACGCGCGCCGGGACGTCGCTTGTCTCGCTGAATCGACTGAAAAGCTGGGCGGCGGCAGCCATGCTTGAGACCGGCGCGGCGCGGTCTGGCGGTGCAAGCGTCGATCATGGGGTTGAAGCAATCGTGGCGAAGCGCTTTGCCAACCGCCGTCATTTAGGGCTCGAACGCGTCAACGAACAATTTGCGCTGTTCGACGGGCTGGCCGAACCGTTGCAGCGCCGGCTGCTGATGCAGGCCTTGACCGATGGCGGCTATGCCAGAACGCTGCGCGCATGGTCCCGAGGGGACATCGCCGCGCTGAACACCGAAAATCGCTTATTGTTCAACGGCTATCCCGAGCTGGAGCAAACGCTGCTCGTCAACCGCAACATCCGGTGGAGCCGATGGATTGTTGGGCGAATGGAGCAGCCCGGACGGATTTTCGTCGCTGTGGGCGCCGGTCATCTGGCGGGGCCCCAATCAGTCGTTGCGCTGCTCAAGGCGCGTGGCTGGCAGGTTTCCCGCCTGCAATAAGGCTGGCGCTTGCTCTTCGTCCCCCCTTCGGCTATGCGCACCCGCTTCCGGTCAGGGTCATCCCTGGAGGCTTGGCCGGATATCGACACCACACCACTCGGAGACTGACATGAGCGAACAGCTGACGCTCGCAGCCGAGACGCGTGAACAGGTTGGCAAGGGAGCCTCCCGTTCGCTTCGTCGCGAAGGCCGCGTACCCGCCGTGATTTACGGCGACAAGAAAGAACCCCTCTCGATTCACCTCGAGGAAAAGGCGCTGATGCGTGCCTTGATGACGGGGCATTTCATGAATTCCACCGTCATCCTCGACGTCGCCGGCACGCCCGCGCTGACGCTCCCTAAGGATGTCGCGTTCGATCCGGTTACCGACCGGCCCGTTCATGTCGATTTCCTGCGCATCGGCGAGCATTCGACCGTGACCGTGCAGGTTCCCGTCGTTTTCACCAATGAAGAGACCTCGCCCGGCATCAAGCGCGGCGGCGTCCTCAACATCGTCCGTCACGAGCTTGAGCTGGTGTGCGATGCATCGAGCATCCCCGATGATGTCGAAATCTCGCTCGCCGGGTTCGACGTCGGCGATTCGATCCATATTTCGAGCGTGACGCTGCCCAAGGGCAGCAAGGTGACGATCGAAGACCGCGACTTCACGATCGCGACGATCGTCGCCCCGTCCGCGCTCAAGTCGAGCGAAGGCGAAGCTGCCGACGCCACTGGCTAACAACAGTGGCCAAAACCCTCTCCCCTTCAGGGGAGAGGCGTTGGCTAAAACCCCTCTCCCCTTCAGGGGAGAGGCTGGGAGAGGGGCAGTCACAGGCGCAGCGTAGCTTGGCTGCCCCTCACCCAACCCTCTCCTCAACGGGGAGAGGGCTTAAGCCGTGCAACTCTGGGCAGGTCTTGGCAATCCGGGCACGCAATATGCGCTCCACCGGCACAATGCCGGCTTCATGGCGCTGGACGCCATTGCTGATTTCTACGATTTCGAGGCACCCAAGAAGCGCTTTCTTGGCTGGGCGATCGAGGCCCGGCTGGGCAGTGAAAAGCTGCTGCTGGTGAAACCCGCCACCTTCATGAACGATAGCGGTCAATCGATCGGTGAGGCGATGCGCTTCTACAAGCTCCAACCGCAGGACGTGACCGTCTTTTACGACGAGCTCGATCTCGACCCCTTTCGCGTCAAGGTAAAGCGCGGTGGCGGCACCGCCGGGCATAACGGCATCAAATCGACCGTTGCGCATATCGGCGAGGATTTCCGCCGCGTTCGGCTCGGCATCGGCCATCCCGGGCACAAGGACCGCGTGACCGGCCATGTGCTGGGTAATTTCGCCAAGGCGGAGATGGACGATCTCGCCGAAATGCTCGGCGCGATCGCCGCCGAGGCGGGCTGGCTCGCCCAGGGCGACGATGTGCGCTTCATGAACGATGTCGCGCTAAGACAACAGGCATGACAGTACGCTCGCTCTTCGCCACCCGGCTGTACGACGCCATATTGAAGGATGCAGCGCTGGTCGACGATCTCGCCCGTTCCTGCCTGATGCTCGCCGAGGAAGACCGCGCCGGGCGCGCCTGGAGCAAGGCCAAGGGCTATCGCGGCTATACCAGCTATGCCTCGTTGAACGATCTGCCCCGGCGCAATCCGGTAATCGGCGATCTGGTCAAGCTGCTCGACAAGCATGTCGCGGCCTTTGCCGACGACTGCGCGTTTGACCTGGCCGGGCGTAAGCTGAAGCTCGACAGCCTGTGGGTCAACGTCATGAAGCCAGGCGCGACGCACTCAGGGCATATCCACCCGCATTCGGTGGTGTCGGGCACGGTCTATGTCGCCGTGCCGCCGGGCGCAGGCGCGATCCGCTTCGAAGACCCCCGCCTCCCCCAAATGATGGCCGCCCCCACCCGCCACGACGATGCGCCCGAGGACTTGCGGACCTTTGTGTATGTCGAGCCCGAGCCGGGCACTGTACTGCTCTGGGAAAGCTGGCTGCGACACGAGGTGATGCCGCACGAGGGCAAGGGCGAGCGGATCAGCGTGAGCTTTAATTATCGGTGGTAGGGGTGCGTGCGTTAGGGTTGGCGTGTCTGATTGTGGTGGTTAGCTGCCGTTTCTGCGGCTTACCACATAGCCCGTCCCAGCGAGCATTCCCCAGATCACGATCGCGGGAAGGATCATAATCAGACCCGCCTCCCACCAAGCAAAACTGCTGGGCGGCGATGGTGGCGTTGTGGCCATTAAGATCGTCAGAATCCAAACGGGGGTAAGCAAAAACAACGCTAAAAATATTATTCTTAGCGAGGCGTTCTGAACACGTCCAAGCCAGTAACCGCCGATCGGTGGAAGAGCAATTAGAGTTCCCCAAGTGAGTGCGGTTATCATCGACTGGAATGCCATCAGCCTTTCTAAACCCGAAGAGGAATGTCCGCAATTGGGCGACGACTATTCAACCCTTCCCGTCACCCCGGCCTTGTCCCGGAGTCCACCGCGCCATAATCACTGTCTTCGCGTGACGAGGAGTGGGCCCCGGAACAAGGCTCTCCTGAGCTTGTCGAAGGGTCCAGGGTGACGAACGGGATGAGTGCTGCTGTTACCCCCCACCCTACACTGGCATTTCGCGCGGCAACCGCCTATCGGGCCATCCACGGATTGGCGATCACCGCCATCGGCTAGGGCCATCACCAAGGATCGTTCATGGGATTTCGTTGCGGTATCGTCGGGCTGCCAAATGTCGGCAAGTCCACCCTGTTCAATGCGTTGACCGAGACGGCAGCGGCGCAGGCGGCGAACTATCCTTTTTGCACGATCGAGCCTAATGTCGGCAACGTCGCGGTGCCAGACGCGCGGCTGGACCAGTTGGCGGCGATTGCGGGGTCGCAGAAGATCATCGAGACGCAGCTGGGGTTCGTCGACATTGCCGGGCTGGTGCGCGGGGCGAGCAAGGGCGAAGGGCTCGGCAACCAGTTCCTTGGCAATATCCGTGAGGTCGACGCCATCGTCCATGTGCTGCGCTGCTTCGAAAATGGCGATGTGACGCATGTCGAGGGCAAGGTGGACCCGATTGCCGATGCCGAGACAGTCGAGACCGAGCTGATGCTGGCCGATCTCGAGAGCCTGGAAAAGCGCGTCCCCGCCGCCCAGAAAAAGGCGATGCAGGGCGACAAGGAAGCCAAGGTGATGGCAAGCGTGCTCGGCCAGGCGCTCGATCTGCTGCGCGACGGCAAGCCCGCGCGGTTGACTGTGCCGACGGACGAAGACGAGGCGCGGGTGTTCGCCCAGGCGCAGCTGCTCACCTCCAAGCCCGTGCTCTATGTCTGCAACGTTGATGAGGGGGATGCGGCTGCAGGCAATGCCCTGTCTGCCCGCGTGTTCGAAAAGGCAAAGGCCGAAGGTGCGGAAGCCGTGGTCGTCTCGGCTGCGATCGAGGCCGAGATTGCGACGATGCCGCCGGAGGATCGCGGCGAATTTCTCGCCGAGCTGGGGCTGGCGGAAACCGGCCTCGCCCGCGTCATCACCGCTGGATACAAGCTGCTCCACCTGCTGACCTTCTTCACCGTGGGCCCCAAGGAAGCGCGCGCCTGGACCGTTGAGGCAGGCGCCAAGGCGCCCCAGGCAGCAGGCGCGATCCACACCGATTTCGAAAAGGGCTTCATCCGTGCCGAGACGATCGCCTTTGCCGATTATGTCACCCTGAAGGGCGAAGCGGGCGCACGCGAAGCGGGCAAGCTGCGCGCTGAAGGCAAAACCTATGTCCTCGCCGATGGCGACGTGATGCATTTCCTGCACAGCTAAGCCACGATGGCAATCGAGATCGCCTCGTTCCAGCCCGGGCAGCAGGCCGAAATCACTGCGCTGATCGTTGGTATCCAGGCGGGTGAGTTCGGCATCCCTATCACAGCCGCCGACCAGCCCGATCTGGCCGATATCCCCGGCTTTTACCAATCGGGAGCGGGTGGGTTCTGGACCGCGAGAGTCGGTGGCAAGATCGTCGGGACGATTGCACTGCGCGATTTTGGTGGTGGCATGGGAGCATTGCGCAAGATGTTCGTCGCGCCGAAGTGGCGCGGGCGCGAGCACGGCATTGGTGCGCTGCTATTGGGGCGACTGCTTGAACATGCCCGCGCGAACGCCTTGACGACAGTCCTGCTCGGGACGACCGCGCAGTTCGTCGGCGCGCACCGATTCTACGAAAAGAACGGCTTTCACGAGATATCGCCGGATGCCCTGCCGGCGGCGTTCCCGCGCATGCCCCTGGATACGAAATTCTACCGGCTGACGCTTGGATGAGATGACGATGGACCGCTGCCCTGCGCCGGTCGTGCCGCGCCGGTCAGTTAAACGCTGTTCGCCGAGCTTTTGCTGGGGCATAGCTCATTGAGCACGGGAGGTGCTGTCACATGAATGACCCGGAAATCCGCCAATGGGGCGGCATGAAATGGACCTCCCGCATTGCCGCTGGCCTGATCGCCGCCCTGCTACAGGCCTGCGCCACTGGGCCGGTCGGCGGGCCGCCGCCGCCCGCCACCACCGCGGTCGAGCCAAAAGCCCCGGTGACGATCCTCGTCTCGATCGACGGGTTCAAGCCAGATTATCTCACGCGCGGCGTGACGCCCAATCTCAATGCACTGGCGACGGCCGGTGTGTCGGCATCAATGCGGCCGTCGTTTCCGAGCGTTACCTTTCCCAATCACTATACGATCGTCACCGGCCTGCGCCCCGATCGCAGCGGGATTGTCGGCAACCGGATGGAGGATGCCCGCCGCCCGGGGCAGGTCTTCACGATGGCGACCGACGACCCGTTCTGGTGGACCGAATCCGAGCCGATCTGGGTAACCGCCGAAAAGGCGGGCATCCGCACCGCGACGATGTTCTGGCCGGGGTCCAATGTGGATTTCGGCGGCGTGCGACCGACCGACTGGCAGCAATTCGCGCAAGGCGTGAGCAACCGGCAGCGGGTGGACGGCATCACCGATTGGCTGCGTCGCCCGGCCGAGACCCGGCCCAAACTGCTCACGCTCTATTTCGACGCGGTGGATTCCGCCGGACACAAATATGGCCCTGACGATACCCGTACCACACAGGTAGTGGGCGAAATCGACGCGCAGATCGGCCGGCTGCGGCGCGCGCTTGCAGAGCTCGGGCAGCCTGCCAATCTGGTGATCGTTGCCGATCACGGCATGGCCGCCATCAGCGCTGATCGCGTGATCCGGATCGATCGCCTGTTGCCGGCGGGCAGCTTTGCCGCGATCAGCGACGGGCCTTATGCCGGCATCACGCCAGCGGCAGGTCGCGAGGCTGAGGTCGCGGGTGTGCTGCTCGCAAAGCATCGGCACATGAGCTGCTGGCGCAAGGCCGATCTCCCCGAGCGGTTGCATTATGGCCGCAATCCGCGCGTGCCGCCGTTTGTTTGCCTGGCGGAAACCGGCTGGCTGGCGCTGACCCGTGAACCGCCGGCGGACCACCCGCCGTCGGGCGGGGCGCATGGTTATGACACTGCCGCGCCGGAAATGGCGGCGCTGTTCATCGCTAGCGGGCCCGGCATCAAGCCGGGCGGCACCCTGCCCAGCTTCGACAATGTCGACGTGGCGCCGTTGCTACGCGACCTGATCGGCCTGCCCCCCGCCACAGGCATCGACGGCAACGATGCGCCTTTTCGGGGCGTGCTGGCGCGTTAAAGCGAGTCTCATCGATAGAAGTACTTCGTCATTGCGAGCGCAGCGAAGCAATCCAGCGACGCGCGCGGGACGCTGGATTGCTTCGCTACGCTCGCAATGACGAAGGCCATGTGTCACCCTCATTTGAATCGGCTATTAGACGCTTGCCAAGCGTCGCGCAGCGCGGGAAGCTGCGGCGATGATGTATTTCGAAGATATCGAGCCCGGCACGACCGCACGATTCGGCAGCTATCATGTAACGCATGAGGAAGTCGTCGAATTCGCCACGAAATATGATCCGCAGCCCTTTCACTTGTCGGACGAGGCAGCAGCGCAAACGCATTTCGGGCGGCTATCCGCCAGCGGCTGGCACACCTGCGCGATGATGATGGCGATGCTGGTGGAGAATATGAAGACCGTGCGGCAGGCGGGGCTGGGATCGCCGGGGCAGGAGGAATTGCGCTGGCTGAAACCGGTTTATCCCGGCGATACGCTTTCCGTCGAAACCGAAATTCTTGACAAGCGCGCCTCCAAAAGCCGGCCCGAAATGGGCAGCTATCGCAGTCGCATTACCGTCAGCAATCAGGAAGGCGTCGCTGTGATGACGACGATCGCGACTGGCCTCATCAGGACGCGTTCCGGAACTTGGGGCTGATCAACGACGGGGCCCAGCAACGCGTCCGCTGATCATCGGGGGGCTGAACGCCGGGATCAATGCCCGCCAAAGGCAACGAGCGAGCGGACGTCGATGCCATCGCCGCGCAGCGCATCCGCCCCACCAAGGTCGGGCAAATCGACCACGAACTGCGCTTGTGTGACAGCAGCGCCAGCTTTCTTGAGCAAGCGGATCGCCGCACGCGCCGTGCCGCCAGTCGCGATCAGATCATCCACCAGCAACACCCGCTGACCCGGCGCCAGCGCGTCTTCATGCATGGCAATCCTGTCGGTGCCATATTCCAGCGCGTAATCCTCAGCGATCGTCGCGCCAGGCAGCTTGCCATCCTTGCGGATCAGCACCACGCCAGCGCCAAGCGGCACGGCAATGGCGGCGGCGAACAGGAACCCGCGCGCCTCGATGCCGGCGATCAGATCGATTGGGCCATCGACGGCCTTGACCATGCGTTCGACCGTCATCGCCAGACCCTTGGGATCGAGCAATAGCGTCGTGATGTCGCGAAACATGATCCCCGGCTTCGGAAAGTCGGGGATCGTGCGGATCAGCGCCGCGATGTCGTCATTGGCGGCAAGCAGCAGGCTCAATGCTTCACGTTCCGCCAGACCGTGCGATACGACCCATAAGCCAGGATGGTGCCCAGCAGAAGGAAGCCAAGGACGGCAAGCCCCAGTGAATGGCGCTGCTCCAGTTCAGGCTCGGCGGCCCACACCAGGAAGGCCGAGATGTCCTTGGCTTGCTGGTCCAGTGAGTTCTTGGTTCCATCCGCATAGGTCACTGCCCCATCAGCCAGCGGTGCTGGCATCGCCAGATTGAGCGTGGCGAAATAGGGGTTGTAATAGAGACCATCGGGAGTCTTGGCGTCTGGGAAATGCTTGAGCAACGCCGCTGGCTGCTCAGCATAGCCTGTCAGCAGCGAATAGACATAGGCCGGGCCGTCATGCCGCGCCTTGGTAATCAGCGAGAGATCAGGCGGATTGCCCTGGCCGGGATAATAGACCGTTGGGAAGTGATCAGCAGGTACGTTCGCCCGTTCAGTCACGTCACCGGTCTTCGGATCCTTGACCGACTGCTTCGAGCCCCAATCCGCGGCGAACTTCTTCACTTGCGCTTCTGAATAGCCAAGCTTGGTGAGATCGCGGAAGGCGACGCGGTTGAGCGAGTGGCAAGCCGAACAGACTTCCTTGTAGACCTGCAGACCGCGCTGAAGCTGGGCGCGGTCGAACTTGCCCATCAGCCCGTCGCTGGCAAAGGCGACTTCCTTCGGCAACTTGTGGAATTCCTCCACCGCCGTCTCGGCGACAGGATCGTTGATGACGCCACTAACGCTGCCGATCAGCGCAATGCCCAGTGCCAGCAAGAATGCAGCGCCGACAAGGCTGGAGATGATGCGAACCATTGCTGATATTGCCCTTTATTCGGCCGGAACGGCGTTGGCAAAGCCGGGGTTGGTCGGCGCGCCGCCATGCTTGCCCAGCACCGATTCCGTGATCGAGTTAGGCAATGGGCGCGGACGCTCCATCGCCGAGATGATCGGCAGGATGATGAGGAAGTGCGCGAAATAATAGGCCGAAGCGATCTGACCGATGATGACGTTGCGCGCGATTGGCTCCGCACCACCGACATAACCGAGCGCAACCACGTCCACGAGCAGCACGACCAGGAAGATACGATAGGTGGGCCGATAATTGGACGAACGCACTGGCGAGGAATCCAGCCAAGGCAGGAAGAACAGCAGCAAGATCGATCCGAACATCGCCAACACGCCCCAGAGCTTCGCCGGAATGAACAGGAAATCCGCCGTGAACGACTTCAGGATCGCGTAGAAGGGCAGGAAATACCATTCAGGCACAATGTGCGCTGGCGTCGAGAGCGAATTGGCCGGGATGTAGTTGTCCGGATGGCCAAGCGCATTGGGAAAGAAGAACACGAGGAAGGCGAAAATGGTCAGGAACACGCCGAGCCCGAAGCCGTCCTTGGCCGTGTAATAAGGATGGAACGGCACCGTATCCTGCTCACCCTTCACCTCAACGCCGGTTGGGTTGTTGGAGCCCGGAATGTGCAATGCCCAGACGTGGAGGATAATGACGCCGAGAATGACGAAGGGCATCAGATAGTGGAGTGAGAAGAAGCGATTGAGCGTGGCATCATCGGGCGCATAGCCGCCGAGTAGCCAGATTCGGATCGTCTCACCAACGAGGGGAATGGCCGAAAAGAAGCCGGTGATAACCTGCGCACCCCAGAAGCTCATCTGGCCCCAAGGCAGCACATA
>CAZXBM010000071.1:0-16079 GCA_964638495.1 uncultured Stakelama sp. | reverse complement strand
GCCCAACGACAACAGCGTCGGCCTCCACACGCTCGACCACCTGACGCACAATCTGATGCGCGGGCGGATGAATTACTGGGCGGATTATTACGAGCGCATCTTCAACTTCCGCGAAATCCGCTTCTTCGACATCGAGGGCAAGGCGACCGCGCTCGTTTCGAAGGCGATGACCGCGCCCGACGACAAGATCCGCATCCCGCTCAACGAAAGCCAGGACGAGCATTCGCAGATCGAGGAATTCATCAAGGATTACAAGGGCGAAGGCATCCAGCATATCGCCATGGCGACCGACGATATCTTCGCCACCGTCGATACGCTGCGCGCCAACGGCATCCGTTTCCAGGACACGATCGACACCTATTTCGACCTGATCGACAAGCGCCTGCCCGGCCACGGCCATGACGTCGAGGAAATGCGCAAGCGCAAGGTGCTCATCGACGGCGCGCCGGAGACGGGCGGCGGGCTGCTGCTGCAGATTTTCACCGAGAATATGGTCGGGCCGATCTTTTTCGAGATTATTCAGCGGAAAGGAAATGACGGCTTTGGCGAGGGCAATTTCAAGGCACTGTTCGAGAGCATCGAGCTCGACCAGATCCGGCGCGGGGTGATTCCGGCGGCTTGAAAACCTTCTCCCTGCAGGGAGTTTGGGGTCGGCCATGCCCCCGGCATGGCCTAAACATTACGGGGTAATGTTTACCCCAAACTGGATACCGCAGCTTGCCAGCTTGCTGGCTAGCGAAGGTTGGATGAGGGTGAAGCGCGGCTCATGTTCGTCGCTGCCCCCTCACCCAGCTCCGACTAGGCCCCGCAAAAGGAGCGGGACCAAGTCTGCGCAACCCTCTCCCTCAAGGGAGAGGGATAAGTGGAGCACAATATGACCGATTACATGACCGGCTTCGGCAACCACTTCTCCACCGAAGCCATCCCCGGTGCCCTTCCTATCGGGCGTAACTCCCCGCAAAAGCCGCCGTTCGGGCTTTACGCCGAGCAACTCAGCGGCACCGCCTTCACCGCCCCGCGCGCGGAAAATCGCCGCTCATGGCTCTACCGCCTGCGCCCCTCCGCAGCGCATCCTGCCTTCATGCGCTACACCGGCGCCCCAAACTTCGCCCCCACCATCCCCAACACCCCACTCGCCCCCAACCGCCTGCGCTGGGGCCCGATCGACGCGCGCGCCGGGACCGACTGGCTCGACAGCCTCACCACCATGCTCGTCGCAGGGCACGGCCCCCTCAGCCAGACCGGCGTTGCGATCCACCTCTACGCCTGCGACACCGACATGACCGACCGTGCCTTTGTCTCGGGCGACGGAGAACTCATCATCGTGCCACAGCAAGGCGCGCTCGCCCTGCTGACCGAACTCGGCCGCATCGATATCGCCCCGGGCCATATCGCACTCATCCCGCGCGGCGTCCGCTTCCGCGTCACCGTCCCCGATGGCAACGCACGCGGCTATGTCGCCGAAAACCACGGCGAGCCCTTCCGCCTGCCCGATCTCGGGCCGATCGGAGCCAATGGCCTCGCCTCCCCCCGCGATTTCGAAACGCCGGTCGCGTGGTTCGAAGATATCGAGGGCAATTTCGAACTCATCCAGAAATTCAGCGGGAGCCTGTGGACCACCAACCTCGGGCGTTCCCCGCTCGATGTCGTCGCCTGGCACGGCAATCTCGCGCCCTGCCGCTATGATCTGGCCCGCTTCAACACCATCAACACCGTCAGTTTCGATCATCCCGATCCGTCGATCTTCACGGTGCTGACGTCGCCGAGCGACATCGCCGGCACCGCGAACGTCGATTTCGTCATCTTCCCGCCACGCTGGATGGTGGCGGAGGATACCTTCCGCCCGCCCTGGTTCCACCGCAACGTGATGTCCGAAGCAATGGGCCTGATCACCGGCGCGTACGATGCCAAGGCCGACGGCTTCGTCCCCGGCGCGCTCTCGCTCCACAACCAGATGAGCGGGCACGGGCCCGATGTCGCGAGCTGGGCAGCCGCAAGCAAGGCGGTCCTCAAACCGCACAAGATCGACGGCACGATGGCCTTCATGGTCGAAAGCCGGTGGGTGTTCCAGCCGACCGACGTCGCGCTGCAATCCGCGTCGCTCGATCCGGACTATGACGCAGTCTGGACCGGTTTTCCGAAGGCGACACTGCCCGGATAAATTTTTCGCGGGGCTGTCGATTCTGCTCGCGCCCGTGCGTCTCCACGATACGATCGCTCATGATCGGCCGAGGGAGACCTGCAATGAAATATCTGCTGACCATCTACGAAAACGAAGCGACCTATAACGACGGCACCGGGGCCGCGATGGGAGCGATCATCGCGAAGCACATGGCGTTCAGCCAGGAGATCGGCCCGGTCATGCTCAATGGCGCCGGCCTGCAACCCGTCGCCACCGCCACCACTGTCCGCACCGACAGTGGCAAGCAGACGCTGCACGACGGCCCCTTCGCCGAAACCCGCGAGCAACTGGGCGGCTTTTACATGATCGAGGCGGTCGACCTCGACGCAGCCATCGCCATCGCCAAGAAGGTGCCACTCGCCGCCGACGGCGCGATTGAGGTACGCCCGATCATGGGCCCGCCGGGCATGTGAGCGCCACCGCACTTGATGCCGTTTTCCGGGCGGCGAGCGGGCGGATCATCGCCGCGCTCGCCGCTCGATTCCGTGATCTCGACCTGGCCGAGGAGGCGCTGGCCGAGGCATGTGCGCGTGCGCAAAAGGCCTGGGCAGGCGATCTGCCCCGCGACCCGGCGGGCTGGCTTTACCGCGTCGCGGAACGGGTCGCGCTCGATCTTCGACGCCGCAGCATCACGCGCGCGGCCGCGCAGCTGCCCGATCCCGATCCCGAGCCGACGCCCGAGGAATTGATGATGGCCGATGACCGCCAAATCCCCGATGAGCGGCTCCAGTTGATCTTCATCTGCTGCCACCCGGCCATCCATGCCGACGCCCGCGCCGCGCTGACGCTGCGACTGGTGTGCGGACTTTCGACCGAGGAAATCGCCCGCGCCTTTCTGATCAGCGAGCCGACGCTGGCGCAGCGGCTGGTGCGTGCCAAGCGCAAGATCGCGCTTGCCGGGATCGGTTTCGACGTGCCGGGCCCCGAAGCGTGGCCGGATCGGCTCGATGCGGTGCTCAGCACGATCGAGGTTGCCTATGCTCATGCCCATGCCGATGGCGCGGGCAGCGGGCGGCATGCGGAGTATGCCCGCGAGATGCTCGGCATCACGGCCACGCTTGCAAAAATGCTGCCGAACGAACCGGAAATCCTGGCGATGGCGGCAACCATCCGCTTTGCCGAGGCAAGACGCGCGGCACGCGTGCGCCCGGACGGCATGATGGTGCCATTATCCGAACAGGACCCCACGCTGTGGGACGCAGTGTTGATCAGCGAGGGTCGCGCCTATTTCGCCGCTGCCGCCCGCATTGGCCCGCGCCGCCCTCGCGTCGTCGCCGCACTGCTCCACGCCGAATGGTGCGCCCGAGCCTCGCTCGACGAGCCACCGCCGTGGCGCAATATCCTGACCATCTATGACGCGCTGCTCACCGTCCGCGACGATGTCGTGACGCGGCTCAATCGTGCGGTGGCGCTTGCCGAAGTCGTCGGTCGCGAAGAAGCGCTCGAGGAGGTAGATGCGCTCGATCTTCCGGGGCTGGCGAGCTTCCTGCCCTATCACGCGGTGCGCGCCGGTTTGCTGTCACGATTGGGGCTGACCGATGCCGCGCGCGAGGCCTATGATGCCGCCATCGCCCTTCACCCCGGTGACGCCGAGCGCCGCTGGCTAGAACAGCGCCGTGGCGAACTGCCATAGCCTTAGCTGCAGCCGATGATGCCACCTGCGGGGACAATGATCGTGTCGTGCCCTGCCCGGTCAAACCGAAAGGTCGCCGTGGGGACTGCGGCACCGTTGGTCAGGTCACCGCGGGTGACAATCTCCATGTCCACCGTCACGCGGTAATCTCCGCCGCCATACTCATTGGTCGCCGCAAATCCGAACTGCGCAGCGCCCGACTGGCCGATACGGACAAGATCAGTCAACGCCCCGCCCGGCGCGAACCGCAGCTGCGCCGGATCGGCCACGAGCATCGCGATGAGCGCGTGGCTGGGCGTTTGCGACCAGAGAAATGCAGCGCATGTTCCCGCTGGCAGCGATTGAGGCGGGATGGCACCAATCGGCAGTTCGTCGACCGAGACTGCGGGTGGTTTCGGTGCCTTGCCGGCAGCATTGCTCTGGCCGATCCCCGCCAAGAGCGACAAAGCGAAAAGCGTCTGCATCATGCACCTGCCAATAGCATGACAATTTCAGCCGGGTAAGCCGCAGCGGCCAGCAATGCGCCAAAGGGTAATCGATCGTCGCGCTGCGCACCGCGCCCCGTGACCATCCAGAACAGCACGACTCCCAACCCAATCATCGCCGCGAGTACGACCACGACCGGCAACAGCCGCCAGCCGATCCACAGACCAATCGCGCCCAGCAGCTTGGGATCGCCTCCTCCCAGCCCTTCTCGCCCGCGATAGGCCTTGTAGGCGGCGGCGATCACCCAGAGTGCGCCGAAGCCCGCCACGCCACCGATCAGCCGGTCGACCAGCGACGGCTGCATTGCTCCCAGCCCGCCCGCAAGGCCAACAACCGCCAGCGTGAACGTCAACCGATCCGGCAGCCAGAAGTCGGTGATGTCGAGCACGGCCAGCGCGAGCAACAGCCAGCCAAAAACTGCGACAAAAAGCGCTTCGCTGCCACCAACAAGCGCGCCTGCGGAAACGCCGATTGCCAGAGCGACAAGCTCGATATGCCAATGCAGCGGATCGATCGCCGAGCCGCAGCGCCGACAGCGCCCCCGCAGCAGCAAGGCGCTCAGCAAGGGGATGAGATCGACCGGGCCCAGCGGCCCATCACAGGAATCGCAATGCGAGCGCCCCGCCATGACCGAGCGCCCCTGCGGCCAGCGTATCGCGAGCACCGCGACAAAACTGCCGGCCAAAACGCCTAAAACGCCCAAAACTACCGCCGGAATCCAGCCGGGCGGTGTCGCCATCAAGATTGCGAGTTGATCCACTGGAGCGCGATAGGCGATTTGTAATCGCGCCGCCACGGGCCTAGATCGCCACCACTACACCGTTCTGCCGGAGCATCTCCCCATGGCCACCGATCCCATCGTCATCGTCTCCTATGCCCGCACGCCGATGGGCAGCTTTCAAGGCGTTCTCTCCGGTGCGTCAGCGACCGAGCTTGGCGCCGCCGCCGTCGGCAGCGCGGTGGAACGCGCCGGCCTCTCCGGCGAGGCGATCGAGCGGATCTACATGGGCTGCGTGCTGCCCGCCGGATTGGGCCAGGCCCCTGCCCGCCAGGCAGCGCTCAAGGCCGGGCTACCGGACCATATCGAGGCGACCACGGTCAACAAGATGTGCGGCAGCGGCATGCAGGCCGCGATCATGGCAGCGGACGCGCTTGCGGCCGGCTCGGCAGACCTGCTGATCGCAGGCGGCATGGAAAGCATGACCAATGCGCCATACCTCTCGATGAAGCATCGCTCGGGCGCGCGGATCGGCCATGATGTACTGAAGGACCATATGTTCCTGGACGGCCTTGAAGATGCCTATGAGCCCGGCAAATTGATGGGCAATTTCGCAGAAGATACCGCCGCCCAATATCAGTTCACGCGCGAGCAGCAGGATGACTATGCCATTGCCTCGCTCACCCGCGCGCAAAAGGCCCAGTCCTCCGGCGCGTTCGATCGGGAGATTACGCCCGTCGAGATTGCCGGGCGCAAGGGCGTGGTGACGGTCGACAAGGACGAGCAACCGTTGAAGGGCGATCCCGCGAAAATCCCAACGCTCAAGCCCGCCTTCTCGAAGGACGGCACCGTGACCGCCGCCAACGCGTCATCGATCTCCGACGGCGCGGCCGCACTCGTGATGACACGCGCCTCGATTGCCGAAAAACTGGGCCTGACGCCAATCGCCCGAATCGTCGCAACCGCCGGCCATGCCCATGCCCCGTCGCTCTTCACCACCGCGCCGGTCTTTGCGATGCGCAAGGCCATGGAGAAGGCGGGCTGGCGGGCAAGCGATATCGATCTGTTCGAGGTCAACGAAGCCTTTGCCGTCGTCGCGATGATCGCGATGCGCGACCTGGGGTTGAGCCATGACGTCATCAATATTCATGGCGGCGCCTGTGCGCTCGGCCACCCCATCGGCGCGAGCGGCGCGCGCATCATCGCGACGCTTATTTCAGCCCTTCAGACGACCGGCGGCAAGCGGGGAATGGCATCCTTGTGCATCGGCGGTGGCGAAGCGACCGCCGTTGCGCTGGAGATGCTGCACTAGGCGCAAGGCCTGTGCGCCGGTCGTCCAGATGATCGGCACGATCGTGCGTCGGTGCCATCGGAGCGCGGCAACCAGTTGTCGCAATCCTCCTTCCCTCGCGTACGCGCGCGTACGTGACAAATGCGGTCGGGCGGTCTAAACCGTCACACAACCGAAACACCCAATCCGAAAGCGTCAACAATTGACCGACGAGACACTGCTCGCCGACCCTTCCGATATTTCCCCGATCTCGATCGTCGACGAGATGCGATCGAGCTATCTCGATTATGCGATGAGCGTCATCGTCGCGCGCGCGCTGCCCGATGTGCGTGACGGGTTGAAGCCCGTTCACCGCCGCATTCTCTATGCGAGCCAGGAAGGCGGCTTCGTTCCGGGCAAGCCGTATCGCAAATGCGCCAAGATCGTCGGCGACGTGATGGGCAACTACCATCCGCATGGTGACAGCTCGATCTATATGGCGCTCGCCCGCCTCGCGCAGGATTGGGCGATGCGCGTCATGCTGATGGACGGCCAGGGCAATTTCGGGTCGATGGACCCCGATATGCCGGCCTCGATGCGCTATACCGAGGCGCGGCTGACCAAGGCGGCAATGATGCTGCTCGGCGATATCGACAAGGACACCGTCGATTTCGCGCCGAATTATGATGGCTCACGCGAGGAGCCGACCGTCCTCCCCGCCCGCTTCCCCAATATCCTCGTCAATGGCGCGGGCGGCATTGCCGTCGGCATGGCGACCAACATCCCACCGCATAATCTGGGCGAAGTCGTCGATGCCTGCCTTGCGATGATCGACCGGTCGGTCGATGGCGGTGATCCGCTGACGATCGAGGAGCTGATGGAGATCGTCCCCGGCCCCGATTTCCCGACGGGCGCGATCATCCTTGGCCGTTCGGGCTGCCGCAATGCTTATGCCGAAGGGCGCGGTTCGATCATCGTGCGATCGCGCTACAAGATCGAGGAAGGGCGCGGCGACAAGCGCTCGATCGTGCTGACCGAAATCCCCTATCAGACCGGCAAGAACGGCCTTGTCGAAAAGATCGCCGAAGCCGCCAAGGACAAGCGCGTCGAAGGCATCAGCGACATTCGCGATGAATCGAACCGCGAAGGCGTGCGGATCGTCATCGACCTGAAGCGCGATGCGACCCCCGAAGTCGTGCTCAACCAATTGTGGCGGCACACGCCCGCGCAATCGAGCTTCCCGGCCAACATGCTCGCGATCCGCGGCGGCCGCCCCGAAACACTGACGCTGCGCGACATCATCGACGCCTTCGTCAAATTCCGCGAAGAGGTCATCACCCGCCGCTCGAAGTTCGAGCTGCTCAAGGCCCGCGAACGCGCGCACATCTTGCTCGGCCTGGTGATCGCCGTCACCAACATGGATGAAGTCGTCCGCATCATCCGCTCGTCCGCCAACCCCGCCATCGCCCGCGCGTCGCTGGCGGCGCGCGAATGGCCGGTCGCGGAAATCCTGCCCTATATCCGGCTGGTCGAGGCGGTCGAGGCCGAGGTGGAGGGCGACACCTACAAGCTCTCCGACTTGCAGGTCCGCGCGATCCTGGAGCTGCGCCTCCACCGCCTGACCGCGCTTGGCCGCGATGAGATTGGCGATGAGCTCAAGACGCTTGCCGAATCGATCACCGAGCTGCTCGCCATCCTCGGCGACCGGGTGAAGCTCTATGCCGTAATGCGCGAGGAGCTGGTCGAGGTCCGCCAGATGTTCGCCACCCCGCGCAAGACCGAAATCGCCGCTGCCGCCGACGGGATCGAGGACGAAGACCTGATCGAGCGCGAGGAGATGGTCGTCACCGTCACCATGCAGGGCTATATCAAGCGCACCACGCTCGATACTTTCCGCGCGCAGAAGCGCGGGGGCAAGGGTCGCGCGGGCATGGCGACCAAGGACGAGGACATCGTCACCGAGCTGTTCGTCACGAGCACGCACACGCCCGTCCTGTTCTTCTCCACCCACGGCAAGGTGTACCGCATGAAAGTGTGGAAGCTGCCCGAGGGTGGCCCGGCCACGCGCGGTCGGCCGATGATCAACCTGCTGCCGCTGGCCGATGGCGAGACCATCTCGACCGTGTTGCCACTGCCCGAGGATGAGGCGGAATGGGGCGCGCTCCACGTGATGTTTGCCACCGCAAAGGGTAATGTGCGCCGCAACTCGATGGACGCCTTCACCAATGTGCCGTCGAACGGTAAAATCGCGATGAAGTTCGAAGGCGATGATGAAGACGACCGGCTGATCGGCGTGGCGCTGCTCGATGAAGCAGACGATGTGCTGCTCGCCACCCGCGCCGGCAAGGCGATCCGCTTTCCCGGGGGCGATGTCCGCGAATTCCAAAGCCGCAACTCGACTGGCGTGCGCGGCGTGCGCCTCGGCGAGGGCGACGAGGTCATGTCACTCTCGATCCTCCACAAGGTCGGCGCATCACCCGAAGAGCGCGAGGATTATCTGAAATTCGCGCCGTGGAAGGGAGACAAGGACGGCAGTATCGCCATGACGCAAGAGCGGTACGACGACCTAGCCGAACGCGAGCAGTTCATCCTCACCGTCTGCGCGAATGGGTATGGCAAGCTGTCCTCGGCGTACGAATATCGCCGCACCGGGCGCGGTGGCCAAGGCATCACCAATATCGACAACATTGCCCGCAATGGCCCCGTCGTCGCCAGCTTCCCGGCGGCGAAGGGCGATCAGCTGATGCTCGTCACCGATCAGGCCAAGCTTATCCGGATGCCGCTCACGTCGATGCGGGTGATCGGGCGCAATTCGGCCGGAGTGAAGCTGTTCGATGTCGGCAAGAATGAGCTGGTGGTGAGCGCCGCCAAGATCACCGACAGCGATGATGAAGGGGATGCCACCGACGACGCCATCACGCCAGAAACACCCGAAGGCGACGCCGAGGCATGAAAACGCCCGTCGCCTATAAGGTGCTGACCGCCGATCAGATGGCGGCGCTGGAGCATGGAGGCAGCTTCGCGGGCGCGCCGATCGATCTGGCTGATGGCTATATCCACCTCTCCACCCACGCCCAGCTGACCGAGACGGTGGACAAGCATTTCGCCGGCCAGACCAACCTGTGGGTCGCCTCGGTCGATCTCGACGCGCTGGGCGATGCGGTGAAGTGGGAGCCGTCGCGTGGCGGTCAGCTCTTCCCGCACCTCTATGCCGCGCTGCCCTTGTCGGCGGTGCTCGCTTATGGCGAACTCGCGCGCGATGACGCCGGGCAGGTCATGCTGCCAGTTGCGGGCTAGCAGATGCTCGCCCGGCTTCTCGCGATGGCAGCGGTGCTGATGCTCGCCACTACCCCGACCGCCGCGCGTAACGGTCGCCACAAGGCCGCACTCACCCGCGTTCAGTTCGACACCACCCTCGGTGCCATCGTCATCGCGCTGGAAACCCGCCGCGCGCCCGCGACGACGGCCAACTTCCTCGCCTATGTCGATGATGGCCGCTTCGACGGCACCGAATTTTACCGCGCGGCGCGCCGCACTGCAGACCCCCGCTTCGGCTTCGTCCAGGGCGGCATCCGCACCGATGCGCGCCGCATCCTCCCGCCCTTCCCGCTCGAGACCACAGACAAGACCGGCGTGCTGCACCTTGACGGCACGATATCGATGGCGCGGCATGACGACCCGAAATCGGCGGGCGGCAATTACTTCATCTGCGTTGGGCCAATTCCGAGCATGGACGCGCGCCCCGGCCACCGCGGCTATGCCGCCTTCGGCCATGTCGTGCAGGGCATGAACGTCGTCCGCAAAATCCTCGCCGAGCAGACCGGTGGCGGATCAGACAAGATGCGCGGGCAGATGCTGTTGCACCCGGTGCGCATCGTCACCGTCCGCAGGCTCGACGGCACGCCAAAGCCGACCGGTAAGGTCAAGCCCTGGCTGATGAAAGTCCCGCGCTAAACGATTGGCGCGACCGGCTTTGGGGCGTATTCCCAAACCACTGCCAAGCCGCCATACTCAGGCCCGCCCCTGATGCAGACCGTTTGTGAAAGAGTTGCAGTGCCATGGACATCGACAGGATTCTCCGGACCGAAATCAAAGAGGCCATCGCCGCAAAGCGCGCCGCCGGCCTCCCGCTCGACGCCCATGCCCTCGCCATTGAAATCACCGAGAAATGGGAAGAACCCAAGGGCCGCGGTTCTGGCAACTGGCTCTATCAAACGCGCGACAGCCTGCGCTCGACGATTGAGGCCATCATCGCCGAGGGCGTGTAAAACCAGCCTTTGCCGCCCGCCCGTCGCCCATCCCGGCGATGCCCGCAGCGACTCCCCAGGCAATCAGCGCCTGCCCGCCAAAATATAGCGGCCACACCAGCAGATCGGGAATGACCGAACCTGCAAGCGGGCCCAGCTGGGCAAAGATCAACAAGTCCGACACAGCCAAGAGCAACGCACCAAGCGACACCTGCGACCGCCTGAACGCGCTGAGCCACGCCATCATCGCCATCGCCCCCAGCGCCGTTGCATAAAGCGCAATGCCCGGCGCCGCTGCACGATCGGCCGGGAAGGCAAAGGCGAGCGCCGGAATGATCATCAACCGGCCGACGGCGATCGGCGCATCGCCCCGCCACGAGAGTGGCCGCAAGTGCCGCGCGTACAGCGCAATCGCAACAAGATGTCCTGCCAGAAACGCCACCGCCCCGGTGGTGAGCCCCGCCGTTTCCAGCAATACATCCCCGGCCGCGCCCAGCACCAGCACGGCCACCAGCAGCCAGCCATCGCTCGACCGCGCCTGCAGCGCCGCCCACAGCGCGAGCAGCGCAACCCCCGCCCCTTTCCACGCAATCAGCGCCGGGCCGTCGGCAAGCAGCCACGTCGCCGGCAGGTAACTGGCACCTGCGATGATCGCGATCCAGAACAGCCATCGATATTGCATGAGCCACCTCTCATGATGGCATTGCCCGAATGCTATTGACCGCGCCACTAATTTCCGCTATTTCTGTTTTAACAGAAAGAATCGACATGAGTCTGATTGACCATCCCGACGCTAAAGCCTTCATCCTTCACTGGGGGGAAATGGGCACTTACTGGGGCGTGAACCGCTCGGTCGCTCAGGTCCATGCATTGCTGTACCTGTCCGATCGGCCGCTCGACGCCGAGACGATCGTCGAAACACTCGGCCTTGCTCGATCCAATGTGTCGACCGGGCTGAAGGAACTCCAATCCTACGCGATCGTGCGCCGGGTCCATGTCGAAGGCGACCGGCGCGATCATTTTGTGGCCGAGACCGACCTTTGGGAAATGTTGATGCGCATTTCTGCCGAGCGCAAGCGGCGTGAGATCGACCCGACGATCCAGCTGCTCGCCGAACTGACCGAACGGCTCAAGGCCGATCCGAGCGCGCCTGCGCAATTGCGTGAGCGAGTGACGCGGATGCACGAGTTCATTTCGACGCTCGCCAATTGGTACGAGCAGGTCCGCACCCTGCCCAAGCCCACGCTCGTCACGCTGATGAAGCTTGGCAGCAAGGTCGCTCGGTTCATTCCGGGGGGTAAGAAACAGCCCTAATATTCACGCTGCGCACCGTTTTCGCACGCGCTTTTATTTCTGAAATAACAGGAACAACTGAAGGAAGATGAATTGAAAAACCTCGACACCTGATCCCAAGCGAACGCGCCGACCGACGACTGCGCTGGCGCACCGACCACACGTTCATTGAAACCAAACACCTAAAGGAGCTGACTATGGTTGAGACTGTCTATGCATTGTATCTGGTCATCACGATCGCCATCACGATTTGGGTCGCCCGCACGCTTTCTAGCAACGGCATCGTCTTTCTGGTGCAGTGCTTTGGCCAGAACGAAACGCTGGCCCGGTCGACTAATCACCTACTCGTCGTCGGGTTCTACCTCGTCAATATCGGCTTCATCACATTGACGCTCAGCCTCGGCAACGAACCGACGACCGTGACCGGCGCGATACGGTTTCTCAGTGGCAAAGTTGGATTGGCGGTTGTTGTGCTCGGGGCGATGCACTTCTTCAATATGGGCGCAATCGCTCAATTCGGCCGCAAGGTAAATGGCTGGCTCGGCGAGAAGTTCGTCGCAGCATGAAGCGAGCGGCGAGCCGAAGATAAACCTCCAGACACTAAGGAAACGGCCCCATGTCCTACACTCACACACCAAGGTCGAGCACCGGCTTGGCGATCCTTTCGGCGGGGCCGACTTTCCTTCTTGGCCTTTTGTTCGGCGCGGCGGCCACCGCGCCGGACGAGGCCATCGCTATCAACGAAGCGGTCGATCAGCCCGGCTTTGTCGTTGGTATCCTGGCGGTGGTTGGGCTGTCCTCCTTGTTCGGAGCAGTGCTCTCGCTCATGCCCAATCTCATCGCCGGTGGGATCATGAAATGGCTCGGAGAGAGCAATCTCGGCATGAGATTGCCTGTAATGTGGTCACTGGTCGGGGGCTTAGCCGCCGGAACGCCAGCCTACATGCTGATGGGGGCGAATAGCCAGTCGCCATCCATTGCCTTTGCGTTCGCCTTCACTGGCGCGGTGTGCGGGCTCATCGTACGCTGGAGGATTAGGTGGGACAACGACTGATCCCTTTGCCACGCCGCGCCCTTCCGCTAACGCCGACAAATGACCCACGACATCCACATCATCGGCGGCGGGCTCGCCGGTTCTGAAGCCGCTTGGCAGATCGCCGAAGCGGGTTTCCGCGTAAAACTCTCCGAAATGCGCGGCTCCGGCGACATGACGCCAGCCCACCAAACCGACGGCCTCGCCGAACTCGTCTGCTCCAACAGCTTCCGCTCCGACGATGCCGAGCGCAATGCCGTTGGCCTGCTACATGCCGAAATGCGCGCGCTTGGCTCGATCATCATGGCGCAGGGCGATGTCCACAAAGTGCCAGCGGGCTCCGCGCTCGCGGTCGATCGCGACAATTTTTCAGCCGGGGTATCGGCGATCCTGCTGGCGCATCCCAACATCACCGTCGTGCGTGAGCGGGTGGATGCGCTGCCCAGCGAAGGGCTGACGATCGTTTCCACGGGCCCCCTCACCGCGCCCGGTCTTGCCGACAGCATCGGCACCGCGACCGGTGCGGATGCGCTGGCCTTTTTCGATGCGATCGCGCCGATCGTCCACCACGAGAGCATCGATATGAGCGTGGCGTGGATGCAATCGCGTTGGGATAAGGGCGAGACCAAGGATTACATCAACTGCGCGATGAACAAGGAGCAGTATCTCGCCTTCCACACCGGGCTGATGACGGGTGAGAAGACCGAGTTCAAGGAGTGGGAAAACGTCCCCTATTTCGAAGGCTGCATGCCAATCGAGGTGATGGCCGCGCGCGGTGTGGATACGCTGCGCTATGGGCCAATGAAGCCGGTGGGGCTCGATGATCCACGCACCGGGCGCTGGCCTTACGCCGTCGTGCAGCTGCGGCAGGACAATGCCAGCGGCACATTGTGGAACATTGTCGGTTTCCAGACCAAGCTGAAACACGCCGAGCAGGTGCGCCTGTTCCGCACCATTCCCGGCCTGGAAAATGCAGAGTTTGCGCGGCTAGGGGGCTTGCACCGCAACACCTTCATCCGCTCGCCCGAATTGCTCGACCCCAGCCTCAGATTGAAGTCGCGGCCGCATATCCGCTTTGCCGGGCAGATCACCGGGTGCGAGGGCTATGTCGAAAGCGCAGCGATCGGCCTGCTCGCCGGCCGGTTCGCGGTGGCTGAATTGAGTGGCCGCGCAATGACCCCGCCACCGGTCGAAACCGCCCTCGGCGCGCTGCTCCATCACATTACGGGGGCGGCGGAGGCAGCAACCTATCAACCGATGAACGTCAATTTCGGGCTGATGCCGCCGATTACCGGCCGCACCAAAAAGGCCGATCGCAAGCTGCTCTACACCGCGCGGGCACGCGATGCGCTGGCGGGGTGGATGGCGGCTTAAAGCATCGCGCTTGAAGTAAGAATCGTCGTTGCGAGCGTAGCGAAGCAATCCAGGCGTGCCGCAAGCGGAGCGGCTGGATTGTTTCGCTGCGCTCGCAACGACGGGTAGGTTCCTATCGATGAGACTTGGTATTAGCCGTCATCCTCCGGTGCCGAGGCTGGGGCGGCGGGTGGACAGGCGCATTTCGCTTTTGCGGGGCTCTTGCGCTTCACCGCCGTCGTCAGAAATTCGGCGGGGATCATCGCCCCATCCTTGTTGGCATCGGCGCTTGCGAATTTGTCCGTCGCCTTGATGGACCATTCGTCGAAGGAAAGCGCACCATCATTGTTGGTGTCGAGGCGGGCATAGGCCTTTCGCCGATTGACGAGATATTCGTCGCGCGTGATCCGCCCGTCCTTGTCCTTGTCATAGCGGCCAAAGCGTTTCTCTTCGCGGGTCTTGGCACTCGCTTCGGGCGCTTCCTCCGGCAGTGCAGCGTCACCCGCTTGGGCAGCTGCAGGTGCGGCGGGCAGCAATGGTTGCGCCACCGTCCGCCCGCTCAGCAAGGCATAGCCCGCCGCCACAAGCAACACCGCGCCCAACGCCGCTGCCAGGTATCGCCACATCGCCTCGCCCCCGATTGATCGTTATCCAACAGATACCGCGCCTTTGCCTGCGGCGAAAGATCATCGACCGGAAATCGCATACCCCATCATGCGCAGCAGCCGCGCGGGTGATCCCTGCTGGCGGCGTGTTAAGGTGTCAACGCGGGCATCAATCAACGCCAATCGAGCAAGCATGCCAAGCGGGCGTATCAAGCGCGGCCATCTGCTGGCCAGGGCAGCCTCGAGCGCTGGCCCGGCCAAGGAAAGACATTGCCGTCGTGCCGCCGAGTCCCGCACGTGCCAGCCGAGATCAACCAACGCCCAACCGATGCCCGCCTGGGCGACCGCACCGTTGTCGGTGCCGCCCAATAGTTGACCAGCGAGGCTGAAAAGTCTGGCTCCACGAGCTTCGGCATGCACCATGAGCGCTGCCTCATCAAGCGCATCGGCATCCAGCAATGCCTCCCACCCATCGACCATCCCGGCCAACGCTTGTCCCGATATGCCACGAGGCAACACCGCGCCAGCCAGCGCCGACAGCAGCGGCTGGTTCGGCACGATCCCGTCATCCAAGGCGCTCAGGGCCGCGTGCCACCAGGTCAGTCGCATCTGCCCCACCATTGGCTCTCGCGTCGTGCGCAAAACACCGGCCAGCGTCTCGTCAAGCTGCCACAGCGCGGCCAGCGCGGCCCGATGGTCAGCAGCGGCGTAAGATAGGGCGAGGAGCCTTTCCGGGTCGGTCAAACCCGGCGCGTCGATCATTGCCACGCTGCCCCTCGTTTTGCCGTTTGTGCTTCATTAACCATATCGGTTGATTAGTAATTATCACGCCATGCGCCACAGTGCATAATGGAGATATGGGGTTCGATTTCAATGCGACAAAAGCACGAAGGGCTAGGAGCAACTCCACGCTCTTTTTTGGGCAAGCTTGGCCGCGACCGCGCCGGCAACACCCTAGCCCTTTTTACCATGGCACTCATCCCGCTCTGCGCGCTGGCTGGTTCGGCTATTGATGCATCGCGCCTGTATTTCATTAAAGTAAGGCTGCAGCAATCCTGCGATGCCGGCGCCCTTGCCGGTCGCAAGTTCATGACCGACACGAATTTTACAACGGATGCCCAGAACCAAGCCAATTCATTTTTCGACAATAATTTCAAGCTCGGTGCGTTCGGCACCACGTCGAGAACGCGCGATTTCACCAAGACCGTCGACAACCAGGTCCATGGCGCGGTGACAGCAGTGGTCCCGATGACGCTGAT
>CAZXBM010000070.1:0-16127 GCA_964638495.1 uncultured Stakelama sp. | reverse complement strand
TCGGCCGCATTCACCGCCACCGCCATGTCGGCGAGCATCGTTTCAGGCCGCGTGGTCGCGACCACCAGATGATCGGTACCGTCGGGCAGGGTCACGCCGTCCGCCAGCGGATAACGGAAATGCCAGAAGCTGCCCTTCACCTCCTGCGTCTCGACCTCTAGATCGCTGATCGCGGTGCCAAGGCCGGGGTCCCAGTTAACGAGGCGCTTGTCGCGGTAGAGCAGGCCCTGGTTGTACAGATCGACGAACACCTTGATGACGGCCCTGGAAAAGCCCTCGTCCATCGTGAAGCGCTCATTCGCCCAGTCCATCGAGCAGCCCAGCCGCCGGAGCTGCTGCGTAATCTCGCCGCCGCTCTCGCGCTTCCAGTCCCACACCTTCTCGACGAACGCCTCGCGCGAGTAATTGGTGCGTTTGTCCTGCTTGGCGGCCATCTGCCGCTCGACCACCATCTGCGTGGCGATGCCAGCGTGATCGGTGCCGACCACCCACAGCGCATCTTTGCCCTGCAGCCGGGCATGGCGCGTCAGGATATCCTGCAGCGTGTTATCGAGCGCATGGCCGATATGCAGCGAGCCGGTGACATTGGGCGGCGGGTTGACGATCGTCCATGGCTCGGCACCGGGCCGCTCGGGATGGAACAGGCCGTTCGTCTCCCAATGCGCGTACCAGCGTTGTTCGATTTCTGCGGGATCAAATGTCTTGGGAAGCTCGCTCATGCCCTGCCCTTAACCGGCAGATGCGTCGCTCGCTACTATTATGCTGCACCGCGCCAGCAATGCGCTCAGCGGTTTTGCGTGATCCGCGCAATTTCCTTGGCCACCATCGCTTCGACCATCCCGGGCAGCTTGGCATCGAGCCATTCCCGCAGCATCGGGCGGAGCATCTCGCGCACCAAGCCTTCCAGCGTGTCTGCGACCGGCGCGTCTTGCGGCGCGGACGGCTTCACGACCAGCCGCGACAGTGAATCAAATGCGCCACGGCTCGCCTGGGCGGCATTTTCCGAAAGGATCGCATCAGCCGGAATGCGCGGTTCAGCATGGCTGGACTGAGGATTGTCGTCCGACGCAGCCACCTCCACCACACGGTCGCTCAGCTCGAGCACCTCGGTCCCGTCGGCGTCATCCTCCATGGTGACCTGCTCGCGCACTGTCGGGGAAGGCGTCGAGCGAATCGCCCGGCGCGGGCGCGCGGACACGGCACTATCGCCCTCCTCGGCAATGATCCGTTTGATGGACGAGAGGATATCCTCCATCGACGGTTCTGCGCTGATGTCGCCCATAGCAATGCCCCGTCCAGCGATCGCAGGCCTAGCGACGCTTCGGATCATTGTTTGCGGGAACAGACGCCCCGCTGTCAACCGCAGGATAGCGATCGACGTTCATGAGAGGGTCGACTTTCTCGGCAACGCCTGCGTCCTGCGCCGGAGTCTGGTTGGTCCGTGACGATGTCGGTTGCGGATCGGGATCGCTGCCAAAATCCCACAACGTGTTGCGCACCCGCTTGTAATTCACGGTCGGATCATACAGCGCGCCGCCTTCCAAGCCCAGGTCCTTGGCTTCGGCATGGCCCATCGCCGCCAGCAGGGCGAAGCCGGCGACATAGGCATCGCGCTGCGCCGTCACCAACGTGACCTGCGAGTTCAAATATTCCTGTTCAGCGTCCAGAATGTCCAGAATGGTCCGGTTGCCGACGCTATTCTCTGCACGTACGCCCTCAAGCGCGAGCTTGTTGGCGCTCAGCCCCGCCTCTGCCGATTTGATCACCTGGAGCGACGACTGCCAGACGGCATAGGCAGAACGCGCCTGCGCGATGACCGTGCGCTCGGTTTCGTTGACCTGCTCAAGCGCCTGACTGCGGCGCGCCTGCGCCTGCCGCACGCGCGCGGTCGGGCCGCCACCTTGGTAGAGCGGCATCGTCAAGCGCAGACCGAGCTGCGCGGCGCGGTCATATTGCGGCAGGTTCGTCGCCGTACCCGCCCGGCCAAGCGTGCCGAAATAATTGGTGTAACTGCCGCCTGCAAATGCATCCACTTTGGGGAGCCGCGTCGAATTTGCCGTGTTGATGTCAAATCTGGTGGCATCGCTATTCTTCAGCGCCGCTAGCAGATTGGGGTTATCGTTCAGCGCAATGTTGACCGCAGCGGTGGGGTCTGACGGCAGGGACGGAAGCGCGGGTGGCTGATCCAAGTTGCCTGGTGCCTTGCCAACCAGCCGAATATAACTTTCACGACTGCTGATCAGCCGCGCCTCGGCGGTTTGAAACTGGCTGCGCGCCAGGGCAAGGCGGGCATCCGACTGCGCCACGTCGGTCCGCGTCAGGTCGCCGACCTGGAACCGGTCCTTGGTTGACTGGAAGTTGACCTCCAGCACCTTCACATTTTGACGGTTGAAGGAAACGATCGCTTCGTCGCGGATGACATCCATATAGGCACCGACAACCGACGTGAACAAATCCGCCTCTGTAGCGCGCAACGCCGCCCTGCCCCCCTCCACCCGAGTTTCAGCGGCGGCGATCGCGTTCTTCACCGCTCCGCCTGCATAGACGGGATATGTCAGGTTGGCTTGGCTTTGCGAAGTACGCGACGGCGCTGTGAAGGCTGTAACGGGTAGGACGACATTCTCGCTATATGTGCTTTGCAGCTGCACGGCGGGCAGCGCATCGGCGCGAGCGATCGGCACATTTTGGTCAATCGCCCGCACATTGGCCCGCTGCGCGGCAAGCGTTGGGTTCGTCTCGTACGCATGGGCCAATGCCTCGCGCAACGTTTCGGCCGATGCAGGTGCTGCCAACAGTGCCAAGGAAATGCCCGTTAGGGTCCTGGTTTTCATTGCAGACATCTTCAGCCTTCTCAAAACACAAACCGAGCCGGAATGGCAAAGCCGGGTAGCGTCACGCAATCGATATCGGCGAAATCGATCAGGCCAAATCCACCATCGCTCCGGCGCCCTGCGGCAAGCCTGGTCACGCTCCGATCAACAAGACCAGTCACGATACGGCCACCCGCCGCCAATTGATCCAGCAATACAGCCGGCACATGGGAGACCGCGCCATCGATGACAATCGCATCATAGGGGCCACCCGCAGCATAGCCCAGCTCCAACGGTCCTTCGACGATATCGACACGCGTATTGCCAGCAAGGGCCTGTCTGGCATGAGCGGCCAGCGCTGCATTGCATTCAACAGCGATCACTTTGGCCGCGATCTCAGCAATGACCGCAGCGGTATATCCGCCGGCGGCACCAATGAGCAGCACGCGATCGCCGGCCATCAACTTGGCTTCATTGAGCAAACGACCGGTGGCGATTGGCGTATTCGCAGCGCGGCCATCGCCTAGAGGTAGCGCGGTATCGCGGTAGCTGAGCCGTGCAATCGATGCCGGCAGAAACACCTCGCGTGGTATGCGTTCCATGGCGGCGACGATGCGCGCATCGCTGACGGCATTGGGGCGCAGCTGGTTTGAAACCATCGCGTGGCGCATGGCCATATAGTCAGCCTGATCCACTGTCGTCTCCACGAGCCCCCCTGGCATAACCGTCCTATATCAGCAGCACACTTCCCGCTTGGCCGTTCTCTATCGCGTGTTGCCGCCGCCGCCAAGCCAGCGCGCAATTTTAAACTGACAAGGTTGACAGTTGGGAAGAGCCCGCGCATTGGCCGCCATCCGGCCCGATGGCGGAGTGGTGACGCAGAGGACTGCAAATCCTTGCACCCGGGTTCGATTCCCGGTCGGGCCTCCAGCATAACACGGGTAGGGCGTTGGTTTATCCACGCCCCCCCGGCGTTCGGCACAGGCTCAGGGTAATCCGGTCACAGGCTAAGCGGCCATTGCGTGGATCGATGGCTCGATCCGGCCCAGACCCTGACGGCTCGCGGTTGCCTCCTGCCCGGCAGAACGCCTGAAGGAGCTTGGATCTTCGCCGTAGCAGTCGCGGAATGCGCGGCTGAAATGGCTGCGGCTGGAAAACCCAATGCTGGCGGCAATGACCTTTACCGGCATATTGGTGGATCGCAGCAGCTCTGCTGCGTGGTGCAACCGGGTTTTCGCCACGAACTCCATCGGGCTCATTGCAAACGCGTGAGAGAATTCGCGCGCAAATGCTGATCGGCTCATGCCAGCCGTCGACGCGAGCGCGGCCACGCTATGCCGAGCCGAGGGCTTGTCCAGCACAGCTGTGACCGCCTTGCCAAGTCGCGGGTCGCGCAAGGTGCTCAGAAGGCTGGTCTCATGATCGCTGCGCCCGAAATGGCGACGAAGCAGCACCAGCACGCATGCCTTCATCAACGCCCCCGTCAACGCGCGCGATCCAAGGTCTGGATTAGCCAATTCTGCAGCCATCAGCTCATAGCTTGCGCGAACGATCGGCACATCGCTCAAATCCTCAACGATAGGTTTGCGAACGGCATCGAGAAGACCGAATGACCCCGAGATATTGGCCGTAATGAGACCGCAAACAAAACGGAGGTCGCCAGGGGTTCCGTTGCCGGCAGTCCCGTCAAAGCGCAGCATGCCATTGGGTGACGATGCGCAATTCTCCTTGGCCAGCAGGTGTCGCCCTGGAGACTCCTCGGCACCAATTGTCTGCGCCAGATGCGGCGGCACCAGCACGATGCTACCCGCGCCACAGGTGATCGGTGGATGGCCTGGCACTGTCAGATACATCGTGCCAGCCAGCACATAATGCACCTCGATCTCATTGCAGGGCCGAGCGACCAGCTGCAGGCCCCGATCAACTTCGCAAATAGCGAACGCATCCAGCGACACGTCCAACGTCATCAGCAATCGATCGATAATCAGCTCGGTCATTGGTTGACACCTTCAGGTAACGCAGTTTGGCCATGCTACGCACGGTCTCGTTGCGTAGCCAGCAGGTGCGACCATCACCGCACCTTGGTGGGACAATTCGGCACCAGACGCTCGATTTGATAGCAATATTGCAGAAAATCAACGGTGCTAACTTATGGTTGCGCCATCCTGAGCGCCGCGTGCGATCATCTTGCCGATGGCATCGAACAAGGAATCCATCGCCACAGGCTTGAACAACACCTCGTCTGCGCCTTCGCGGATGCAGCGTTCGCGCAGATCGACCGCCGTATCGGCGGTAATGACGATGATTGGTAACCGCGCCTTGGCGTCGGGTCGCCCCCGAATCTCGTGGATTGCGGTCATTCCATCCATTCCGGGCATGCGCAGATCCATTAAGATGATGTCGAAATCATCCTCGCCAATAAGTTGCAGGCCGCGCTCGGCGCTGTCGGCGCCAATCATCTCTGCACCTGCCACGTCGAGCATGTCTTTCACGACGCGCCGATTCATCGGATCGTTCTCGACAAAAAGGATTCTCACAAGCGTTCGCCGCCGAAAAAATTGGATTGGGTTGGACGATAAGTCATGTCAGGTGCCCTATCGCGTCAAGCGGCCTCTGATACAAGCGATTGCGTAAAGCTACCATTACCGTCCGGCAAAGTCGTTGGATAAAGCTGCTCGACCAGCGCCGCACCGGCCACCGGCTTTGCGATAATCTGATCGATTCCACAGGCACCAAAACGTGCGAGCTCAGCCGCCGTCGGTGTCGCCCATAGCAACGCGACCTTTCCACCACCGCCATGAACAGCCTTGGAGATTCTAGCCAGCATATCATCCAGGTCGGCCTCAGCCTTCAATGTCGTGTCGTCAATCAACACCTGTGACGCACGGTTCGTCGACACCCAGGTCTCTGCCTCGCCCGCAGAGGCAGCCAACGCGACATTGCCCGCCCGCGGCGCAAGCAATGCACGGAACATGCTCCGCGAGATCGGATTGGCGTCAACGATGAGGAGGCTGTTCTCCTCGATCACTATCGCATCACTGGGCACAGGCACCTGGCCAAGCTGCAGCGGAAGAGTGACGGCGAAGGTCGATCCTTCACCCAACACGCTGCTGACCTCCACATCGCCCCCCATCGCGCGCGCGAGGTTACGGCAGATCGAGAGGCCAAGCCCCGTGCCACCGAACTTTCGGGTCGTCCCTGCATCGGCCTGCTTGAACGATTCGAAGATTACCTCGAGCTTGTCCGCGGCAATACCGATGCCCGTATCGCTGACCGCGATGTGCAGGCGCGACTCCGCCGTTGCCTCTACGCGAAGCGCCACCTGCCCTTTCGACGTAAACTTGAGCGCATTCGACAGCAGATTGAACACAAGCTGGCGCAACCGGGCCGCGTCACCAACGATCACCGCGGGGCACGCGTCAAGCTCGACCGCGAAGTGGATGCCCCGCTCCTTGGCCTGTTCTTCCCACAGGCGCGACACCTCACGCATGGTGGCGCGCAGATCCAGCGGCACCTCCTCTAGGGTGAGGTTGCCGGTCTCCATCTTGGCGACATCCAGAATATCATCGACCAGGGCCCGCATGGTGACCCCTGCCCCATGAACGACCGCAAGCCGATCACGCGTCGCGGCCTCCAACGACCGGTCAGCGAGCATCACCTGGGTCATGCCCAGAATGCCATTGAGTGGGGTGCGGATTTCATGGCTGGTTGTCGCCAGGAACTCGGTCTTGGCGGCCAGCGCTTTTTCGAGGGCGTTGTTCGTCGCCTCAAGATCGATATTGGCGGCACGTACCTCATTACGGCTGCGCCGGATCGTCACAAGGCCGAAGATCAGCATCGATACGCCCACCAACGACGCGAGCACGACGCCCACGAAGATGATTTGTTGAGAGCGCGCGCGCGCGCGTTCGAATTCGGCACTTCGCTCAGCCTCGTCAGCCTTGAGCTTGGCGATCCTCAAATTCTGGTTGGCATAATCGAAGCGTGCCGCCATCAGCGCGGTGTTGGTCGACGCCGCCAGCTTTGCGGTCTTGTCATCAAGACGCTTCAGCGCTTCGAGATGTCCAAGCGCCTGATCAGGCCGCCCGATTTTGCTGAACGTCTGGTAAGCGGTCTCATGCGCATCGCGAAACGACAGGCTGGTCTCAGCGATATCGACGCCGCTAAATGCCTCGGTTATCGCTGCGCCGGCTTCCGCATATCTCCGTCGCTGGAGATAAGCCTGTGCCTCAATCGCAAGCAATTGGGCATGCCATCCGCGCGCTTCCCCACGTCGCGATATCAACAGCCCTCGTGCGATGGTTAGATTGGCTTCGTTGATGCGGTTGGCCTTGAGCTGGGTACGAGCAATGTTGCCAAGGATACGGGCTTCCAGAAGCGGGCTGTCCATCTTTCGCGCGGTAGCGAGCGCACGTCGATACTCAGCCTCAGCTTTAGAAAACTGTTTGATCTGAAATAGGAAGTTCCCTCGGTTATTGTAATTATAGACCTCAAGCTGCGGATCGCCTCGATAGATTTCTGCTGCCTGATTGTCATACCTGATGGCCGTTGCGGTATCATCGGCCTCGCGATAGAGCGACGCTATGCGTCGTAACGCAATCGCCTGACTTCTGTTCTCGCCCATTGCGCGAAAGATATTGTGGGCCTCATGAAAATCGGCAAGCGCGGCACCGACCTTGGCAAGGCGAACCTCCAATTGACCGCGCGAAACCAAAAGATCCCCGTACAACTTGGACTTCGATTTTTGGGATGCCAATACACCCAGCGCCTGAGCGATGATCGGCTCAGCCAATTCATTCTTGTTCAAGCGAATATAGGCTTCAGCCTTCAGCCATTGCACTTCCGCCAACGCTAATGTGCGTTGCTGATCAACGCGTTGCCGCTGCAATATGCGTTGTGCCTGGTCCGCCGCTGCCAACGCCCTATTCGGGTCGCCGGACATCGCATCCTTAGCCTCGGCAACGAGGCCCGGCAATTTGATCGCGTCAGCAGCCTCAGTGCTCGGCGTGATAACCTCAGCAAGCGCTGCGGATGGCACGATTATCAGCAGAGCAGCAATCGCCCCCGCTAAAGCATTATGACGAATATATATCGGGATCGGTGATCGCATGGCACCTGTATCGCCTAAAGCCATTAAGCGAGCGCTAACGAAGCAAAGCGCTCAGGCACTCTTCCAGAAACTGTCCGGACGGAAGAAGGATGGGCGATTTTCCTGTGCCGCGACGAGATGTTTCCCTTCGGCCAGGAACTGCGCCAGTGCCGAGATCGAGATCGGGCGGCTTATCAGGAATCCCTGGATCATGTCGCATCCCATAACGCTCAGCAATGCCATCGCGGCTGGCGTTTCGACGCCCTCCGCGGTCACTTCCATGTCAAGCGCGTGGGCAAGATCAATCGTCGAGCGCACGATCAGCGGATCGCGGTGGCTGCTCGTCAATTGCGTCACGAAAAGCTTGTCGATTTTCAGTTCGCGCGCCGGCAGTTGCTTCAGATAGGCAAGCGACGATAGGCCAGCGCCATAATCGTCGATCGCAAGGACAATGCCGACTTCTGTAAAGACGCGCAGATTGGCAATGGCGGTATCAGGATCACGAATGACGGACGTTTCAGTGATCTCGAACCCGATTTTCGTACCGCCAGACTGAACCATCTGGCACGCGCGAGCGACAAACGTCGCATCACCCAGCAGTTTCCCGGAAATATTGATGAAAATGGTCAGGTCATGACCAATGGCCGCCAAGGCTTTTTGATCATTGATGACCTGTTCCAGGGTCCAAAGCGTCAATGGCCCGATCAGCCGCGATTCTTCAGCCACAGGAATAAAATCCCCGGGTAAGATGAGTCCGCGATCGGGATGTTGCCAGCGAATCAAGGCCTCGACACTGGAAATCTCCTGTCGACGAAGGTGGACCTTGGGCTGATATTGCAAAAACATCTCGCCGCGCTTGATCGCTCGATCCATATCCCGGATCAGGCTCGCCCGGTCGAACGACGGCGCAAGCGAGAGATTTCGGATAATAGGGCAATAGCCATGACGCGCTTCGGTGAGAGCCAGCTCGGCTTCCTCGGCTAATCGCACATCTTCGGCTGCGAGCACCGGCGCACCGACCCCACCTAACAGCACTTCTATACGATGCGGCTCGCCATCCAGATCAATGGCTTCGGCGAATACGGCGTTCAATCGTTCAAATGCACTCTCAAGATCATCGATCGTATCGCCATCAAAGCAAAATTCGATGATCGTCCGGCCGATGACCGCAACGCGAGCGGTCGGCAATACTTCTGCCACGCGGTCTGCAACGTCCATGGCCAGGCAATCAGCCCGCGGTACCCCAAGATGACGGCGGAGCGGCACCAGATTGTTGATCTCGGCGAGGCATTGAAACCGCCAGTTCTGCAACGGCAATTGATCAAGGCCCAACTCAAGGTCTTTGACGATCTGCTCTTCATCATTGGCCGGCGCCGCGAACGGCATGTCGAGTTGGCAGGCGTCGCGCCCAACCGGCGATCCTGCGCCTGACGCAGCCGCGACCAGGTCCCAAGCCGATACTGTGCCCGGCCGGGCCTGACGCGAAATAGGACTATTTGGGCGCACCATTGCCGCGTCTTACTGCGACAGCGTTGAATGAAAGGTTAAACAGCGCGTCAGCGCTTGTCGTTGGGGTGTCGGTGATTTGGCACCCCCACGATGGATAACGTTGCCTTACCCTTAAAAAAAGGTTAAAAATCATGAGCCTCATGTTGATGGCAAACTGGGAGAATAAACATGTTGGAATTCATTTTCGCGATGTTCCACCAGGACGAGCTTGAACCCTGGTGAATTTTGATCGGCCCGATCACATCTCTAATGCGTTGATATTTCAACAAAATATTGATTCGGTCGGGCCGATATCCTTTCGGCAAACAATGGCGCTTAGCCTTCTGTTTCAATATGAAACATGATTCCCGAATCGGCACACAGACGCCACCGCCTCAACAACATGTTTGATCTTGTATGATCTAATTCAGTGTCTCGGCTAAACGCTGCATGAATGCTGCGCCTCGGTCGAACTGCTCTACTTCAAGAAACTCATCTGGTTGGTGCGCCTGCTCGATCGAGCCCGGCCCGCAGATGATTGTTGAGAAACCCGCCCCCTGGAATTGACCCGCCTCTGCCGCATAGGGGACGACGCGCGATGGCCCATTGTCGCCTGTCAGCCTGCGCGCGAGGCGCTCTGCCGGGCTATCGGGCTCGAGTGCAAAACCCGGCGTGCGCGATCGTCGCACCACTGACACCCCACAACCGACAAACCGATCTTTCAATTGCGCATCGTGCAGCGCGCACAATGCAAGGAACGGCGCAACGAGCTCGTCCGCATCGGTGCCGGGTGGCGTCCGCAAATCGAACACGAAGGCACATTGCCGCGCCAGGATATTGACGGCGGTCCCGCCGTTGACCTGGCCGATCGTCAGCGTTGCATGCGGTGGCATGAAGAGCGATCCAGGCGGGCAATTATGCTCGAGCTGATCGGCCAGATCAGCCAGCGCCTGCATCAGTCGCACTGCGACCATATTGGCGGAGACGCCAAGATGGGTGAGGCTCGAATGTGCCTCATGGCCGGTAACGGTGACGATCCAGCTTGAAATGCCCTTATGGCCACCAACGACCTGCATGTTCGTCGGTTCGCCAACGATCACCGCACTTGGCGGCGGCAGATCGCGCACCAGTCGCTCGATCATTGACGGGGCACCCAGGCATCCGACCTCCTCATCATAGGACAGGGCCAAATGGACGGGTACGCGGGGTTTGCGCTTCAAGATATCGGGCGCGGCAGCCAGTGCGAGGGCGATAAAGCCCTTCATGTCACACGTGCCGCGACCATAGAGGCGGCCATCCCGTTGCGTCAGAACAAACGGATCGCTCGACCAGGATTGACCGTCGACTGGCACCACATCGGTATGACCAGAAAGGACAATCCCCCCGGGCACTGACGGCCCAAGCGTTGCATAGAGATTGGCCTTGGTGCCCTCAGGATTGGCAACGCGGTGACTGGTAATCCCCAGCCCGGACAGCATCTCTTCGACATAGACGATCAGCGCCAGGTTCGAATCGCGCGAGGTGGTGTCAAATCCGATCAGCCGTTCGAGGATGATGCGGCCGCGGGCTAAAAGGTCATCGGGATACAAGGACATCGCCTCACCCTAGACGATGGCCCGTGCCAAGCCAATCTCAGGCGGCGACCGGTTGCCGCGTCGCGCCCCGGTTTTCGCCTGTCGGCACGGGGTTGGAAAACGCCATGTCGTCATCGACCGACCCGAAACGCAAGGCCATCAAATCTTTCAGATAATTCTGGTGAACCTGCCAAGGCTGCTTGTTGCCCTGCTTCGGGAAGCGCTCCATCGCGCGGGTGACATAGCCCGACGTGAAATCAAGGAACGGCGCGGCTTCTAGGTCACCTTCAATGCGAGGCGTCGCTTGCCGAAGTCCGCGCTTGCGCATGGTATTGAGCAACCGGCAGACATAGGCACAAGTGAGATCCGCCTTCAGTGTCCATGAAGCATTGGTATAACCAAAGGACGACGCCATGTTCGGGATGTCGCTGTACATCATCCCCTTGTAGTTGAAGGTGGCGGCCAGATCACGCACGTCGCCGTCGACGGTGAAGGCGACGTCGCTCAGCAATTGCAGCTCGAGCCCTGTCGCCGTCACGACAATATCCGCATTAAGTCGTTCGCCCGATGCCAGCAGCACGCCGCCTGCATCGAACTGCGCAATCGTGTCCGTCACTACCGAGGCCGACCCCGCCTTGATCGCTGTAAAAAGATCCGAATCCGGCACCAGGCACAACCGCTGATCCCACACATTGTAGCGTGGCGTGAAATGGGCGTTTATCGTCTCGGCTGGCAGATGCTCACTCAGCATCGTCAACACGCGCTCCTTTGCCTGAGCGGGATGCTTGCGGGCGGCGTTGAAGAAGTACATGCCAAACAGAACGTTGCGCCAGCGCACCAGCGCATAGGCCAGCTTGGAGGGCAGCAACCGACGCAGCCGGTTCGCCAACGCATCTTCGGACGGCCGCGAAACGACATAGGTCGGCGATCGCTGAAGCATTGTCACATGCGCTGCGGTCTTTGCCATTTCGGGTACGATCGTCACCGCTGTGGCACCCGAGCCAATGACGACTATCTGTTTGCCAGCATAATCAAGGTTTTCTGGCCAAAATTGCGGATGAATTATTTGCCCGGCAAAGGCTTCCTCGCCGTCGAAATGCGGACGATGGCCCTTGGCATAGTCGTAATAACCCGAGCACATGAAAAGGAAATTGCAGCTATACTGAACCTCGCGGCCATCGGTCTCAGCGGTCACGGTCCAGCGGGCGTCCTCGGTCGACCAACGCGCGGCCTTCACATGATGGTTGAAGCGAATGTGCTTATCGATGCCGTATTTGGCAGCCGTCCGTTTGACATAGTTGAGGATATTGGGCCCGTCGGCGATCGCCTTGGCCTCGGTCCATGGCTCAAAAATATAACCCAGCGTGTACATGTCGGAGTCGGACCGGATACCCGGATAACGAAACAGGTCCCATGTGCCGCCCATATCGGGACGCCCTTCCAGAATCATATAGCTGCGATCGGGGCTCTTGTCCTGCAGGTGATAGCCCGCACCAATCCCGGATATGCCGGCCCCGACCACGATGACGTCGACATGATCCATTTGGGCATCTCCTATGCCCATACCTGATATTCGATTCTCTTTTGCAACGCAAAGGGCGCGGGCGGAAACGATTACCCGCTCTGGTAACGCGCCTTAGCCTTTGCCCGGAATGCGTGCAGCAGTGGCTCGGTATAGCCGCTTGGCTGCATTGCCCCTTCGAACACGAGCGCGCGGGCCGCCTGGAGCGCAATGCTGTCCGCCCGCCCGGCTATCGATCGGTAGAGCGCGTCGCCGGCGTTCTGGGCATCGACCTTTATCGCCATCCGCTCGAATGCGGCATCTATGTCGGCTTTGGTTGCAACGCCGTGGAGCAGCCAATTGGCGATGTGTTGCGACGAGATACGCAAGGTCGCGCGGTCTTCCATCAGGCCGATATCGTGGATATCGGGCACCTTGGAGCACCCGATGCCCTGGTCGATCCAGCGCACGACATAGCCGAGGATGCCTTGCGCATTATTGTCGAGCTCTCGCGCGACTTCTTCCGCCGTCCAGTTCCGCCCGCCCGCGAACGGCACGGTCAGCAGGCCGTCAAGCGATGGGATTGCCTCGCCTGCAATCTCCTTCTGCCGGGCAAAGACATCGACCTTGTGATAATGCATCGCGTGCAGCGTCGCAGCGGTTGGGGATGGCACCCAGGCGGTGTTGGCACCGCTCATCGGGTGGCCGATCTTCTGCGCCATCATGTCCGCCATCCGGTCGGGTGCTGCCCACATGCCCTTGCCGATCTGTGCCTTGCCCGACAGCCCGTGTGCCAAGCCGATGCGGACATTGCGGTCCTCATAGGATTTGATCCACGCGCTCGCCTTCATCTCAGCCTTGGGGATCATCGCGCCGCCGTGCATCGCGGTATGCATCTCGTCGCCCGTGCGATCGAGAAAGCCCGTGTTGATGAAAACAATCCGGTCCTTCACCGCCTCGATACACGCCGCGAGATTGGCCGAGGTGCGGCGCTCTTCGTCCATCACCCCGACCTTCACCGTATGGCGCGCGAGGCCGAGCAGATCCTCGACCGCATCGAACAGGGCGTTGGTGAAGCCGCATTCCTCGGGCCCGTGCATCTTGGGCTTGACGATATAGACGCTGCCCGCGCGGCTGTTCTTGAGCTTGCTGAGCGAGCGCAGATCGTACAGCGCGATGGTCGACGTCATGATCGCGTCGAGGATACCCTCGGGCGCCTCGCTGCCATCGGCCAGGTGGATCGCGGGCGTCGTCATCAAATGCCCGACGTTCCGCACGAACAGCAGCGAGCGGCCGCGGAGCGTCAGCTCGCCATAAACGCGGTCCGCGTTGAGCTTGCGCGTGAGCTGCTTGCCAGCCTTGTCGAACGTCTCCTCCAGATCGCCCTTCATCAAGCCGAGCCAGTTGGCATAGGCCGCCACCTTGTCCTCGGCATCCACTGCCGCGATCGAATCCTCAAGGTCGCAGATCGTGGTGAGCGCGGATTCGAGGACGACATCTGAAATACCGGCGGGATCAGTCTTGCCGATGGCCGAGGCGCGATCCACGACGACCTCGATGTGCAAGCCATTGTGGCGGAAGAGCAGCGACTCCCCTGCCCGCCCGACCAGCTGCGCCGGATCGGCAAGCGCAGGCTCGCCACCTGCAAAATCCGCCCAGCTGCCCGATGCCAACGGCACCGCCTGATCCAGAAACGCCTTCGCCGCCGCAATCACCTGCGCGCCGCGCTCCACATCATAGCCGCCCGGCTTGGCCGCGCCCGGCAGCGCATCAGTGCCGTAGAACGCATCATACAGGCTCCCCCAGCGCGCATTCGCCGCGTTCAACAAGAAGCGTGCGTTGAGGATCGGCACTACCAGCTGCGGCCCGGCCATCGTCGCGATTTCGGCATCGACATTGTCGGTGCCGATCGTGAAGGGCGCGGGCTCCGGCACCAGATAACCAATCTCGCGCAAAAACGCCTCGTCCACCGACCCACCCGCCTTGTAGCGCGCGTCGATGGCGGCCTGCAAAGTCTCGCGCTTGGCGAGCAGCGCGGCATTCTCTGGCGCGAACTTGGCGAAGATAGCCGCCACGCCCTGCCAATAGCCGTCCGCCGCAATCCCGAGCCCAGGCAACACGGCGCCTTCGACAAAATCGGCAAGCTCGGCAGCGACCTTCAGGCCGGCGCGATCGACGGTAACGGACATGATTCCTCCTTGGATGGGCAAAAACGGGCCTGGGGAGGCGGGGGCAAAAATTTGGTTGGCAGATCGAACAAAACCCAACCGTTCGTCCTGAGTAGGGGTTGAGCTTGTCGAAGACCCGTATCGAAGGACCTGCGCCACGCCCGATCCCTCGATACGCCACTTCGACTTCGCTCAATCGCTACCCAGGACGAACGGGCGTGTTTTGATTTCTCGCGCTTAGGCTAACCCCGCGCCCGGCATCAACCCCGTTCGGGTGCCAAACTTGCCGCCGCCGCCTCGATCCGCGCCAGCATCGCCCCGAATTGTGCCATCTCCTCGCGCGAAAACCCGCCGAACACCGCGGCCTCCAGCGCCAGTGCCTTGGGCGCCACACTTTCGTACAGCGCCTGTCCCTCGGCACTCAGCGATAGCAAATGCGATCGCTGATCGTCCGGATTGGCGCTGCGCAGCACCAGCCCGCGATCGACCAGCGCAATCGCCGCGCGGCTCACCGTCACCTTGTCCATCTGCGTCGCCGCGCCCAGCGCCTGCTGCGTCATCGCCTGCCCTTCGGCGATCACCGCGATCAGCCGCCATTCGGGGATCTTCAGCGCGAACAGTGTCTGGTACGCCGTCGCCACCGCCGACGACACGCGGTTCGACGCGATCGACAGGCGGTACGGCAGAAACGCATCGAGCTTGAGCTGGGTCATGCAAGCGTTGCTGCCACCGGTATGGGTTGTCTTGCAAGAACCGCGATCCCCACCGCCGCGGCGACCGCGATCCACAGCGCATCGCTGCCGATGAACAGATACGCCACTGCCCCCGCCACCCCGCCGCTCATCAACCCGGCCCATAGCAGCACATGCGGCACCCAGCCCCAGCGATCCTCGCCCGTCAGCGCGGCGGCGAATTGCTGGCCGATCTTCACCAGCCGTCCGGTCATATAGGTGAGGCCGACGCGGACATCGGTGCCGGTGGCAAAAAAGATATTCTCCACCCCCATCGCGACCGCCATGAGGATCGCGGTCAACCGATCCTCGCGCATATCGCCCAGCCCCGCCGCGCTCGCGAGCAGGATGATGAGCAGCACCGGCACCACCGTCCGATGCCGCCCCCCCGCCGCCCGCCCGACCAGCGAGGCGATGATCACGCCGACGACGAAGCTGGCGATCAACAGCGCCGCCACCCCCGCATTGGCCGACATATCGGCAATATCGACCCCCAGCCGCGTCGAATTGCCGCTCATGAACGAGACGAAGAACCCGCCGGTGATGAGATACCCCACCGCATCGACATACCCCGCAAGCGCGGAAAGGCTGATGGCGAGGAGACGTTCGTGGCGATCGAAGGATTTCATGCAGGGAGTTTAGGGGGTGTGGGGGCGGATGGGAAATTATTGCCCGGCATACAAGATTTTGATGCGGCTGGACCACAGCCCTCCAATCCGCTATATAGTTTCATCTGATACCATCTGCCGCCACGGAGACCCCTGCC
>CAZXBM010000069.1:0-17339 GCA_964638495.1 uncultured Stakelama sp. | reverse complement strand
CCGCGCGGATGGCAATTTATGCGCAGGCCGCGCCCGAGCTGGGGCTGGAAGCGATCGAGGCACTGGCGGCCAAGGTGGCGCTAGGTAACATCAGCCACCTCGTCGTTGCCAGCTGCACCGGATTTGTGGCGCCCGGCATCGACCAGATCATTGCCCGGCGATTGGGCCTGGCCCCATCCGTCGAGCGGCTGCTGATCGGCTTCATGGGGTGCTATGCGGCGGTTGCGGCCCTGCGCACGGCCCGCCACATCGTCCGCTCACAGGCCGATGCGCGCGTGCTGGTATTGTGCATCGAGCTATCGACGCTGCATCTCCAGTCGACCAGCGAGATCGAGCCGTTGCTGGCCATGCTGCAATTTGGCGACGGCGCAGGAGCTGCATTGGTGACAGGGGACGCAACCGGCTTTGCGATCGGCACGCCATTTGCCACCACCCTGCCGCAGTCGGACGCGCTGATTCGCTGGGACATCACCGATCGCGGCTTTGCGATGCACTTATCGGGTGAGGTACCGGCCCGAATCGCGGCGGGTCTGGCCGATCCAGTGTTTGCGCTGGCCGCGACTGGCGGACGGGCACCTGCAGAGATTGACGGGTGGGCGGTCCATGCCGGCGGTCGATCGATCCTCGATGCCGTGGAACAAGCATTGGCGATCGATCCGGCCGCACTTGCCGTGTCGCGGGCGGTGCTGGCTGATTACGGCAATATGTCGTCTGCAACGCTGATGTTCGCGCTGGCCGGGCTGCTTGACGGACCACCCATACAGGATGGCGTCGCCCTTGCCTTTGGGCCCGGCCTTGCCGCCGAGGGCTTTGGCTTCAGGAAAGCGGCATGATGTCGCTCGCTACGCGGGCCATGGCCGACGAGCTGATGGATGCCGATGACCTCGACGCCGACATTTACGCAGCGGTCGTCGCTGATCTGGCACGGGTGAATGCAATGACGCTTGCCGCGCGTCCCACGCTTGGGTTTCTGGGGCGTGCGCTTTCGGGATCACGCTCGCTCAAGCTGCTCGATGTCGGGTTTGGCGATGGCGACATGCTTCGGCGGATCGCTCGCTGGGCCGCCAGCCGTGGCATCGCGGCCGAACTAGTGGGGGTCGACCTCAACCCCCGCAGCACGCTGGCGGCGGTCGCACACACGCCCCACGGGCTGCCAATTGACTATCGCACGGGGGACTATGCCGATTATGCCGGGCAGGGCTGGGACGTCGTGATCAGCAGCCTGGTGGCGCATCACATGACGCATACACAGCTGATCGCCTTCATCCGGTTCATGGAGGCGCAGGCCGGGCGTGGCTGGTTCATCAACGATCTGGAACGGCACGGCTTTGCCCATTGGGGATTTCCCATCTTGGCGACGGTGATGCGCTGGCACCCGATCGTGAAACATGATGGGACGCTGTCCATCGCGCGCAGCTATCGGGCGGCTGAATGGCCACCGATCCTGCGCGAAGCAGGCGTCGAGGCAGCAACCGTCACCCGCCACTTTCCGTTCCGGCTATGCGTCGAACGCCGGCGCTGATCATTGGCGGCGGGCCGGCCGGCGCTGCGGTGGCGATTCTGCTCGCCGACGCCGGGCTGCCGCATCTACTGATCGAGCGCACCGCCATCACCGGTGATGCGCTCTGCGGGGGCTTTTTGAGCTGGCGCTCGCTAGAAAGCCTGCGCGCCCTGGGACTGGACCCGATCGCGCTCAACCCGGCCGACTTGACGACCGCCCGTTTGTTCGTCCGCGAGCGACTGGCGAGCGCACCGCTGCCCCATCCCGCCAAAGGCGTATCGCGTCACCGGCTGGATAGCGCGATGATCGCCTTGGCCACCGCCCGCGGGGCGACAATCGAGCAGGGCGTAGAAGCGCGCGCCATGGAATCGGGGTTGGTCCATCTGAAGGGCGGCGAATCAATTGCCGCCGACACCATTTTTCTGGCGACCGGCAAGCGGGATTTGCGCGGGCTCGCCCGTCCGCCCGAGGCACAGGAGGCAGACCCGTCGCTGGGCTTGCGTGTAAGGCTATCGCCATCTCCCACACTCAACCGGCTGGTCGCGGGTGCGATCGAGCTCCACCTGTTCGACCGCGGCTATGCAGGGCTTAATCTGCAGGAAGACGGCAGCGGCAATCTGTGCCTTGCCGTTCATCGATCGCGCTTGACTGACGCGGGTGGGCCAGAAGAATTGCTGCGCGCCATCGCCGCCGAGTCACCGATACTGGCCGAACGGCTCGCCTGGCGGGCACCCGGCGCGATCGATGCCGTCGCCAATGTCCCCTATGGCTGGCGGTTACGATTCGGCGCGCCGGGGCTGTTTCGTCTGGGCGACCAGGCAGGGGTCATCCCGTCGCTGGCGGGCGAGGGGATGGGGATTGCGATTGCCAGCGGCATTCGTGCGGCCCAGGCCTATGCCCAGGGCGGGGCGGCCGCCGCCCCGGCATTTCAACGCCAACTGGCGCGCGATCTGGCGCGCCCGATTTTCGTGGCCAGTTTGATCCGCGCGGCAGCTGAGCACTCAGCAGCGGCGCGCCGCTTGCTGTCGATTGCCAAAAAGGCACCGATTATGATCGACATCGCCGCCCGACTGACGCGGATCAATCATTCCCCGATTGACGCGAGCGCCCTGTCATAAGAAAGCTGCAGCTATGGAACATCTCACTCTTTCCGAAGCCGAATGGCGCCAGAAGCTCTCTGCGGAGGCTTATCATGTCTTGCGAGAGGCGGGCACCGAGCGCGCGTTCACCGGCCGCTACAACGACAACAAGGCCGATGGCATCTATCGTTGCGGTGGCTGTGGGCTGGAATTGTTCGACAGCGCTGACAAGTTCGATTCGGGCTCAGGCTGGCCAAGCTTTACCCAGCCACTCAACTCCGAGCATGTCAGCGAACATCGCGACGACAGCCATGGCATGACCCGAACCGAAGCGCGGTGCGCGCGGTGCGATGGCCATCTTGGCCATGTCTTTCCGGATGGGCCGCCGCCAACGGGCTTGCGTTACTGCATGAACTCCCTGTCGCTCGATTTTCGCGCTAGAGCGACTGGCAGCGCAGCCTGAGCGCTTGTGAGCAGGCGGGATAAGCAGTATCCCGCCCGACTTCCATGGCTAGAAAATCCTCTTCATCCAGCCCACCGACATGGCGCCGCCGGATCGTCCTGCTGCTGCAAATCGGCAGCGGGCTGGCGGCGATGGGGCTTATCGGGCTCATTGTCGCCGTCTATGTTACCAAGGCGCAGCTGCCGAGCTTCGATGAGCTGAAATCTTCGCCCAACGGGCAGACGATCCGCGTCCATGCCTCCGACGGCACGGTGATCGTCTCGCTTGGGCCAAGCTTTGGCGAGTGGCTGCCGTCGGAGCGGATTCCCGAGGTGATGAAGAAGGCGATCATCTCGACCGAGGATCGCCGTTTCCGCTCGCATTGGGGTGTCGACCCGATCGGCATCGCACGGGGCCTGCGTGACAGCTTGGAGCGCAAAGGTCGCGTCAGTGCGGTCTCGACCATTACCCAACAGCTCGCGCGCAACATCTTCCTGTCGCTCAAACGCTCTTATGGCCGCAAGGTCCGCGAGGGCGTCATCGCCCTCGCGCTCGAACGGCAGTTCAGCAAGGACGAGATCCTCGAGCTCTATCTCAACAAGGTCTATTTCGGCGGTGGTGCTTATGGCATCGATGCCGCCTCGCGCCGCTTTTTCGGGCATGGTGCCGATCGGCTGACGCTGGCCGAGGCGGCGGTGATCGCGGGCCTTGTCAAGGCGCCGTCGCATTATTCGCCGACGGCGGACGCCGAGGCGGCGATCGGCCGGGCGCGCGTCGTCATCGGCGTAATGCAGGAGACGGGCGCGATCACCGCCGCCCAGGCTGCGGCTGCCAATCCCGGATCAGTCAGCCTTGCGCCAGAGCCCAAGCAGAACAGCGTGCGCTATTTCACCGATTGGGCACTGCCGCAGCTCGAAACGCTGATCGACGATACCACCCGCCCGCTCGAGGTGTGGACGACGCTCGATCTCTCGATGCAGCGCGCCGCCGATGCCGCTGTGCGCGCGAATGCGCCAAAGAATGCGCAAGGCGCGCTCGTCTCGCTCGACCGCGACGGCGCGGTGCGCGCAATGGTGGGGGGTACCGATTATGTGTCGTCGGTCTATAACCGCTCAACCCAGGCGGTGCGCCAACCGGGATCCGCCTTCAAGCTCTTCGTCTATCTTACCGCGCTCGAGGCCGGGCACCGCCCCGACGAGGAGGTAGTGGACGAGCCAGTGACGATCGAGGGCTGGAGCCCACGCAACAACTCGCGCCGCAATGCCGGCGCGATGACGCTGCGCAACGCCTTTGCCTATTCGATCAACACCGTCGCTGCCAAGCTTGGCGAGGAGGCCGGTTTTGCAACCGTCGCGGACATGGCCCGGCGGTTCGGCATCACCACGCCTATTGATACCCACCCGGCGATGGTGCTGGGCACCGCCGACGTGCGGCTGATCGACATGACACGCGCCTTCGCTTCGGTCGCCAACAAGGGCGTGGCGGTGACGCCCTTCGGCATCACCAAGGTAACGGCGAACGGCGTCACCATCTACGCGCATGAGGTCGATCGGTCGCAGGTACTGGTCGCGCAAGGCGTTGCCGCGCAGATGACCGATCTGCTGCAGACGGCCGTCAATACCGGCTCGGGCCGCGCAGCGCAGATCGGCCGGCCGGTCGCGGGCAAGACGGGCACGACCACGTCAAACAAGGATGGCTGGTTCCTAGGCTTTTCGAGCGGCCTCACGACGGGCGTGTGGATGGGCCGCGACGATGCGCGCACGGTGCCAGGCCTGCAGGGAGGCACGACCCCGGCCCGCGCATTTGCCGCGTTCATGAAGGTTGCCGTGGCGAAAAGGCCGGTCGAGGAATTTGATACTGCCGTCACGCTGCCGGATGATGGCGCAGCACTCGATGAAGAGAATTATTTCGGCGAGCCCGACAATACGCTGTTCGTCGACGAAAATGGTAATCCGATCGATAATGTACCGTCTGGCCCCGATGGCAGCCTGGTGAACCCGGACGGCACCGCGTTGGACATTGATCCAGCGCCTCCGGAAGAGGGAAATCGCCCACCGCCGCCCCAGCAGCTCAACCAGGCCTGGCTCGACCGGGTCGTCGGGCGCCCGGTTGCACAGCCTGGCGGACAGACCGGGCCCGGCGCCTCACGACCACCACCACCCGATCGCCCTCAGGATGCTCGGCCGAACCAATGAAGCGACGCGCCGTGGCGTCGCAGCCACGCGCGTGCCGTCTCAGCATCGCGGCCGACCAGCGCGGCGACAACGGCGTGAAATTCGGGGCTATGGTTCATGTGCACGCGGTGCGCCACTTCATGCGCAACCGTCGCGCGGCGGACACGATCGGGCATCAGGATCAGTCGCCAGCTATAGCGGATCGTGCCACTCGACGAGCAGCTGCCCCATCGGCCGCGCGGATCGCCGATAGCCACGCGATCGACGGTGACCCCTGCCTGCGCGGCAAACGCATGGGTCTCCGCAGTCAACATCGCCAGCGCTTCGCGCTTTAGCCAGGCGGTGATCCGGCGCGACAAACCCTCGGCGGGCCCGCCGCACCGAAGCCAGTCACCCTCGCGAACGATCTTGCGCGGTGCCTCTTCAGCCCAGCACACCGTCAGTTCGTTATTTCCGAGCGAGATCACGGCTCCGGGGACGAAGGGCCGGGGCACCGGTAATTTGGCGCGCTGTTCGGCGATCCAGTCGCCATGCGCTTCCGCCCAGCGCAGGGCAGGCGCGAGCGGTGCCCTTTTGGGCAGCGTCAGCCGAACGATACCACTGGCTGGATCGACGCTGAGCCGGGCCCGGCGCGCGCGCGGATGGCGCACGACGTCGAACGGCAGCGTCACAATTCCTCGTCGATCAGATGGTGCTCGAGCTCGCCCGCGTCGTCTTCGGAAATCGTTCGCCCGCGCACAGACATGCCCGCCCGGTGGATCGATTCACGGTCGCCAGAGACAAGGTAATGCCAGGCGGGCAAAGGCTGGCCATCGCCCCGCAAACGATAGGCGCAGGTCGCTGGCAGCCAGTCGATCTCCGCCAGCTTGGCCGGCGTCAGCCGCACGCATTCGGCAACATAGGCGTGGCGATGCTTGTAATCGGAACATTGCGCCGTGGCTCGATCGAGCAGGCGGCAGGAAACATTGGTCGGGAAGAGCTCCCCCGTTTCCTCATCTTCCAGCTTGTGGACACAGCATTTGCCGCAGCCGTCACACAGCGCTTCCCACTGCGCGCGATCGAGCTTTTGGAGCGGCACATCCTCCCAGAAACGCGTGGTCATGATGTCCAGCGCTTGATGTCGCTCACGATTTCCGGAGCACCCCTGTCCTGCGGCAACAGCGCCAGCGGTTTGCCATCGGGGTCGAACAGATAGGCCAGTCGGCTGTGGTTGACGGTGTAGCCGCCCCCCGGCTGAGGGGGTTGCGCTTGGGAAAAGATCGCGAACGCCTCCTTCACCTTGGCGATTTCCGCCGGCGTACCCGTCAGCCCGACGAATCGGGGGTAAAAGGCGCTGGTGAACTGCTTGAGCACCTCAGGTGTGTCCCGTGCGGGATCGACGGTGACGAAGATCGGGACGATTCGTGCCGACAGCGCAGGATCGGTCTTGTCGAGCGAGCGCATGGCAAGGGCGATGTTCTGCACATCGACCGGGCACACATCCGGACAATAGGTATAACCAAAATACATGATGCGATATTTGCCGATAAAGCTACGATCGGTGACGCGTTGGCCATCCTGATCGGTCAGCGAGAATGGGCCGCCGATGCGTGCACCCGCCAGCGGCGGCGCAGCAGGTCCGGATGTGCCTCCGCCCGGCGAACAGGCAGCAAGAAGGGTCAGGGCCAAGCCGGCAATGGCGGCGCGAAGCTTGTCGTTCATGGTGCGGCCAGCCATGATCTGTTATCGCCAGCCGTGCAAGTGTCCGCCCAATGCGGGCCGGTGATGATGAAGATGTGGAGCAACCATGCGCGCGATGTTCAAAGTGATGGTGTCAGCCCTTGCGGTGATGGCGATCGGCAGCCCGGCGATCGCCCAGTTCGCCCAATCCCCCGGTGCCAAGTTCTTGGCCGCCGTGAAGGAGGAGAACAACAAGGACGTCCTCGACGCGTTGAACGCAACGGGCACCACGGTGGTGAATACGCGCGATTTCTCCAGCCGGGAAACGGCGCTCCATATCGTCGCCAAAAAGGGTAACCTACTGTATCTGCGCTTCCTTCTTCAGAAGGGCGCGGACCCAAATTTGCGCGACAAGGATGGCAATACACCCTTGATGCTCGCGGTCTCCGGTGGCTTCGGTGACATGATCAGCCCGCTCGTCGCGGCACGTGTCAATGTGAACCAGGGTAATGAAAGTGGCGAAACCCCGCTCATCCGGGCGGTTCAGCGCCGTGACCCGGCAATGATCCGTGAATTGCTGGCGGCAGGTGCCGATCCCGACCAGGCCGATTCACTCGCAGGCAAATCGGCCCGTGCCTATGCCGAAGAGGATGTTCGGACACCGGGGTTGGCAAAGCTCTTCGCTGATGTTGCAAAGCGCGAGCGACGGGCGGTTTCCGGCCCCAAACTGTAGCGCGCCGACCTTAGATCTGCGCCTCGGCATCAGGATCGATCGACAGAATCAGCCTGCGTGCGGCGCGTCGGCCAAAACCAAGCATGGAGCGCTTGCGGGCCGCTGCCGACAGTGGTTTACTATGCGCTGGCCGGATGATCGTTGCATCATAGCGGTCCGCCACGATGATGCCGGTTCGTTCCGGCAGGAATGCAGCGCCATCGAGCGGCGACACATCAAAACCCGCCGGCACCGCCCAGAAATAACGATCGCAATGGGCCAGATAGTCGGTCCACTTGCCGTCGCCCAGCAGGTCTGCCCGCGATACCTTGATCTCGACGATGACGATGCCGCCGCGCGAATCGAGCGCCATCAGGTCCGCGCGCCGGCCGCCATCAAGCGGTACTTCAGCCATCGCCACCAGGTCGTGCCGAAGCAGCATCCGGGTAACGCCGCGGGTAACATCGGCCGCACACATAGCAGCGTGTGCTTCTGCCTGCTCATCACCGGCAGAAGTGAAAAGACGATCGGTCATCATCGCGCAAAATTAGAACGTTTGACGAACAAAAGAAAGGGGCGACGCACGCGCCGCCCCTATTCGTCGATCGGTTTATTGCTCAGCGGTAAAAGACGTGACGGCCGATCGCGGCAACCCGCGTCAAACGCCAGGCCGGCGCGACAGAGCTTGCATGGAAGAACAATGCGTCGCTCGCCTTGCTGTCCCACGCCTTGCCCATGGCGACCTGCGCAATGGCAAGGGCTGTGCGGTAATCGGCGTTGCGGCTCGATATCGATGGCATCTGCCCTCCACGCACAAACGAGAACTGCCCACGCTGCTTGACCACCGAACAAATCGACCGGGGGAAGCGCCCCGATTCGGTCCGGTTGATCACGACTTGCGCCACGGCCAACTGGCCGCTCAGCGGCTCACCCTTGGACTCGAAATAGATCGTACCGGCCAGGCAGGCCAGATCGTCATCAATGGCTGCAGGAATCGGCTGCGCAGCAATAGCGGCGGCAAGCGATTCAAAATGCTGCTGGTCTTCTGTTTCCGGAACCTTTTCCACTCGGGCTGGCACCGATGTCAGCTCCGGCACGTCCAACACGCGCTCTGGAACAATCTTTGGCAGGTCAGCGTTAAGTGGGGCAAATGTGGGTTGCAACGTCGCAGTCAACGACTTGTCTGGCTCGATAGCCAACCCAGGCGTACCAGCGGCAACGAGGCTGGCAGCGCAAAAAGCCGCGAGGACGATCGCGGTACGGAATGAAAATTGCATTTAAACAACTGTATATGCGGTTGGAGCGCAGCGTTACCGACCGGATTAGGACGATAAGCCGGGCCTACCCCCCGACGGCGTCACCGACCAGTATCGCACACCGGCACAGCACAACGCATTTGAACAAGCCCCGCCCCTTCATGGTGCGACGCAATATAGTCAACCCGCAGCGATCGTTTCAGCGGCGAACCGTTCTGCATCCGCGATGTCCAGTTCAATCACCCATAGATCGGGGTCTCGTGCCCGACGGCGCTGCCAATAGTCAGTGACCAGGCGCGTATCATCTGTCGGGCCACCCATTGATGCGATTAATCCGACGACACCAGCCGAGGTAATTCCTCGTTCCAACACGTTGAAAGACGATGCTTTATTGGAAGCTACTACCAGAATGCCGCCCGCATCGGCATCGCCGCGTGCCAGCACCATGGCGCTGCCACCGGCATTGTTAACGCTGCGAATCATGGCGGCAACCTGCAAATGGCTGGGCAGCCGCGCGCTCATGCCGTCCGGTAGCCGGCGAGGCCCGTCAGCGGAATGCGCGACCGCATGAACGTGCCGGTACCGCGCGCGACCTCCTCGCCGCGAGCGTCGATCAACCGTGCATCGGCAATCAGCACGCGCCGCTGACCACTGATCCAGCGACCCTCGGCGGTGACCTTTCCCTCGGTCATTGGCCGGGTAAGCAACAGATTGAATGCGGTCGTCAGCAAGAACCGGTCGGTCACCAAGCTGTTTGCCGCATAAAACGCCGCATCGTCGAGCATTTTGAAATAGCTCGTCCCATGCGCTGCGCCCGCAGCATGATAGTAGCGCTCGTCCAAGGTAAATTCGATTGTCGCAACGCCCGCTTCGGGAATGATCAGGCGGGAATCGAACAGCCTGTTGATGGGGGCTGCCTCATAGAGCGATTCGAGCGCGCGGAAATGTGCCTCGGCGCCCTGCACCGGGGCCGTCGCCTCAGGCGGCATCGCGCGCCTCATCACCGGTCCACAGCACATAGAGCGCGTCGCGAGAGCCTGCCCCGCGCAATTTGGCAACGAACGACCGATCGCGCAGCCGCCGGGACACGAGCGCAAGCGCCTTTAGATGCGCCGCCCCAGCATCGGGCGGGGACAGCATCATGAAGACGATATCCACGGGCAGATCGTCAACCGCCTGGAAATCAATGGGTTGGGACAGGCGCGCGAACACGCCCATGACATGCCCGATCCCGGCCAGCTTGCCATGGGGAATCGCGATACCGCTACCAAAGCCTGTGGATCCCAGCCGCTCCCGATCCGCCAGGGCACTGGCGACATCCTTTGCGCTCAAATGATACGTATCGGCGGCAATGCCCGCCAACTGCTGGAGCAGCGCCTTCTTGTTAGGAACCACCACATGCTCAAGCACCGTTTGCGGCAATAACAGATCGCTAAAGTTGATCATCATCGTCCTGGCCGATCGCGCGGCAGTGAAAGCAGGGGGCTGGCGGCGGGTGAAAACGCCCCATCAATGGACGCGGCGCATAGCCCCGTTTCGCCGCCAGCGAAAGCTCTAGCCGCCGCGCTGCGGCTCAACCCAGCCGATCGTCCCGTCGCCCCGTCGATAGACCATATTATGCACGCCGGTGCCGCTGTTGCGGAACAACAGGGCCGTGGTGTTGCGCAAATCGAGCATCATCACCGCATCGGAGACGCTGGCATCAGGCACATCGACACGCATTTCCGCGACGATTGCGGGAAAGTCCTGCGCTTCAGTCTCGTCGTCATGGTCCTGGAACAGGGTATAGCCGGCATTGTCAGCAGCGTTGCCAGTGGTTGCCATGCTGTCGAGCCCGTTGCCCGATGCGGAGGCGCTGTGCCGGTCCTTCAGCCGGCGCATGTAACGGCGGAGCTGCTTTTCGATCTTGTCGGCTGCCCCATCAAAAGCGAGGTGCGCCTCCATCGCGTCGCCCCGGGCCTTGAGCACCAGACCCTGCATGACATGGGCGACAATATCGCACGTAAATCCATTGTCGTGCGGGCCCCGCCCGAGGGTGACCTGGGCTGAAATGGCGCGGGCGAAATATTTCTCGGCGATACCCTGGAGTCGCTCGTTGACGCGCAGCCGCAGCGCATCGCCTGTATCCACCTGGTGGCCGGAAACGCGGATGTCCATCATCATTCTCCATCATTGCGGTGCTGCCTACGCACCGTCCGGGCACTGATCAGTCGGGAGCCAACGAGCCCCAGATCGGATTGTTCACGCTTTTCATGAATTCGGCATGGGCCGCCATGTCATGGTCGCTGGGTGCGAAAACGCGCACCGGCCTCGTCACGCGCGGCGTTGCCGCAGTAAAAGTCTCGGTCGGCCGTTCGGCGGTCTCGCTATCCAATGTGAGGCCGATCTGGCGGCCACCCGTTAGCTCCACATACACCTGCGCCAGCAGTTGCGCGTCGAGCAAGGCACCGTGCAACACGCGGTGGCTGCGATCGATGCCGAACCGCGTGCACAGGGCATCGAGCGAATGTTTCGCACCCGGGTGTCGCGTTCGCGCCAACGCAACGGTATCGACCATGCGATCGAGTGAGAGAATCGCCCGGCCGCACCGCTTAAGCTCGCCATTGAGAAAGCCGAAATCGAAGCTGGCATTATGGGCAACCAGTGGCGAATCGCCCAGAAATTCCAGAAGCTCTTCGCACAATTCGGCAAAACGTGGCTTGTTCGCCAGGAAGGCGTCACTCAGGCCGTGGATTGCCTGTGCCTCGGGTGCCATCGGCCGCTCTGGGTGAAAATAGGCGTGGTAAGTTCGCCCGGTATCGACCCGGTTGACCATTTCAACACAGCCAATTTCGACCAGCCGATCGCCATTTGAAAAGCTGAGGCCGGTCGTCTCGGTATCAAAGACAATCTCGCGCATTCCAGTTGTTATCGACCCTCATCGCGCAACAGGCAAGCGATGACAGCGCGGACGGCGGCCTGCGTTTCCGCTTTCGATCCATCGGTGGGGATGATGAAATCGGCTCGCGCCCGTTTTTCGGCATCAGGCGTCTGGCGCGCGAGGATATGGGCAAGGCGCGCCTCGCTCTGGCCGGGTCGGGCGAGCACGCGCGCGCGCTGGACATCGCTTGATGCAGAGACAACCGCCACCTTGTCCACACCCGCCTCCCCACCCGTCTCGAACAGCAACGGGATGTCGAAAACGACCAATGGCGCGGCTGCATGCGTCGCCAGAAACGCCGCGCGCTCCTGGGCGACCGCGGGATGCACGATCGACTCGAGTCGTCGCATCGCCGCACCGTCACCAAACACCCGCGCGCCAAGCAGGGCGCGGTCAACGCCGCCCGCCCCAGTCGTGCCCGGAAACGCGTTCTCGATCACGGCGATCACGGCGCCGCCGGGCCCCTGCAGCCGGTGGACGGCCGCATCGGCATCAAATACCGGCATGCCCTCAGCCGCAAACATCGCCGCGACCGTGGACTTACCCATCCCGATCGAGCCGGTCAGGCCGAGCGTGATCATGTCGTGAGCAATGCCCGCAGTGCGTCGTCATCATCCCGGGGCGGGGCCGCGCCGAAAAAAAGCTCAAACGCCAAAGCGGCTTGGCCGATCAACATGTCCAGCCCATCGATCGTGTCGAGGTTGCGGGCATGAGCAGCGGCGAGCAATGGCGTTTCGAGCGGTGCATAGACAATATCATAGACGATTGCGTCGTCGGGCAGGTTGCCAAGATCGATACTTAGCGGCGGCTGCCCCACCATGCCAAGCACACTGGCATTGGCGAGGAGCTTGACCGGCGGCAGCGGCGCAGACAGCGGCAACGCCTGCCCCTTCAAGCCGAATTGCGCCAGCAACGCCGCCCCTTTCAGCACGTTGCGGTTCAACAGCGTTACGCGCCCGACGCCAAGGCGCGAAAGGGCAAAGAGAATGGCGCGCGCGGCACCGCCCGCACCAATGACCGCGATCTCGGCATCTGCCAGCTCCACGCCGGCCAGCGGCGCATAAAAGCCCGCAGCATCGGTATTGGTGCCGAATAGCTGTCCCCCGTCGTTTCGTGCGACGGTATTCATCGCGCCGATGGTGGAGCGAACGCCGCCAGGGTCGGGCACCAGATCAAGCGCGGCTACCTTGTGCGGTACGGTGATGTTGCAGCCGCGCCAGGCAGGATCGGCGTGGCGATCGGCAAAATAGTCGCCCAGCCCCTCTGACGTCACCTGTACCGCGCTGTAATCCGCATCGATCCCCAGCGCGGACAGCCAGAAGCGATGGATCAGCGGCGATTTTGAATGACTGATCGGATCGCCGATCACTTCTGCGTAGGCGCGGGTCATGCTGTCATCACCCCTCGTTCGCGCAGATACGCCAGCACCGCCAGCAGCGGCATGCCAAGAATGTTGAAATAGTCGCCTTCGATGCGCTCAAACAGCTGGACGCCGACGCTTTCGATTCGAAAGCACCCGACACAGCCGGCAATGGCCGGCCATTCGCGGTCTAGATAGGCATCGATAAAGGCAGGCGACAGCCGCCTGACGACCAGACGGGCGCGATCCACGTGACGCCAGACCGGCCGGCCTTGCTCAGCGATGACCGCCGCGCTGATCAGCTGGTGGGTGCCCGCCGACATTGCCGCCAGATGCCGCGCCGCCATTTCCCGGTCGACCGGTTTGTCGAGCAGTGTACCATCGGTCAGTGCCATGATTGAATCGCTGCCGAGGACGAGGTCGGCGGGATGAAGTTGGGAGATTTTCACAGCCTTCATCTCGGCCAGCGCATCGGCAATGTCGCGGGGGAGCGCATTGTTCGATAGCAGCGCCTGCTTCACTGCGTCTTCATCGACGTGCGCAGGCAGGGCGCGATAGCTGACGCCCGCCGCATCGAGCATTGCCCGCCGCGAAGCGCTTTGCGAGGCCAGAATAAGCGGCCCCGCGCTACCAATGAGGTCAACGGTCATGCAGGTTCCGCCCGCTCATTGACGAGCGCAATGATGGCGGCGGCCGTTTCTTCGATCGAGCGACGCGTTACATCGATCACCGGCCAGCCATTATCGGCGAACATGCGCCGGGCATAGGTCACTTCCTGCATGACCATTTCTGGATCGACATAGGCGGTTTCGGGTGCCTGATTCAGCGACAAAAGACGGTTACGCCGAACCTGGATCAGCCGGTCGGCACTCGTCGTCAGCCCGATCACGATCGGATGCTTGAGCGAGTATAAGGCGGGCGGTGGCGGCACCTCGACCACGATCGGAATATTGGCCGTCTTGAAGCCGCGATTGGCGAGATAGATGGCGGTCGGCGTCTTTGACGAGCGCGAGACCCCGGCCAGCACGATATCGGCCTCTTCCCACTCTTCCCAGCCAATGCCGTCATCATGGGCGATGGTAAATTGAATGGCCTCAACGCGTGCAAAATACGCCGCATCGAGCATGTGCTGACGCCCCGGTCGCGCCTTTGCCTGCTGGCCGAGCAAGGATGACAGGGCATCGGTCACCGGATCGAGCGGCGCTACTGCGGTCAGCCCGAGCATGCGGCACTGTGCCTCAAGCGTTCGGCGGGTTTGAAGATTGACCAGGGTGAACAGCACAAGGCCAGGGTTTTGGGTGATCTCCTGCAGGATGCGCTCAAGATGGGCTTCGCTGCGAACCATCGGCCAGAAATGGCGAATGGTTTCGACATCGTCATATTGCGCAAGCGCGGCCTTCGCGATGTTTTCCAGCGTTTCGCCGGTCGAATCCGACAGCAGATGGAGATGCAATCGCATCAGCGGGATGAAAATGTGGACAACATGCGCAAAAAGGCTAGCGCAACCCCGCGCCTTCGCCAAGCGTCACCGCCCCCGTGGATAACCGATCGGTTGTCCACACGATCATCGACACCTGTGCAATCGCTCAACATCCTGTGGATAACGGGGATTGCCTTAAGGGACTCTACGGGTTTGTGCGGCGCGCCACGCGTCAAGCTGTTGGCATTTTCGGGAGTTCACCTTAAGCCCCGCTATCAACCGTGCCACAACCACAACATCCTTTTATAGATTCTTTAATAGATAGTAGCAGGAGAGAGATGCTGTCCGATCATAAGCCACTGCTTGCGACGCTGCAGGGTGAACGCCAGACCATCCCGCCGATTTGGCTGATGCGCCAGGCAGGGCGTTATCTCGCTGAATATCGGGCGCTGCGGGCAGAAAAGGGCGGCTTTCTCGATCTCGTCAACGATAGCGATTCTGCCGCTGAAGTGACGATGCAGCCGATCAGGCGCTTTGGCTTTGATGGCGCGATTCTGTTCTCGGATATCTTGATGGTGCCATCGGCGATGGGCCAGTCGCTGAGCTTCGGTGTGGGAGAGGGTCCGGCCTTGTCGCCTGCGCTGGTTGATACGACGCTGGCGGCGCTTCAGCCGGTGCCCGCGCGGCTCGAGCCTGTCTATGAGACGGTCCGCAAGGTGGCAGGCATGCTGGCACCGGAGACCACGTTTCTTGGCTTCGCTGGCAGCCCCTGGACGGTGGCGACCTATATGGTCGCGGGGCATGGCAGCAAGGACCAGGCCGAAACCCGCCGCTTTGCCTATCGCGATCCACAGGCCTTCGGCGAAATCATCGACGCGATCGCGGCCGTTACCGTGGACTATGTTGCGATGCAGATCGAATGCGGCGTCGAGGCGGTGCAGCTGTTCGATAGCTGGTCGGGCAGTCTGTCCCCCGCGCAGTTCGAGCGGTGGGTCATCGCGCCAAACGCCGCCATTACAGCCGCGCTCCATGCGCGCTATCCCGATACGCCCATTATCGGTTTTCCCAAGGGCGCAGGTGCCAAGCTGGCGAGCTATGCGCGCGAAACCGGCGTGGATGCGCTCGGCCTCGATGAGACGATTGATCCCGAATGGGCAGATGCAACAATACCGGAGGGCATGCCCGTACAGGGCAATCTCGATCCGCTAGCGTTGATCACTGGGGGTGAGACGCTGGATCTGGCGATCGACCGGATTATCGCTGCCTTTCCCGAGCGGCCCCATGTCTTCAATCTCGGCCACGGCATTTTGCAGGATACGCCGATCGCGCATGTCGAGCAGCTGATTGCGCGCGTGCGGGGGCCAATGCGATGATCGGGTGGCTGGGCAGCGCCTATTTGTGGGTAAAGGCGGCGCATGTCATCTTCGTGATCTTCTGGATGGCCGGGTTGTTCATGCTGCCGCGTTTCCTGGTCTATCATCAAGAGGCAGTACCTGGATCGCCCGAGGCCACTATCTGGGCTGAGCGCGAACAAAAACTCCGCTCGATCATCCTGACGCCGGCGATGATCATCGTCTGGGTGTTGGGATTGGCGTTAGCGATACAGCTTGGCTTGCTGGACGGGCAGCGCGGGCTGGGATGGCTGCATACCAAGCTGCTGATTGTTCTGGGGCTGACTGGCTATCACGGATATGTCGTTGGATATTCAAAGAAACTCGCGCTTGGAAAGCAAAACCTGACCGGCAAGCAACTGCGGTTGCTGAACGAGGTGCCAGGCGTCGCGGCGGCGATCATTGTGGTCCTGGCGATCGTGCAACCCTTCTGAAGCTTGCTTGACTTGGGGACGCGGGCGACCTAATTCACCGAACAGTCATTGCGCGCGGTCTCATGCCGTGCGTTGGCCTCTCCTCCAGCATCGTCGCGTTATCCTTTCGCAGACAGGCGCTCTCCCCAAAACCGTTACGACCGGACCGTTCCCCATGCATCTCGCAGACCTTAAAAAGAAGAAACCGGCCGAACTGGTCGAAATGGCCGAAGCGCTAGGGATTGAAGGCGCGTCTACGCTGCGCAAGCAGGATCTGATGTTCGCGATTCTGAAGATCCAGGCGGAGAATGGCGAACAGATCATGGGGCTGGGGACGATTGAGGTTTTGCCCGACGGCTTTGGCTTTTTGCGTAGCCCGGAGGCGAACTATCTCGCCGGGCCAGACGATATTTACATTTCACCCAACCAGGTCCGCAAATTTGGGCTTCGCACCGGCGATACCGTCGAGGGCGAGATCCGTGGTCCCAAGGATGGCGAGCGCTATTTCGCGCTGGTGCGGCTTACCTCGGTCAATTTCGACGATCCAGATGCCGTTCGCCACCGCGTTAATTTTGACAATCTGACGCCGCTCTATCCCGATGAAAAATTGACGCTCGATCCGCATGATCCGACCGTCAAGGACAAGTCGGCCCGCGTCATCGATATCGTCTCGCCGCAGGGCAAGGGCCAGCGCGCGCTGATCGTCGCGCCGCCGCGCGTCGGCAAGACCGTGCTGCTGCAGAACATCGCCAAGGCGATTACCGACAACCACCCCGAGGTGTTCCTGATCGTGCTGCTGATCGACGAGCGGCCCGAGGAAGTGACCGACATGCAGCGCAGCGTAAAGGGCGAGGTGATCTCCTCCACCTTTGACGAACCCGCGCAGCGCCACGTGCAAGTTGCTGAAATGGTTATCGAAAAGGCAAAGCGCCTGGTTGAGCATAAGAAGGATGTCGTCATCCTGCTCGATTCGATCACCCGGCTCGGCCGCGCCTACAACACCGTCGTGCCC
>CAZXBM010000068.1:0-17588 GCA_964638495.1 uncultured Stakelama sp. | reverse complement strand
TCTCGGTGAGACTGACAGTCCCCACCCCCAACCCCTCCCCTGAAGGGGAGGGGCTCAACCGCGCAGTCGCCCGCGCAATCTCTGCCGTGCCGTCGCTCGAATTGTCGTCGACCAGAATGATGCGAAACGCCCCCGGATAATCCTGCGCCAACAGGCTGCCGATTGATTGGGCAATAACGTCCGCCTCGTCGCGCGCGGGCACCACCGCCGTGACCGCCGGCCAGCCTGCGGGCGCAGACGGCAGGCCCCGTGTGTCGCGCTCGGCAGTCAGCCAGAAGCCGTTCCGGGCGAAAACCAGCACCAGCCAGACGGCCAGCGCAATGCCGCCCGCGACCAGCGCGATCATGTGATCTTCCCGGCGGCGCGGAACCACTCGATCGCATCGGCCAATGCCTGTTGATAGGGTCGCGCGTGATAGCCAAGCACGTTTTGCGCCTTGGCAGACGAATAATACATGTTGTGCGCGGCCATTTTCAGCGAATCTACTGTCAAAAACGGGTCATTCTTGCCCGTCAGCCGACACCAGGCTTCATTGGCATAAGCGAGTGGGAAAAGCGGGGCCCGCGGGATGCTGATCGTCGGTGGTTTGCGCCCCATGATCCGCGCGATCTCGCCCAGCATGGTGCCCAGGCTCACATCCTGCCCGCCCAGCACGTAACGCTCTCCAATCACGCCTTTTTCCAGCGCCAGCAGATGCCCTTGCGCCACGTCGTCGACATGCACCAGGTTCAGTCCGCTGTCGACAAAGGCGGGCATCTTGCCATTGGCCGCTTCCACCACGATCCGCCCCGTCGGCGTCGGCTTCACATCGCGCGGACCAATCGGGGTGGAGGGGTTGACGATCACCACCGGCAATCCATCCGCCGCCATCGCCTCGACTAAACGTTCGGCAACAGTTTTGCTGCGTTTATAAGCACCTACGGCCTCTTCCGGCCGCGCCGGCCGCGTCTCATCCGCCGCACCCCTGTCGTCAGGCTTCAGCGTCGCCACGCTTGAGGTGTAAACGACTCTCTCAACCTGCGCAGATTGCAGCGCCTTCATCACCGCCTGCGTCCCCGCCAGATTGTTGCGCACGATTTCCTCAGGATCCGGCGCCCAAATCCGGTAATCAGCCGCCACATGAAACGCATAGCGGCACCCTTGCGCTGCCCGCGCCACCGACGCCTCGTCGCGAAGATCGCCTACCGCCAGCGTTGCATCCAGCCCGGCCAAATTGGTCCGGTCGCTCCCCTCGCGCACCAGCAGCGTCAGCGCCGCCCCCTTGGCCGCGAGCGCGCGCGCGACCGCCGAGCCGACAAAGCCCGTCGCCCCCGTCACCAATATGCGGTCACCCGCGAAATGCATCAGCGCTCCTGTCAGGCTAGTCGGCGAATACTGCCTGGCGCTTTTCCATATTCGCCATCACCTGTTCGATCTGGTTGGGCCGCCGGATCACGCCCATTTGCACGTCGCTTTCAGCCTGCAATATCGACGCGCTACCAAGGTCGGGCTGCAGATTGAACAGTTTCTTTGATCCGCGCACCGCTTCTGGATTGCGCGCGGCAATCTGCTTGGCAAGTGCGTGCGCCTCGGCCCAGGGATCATCGGCGAGCCGCGTCACGAAGCCGAGTGCCAGCGCCTCCCCGCCTTCAAATTCACGCGCAGTATAGGTCAGCTCGCGCAGCACATCGTCGCGCGCAATCCCGCGCCACAGCGCGATGCCGGCCATATCGGGGACTAGCCCCCAATAGACTTCGCGGATCGCAAAGCGGGTGTGCGGGGAGGCGATACGGATATCGGCCCCCGACATGATCTGAAAGCCGCCGCCAAATGCCACACCGTGGACCGCGGCAATCACCGGCATCGGCAGCGTGCGCCAACCCCATGCAACATGCTGCGGTAGGTTCGCATCGCCGTGCGTGCGATCGGCCAGCGATGTGCCGGTGCCGCCAGCGGCCATGCTCGCCATGTCGAGCCCTGCGCAAAAGGCGCGCCCCTCGCCCGAGAGGACGACGCAGCGGACCGTAGGGCTGTCAGCAAGCTGCGCGATGGCGTCGGCAATACCCTGAAACATCGCGGGATCGAGCGCATTCATCTTGTCGCTGCGAATGAGCTTCACATCGGCGACATGATCAGTGACGGTAATGCGGACGCGGTCTTCCATCTCAATCTCCATGAGCCGGTGCCTCAGACGATCCGGCTGTCGCTATTGCCCCAATAGCGATCGCGCAACAGCCGCTTATAGAGTTTTCCGGTCGGTGCGCGCGGAAGTTCGGCTGCGAAATCGATTTGGCGCGGTGTTTTGACGCCCGATAGCTCCGCCCGGCACCAAGCGGTGAGTTCAGCGGCGAGCGTGTCGCCGGCCTCGGCCATGTCGACGGGCTGCACCACGGCGACGACCCGCTCGCCCATTTCCGGACAGGGCGCGCCAATAACCGCGACATCGGCAACGCGAGGATGCGTGATCAGCCGGTTCTCGATTTCCTGCGGATAGATATTCACGCCGCCTGAAATGATCATGAAACTCTTGCGATCGGTGAGGTAGAGATACCCCTCGTCATCGGTGCGACCGATATCGCCAAGCGTCGTCCAGCCATGGGCGTTGCGTGCCTCCGCCGTTTTGGCCGGATCGTTATGATATTCGAACACGCCGCCGCCGCCGAAATACACCAGGCCCTCAGCGCCTGTCGGCAGCTCGTTGCCGGCCTCGTCGCAGATATGGAGCGCGCCATAGGCCGCCTTGCCGACCGAGCCCTTGTGCGTCAGCCACTGCACGGAATCGATGGTCGTCAGGCCATTTCCTTCAGAGCCTGCATAATATTCGTAAAGGATGGGCCCCCACCAGTCGATCATCGCTTCCTTGACCGGGATGGGGCAGGGGGCGGCGGCGTGAATTGCCACCTTGTGGCTCGACAGGTCGTGCTGTGCGCGCGTGCCCGGATCGAGCTTGAGCAGGCGGACGAAATGCGTCGGCACCCACTGGCTGGCGTTAATCCGGTAGCGCTCAATGGCTGCAAGCGCCGTGGCGGGATCGAAATGCTGCATCATCACCACGGTGCCGCCCAACCGCATCACCGTCATCGACCAGCGCAACGGGGCCGCGTGATAGAGCGGTGCGGGCGAAAGATAGATGCTGTCCGCGCCCAGCCGGTACAGTCCCTGTGCCAGCATGGTCAGCACGGTCGGTGCGGCAATGGCCGGATCATCGGGCAGCGCGACCCGCACACCCTTTGGTCGGCCAGTCGTGCCGGAGGAATAGAGCATATCGATCCCGGCACGCTCATCGGCGATCGGGGTATCGGGCATCGGCTTGATCGCGCGCGCCCACGCTTCCCAACCCTCGATAGGATCACCGATGATAAAGCGAGTGCAATCAGCGAGCGGGCCGGTCAGCATCGCCGCAACGGCAGCGGTGGCGGCCGACGCGATCACCAGCGTCGCGCCCGAATCCCGCACGATATACTCGATTTCGGGTGCGGTGAGTTTGCTGGGAATGCAGACGTAGAACAGCCCGCTGCGCTGCGCGCCCCATGCAATGGAGAAATAGTCCGGGATATTGTCCAGAAACAGCGCAATCGTGTCGCCGCTTCGAAGCCCATGGCTGCGGAAAAGCTGCGCGGTCCGGTTAGCGCTTGCATCGAGCATGGCATAGCTGATCGTCTCGCCGGTCTCGGCGACGATCAGCGCAGGCTTGTCGGGCATCGCCGCTGCATGGACGCAAGGGTGCATCCGCCTCTCCCTTTCATGGTTTGGCGGCAACGCTATCCATTGGCGGCGGTCGCGGCAATTGGCATTTCCGCAATCTGCGGCGATGCCCCGGCCACGAGCCGGTAACCCAGGCCTTTTTCGGTCAGCACCATCTTTGCGTCAAAGTCGCGATCGATTTTGGCGCGTAACCGGGAAACATGGACTTCGATCACCTTGGTGCCGGGATCGAAGGACAAGCCGCACAAGGCAGTGACCAGCGCCTGCCGCGAGATGACCCTGCCGGGGCGACGCGCCAGTTCCAGCAACAGGCGATATTCGCGCGGCAACAAGGCAATCGGATGACCACCCCGCGTTACCCGACAATCGATGGTATCGATCACCAGATCGCCAATGCGCAGGTAGCGCGCCTTGCGATGCCATCGAGCGAGCGCGGCGAGCCGGGCGGCGATAAGTGCGTCACTACTGTCCGCTGCAACGACATCGTCATATCCGGCGTCCAGGGCTGCAACGAACGCCTGCTCGCGCCCGGCCATGACCAGCATCACGGCACCAGCCCATCGTCTTCTGATCTCGTCCAGACGCCCCCCATCGCAAGATTCCCCCACCCCAAGCACCAGCGCGGTCGTACCGGCAAGCCCATCAAGCGCATCAAGCGAGGCCAGCTGATCGACGCTGAAGCCGCGCATGGCGAGATGATGCACCATAGCTGGGCGATCGATATCAATCAGGCAAATCGTGGTCATCACCAACGAATAAGGCAGCCATCAGGATTTTTGCGCAGGGGTTGATCCGATATGGATACGATCGGCAGAGCATCGTAACCTATTCCAGGATCAACCGTCATTGCTTCGCTGCGCTCGCAATGACGATTCATATTTCAACCACGATGCTATAGCGTCGACCGTCGGGGTCAGTCTGTCATCAGGGCGAGCCGCGCCCGCGCATGGCCCGCGACATAGGCGTCATGGTCATCTGTCGCCTGTTCGAACAGCGCCATTCTTGCTGGTTGCGCTGGCAATGTAGCCGCAACTGCCGACAGTGCCGTGAAGCGCATTCTCGCGCTGGGGTGACGGTGTGCGAATTGATGGGCGAGATCGATCCCGTTGCCACCGCTAAATTGTGCCGCCAGCGCGACCAGCGCCTCCGATGGCGTGGTGGTCAGCCCTTGGGCGATTGTGCCGCGCGCCGTATCGAAGCGGAACTGCTCCCACCATGGCTGTGCCCGATCATAGCCCAAGATATTGAGCGAGACCGAGAAGGAATCGGGCGGCAACTGTGCGTGCACATCTCGGCGCGCGCGATAGAGCATGAGCTTGTCGACCTCGAGACGGGTGCGCTCGCGAAAAACCAGGCCAGCGGGCTCGCCCGGCGTGCCGACAACCGCGTTCCCATCATACTCATAATAGTCGCTCCAATAGCCTGGCCCCAGATAGCCAACCGTCAGAAACGAAAAATTGTGATCATGCGGCACATCGTAGAAAAACGGCGCGGTGCCGCTTGCGCGGGTAATGGCATCGTCGCGCGCCGGCCACAAATTGGCACGGAGCAGATACCGGCCATTGGGCGGGCGGAGCAGAAATACCTGCGCGCCATAGGCATTGGCGGCGGACTGGCGTTCGCAGCGCCCTTTGAGCTCGTCGATCGCCATGTCGGCCAGGAAATGCCGATTGCGGCCCAATTGCGCGAGCAACGGGCCGAGGCTGGCGAACGAGTCTTCGTCGCGAACGTCGAAATCGCTGGCGTCGAGCGCATCGGTAAGGTCGTCCAGCTCAATCGCGTCGCCGAGCCCGGGATCGATCACGCGGGGCATGGCAGTCGATCCTCGGCGATTCGGGTCATTGTGGCTGCAGCCGCGCGCACCTCGGCATTGGGGTCGCTGCACATCGCACGCAGCCGCGGCAACGCACTGCGCGCATCAAGCGCGAGCCATTCGCGCATCGCGGCCCAGCGCACGAAGAAGGCGGGATCATGCGAGGCCGCCTCCAGGCAATCGCGCGCGTCAGCCCGGCCGGTGTGCCGCAACAGCGCGAGCAGCATCTGCACCCGGGATGCGCCGTCATCAAGCGAGGCAACGCGCAGCAGCGATCCGTCGGCAATCGCATATTCCCGCATGAACGGTGCCGATTCGCGGCGAATTGTCGCCGTAATGGTCACGACATCAGCGCTGGCCTGTTCGGTGATTTGCGCACGAACCCGTCCGTCGACCCTCAGGATTAGCCCGTCCGAAAGGTCGATCGGAGCCACGGGCAGGCACGGCGCCGCGCTGTCGGTCGAAAAGTCGGCACTGGCTGGCGTCGTTTGCCAGACGCGCAGGCGTGCGCTGCCCGCCCGCCAATACCGAACAACCGATTGCCGGCCTGGCACCAAGATCGATCTCGGTGGGGGTAGAGTCGCCAAGACATCGGCCGATAGGATCGATGCCGTGATGGCCACATTTGGATGCTCATAGAGCACCGCACCAATCCGCAGCGCATCGCGGTCGACCCGAAAGGGCGGCTGAAACCAGGGATCTGTGGAAAGATTCTCGATCAGCGGTGACAGCAGCACACCTGCCCATTCGTCATCGGCCAGCAATCGCTCGGCGCGGTCGGCGATTTCGGCAGCACAAAGCGCGCCTTCAAATGCCGCATCGGCCGCTGCATGGCCGGGCGTATCGGGCCATGAAGCAGCGATGGCGCGCGACCGGGTATGCGCTGCGTCAAGCGTCGCGGTGTCGGTGATCGGCGTGAGCATCGCGCTGATCAGCCCGGGTTCATTTCATAAACCACGATCGCGACGCCGATGATGTATTCAAAGATATCGTCGGTAAAAATATCGACAGATCCGATTGCGCCCTTTGTCGCCACCTGCGTGCCGAGATCGACGATCTGGCTGATATCAAGGCCGAAGAGCTGCATTCCTTTTCTCCTTCGTCATCATCCCGGTCACGGACGCTGCGAGGCTATGTCGGCACCAGCGCGGGGGAAATTTAAATCCCTGCAAGCTTGGATGCGGCGGGTGCTTGCACCGTGCAAACAGGCGTGTAGACGCGCTTGGGATGAGTGAAGAGACACCTTCCGCGTTTGATCCCCGGTTGTTTGTGGCGATGAGCGCGCACGCGCATGGCGGTCTGCTTGGGATTGGTTATGGCGGGCATGGGCCGGACTGGGCGGAATTGACGTTGCCCTATGATCCACGGTTGATTGGGGATGTGGAAACTGGCGTCATTGCCTCGGCACCGATCTTGACGATGATGGATATGGCGACCAGCCTCGCGGTGTGGCTCAAGCTTGGGCGCTTTCGCCCCCATGCAACGCTTGATTTGCGCATCGATTATCTTCGCCCCGCGACTCCGCACAAAACCGTCTATGGGCGCGGTGAATGCTACCGGATCACCCGCAACATCTCCTTCGTGCGCGGGACGGCGCATGACGGCGATCCGGCCGATCCGCTGGCCCATGTCGCAGGCACCTTCATGTTCACCGAGGTGGAGCCGTGATGCTGCCCCCCTATGCCGACACGCTCGGATTGGTGGTGGAGCCTGGCGATGCCGGTCCGCCCATCATCATGATGCCGTTTGACCAGGCGGTTACAGGGCGACCGCGATTCCTGCACGGCGGCGCGATTGGTGGGTTGCTTGAAATAGCGGCGATCGCCTCGCTCTGGCATGCGATTGAAGGCGAGGAGGGTGGCGAGGCGGCACCCAAAATCAAACCGATCAACGTCACGATCGATTTCATGCGCGGCGGGCGTGACAAGGAAACGCGGGCGCTGGGCATCGTCACCCGATTGGGCAACCGCGTCGCCAATGTTGAGGCGCATGCCTGGCAGGATGATCGCTCCCGGCCCATCGCGAGCGCCCGCATGAATTATCTCATCGTGCGCAGATGAAAGCGATTGCCGCGCAGCTGATGGCGGCGCGCGACGCGCGGGCGGTGGGTGACTGGACAACCGCCCTTGAGCATCAGGGGATGGCGATCGACCAGCTGCGCGCAGGCACCAACCCACTCGCATTTGCCCATGCGCTGCGCCACCGTGCCGATATGTTGATCGAGTCGGGTCATGCAGCGGAGGCGGAGACCGATTGCGCGCAGGCGCTATGGTTTTATGCGCAGGTGCCCGACGCGCCGCCGCTCGACATCGCCAATGCCGTGCGGTGCGCCGCCTGCCAGGCTGAGGGCGTTGGCGATGTCGCGGGTGCCATCGACCTGTGGCGCGACGCGCGGACGCGTTATGCACAGCTCAGTGATGTGTTCGAGGAGATGACCGGCAGCCCGGCCAATCCTGGGGTTGCCGAGGCGACGATGCGGATCGAAGCGCTGGGCGGCGCCTAGAGTTGCGTGCCGAAGTTCAAGATCACCCATCGCTGGGCCCGCAATGACGATTCCACTCAATCGAAACCGACTTTAGTCGCCGAGGATATGCATCCACAACGGCGCGCCGGTCAGGCTCTGCGAGCCGCGCAGTTTCTCGAGCGCCTGCGCGACGGCGCGTTCCGGGCCCTCATGCGTGACAATCGCGATCAGCACGCTGCCATCGGCCGTGAGGCCGCGCTGCATGAGGCTTTCGATCGAGACGCCCGCATCGCGCATCGCTGCGGCAATCTCTGCCAGGACGCCGACCTTGTCTGCAACGGTGAAGCGGACATAGGCGCGGCCACGCCGGTCCCCGGTATCGGACGGGCCCTGCGCGGTCAGCGAATCGGCGGGCATGGCGTAGGGCGGGCCATATTCGCCGCGCGCAATGTCGATGAGATCAGCGACGACGGCTGATGCGGTCGGGCCATCACCCGCACCTGCGCCCTGAAACAGCAGCCGACCGACGAAATTGCCCTCGGCCACCACGGCATTGGTGGCACCAGTAACGTGCGCAAGCGGGTGCGTGGTTGGCACGAGGTGCGGGTGGACGCGCTGGAACAGGCCATAGCCGTTCGATTCGGCGACACCCACCAAGCGGACGCGATAGCCAAGGGCGGCCGCCTCGGCGATATCGGCGGCGAGCACCTCGCGGATGCCGCCGGCGCGGACATCGCCGAAAGCCGGTTGCGTGCCAAAGGCGATGCTCGCGAGGATTGAAAGCTTATGCGCGGCATCGATGCCGTCAATGTCGAAGCTGGGGTCTGCCTCGGCAAAGCCAAGCGCCTGCGCCTCGGCAAGGACATCGCCGAAATCGCGGCCCTCGGCCTCCATCTTGCTCAGGATGAAATTGCAGGTGCCGTTGAGGATGCCATAAACGCGGGCGATCTCGTTAGCGGCGGCACCCTCGCGCAGGCCCTTGATGACGGGAATGCCGCCCGCGACTGCTGCCTCGAACTTGAGCGGCGCACTTGCGGCTTCAGCGGCGCGGGCAAGCTCCAGCCCGTGATGCGCGATCATTGCCTTATTGGCGGTGACGAGGCCCTTGCCCGCCGCCAGCGTCGCGCGGGCGAGGGTCAACGCTGGGCCATCCGATCCGCCGACCAGTTCGACGACGACATCGGCATCGTTGCGGCTCGCCAGCGCGGTCGTATCATCGACCCAGGCGAAGCGCGTGATATCGACGCCGCGGTCCTTGGCCCGGTCACGCGCCGAGACGGCGACCACCTCGATCGGCCGACCCGCGCGACGTGCGATGAGCGCGCCATTGGCGTCGATGAGGCGAATGACGCCAGCGCCGACGGTGCCAAGCCCGGCGAGCGCGATGCGGAGAGGTTTTGCTTCAGTCATGTGGCTGACGCGTGCCGTGCATCGGCCAACGCGTCAAGACGGCGGATGTTGTGTGACGATGACGATTCTGCAGGGTTGGCTCGCACAACCCATTAGAGCTGATACCTCCCAAACGTACCAAGACATGCCCAGCTACCACGCTGCGAGGGTGGTGGCAAACATGCCGACAGCCGTGCGGTATCGACGCTGCTGAAATATGAACCACTGAATGCCGCCGGCACCAATCGCGATAGTCAGCAACATCGGCGGCTGCCAACCCATCTCGCTAACGAGCTGCCAGTTAAGTGGAAGCAAAAGTAGGGTAAGGATGGCGAGGATCGTGCCGACTACGCCCGTTCCAAGCGCGGCGTAGCGAAGGATGAAGGGCACGAGCGCCTTACGCCTTCACCAGCCCAATCTCAACCAAGCGCTCGTGCAGATAATCATGCGCGGAGATGGGGGTGGGGTAGCGGTTGGGGTTGGCGGCGGTGATGCAGCCCGGCAGCGTCTCGATCAGGAAATCGGGCGCAGGGTGGAGGAAGAAGGGCATCGAATAGCGCGGCAGCGTGCGGCGCTCGGGCGGCGGGTTGACGACACGGTGGGTGGTGGATGGCAGGACATGGTTGGTCAGCCGCTGCAGCATGTCCCCCACATTGACGACCATCGCATCGGCGGGTGGTTTGATCGCCAGCCAATGGCCGTCGCGATCGAGCAGCTCGAGGCCTGCTTCTTCGGCGCCGAGCAGCAGGGTGATGAGGTTGATATCCTCATGCGCGCCCGCCCGCACCCCTTCCGCGTCGGCCGAGATGGGCGGGTAATGCAGCAGCCGAAGGATGGAGTTGCCATCCTTTACGGCAGGGTCGAACCAGTTATTGGCGAGGCCAAGATGGCGGGCAATGGCCGACAGGATCTTGTCGCCGGCATCGTCGAAGGCGGTGAACAGCGCGCTCAGCGTTTCATGAAAACCCTCTGGCCGATCGGGCCAGATATTGGGTGGCATGACATCGGCATATTTGTGCCCGGCGGCAAGCTCACGCCCGACATGCCAGAATTCCTTGAGATCGACGATGCTCGCGCCCTTGGCGATCTCGGTCTTGAAGGGGGTGTAGCCGCGCTGGCCACCACCGGCGGCGGTATAATAGCGCCGCTTCTGTTCTTCGGGCAGCGCGAAGAATTGCTGGGTGTAATCCCAGGCGCGGTCGATCAGGAGCTGATCGATGCCGTGATCGGCGACGACGGCAAAGCCGAATCGCTCGAACGACGCCCCAAGCGCGCTGGCAAAACCGGCGGGATCGTGCGCGTCTTGCGACAGCGACAGCGTTGGGACCTGGGCGGCGGGAGCATCAAGCATGAATCGATATCCATTGGCGGCAAGCAGCGTTGACGAATGGCGCACCATAGATGCTTGTGGCCATTGCGAACAAGGGCGCGCTGGCCGGCCCGCGTCAACCCTTGCTGATCGTCACCACGCTATGGCCGCCGGGAGCTGCATCTGCCTCGACCCGAATCGCGCTGCCTTTGGCATCGGTGCCGGTCAGCGTCTTGGCGTTTTCTTCTAGGAAATAGCCCTTCTTGCCGAGTTCGGCGGCATACCATGCCAGCGCGACCGACGGCACGACGGGGATATCATAGCTCATCGCCATCATATCATCGGGCATGTGCGGCGTGATCTTTACATCGACCATCTTGGACCCCGGATAGGGCGGCACCGCGCCCATATCCGCACGCGAGCCATCGGGCATGTCCATTTCGGTCATCGCCGCATCACCTTTGGCCGGTGGCTGTGCCTGGGGCGATGAGGCTTCAGTACAGGCGGCAACCGGCAGCAAGAGCGCCAGCGCGAAAATGAACGATCGGATCATGGCAGCCTCCACGCTATGCATCTTTATCAGTGCGGAGCACAGGGCCCGCCGTCAAGCATTCTGTGTGGGCCGCAGCACCGATACCGGACGCCTGTGACCTGCCTCAATGGCCGGCGACGATTTCGCCCGTTGCATGCCCATCGGCACCGGGGGTCAGCTTGATCGAGAAGGGATCGCCCTTTTCGTCCTTGCCGACCAAGCCATTGGCTGATTTAGTCAGCGCGAAATCAGCCTTGGCCAGCTTTTCCGCGAACCAGTCACGCACCGTTGCGGCATCGGCCGGGCTATCAAAAGTGATGCGGACGCGTCCGCTTCCTTCGCCACCTTCCGTTTTTGCGCCATCATCGGCAAAGATGCTCATCCCCTTGATCTTGGAGCCGGGGTAAAGATGCACGCCGTTCAGGTTGAAGTCCTTTGCATCCAACTGGATTTTCGGCAGCGTGAATTTGCCCGAAAAGCCCGGTGCGTTAATGGCGACCTGGCCGGTCTTGCCGTCTATCCCCGCAGTTACATTGCCATCACTGTCGCGCGCATCGAGCGAAATTGTGGTGCCTTCCTTGGCGCCATCACAGGCGGCCAGTGACAACGCAACCATCGTTAGGAGCAGGAGAGGATTGCGCATCTATCGATCCTTCCGGTGTATTATTCAAATAATACGCCAAGCGTCTCGCAGCGTCAAGCCGCGCCGAAAAAGTCCTGCCCAAGGGTCGACCGGCGCTGGGCATTCGGGCATGGGCGCAGGTGTGAACATCTCGCAGTCCCTCCACGTCGCGCCGCCAGCGCCAGCCGAGCCGCCACTTGGCTTTGTCGAGTTCGTGGCGCTCGTTGCGTCGCTGATGGCGCTGACGGCGCTTGGCATCGACGCGATGCTGCCAGCGCTGCCGGCGATGGGCGATGCGCTCGGGGTGAAGGTGGAAAATGATCGCCAGTTGATCATCGGTGTGTTCCTGATCGGCTTTGGCATCGCGCAATTGGTGCATGGGCCGCTCGCCGACCGATATGGCCGCCGACCGATCCTGATTGCTGCGCTGAGCGGCTATGTCGTTGCCAACCTGATCGCCGCTTTTTCGAGCAGCTTCATGCTGTTGCTGGTTGCCCGCTTTGCCAGTGGCATGGCGATTGCCGCATCGCGTGTGGTGACGGTGGCGCTGGTGCGCGACTGTTATTCGGGCCGGGCAATGGCGCGGGTGATGAGCCTTGCCTTCATGGTCTTCATGGCAGCGCCAGTGCTGGCCCCAAGCTTTGGCGAGCTGATCCTGATTTTTGGATCGTGGCGGCTGATTTTCGTGATGATCGCCGCGATTACCGCGATTATCCTCGTCTGGTTTGCGCTGCGTATGCCCGAGACGCTGCGCCCGGAGGATCGCCTGCCGCTTTCCATCGCGCGGATCTGGCAGGGCTGGCGGCTGACGCTCACTGATCGCTGGTCGATCGGTTATACGCTGGCGGCGACGGCGCTGCTCGGCGCGCTCTATGGCTTTATCAATTCGGTTCAGCAGGTCGTCATGGCGCTGACCGGCGGCGGCACGTTGCTGGTGCCCGTCTTCGTCGGCACCGCCAGCCTGATGGCGTTGGCAAATCTGCTCAATTCCAGGATCGTGATGCGGCTGGGCATGCGACGGATTTCGCACACCGCGCTGACCGCGTTGATTGTGATATCGGTGGTGCACCTGACGGTGGCTGCCACGCATGGTGAGACGATCTGGACCTTTGCGATCATGCAGGCGCTGGCCATGGCGTGCTTTGGCCTGGCGACCGCCAATTTCTCCTCGATGGCGATGGAGAATATGGGCGCGATCGCCGGCACGGCCTCAAGCGTGCAGGGGTTCATTACCGTGACCACCGGCGCGCTGATTGGCGCGATGATTGGTCGGGCGTTCGATGGCAGCACCGTGCCGCTCTATTCGGGCTTTGTCGGGCTTGGCCTCGTCTCGCTCGTTATCGTCGCCATCGTCGAGCGCGGGCGGCTGTTCCGCCCGACCTGAGCGCCCGTCGCTGCATTTCGGCACCGCCACTGGAACAAGCGCCGCCCTCTGCCGTTGCCTGTATCGGTCGCTGCGCCCCGCAGCGTGAAGGAGACCCACAATGGCGATCGACAGCAGGCAGAACCCCGGCAGCAGCACCAGCGACGATGGTTTTGACGAGGACGGTTATGACGAAAGCCAGCGCGCGGAAATCCTTGAAACCGAGGCGGGTGGCCGGAGCGACGGGACTATCATGGTCGACCTCGACCCCGATATGGGCGGCGATGAGCCCGAGGACGATGACGATGAAGACGTCGCCGGGGACGATGTCGGCGACGATGATGATGAGGAGGACGACGCTGATGATGATGATGCGGCAGACAAGGTCGCGCTGCCGGACGATGAGGACGACACCGAGCACTGATCCACACTGGTCCGCCCTTGGCATGAGATGATGGCTGTCAGTGCCGCAGCCGCGCGATCTTGACCTGGCCCGCTGTCGGCCGCAGCATAGCGGGCCAGCCGGGGAGACCCACGATGCAACAGGATCCACGCGTCAACGCCTATATCGAGCGCCAGGCACCATTTGCCCAACCGATCCTCAACGCCCTGCGTGCGCGAATGCATGCACTCTGCCCCGACGTCACCGAAACGATCAAATGGAGCATGCCGTTCTTCGTGCATGATGGGCAATTGCTGGCCAATATGGCGGCGTTCAAGGCGCATGCGAGCTTCGGCTTCTGGCGGGGGTCGGCACTCACCGAACCAAAGGCAGGAGAGGGCATGGGCCAGCTTGGCAGGCTGATATCGGTCGACGATCTGCCCGACGAGGAGCATTTTGCGGCGATGGTCCAGGAAGCTGTCGCGCTGATCGCGGCGGGCGATGGCAAGATCAAGCGAGGTGCCCGCCCGTCCAAGCCCGAGCTGCCCGTACCCGACGCTCTGGCCGAGGCGCTGGCGACCGAGCCACTGGCCGCGGCGGCCTTTGCTGCGTTTGCGCCCAGCTGCCGCCGTGAATATTGCGAATGGATCGAAGAGGCCAAGCGCGAAGAGACGCGCGCCAAGCGCGTGGCGGAGGCGATTGGCTGGCTGCGTGAAGGCAAGAAGCGGCACTGGCGATACGAGAATTGCTGAGCGCTTGCCCGGGGCAGGCCTGGGTTAGCGGTGCGATCCATCGCCGAAATGGGCGAGTACGGCCAGATCGTCAGCGCTGACCGGGGTGCCGGTGACATCGCTAGTCGCCGCCGTCGCATTGGTTGCGGGCGGCGTATCGGCCGGGGCGGCACCGGCGACGTCATAGGCCATCCACAAAACGCCGCCTGACCATAGCAGTGCCGACCAGCGGCTGCGAAAGAGTTTGGCGAGGGGCATCGCAGCACAATGCGCGCTGGCCAGTTAACCGGCTGATCGTCCACGGGGTTAGCGGATCGTTCGTCAACCATGCGCGCTCGGCGTGATGGGATGGGCATCGCGGTGTCTGCTTGTGCCGGCGCTGGGCAGGGCGTACCATCCGCAACAGTGCAATTCCCCGCTTGCAGGAGCCTGATCGTGATGCGCGCCATTCCTCCCTTTCTTGCCCTGTCCGCCCTGATGCTGGCGGGCGGCCTTGCCCTTGCCCAGAGCACACCGATGCCCCCCAAGCCACCGATGCCGCCGATGGACCACGCCAAGATGATGGCCGATCACGGCATGATGGAGCATGGTGCCGTCGTGCAGGCGCGCCATGCCGGGTTCCGCCTCACGCTCGCCTCGTTCCTGGGGATCAAGGCGGCGATCGCGCGCGGCGATGATGTGAAGACGCTGGTGCTGCCCGCCAGCGCAATTGCGGGCTGGGGCAAGGCGATCCCGGCGATGTTCCCCCCGCACAGCGACACGCCCGAAAGCGAAGCGCTGCCCAACGTATGGAGCGACCGCGCCGGCTTCGAAGCTGCCGCCGCCAAAATGAGCGCCGCCGCCGCCACGCTGGCCGCACTCGGCAAGGCTGGCGACACGGCGGGCTTTGCAACGCAATATGGCGAGCTGGGGAAGACGTGTGGCGCGTGCCACACAACGTATCGCAAGCCCGAAGAGAAGAAGTAGCGCGACGTCATTCGGCCATTATCCCGATTGACGCGGCCCCCTTCATGTGATGGTATCTCATCACCAAAATGGGAGAACAGCGATGCGCTTACGTTCCTCTGCTCTTGCCGGAAACATGGACCATGCCGAGCCGATCGGCGGGATCAATACGACGCCGCTCATCGATGTGCTGCTGGTGCTGCTGGTGATGTTTATCATCACGATTCCAATGCAGATGAACGAGGTGCCCGTGCCGTTGCCACAGGCAGGGCCAGCGCCCACCGAGGCGCAAGTGCCGCATCTGCTGACGATCGCGGTTGGCGGCGCCCTGACGCTCGACGGTCGGCCGGTGCGCCGCGATGATCTCTCTGCCCCGCTCGCGGCCCTCAGAGACGACCCCCGCGCCGCGCTCCAAATCCAGACCGACCCGCAGGCACGATACGATGATTTCGCGCAGACGCTGGCGGTGGTGCGGCGGACGGGCATTTCCCGGCTGGGGTTTGTGGGGAATGGTGAAGTGCGCTAAGGTCAGCGGCCGGCGTCGCGCCGACCCGGCCAATCAAAGGAGGCGACCATGACCCGCATCGATCAAGATGACCGCCCTTGCTTTCGAGGTGACCTCAAAGCGTCGTAAGGGATTCCCGAGCGAGACCAACGTCAAACGCGGCCTGCGCACGCTGCGCGGCGGCGAGGTGGAGTTGCTCGAAAAGCTGGGCCGCCGTGATCCGTGCCCGTGCGGATCGGGGAAGAGATTTCAAGAATTGCTGCATGACTTCGGGCCGGTTTTGATGGCGCCGAACGGGCAGATTATTGGCGGTGAGCGGACATGCTGCTCGCATTGCGCGCAGCTTGCACGAGGTGTAAGTTGCGCGCAATGAAGCCCATCGCCGACCCCCGCCTGAAGACTGACGAGACCAACGGTTCGGTCGAGCGCGGCTATGACGCGTGGAAGCGCGCCAAGATCGAGCGTGGGCTGACGCAGGCGCAGGATCGCGCTGCGATGATCCCGGTCGAACAGCTATTGGCCAATCTCAAGCTTGAACGTTAATTTTACGCCGCAGGCGCGGGACGATCTGGAAGCCATTCGCGATTGGATCGCCGCCGATAACGAGCGTGCCGCCGACAATGTTGTAGCGCGGGTCGTGCAGACAGCGATGATGTTCGGCCAATTCCCAATGATCGGTCGTGCAGGGCAGGTGGCGGACACACGCGAATTTTCGGTGGTCGGGCTGCCGTATCTGATCGTCTATCGGATTGCGTCAGAAACCGAGGTGGATGTGCTGACCGTTCTGCACACGCGCCGGCGGTATCCGGCAGCATAGTACCCTGTTAGCTTAGTGAACTCTTATCATAATCGAGGACTCAGGGAGAGCCGACGGGTAGCCGACTCTCCCCGGTCGCTCTAGCGACGCAAGATCATGGGACGGATCAGATGGCTTGAAAATTCGAGATCCTTTTCGGCCATACCGATTTCGGTAAAGCTCTTATTTGACCTCAAATATGTCTGGCCGTCTTCACCAATAATTTCCCATCGCCAAGCGTCATCGCGACCCTGATAGACCAGTGCGGTCATCCGGGGTCCTTTCTTGGTTTAACTACTTCCTCGCTTGATCGTAGGATCCGTTAGTACGAGGCATGCAAGAGTCTGACTGCCTTTTCGGTCTATTCTTCCGCCATCAAACAGGGGCCTAAGAGCTGAACGGTCGGTGTCGGCACGAGAAAATAGTAGGTGAGGTATTTGATAATTGTAATGCTTCGTTTTACATGTCGACCTCCTGTATAAATTTTAGAAACCTGAAGTCACTCCGCCGCCACCCCAGCCCGCGTAAACATATCCCCCTCGATCGCCCCGCCATCATTCGCCACGCCAACCGGCCCGGCCTTTGCCTTTTGCCGCTTGTCGAAGCTATCCCACACCTCGTTCCAATTCCCCCGCGTCGCCCCCTTTGAATATTCCGTCGCGCGCTGTTCGAAGAAGTTGGCGTGCTCCACGCCGTTGAGGAGCGGGGCGAGCCAGGGGAGGGGGTGTTCCTCGATCATGTAGATGGGCTTGAGGCCGAGCTGGCCGAGGCGCCAATCGGCGATGTAGCGGATGTATTTCTTGATTTCCTTGGGCGTCATCCCCGTCACCGGGCCCTGCTCGAAGGCGAGATCGATGAAGGCGTCTTCCAGCCGCACCGTCGTCTGGCAGACATCCATGATGTCTTCCTTCACCGCCTTGGTCAGGCAGCCGCGCTCCTTGCAGAATTCATGGAACAGGCGGATGATGCCCTCGCAGTGGAGGCTCTCGTCGCGGACGGACCAGCTGACGATCTGGCCCATGCCCTTCATCTTGTTGAAGCGCGGGAAGTTCA
>CAZXBM010000067.1:0-17845 GCA_964638495.1 uncultured Stakelama sp. | reverse complement strand
GGCGGGCCGCTTCGGGGGCGTCGGCGACAATAGCGGGGGTGGCAATACGGGTCATAGTTGCGATCCTTGATTGGCGGCACCGGGTTATGGCCGGCAAAAGCCAGATACGAACTTCCGTAATGATGCAGTATCCGATAAGATCGGAACGGTGGCTTCCAAAAAATGAAAGTTTGGGACGGCCCGCTTCGATGCGATCCGCACCCTGCTCGCCGCCGTCGATGGCGGCAGTCTATCGGCAGTCTCGCGCGCACTGAAGACGCTGTTGCCGACCGTCAGCCGACGCGTGTCCGACCTCAAGGCGTATATGGGTGATGCCGAGCGCGCGGCAAGTGGCAAATATCGGGCGCCGCGGGGTGCGCTAATCGTCACTGCGCCTATCATGTTCGCACGGTCCGACGGGTGCTGTCGGCTCAGGTGATCGATCTGGTCGAAGCCCATGTCGATATGGCGGTGCGGATCGGCCGGTTACCCGACAGCGATCTCGTGGCGCGGGCCATGGGGCATGTCCGCTGATTGGTCTGCGCGAGCCGGGACTATCGCGCGCGACGTGGTTTACCCGCGACCGCCGAGGCGCTGACGGAGCATGATTGCATCAACGGACGCGAATTGAGATTGGCCATCGCATCTTACACGGGAGGGTTGCCCGACCTGCAATGTTGTTCGATCCCCATCCGATATTTTGGCGCCGTCTCTCAAAGATCAACTAAGCAAGCGCTGAGTCGATCAGCGTCGGGGGCGATGCTAGATCTAGCAGCACGCCGCCCCGAATCAGCGCCTCCAACGCCTCAGCGCTTGGTGGGGCAGATCCCCAGACAGCGATGTAACCGAAATGGTCGTCAGCATGTTCGCGATTCCAATTGTGAATTGCCTCGCCGCGTGATCGTGCTTCTTCGATCCGCGCTGAACGTTCTGCCGCCGCCGGTGTCGCGAGGACATCGACCAGGACGCGCCTTGAAGGGATAAGATAGCCTGCGAATGTAGCGGCCTCGGCGGCCACCCCCGCCAGTGCGGGCACATCCGGTAACCACTCGATGTCAGTTGCGCCAAGCGCCTTGGCAACATTGGGCGTCATCGCTTCAATTCTCGGGTGAGGTGGTGGATCGCCATAACCAACCCAGCCGACCGACACATCTTTCCAAAATGCGAACCGGCCGACGAGTGATCTCACGTTGTCACCAAGCTCCATATAACGCCAGGCGGCGGCGCGGTTAACCATGCCATCGACGTTCACATCAAAATATTCTGCCTCGCCGCCCTTCCATTCACAGATGCTGCGATCCTGTGCCGCCTTCAGCCGCTCCTGCCGAACGTCTTCGGGACGAAAATAGAAACGACCCTCCACTTCGATGACATCAAGACCCGAGGCGATATCGAATCCTTGCCAGCTAGCGACAAACATCGGCGATCTCCAATATGACCAAATATCAGCCCCTTTGCGCGGCACTTCTATCGTTTTTCGATTACGAAGGGAACTTTGGGCGTTAGACCGATTTGGCAGTCGATCCCCGGTCAGTGGATGGCCCGACCCAGGGCACGCCTGCGGCGCAAAACCCGACAGCCGACGCCCGTTGAATCGCTCATCACCGCCATGCCGCAATGGGGTTGAAGCGGCCAAAGCCCCAACGATGGTGTATCGCGGCGGCTCCATTTCGACAGCAGATGAAATAGCAGCCTCTTCCCATACGATGCCTGGATGAGGTCGAGCCTGACCTCCTGCATCAAGGGAACTCGCGCGGTTCGAATCGGTTGATGCGATCGCTCATCCTTGAATGGGGGCGGCGTCAAAAACAGACTCATTTGATAGCGATACTGAAATCGTGCGCGACTTGATCGGTCGGGTGTCGCACCGGCCGCGTAAGTGGGCCTGCCGCCAAAACAATGTACCGCCCCGTTGCACTAAATGCCCCCTGACACGGTGCAAGCGCGGCGCGGGGCGTTGGAATTCATTGTCCCTATGCAATACTTGCTTTGGCGACGCGCCGATGGTTGCTGACACTTCGATATGGTCGAGCAAAGGCGATTTGTTACGCTTCTTGCGTGCGTGGTTTAGCTTGATCAGATTAGTTGGCGATAGCTGAATTGCTGATCGGACGGCGATGAGCCGGAGGAAAGCCATCATCATCGGCAGGTCCGTCCAGGTGCGTTTCATGCAGAGCTCCACCACCTCGGCAAGCCCACCAGCGGGCATGCGTGTGAACGAAAAATAGTCCTGCCACGCTGGATCGACGACTGCCCGGGCATGCTGAAAGAATGGATACTGCCGCGCGCCAGTCAGCGGGAATGACGAGCAGCGGCGGTCGAAATCGGCAAATCGTCGATCGAAATCGAATTCGATGATGACTTGTGCACGGTCCACGCCGAACGCTGAATCATCCCAAAAGCTCTCGATCTTGCCGGATCGCCCCGATTGTGTCGCGGTCACCAAAATCCCGAAGCGCTGGCGCACCGTGTGACGAACAATCGCGCAACCCGGTGCCTCCCACTCGATCCACATCTGTTCAACTGGCAGGCGAAATCGATCATCCGAGGGATCCAGCATTGACGGCCATTGTCGCCAGATTTGTTCGCACAAACTACGGACATCGTTTCCGAGAACATAACGGATGGGCGTTCGAGCCAGAGCATCGGCTCGGATCGCTGCGCCGGGAATTCGGAACAGGCCTGTTCCGGGCAACGTCACTTCAACATCTGACCGGCATTGCATCACTTGATCGAGTAGCCGCATTGCAAATTCGCCTCTGCCAGCTGAGAGAACAGCAGGCTTAAGCCCCTAGAATATCCGGCACATTTCGCCCGTTGAAATATTCAGCAACATCGCGATCCACGACCGCTGAGCCAGTGAATGTGCTTTGAATCGAGCGGATGTTTCAACCTCGACACAATTGAAACATCGCCCAGACATGTTGAACTGGTCAAACTGCACATCGCTCATTGCAGGCTACGATCTTGACCCACACCAATCTTACCGCTCAATCCCGTGATCGCTTGATGTGGACGCTGGCGGGATCCGTCGTTGATTGTCTGGGCGGTCAATCATGCGCCATGTTCCGAATCCTTCAGGCGACGCACGCGCTGCAAATTCGTACCGGCAAGCGTTTTCTAGCGCGAACAAATTGGTGTCCATTGGCGGTCCGCCGAGGCCGCAATACGAGGCAGCCACCTCATCAGATATCAGAAAATCAGTCACGCTTAGGCATAAGGAACAGAACCCAATGCGCGTAAATGATGTGCGCCTACGCAAACGACGTTACGCCCATGGCTGATGCAGAAGGGCCGCGTGAGCGGATTCTCATTGTCGACGATGATGAAGAAATTCGGTTGCTTGTGGGCAATAGCCTTGCGCGCCACGGCTATCGAATTGTCACCGCCGCCAATGTCGCCGAGGCGGAGGGAGAACTGTCACGCTGGCCGATCGATCTGATCATACTCGACGTGATGATGCCGGGGGAAGACGGCCTGAGTTTTTGCCGTCGTGTGTCGCACCGTCAGGGGCCGTTGATCCTGATTTTGAGTGCGCTGGACGGCAGCGGTGATCGTATTGTCGGCCTGGAGTTGGGAGCTGATTGCTATGTGCCCAAGCCCTGCGAACCGCGCGAGCTCGTCGCCAATGTCCGAGCTTTGCTCAGGCGATCGCGCAGTGCAGATATCCGAGGTCAAAATTTGGATCGCACCGCCGAATTTGACGACTGGCAACTCGACCTCGTCGGTCGATTTCTCCGAGACCCCAATGGGACGATTATCGGCATGTCATCGAGCGAGTTTACCTTGCTTCGTACGCTTGTCGATCGACCAAAGCGTGTGCTCTCCCGCGATCAGCTAATCGACCTAGCCTATCCAAGCCATACCGAGGTTTTTGACCGGGCAATTGACGTCCAGATTAGTCGCCTTCGTCGCAAATTCGGCAGCGACGGCGCACGCCTAATTCAGACGGTTCGTCACGAAGGTTATATGTTCGCAGCATCAGTGGCACGACGATGACCAAGCTGATTTTTCCAAAGATTGGTAGTTTCGGGCGCACTTATGCCGTGATGTTGGCAAGCGTGTTTGTCGCAGAGTTTTTGATATTTCTGCTATTGGTCGTAACGGCGCCATCAATCCCGCCATTGATCTCGTTCAATGCCGTCATTGCAGGACTGTCGGCAAAGCATGTTGATCGGCAGCAAGCATTGAAGATCACCGTTACCGCCGTACCGCCAATTGCTACATCACTGACGCCGAAATCGCTGATCCTGGCGCAGGCAATAGCACGCGAACTAAACATCGCTCCGAAAGATCTGAATGTCCAATTGGCGCGGTTCGGCCCGCCGTCGATATTTGGGTTGCAATCGGATGAGCGGATTGCTGCGGGCGAGCGGCCGCTCTTCGTTGTGGGTGACTTTTATATCGTCAGGGCCCTGCCCGACGGCCGATGGCAATCAGTATCAACCGATGGACGGTTCGCCCGCGATGTATACTGGCGTTTCGCCCTATTGCTGTTTGGCACTTTCGCGGTTGTCATTCCGTTCGCCTATATATTGGCCAAGCGAACGACACTCCCTATCCGGCGCTTCGCCGCGGCTGCTGATCGTTTGGGCGCAGATCCTGGCGCGCCTCGGCTCCACCTCACGGGGCCTCGCGAGGTTTACATAGCGGCCGAAGCATTCAACCGTATGCAAGAGCGGCTCGCCCATTATGTCGAAGAACGAACGGCAATGATTGCGGCGATTGCCCATGACCTGCGCACGCCGCTGATGCGACTGTCATTTCAGATCGAAGATGTCGACCCAGTCTTGCAGGCAACGCTAACCCGCCAGATCGATGAAATGCGGTCGATGATCAATGCTGTGCTGGAATTTTTGCGCGATGAGCGCGGTCGCCACGAGCGCCATCGTCTCGACTGGCGATCTGTGGTCGGCGCAGCCTGCGATGATGCAAGCGATGCCGGCAGCAATGTTCAATGCCAGCTGCCCGATCTTCCGGTGGTCGTGCTCGGAGATCCGCAGGGTTTGCGAAGCGTGTGCGAGAATTTGATCGACAATGCTGTGAAATATGGTTTCGAGGCGGTCGTCACGCTCACCGCGTCCGACGTCGAGGCCCGACTTGTCGTCGCGGATCGAGGACCGGGTCTAAGCCAGGATGCGCTTGAGCGCGTGTTTGATCCATTCTTTCGAGTGGAACAGTCGCGAAGCAGATCGACTGGTGGTGTTGGGCTCGGGCTGGCTGTCGTGCGATCAATCGTCGTCGCGCACGGAGGAACGGTTACACTTGCCAACCGGCAAGGCAGAGGTTTGCAGGCAATAGTTTGCCTTCCGCTTTGTCAGGAATGGGCTCGAGCTGGGTACGAATGACTGCATCACCAATTTTGACTTTATCAACAATGTTTTGGCCCAATTCTTTAGGCCTTGCCAAGCGTCGTGTGCGGAAAGCTCTAGTTTGGCACGTTGATTTTCGGACAGTCATGACAGCATGGCGCATCGACAGTCGATCTGCTTGCCGGAGTTTTTGGGCTATCAAGTGGATCGTGGTTTCCCGCCAGGCTCAGGACTCATTGAAGAAATCAGGAAATGAGGGTTGTGGCGATGCAGAGGGCGGACAAGAAGGTGCGCGCAGCGGTCGTAGCGGGTGGGGATGCGCTGCTAGTCTTTAGGCCCACGGAAAATGATCTCGACCGTGTGACGCTGCCGATAAGGCATGGCCCCTGTCGCCCATCATGTGCCTTGCTCGTGGAAACCCTCCTTACATCACAACCTCAAATCTGTGCCTTTGGTGCCGACGGGGAATAATTGCTTTGCGGGCACGATGGATTCAAATCGTCGCTGTCTGAAAGTTTCGATTACGCACGATCGACATCACGCAGCACCGGGCTTGATCGCACGGGTCGTGCAGCGATCTCAGCCGGGCGGCAGCCCCCTGGGGCGGTCGGGGAAGCCTGGCCCCCCGCCGCCGGGTCGTGGGCCTTCGGGATCGAGGTTACGGAGTTCGTATATGGCCAGCTCGCCATCCTGGTCGGCATCGGCCCGGTCGAACCGGCTCCGCTGGTAGATCAGCATTTCGTCGAGCGACATCCCGGCATCGTAGTTGGTGTTGGCGTTGACGATCGTCAGTGCGCTGAGCGGTTCTATAACGCGCAGCAGGACGGTACCTTTGAAGCCGTCATCCACGTCCGGAAGGATCGCTTCAGGGACCGGGCCACTCATGTCGGCAATCGACTGGTTTTCAGATGAGGCGATCGACCCCAGGCTGCGCTGCCAGGCCAGAAACTCGGCTTCGCTGACGGCGCGATTGCGGTCGGTGTCGATACGTTCGAACCGCGCCCGGATGCGTTCTTCCCGGCGCTCGACGACCACAAGGCGCAATTCGTCCAATGTGACCATGCCATCGCGATTGCGATCAGCCAGGGCGAACATGGCGGTAACCGGCTTGTCGATCTGCGTACGCTTGATTGGTTTCGGCGGCGCCGGCGGTTGCGGCGGGCCGCCGATGCCACCCCCCGGTGGCCCACCACCCGGAGGGCCGCCGCCTGGAGGACCGCCGCCACCACCCGGAGGCCCGGATTGGGCGAAGGCCGGCGCGACGGACAAATACAGCACAACGCTCCACAAAATCGCGCGCATCGAATTCCTTTCGAACTGGATTATCCAGACCAATCGAGGCGTTGGGTCATCATGTTTCCCCCGGGTTTCCCAGCCCTGGAAATCTGCTGGTTTCCAACGGTGGCTTCACGCACGTGCGATCGCCCCTGGAAACCTGGCAGAAACACGGCGGGCAGACGTCGCGATGGACAGGGCGCCCACTAATCTCTTGTCCGGAGCTGCCGATGATTTTTCATTTGTTCAACGAGCGAGCGGAAGCCATCCGGCTGCTCGACGCACATGGAGAAGATGTCATCATGAGCTTGGTCGATGAAATCGGGGTGGCAGCGCACAAGGGCCATGAACGCCGGGCCTATCGGCTTGACCGAATATTGGAAGCGGTGGAGGATGAGATCGACTTGCGCAACAAGGCCAGGTTACGGGCGCTATGATGGACCAGAAACAGGGCAAATTCGGCGCCGGGAAGGTATTGGTCGTCGATGACGACATCAGCATCCGCACCCTCATCGCCAATAGCCTGAGCGCCCAAGGTTTTGCTGTCTACACTGCAGCGAACGCCGAGGAAATGAACCAGATTATGGCCCGCACCCCGGTCGATCTCATCATTTTAGATGTGATGATGCCGGGCGAAGACGGGTTGTCAGCCTGCCGGCGCATCGTTGATGAGGGCGGCCCGGCCGTCGTCCTGTTCAGTGCATTGGGCGAAGAACATGATCGCATCGCCGGTATCGACAATGGCGCCGACTTTTACCTGACAAAACCCTGTACCCCGCGCGAGTTGCTGGCGCATGTGCGCGCAACATTGCGCCGACAGACACGGCCGACACCACGACAGAAGCGCTACGCCTTTGGCGAGTGGGCGATCGACCTTGCCTCCAACGAGCTGTTCGACGGCGATGGCACGCTCATCGACCTGACCGATGGCGAATTCGCCGTTCTGCGCGCGTTCGTGAAGCATCCGCGACGCGTTTTGAGCCGCGACACGCTGCTGGAGCTGTCGCGCGGGCGCGACAGCGAAGCTTTTGGACGGGCGATCGACATCCAGGTAAGCCGGCTCCGCCGCAAGCTTCGTGCACCGGGCGATGAGGTTATTCGCACGATCAAGCATGAAGGCTATCTGTTCGCGCCCAACGTCCAGCTCGAATGACGCTCATCGCCCGCTGGCAGTCGATGCGAATCCCGCTGCTCCTGCGGATTTTCCTGGTGATGCTAACCAGCGCGATGGCGGTGCAGTTTATCAGCGTCGTGCTGCTGTTCGTTCTGCCGGCACCGCTGCCACCGCTCTTTGGTATCGACGAGGTCAGTGCTGCGTTAAAAACCGGCCGCGATGCCAGTGGCGATCTCCGCTTCTCCTACGCGACACCTGAGTTCGACAACACCAGTCAAAACGCCCGGTCCGTTCGCATGCGACAGTCGTTCGCTCGGCGGCTTGGCGTGCCCGTGGGAAGGCTGCGGGTCTATCAGGCTGAGCCGGCCCCTCCACCGAGCCTGGGCCGAAGCCCACCAAAACAGGGCCCGGGCTTCACCGTCCCCCCCGGGGAACGGCTTGTCTTGCTGAGCGACGAGCTGTTGATCGGTGATTTCGCCATTTCATTGCAGCGCGAAGATGGCAGCTGGCGAACCGTGCTGCCAGCGCGCAGCTTTGCCAGCTTTTGGCGACAGCGCGCGCTATTGTGGATGTTGGCCACATTGTTGGCGATCACGCCCTTCGCATGGTGGTTGGCGCGTCGGATCGCGCGTCCGATCGCGGCATTTGCGAGCGCCGCAGAGCGCCTTGGGCGCGATCCGCGCTCGCCGCCCTTGCCGGTCCACGGCCCACCCGAAATCGAGGAGGCGGCGGCTGCATTCAATCAGATGCAGGCGCGCCTGTCGCGTTACATCGAAGATCGCTCGCTGCTGCTGGCGGCCATCGCCCATGATCTGCGCACCCCGCTGGCCCGCATCGCGTTTCGCATCGAACATGCGCCCGAGGCGCTACGCAACGCGACCGAGGCCGATATCAAGGATATGGAGGCGATGCTCCAATCAACGCTTGCGCTGGTCCGCGACATAACGGTGCCGCCAAAGCGCCAGCGGCTCGATCTGCGCGCGGTGATCGAGAGCGTCACCCATTCCTTTCATGACAACGGCGATAACGTCGAGCTCGAGGATGGGGACGGCACGGTCATCGAGGGCGATCGTGCCGAGTTGAAGCGGCTGTTCGGCAATCTGATCCGCAACGCCACCCTGTACGGCGGACTGGCGCGGGTCGCGCTCGGCATCAGCCCGGATGAAGTATGGGTGGAGGTCCGCGACAACGGGCCCGGCATCCCCGAAGATCTGCTGGATCGGGTGTTCGCGCCCTTCTTCCGCGTCGAGCAATCGCGCAATCGCGCAAGCGGAGGCATGGGCCTCGGCCTCGCCAGCGCGCGCGCCATTGCGCGTGCGCATGGCGGTGAGGTCATATTGCGAAATCACAGCGAGCGCGGCCTTGTTGCGCGGGTCACGCTGCCGACCTTGAGCCGCCCCACCTAGAAATCTCAGGGAAATACAACACGCCGAACGAGGACATCCCGCGCGCAAAGGGAGGTCTCGTGAGCATTTCGCAATCAGCAGACCCGCCCCATTTGCTCGCGGCATGTGGCCGACTTGGATCGCAGGGTGGCTCACCTGCAACCATGCCCAAGTCTTCGATCGATATCCCCGGCATATCTCACGGCAACCGATTGGGCGCGGGGCGCAACGGATCGGTGCCGATGCCCCACATCATCATTTGAGGATTTCCATAATGAACTTGCGTGTTCTGTTGAGTACCACGTGCGTCGGCTCGCTCGCTTTGGCGTCAGTGTCCGCATTTGCCCAAACCACCGTCACCGATGAAAGGACCGCCCCGCTGGTCACCTCGACAGCAGGTAATGTGCTAATCCGCACCGATGCCGAACTGAACGTCGCCTCGGGCCCTGCCATCACGGTCAACAGCAGCAACACCGTGATGATCGAAAACCAGGATGACGATATTGATGACGACGAGCGCGGCATCCTCACCGGCGGTGGAGGAAATGGTGCGACCGGCATCCTGATCCAGCCCAATGTGAGCACAACCATAACCAACAACGGCGCGATTTCTGTCCTCGAGAGCTTCGAGCCTGAGGATGAGGACGAAAACGGCATTGCAGATGCCCCCATTGCCTCCGCCAGCGAGCGATATGGTATTCGCGCCGCCCCAGGGGGAACACTGACGGGTACAATCACCAATACTGGTTTAATCGCGGTCGAAGGCCTGAACTCCGGCGGGATCGTCCTCGAATCGGCGCTTGATGGCTCACTTGAGCAAAGCGGTTCGGTCCAGGTCGGCGGCGACAATGGCATCGGCGTGCGCACCGGCAATGTAAGCGGCAACATCGTCCTTGAAGGGGCGACCACTGTTGTTGGGCGCGGCTCGCGCGCACTCAGTGTCGAGGGCGATGTCGGCGGCTCGATCCGCATTCAGGGTAGTGTCGGCCATGCAACCGGCTTCACCTACGACGACGACGGCAACACCATTTATCTGTCCCGCTTTGACCAGCGACGTGCCGCGCCGGCGGCTACTATCGGCGGCAGCGTTGGCGGCGGCATCATCATCGCCCGCCCGCCGTCCAACGACGATGACGACAATGATGACGAAGACAATGATGGCGTCGACGACATCGACGAGGGGACTGGCAGCATCACTTCCTTTGGCAACGCGCCAGCGCTGCGGATTGCCGGGGGGCGGGATATCACGATCGGACGGCTACCCGCCGCAAATGGTGGCTATTCGCTTCTCGTCGATGGCAGCATCAGCGGGACCGCCAGTTACAGCCGCACCGATGCCTATGGGCTCGTGATTGGCGGCGGCGCGGGCAGAGTGGACCTTCCGGGCGGCATCGGGATTAACGGGTCTGTCTCGGCAACGAGTAGCGATTCGGCAGCGACCGCGCTGCTCATCAACCAAGGTGCCACCGTCGGCTCGATTTACAACAGCGGTTCGATCCAGGCACGGATCAGTTCGCCGGGTGAAGGCGAAGCCTATGGAATTTACGATCTGTCAGGCTCGCTGGCGACGATCGAAAATACCGGGTCGATCACCGCTATCGGGTCGATTACCGACATCGTCCGCGCAATCTATCTGCCGAATACAACCCGCGACGTCTCCATAACCCAATATCTGAACGCCGATGACGCCGAAACCCGCGCGGACATCGAGGAAGATCTGGACGAGGGCGAAGAGGATACGACCGTCTATACGTCCATTACCGGCTCTATCGAGACTGGGTCAGGCAACGATACGCTGACGGTTTCATCCGGCACCGTCACCGGAAACACCTTTTTCAACGATGGCAATGACAGGCTGCTGTTGTCGGGCGATTCTCGCTATTCGGGGAGCGTCTATTTCGGCAACGGCGTTGGCACTGCGTCTCTTTCGGGCGAGGCCTTTTTTGATGGCGCGATCAATTTCGGCAGCCGTCCCGGCTCGTTGTCGATAGTCGATAGTGCCGAATTCAATGGAACGGTCGATTTCGGCAGCCAGGCAGGCACGCTGACGCTTTCTGACAGCGCGACATTCCTCGGTGGGGTCGCCAACGGAACACGCGCATCGGTTCTGGTGGAAGGCGGCACTTTCGGGGCCGATGAAGCCCGAAGCTTTGCATTGGGATCGCTCGTGGTGAGATCCGGCGGCACGCTGAGAGCCTATATCGACGGTGATACGCAAACGAGTTCGCATATCACCGCGAACACGGCGACATTTGAAAGCGGCGCTACCGTGACTGCCACCGTCAATTCATTGCTGGGCGCAGAGGGTTCTTACACCATCCTGAGCGCCAACAATATCGGCGGCAATCCGACCTTCGACGAGACCAATACGCGCATCCCCTTCATCTTCGTCGGTTCATTGAATGTGGTGAACAACGACCTGATCCTCGACATCCGCCGCAAGCTCGCATCCGAAGTCGGCCTTCGCAGCGCTGCCGCCGACGGCTATAACGCAATCCTGACCGCGGCGATCGAGGAAGACGTCGTGTCGCAGAGCTTTCTCGAAATCGAGGACGAAGACACGTTGCAGACCCAGGTCGCGCAGATGCTGCCCGATCATGCCGGCGGCCTGTTCGATTCCGCCACCCGGACAACGCGGCTGATCTCCCAACATATCATGGACCGAGACGCGACTTTCGACTTCACCGAGATTGGCGGCGCGGTCCTCTGGCTCGACCCGATAGCCTGGCGAAGCAATCGCCGTGCACAAGGGACGAACGCCTACAAGTCCAATGCCGGGGGATTGTCCGGCGGCATCGAATGGCTGACGGACATTGGCTATGTCGGCGGCTCGGTCTCTTGGGCTGGCGGCGGGGTCGACAATAACGGCGGTACCGGGAAAATTGGCACGTCACAGACTGATGTCGGGCTGTTCTGGCGCACCGGACGCACCGGACCGCTTTACGCCTATGCCAGAATCGGTGGTGCACGCACGTCCTACTCGAGCGAACGAACAGTCGAGTTCACCGCGAACGATGTGGATTACAGCACCACGAGCACGGCAAATTGGAACGGGTGGCTGATATCGGGAATGGGCGGCGTCTCCTATGATTTGAATGCCGCCTCCCGTTTTAGGATTCGGCCCAGGCTGGGCGTGGAATGGTTCCAGCAATACGAGAACGGTTATGAGGAAAGCGGCGGCGGTGACGCAATTGACCTGACTGTCGGCCGACGCACCAGCAACTCGGTGAGCGGCATCAGCACGCTCGCGCTATCCTATGCCATCGGGCCGACACAGGTGGATTATATTCCCTTCACCCTCGAGATCGAAGGCGGCCGTCGCACCGTGATTTCCGGCAAGCACGGTGCGACGACGGCGAACTTCCTGGACGCGGATAGCTTCACCATCACACCCGATGCGATCGATAACAGCTGGACGAGCGAAATACGTCTGACAGCGGGCGGTTACGACTATACCTGGAAACTCGCAGCCGGCGCCGAAAAAACCCGCAACGGCGCACCGAGCTATTCGGCGCGGGCGTCGCTCAGCATCGCATTTTGAATTGCGGCTCGCTGTCAGCCCCGATGGCAGTCAGATTGTAATTCAAGAAGGGTTGGGGCTTCATCTTCGTTCCCTCGTCACGACGACGAAGCCCCGCCCCTCCTTAATTCGCGACCTCAAATCTGTGCCATTGGTGCTAATGGGGAACACCCCTGCCCCATCCAATCGCTGTTACCTGACTGGCTCGCCCGCCCTGAAATCGAGTGCGACCGCTTTGCACCCCGGTTTCAGCCGTTCGAGGCATATGACATCGATCCCAAAAGGCGTCTCTCGTTCCCGTTAACCTGAGCATCCGTTGCGGGCACGACAGCAAGGTTGTTTTCTGAATTGATATGCAACTCGTCGGTGATCAGCACTCCACGAGCATCGGCTTCATGGACGGTTCGGCAAGGACGCGTGGCGCATCGTCGATCGACGCGACCTCGCTCGTGATCAGCTCGGGATGCACCCGGCCCGCCGTCACGAAATCCAACGCGGCGGCGACATTAGGTTTGCCCCGCCCGCGCCCGGTATAGAAATGGATGCCGCGCGCGTACATCTCCATCATCGGCAGCGCGACATCAGCAAAATGACCACCGACGCTAGAGCAGATTCCCTCGGGTTCAGTAGAGCGGATCGCGCTCAGCAGAGACGCGCTGTTCGCGCTCGCATCGACGACGATCGGGTAAGCGCCAAAGCTTCGGCGCGGTGGCCCCTCGATTGCCCTGGCTCCAAGCTTGGCTGCAATCTCCAGCCGGTCGCGGTCGGTATCGACATAATCTACCCTCGATGCCCCACCCGCCACGGCATAGGCGGCCGCATAGAGCGCGATCGAGCCACACCCGCCAAGGATCAGGACCGGCGCGCCGGGCTGAGCCGCGAGGTGCGGCACGGTAAGTTCATAGCCGAACGGCAGATTGTCTGAAAGCGACGCGAGGTGCGTGGTATCGATCTTCGGCGGTAGCGGGGTCAGCATAGCGCTGGCGAACGGCACCCTGATCAAGCTGGAAAACAGCCCGCCCCATTCCCTGCCCACCGGCAGACCAAACATCGCGCCCGGCGGGTGGCTCGCGCAGGTGTTGGGCAAATGCCGGTGGCAGCGATGGCAATGACCGCACGAAATGTGCCAGCTCACCACGACATGCTGGCCCGCATAAAGCCCGGTCGTACCCGATCCAACGGCCACCACCTCGGCCACCGCTTCATGGCCGATCGCGAACGGGCCCTTGAAGGGGGCTTCGCCGCGGATGATCAGCCGGTCAAGGTCGCACAGCGTCGCCGAGATCGGACGGACGAGCGCATCCTCGGGGTGCTGGAGGACCGGATCGGACCGATCCTGCCACTCCAGCATGCCGGGTTTCAGGAAGACGAGTTCACGCATGCCGGTGGACCAAGACACCGCCTCCTGCACCACTGAAAGGGGCGATCGCTGCGCTTACCGCTGCAATTGTGGCCGCGCCGTCGCCATGCGCCTCGCCCGCGCGCCAGCTGATGCGGACGGTGACGGGAAAGGCGGTGGCGGCTTCGGCGCTCGCGGCTATCGGCACCAGCACAAAGCCAGCGACGACGGCGGCGGCGCTGATCGCCTCGCGGCGCGACAGACCACCCAATTCGGTGGCCTCTTTACCGTCGCGCCTCGTCACTTCGGTGCCAGCGCGGCTTTCATCTGTTCCAGCGTCACCGCGCGGCCGCCCATGCCCCAGCCGCCATCCGGTACCTCGTTGATCTGGACCCAGGTGAACTGGCGCGCGGCGGGAATGCCCTCCGCTTCCACGCAGGCATCAGTCACCTTGGCGATCATCGCGGCTTTCTTTTCCTGGCTGAGCGAACCGGCAGGCACGGAAATTTGGACGAGTGGCATAAGACCTCCTATGTATGATGACCGTCATAGATGAATATTATGACGATCATCATAGTGCAAGAGGGTTTCGACTTGGTAGGAAAAATTTTGGTACGCGATGCAATGATTGACGCGGCGACCGCGCTGATCAGCCAGCGCGGGGTGTCCGCGAGCGGGATGCAGGACATCGTCGCCGAGGCGGCTGCGCCGCGCGGATCGATCTACCACCATTTCCCCGGCGGCAAGGACGAGCTTGTCGTCGCGGCGCTCGCGCGCGTTTGCAACGTGGCGGTGACCGCGATCGGTCGCGCTGCGGAGAAGGGTCAGAGCGCCGAAGGGTTTGTTGCAGGTGTGGCATTGATCTTCCGGATCGGTGCCGAGCGGGCCGACTGGACCGAGGGATGCCCGGTAGCGGCGACCTCGATCGAAGGCGATCGCCAGTCGCCCGCCGTACGCGAGGCGATTTCGGTGACCTTTCGCGCGTGGCAGGCGGCAATCGCCCGCGGATTGCGGCAACATGGTCGCGACGATGCCGAAAGCGAAGCGCTGATGATTCTCGGCGCTCTGGAGGGTGGTTTGTTACTGGCGCGGGGTTTGCGATCGCCAGAGCCTTACGATGCAGCAGTTGCCCTGTTGCGGCGCGGATTAGGGAACGCTGCTGCCGCCGTCCCAGTGACCAAAGCGCCCGGATTATAATGCGGTACGCGACGATATCGATGCGTCACAATCGAAGATATCTACCACCTGGAAAATGGCGGCTTTCTGCTTGGTCACGGCCAAAACCAGTCAGACGAGAATCGCCCCAATTGCGGACATTCCGAGAATGCCTATAACCGTGGCGGGAGGCGGAAGAGTGTTGATGACCTTGGTCCTCGCGAGTTTGATTGTCTCACCCCAATTTGAGCTTCGTCTTTCTTACGGCGAAGCTACCGGTCGTGCCATTATGCCGTATGTTAGCTGCGTAACAGCAAACGACCGTGGCCTTCCTCCCAGAGGAGCGAGGATCGCGTTCCGCTCGTGCGAGAACATCAAAGCAAAGACGCTGCGATCAGCTACCACTGTTCAGCGGCGACGCTTGCAAAGAGCGATGTCAGACTTTGAAACGAGGTATGCGCAGTTTACGCTCAGCACCACGGACATAAGAGAAGAGTAACTCAGCGATCCCTCTACCGGAACAACCGCTTTCCACCAGACCACGCCGTTCACGCTGGCAATCGGCGTCAGACCAAAGCGGCCTGTCGGCAGCCGCCCCTTGCTCGCCATGGACGGCATCTCCAACCAATCCCGAAAGCCGCGCCGATTTTGCACTCGTCGTACACTGCTGAATGGCGACATTTGGCCGATTGCTGACTGATGGCTTTGACCGTTAGATAGCGAGAGGGAGAGCGTCATGAGCGTCATACCAGATACCGCGATTGTCGATATTTCGGCATTGCCGAAACATCACACGCCTTCTGCCAATGAAAAGTTGGTCATCCTGGGATCATCGCTCGGCACGGTTTTCGAATGGTATGATTTTTATTTGTATGGACTGCTGGCGACGATCATCACGGCGCAGTTCTTTTCAGGCGTCAACGAAACCACCGGCTTCATTTTCGCGCTGGCGGCGTTCGCCGCCGGCTTTGCGGTTCGGCCGTTCGGTGCGCTGGTGTTCGGGCGGATCGGCGACATGGTTGGCCGCAAGAATACGTTCCTGGTGACCATGGGCATCATGGGCCTCAGCACCTTCCTTGTCGGCCTGTTGCCAAGCTACGCGGCGATCGGCGTTGCCGCACCGCTGATGCTCGTCGCCCTGCGCTTGTTGCAAGGACTGGCGCTTGGCGGCGAATATGGCGGTGCTGCCACCTATGTTGCTGAACACGCGCCCAACGACAAACGCGGCTTCTATACCAGCTTTATCCAGACGACCGCGACGCTGGGTCTGTTTGCGGCGCTGCTCGTCGTGATCGGCGTGCGCTATGCGGTGGGCGAGGAAGGCTTCAAGGATTGGGGCTGGCGGATCCCCTTTCTGGTCTCGGCGGTGCTGCTCGGTGTTTCGTTGTGGATCCGCCTGCAGCTTGAGGAAAGCCCTGCCTTCACCAAAATGAAGGCCGAGGGCAAGGTATCCAAGGCCCCGCTGACCGAAGCCTTTGCCAGCTGGGGCAATCTGAAGATCGTGCTGATTGCGCTTTTCGGCGCGGTGATGGGACAGGCGGTCGTCTGGTACACTGGGCAGTTCTATGCGTTGTTCTTTCTTGAGAAAATCCTGAAGGTCGATGGCGCGACGACCAACGTCCTGATTGCCGTCGCGCTGCTGCTGGCGACCCCGGCGTTCGTGTTCTGGGGCTGGCTGTCGGATCGTATCGGTCGCAAGCCGATCATTCTCGCCGGTTGTCTACTGGCGGCGCTGACCTATTTCCCGCTATTCGATGCCTTGTCGCAAAACGCCAACCCGGCGCTGTATGAAGCGGTTCGCTCGGCGCCGGTCACCGTCCGTGCCGACGATGCCGCCTGCTCGGTGCAGTTCGATCCCGTCGGTGCGAACAAATTCGATACCCAGACGTGCGACATCGCCAAGAGCTTCCTCGCCAAGGCCGGAGTTTCTTACACTAATCTCGCCACCCCCGGTACGGAGGCGACGATCAGCATTGGTGGCAAGGTCGTCACGGTGCCGATCACCGCACCGATGGACAAGAATGCGCGGGCCACTGCAATCAAGGCCTTCCAGGCGGAAGCCAAGGCCGCACTTGCCGCCGCAGGCTATCCCACCAAGGCCGATCCGGATCGCATCAACAAGCCGATAGTGGTCGCGATCCTGTTCGTTCTCGTGATCTATGTAACGATGGTCTACGGGCCGATCGCGGCGTTGCTGGTCGAGCTCTTTCCGACCAACATCCGCTACACATCAATGTCGCTCCCGTATCACATCGGCAATGGCTGGTTCGGCGGGTTCTTGCCCACCGTCGCCTTTGCGATGGTGGCCGCGACCGGGGACATCTATTACGGCCTCTGGTATCCGATTGTCGTTGCCAGCCTCTGCTTCGTGATCGGGCTGATATGGTTGCCGGAAACCTTCCAGCGCTCGATCGATTGAGCGCGCAAAACTGCAATTCTGACGCCCGCCTGGGCATTAGCCGTCGCCTTCCAATGGGGCCGAGCCTAGGCGATCACCGGGTGCCCGTTCATGCTGAGGTTACATGAAAAACCGCGCGCCCGTCGCGATGTGGGCGCGCCGTTGTTCGTTGGCAAAAGCCAGGCCAAGGCATTCGACGTTGCCGGCGCGCTGCGCTCCGGCTGGAGAAGCTGCCGGTCGGCTGTCAGGACCGCCATTGTGCCGCCGGCGCGTCGATATCTGGGTCGACAGCTGTCAGGCGGCTTCGCGCCCTTATTCTGTTGAAGAAGTCGCTGCTCGAGCTGGCTGAGGATGGTGGTCAACGGCGG
>CAZXBM010000066.1:0-17975 GCA_964638495.1 uncultured Stakelama sp. | reverse complement strand
GGACTTTATCACGATCGCAAGAGGGAGTTTTTCAACAGAATAGGAGCGCAAAGCGGTCGTGCACAATTTAAGAGCCACCGAACCAACTTGGAAACACAGAAAGTAGGGCAGGCCGCTTGGCGCGAACTCACTGTGTCCGATCACGCGAAAGTCATCATCAGATGAAACGACTGAAACGATTCCCAAAGTTAGCAAAGTGGTTAGCACAGAAGCACAGAAAACTAATAAATAACATAAATATATCATATGTTTAGTATAATGGGCTATAGACTCAAAAGCGATTCAAAATCCAGTTCCGAGAGGAGTGTGGGTTCGATTCCCACCGCCCGCACCATTGTGAGTGAATCACGATGTGGAGATCGGTCGTTACCGTCCTGATAATCGGGCTAAGCATGCTCTGGCGGGCTTTGTCGCAAGACGCGCTTGATGTGCAGCACCTCGAATGCTGCAGGGTCAGTCTCGCAGGACGAGGATCATCGCCAGCCCAATACAAAGGGCGCCAACTAGGTCAATCGGTAGCAGTGCCTCGCTATAGCCGATCCATCCGATGACGGCGCCAACCACGGGCTGCACAAGCAACGCAATTCCAATCACGATTGGCTTGAAATGGCTGAGTGAATAGATCAGCAGCGCCTGACCGATGACTTGCGAGAGAAGCGCGAGTGCGATCGGCGCGGCCCAGTTTCCTGGCCAAAGCTGTTCGCCGCCAAGCCACGCAAAGAGCAATAATGCAGGAGCGCCTCCGATGGTGGAAAAGGTGAGGATGGTCCAAGGACCGCTGCCCATGCGCATGCGATCGATGGCGATCAGGTACAGCGTGTAAAGACCACCAGCCAGCAGGCACAATGCATCGCCGACAAGGTTGTTGGCCGACAACTCATAGGATCGGCCAAGCATGATTATTGCGCCTAAGATTCCGAGCAACAAGGCTGTAAACTGCAGCCTGCTGGGCATCGCGCGTGCCAGGATGAACCCATAGATGGGAAAGATCAGGCTGGTCGAGTTGCCGAAGAGCGCGGCATTCGCCAGCCTCGTTCTGACGATGCCGAGGTGCCAGCTTGCCAAATCGGCGGCAAAAATCAAACCGACTGCAGCGATGCCCAGCATTTGCACATTGGTGATCCGAGGCTCGCGTGGACGCGCGAAGCGCCTCAGGAGAAGCAGCGCCGGTATCGCCAGTGCAAGCCGCCAAAAGCCAGCGGTAAGCGGACCGCCAGCGTCAGTTTGACCTGCCATGCGGACAAGCCAGGGACCAATGGCAAGGCAGACATTGCCGGTCAGCAATGCCGTCAGTGCGAACGGTGACACGTGGGCAGGGTTCGCGTCGACGCTTGATGGCCGGCTCAAAGCCGATTCCAAGCCGGTTCTGCACTAAGCATGACGAGGTCGACTGGCGCGCCGTCATGTTCACGCAAGGCGAAATCTGCCAGCCGATCGTCGTGAAAGTCGATCAAACCCGCATTGGCGTCAAAACCCTTTGGCATACGATCTGCGTGTTGAGTCATTCGCCGATTCCGGCCAGCGCGAGCCGAGCGATCCGATCGACCAGCCCGTCACGCCCGATTTCTCCGGCTGTCTCCGCATTGCATTTCACCTGATTGTAAGTCAGCGCGAGCGTTACATCGGCATCGGCGAAGTCGACGACCTGCACCCCCCAGAACCCGCCATGCGACCAGCATGGCCGACCGCCGATCACTTTGCTGCGAAGCAAGGTTGAGTGGATATATGTCGCTTCGCCAATCGATAAGGCTGGCACCAACAGGCCAATGGCCAGCGTTTCTGGAAAGGCAAATAGTCGGCCGCGCAGCAGGGCCCGCACGAACCTGACGAGATCGCCTGTCGTCGACACCAGGCCGCCGCCGCCGAACAAATCGGCAGTCGGATCGATCGTCGCCACCGGTACCTCGCCAAAATATTGACCGGCGCGGGCCAATGCCTCTGGCGCAGGTTCGACTTTTTCCCAGAAAGTTGCCCCAAGCCCCAGCCGATCGAAGTCGAGCAGCGTGCGCACGGCGCTTGCCAGCGGCAGTCCGGTGACATTCTCGACGAGCTCGCCCATCACGACATAGCCAGTGTCTGAATAGGAAAATTGCGCGCCGGGTGGACCCAAGGGCGGTCCAAATGTCATCGCCCGCTCAATTTGCTCGGCGCGTGTCCAGACATGGCCCGGATCGGCAAGGATCTGCGCTGCATAATCAGGGTGGGAGCCATGATCGCAAAAGCCCGCCGTGTGGGTCAGCAGCTGAAAAGGGGTTATCGCGTCAACCGGATGGCCATTGCCCGCCAATGCCCTCCGCATATGCTGCGAAAGCCAACGCGCCGCGGGGGAAAACAGTGCGAGCCGCTGTTGCTCGACGAGGCGCAAAGCGGTTGCAGCAACAAAGGTCTTGGTCACGCTGGCAATGCGGAAGGCGTGGTCGGGGGTCAGTGCGGCGTCGCCACCGTGCGTCATGGCACCCACTGCGCCCGACCAGCGCACGCCATGCCGATCCGATACCACCGTGGCGATGATCCCCGGCAGCGTTGGGTCGGCGGCAAGGCTGCGATGCAATTCGGCATCAAGGCTGGCGGCGAGATCCAGAACAATGTTCCTCTTTGTCGGTCCCAGCCAAGCGGTCCCGCTCGATAGCTATTGCACAATTTCCTGGGTGGCCAGCGATTGAGGGATGCCGAGCGGAACCGCGGGGTGCCGCTTGGTGCCTCTCCGACCTCGCGACCAAGCCCAATTGCCTCGAGCGATTAACATACGTATACGTATGGAGCAATGGAGGTTAGCGATGCCAGAGCTGCAGAGTTATTGCGACATCGACCGCGGTGTCATCGATCGCAGGATTTTCTGGGACCGGGCAATCTATGATCAGGAGCTGGCGCAGATTTTCGCGCGATCATGGTTGTTCGTCGGCCATGAAAGCCAGATCGAGCAGCCCGGTGCCTTCGTCACCACCAATATGGGCGAAGATGCGGTCATCGTTGCCCGGGCGGACGATGGCGCGATCAACGTCTTCCTGAATTCCTGCCCGCATCGCGGCAACCGCGTCTGCTTTGCCGACAGCGGCACCAGCCGGTCATTCGTCTGCAACTATCATGGCTGGGCATTTGGCCTGGATGGCGGCTTGCAGCGCATGCCGAAGATGGGCCTGTACAAGTCCACGCCTGGTTTTCGAATCGAGGATTGGGGTCTGAAGCGCGCCCGCGCAGCGAGCTACAAGGGGCTGATTTTCGCGACCTTCGCCGATGATGCGCCCTCACTCGACGATTATCTCGGCGATTTTCGCTGGTATCTCGACGCGGTGATCGATGTCGAGGAAGGGGGCAGCGAGTTCGTCACTGGCGGGTCTATCCGGTCAGTAATTCGCACCAACTGGAAATTTGCCGCCGATAACTTTGCCGGCGACGTCTATCACGCACTGTGGACCCATCTGGGCAGCATCGAGCCGGCGCTCGGCGGCCCCGGCAAGGTCGATCTGCGTAATGACAATAGCTGGCAGGCTTCGGCCAATGGCCATTGCATTGAGTTCAACGAGAGCTTCACCGGCAACGCGATCGGCATGGGGGATCGCGAAATTCTGCGCTACATGCGCAGCCGGCAGGAGGCGATCGCGGCCCGGCTGGGCGAGGTGCGGTCAAAGATCTGGGGCGCGTCCGGATCGGCGACGATCTTTCCCAATCTCGCCTTTCTGCCAGGATTTTTCACCTTCCGCACGTTCCAACCCAAGGGGCCGACGAGCACCGAAGTCCATGCCTGGACCCTTGTGCCGAAGGCCATGCCCGACGAGATCAAGGATCGCATCCGGCGCGGGTCGCTGCGCACCTTCTCGCCCGCGGGCCTTTTCGAAATGGATGACGGGGAAAATTGGGAGCATTCGACCAGCGCCAATGCCGGCTTTGTCACGCGCCAGCAAAAGCTATGCTACACGCTTGCTCCCGCCGATGATGAGATGCCGGTGCATGGCATGCCGGGTACGGTGCACCGCGGGCAGTTGAACGATGCCAATCAGCGGCTGTTCTACAAACGCTGGGCCGAGATGATGGCGGCAGCGGACTGGCGCGACATTCCGCTCGACCGGTCGACTATAGCACCCACGGAGGCCGTGGCATGACCGGTACGCCGCGCCGCGCATGGCCGGGCAAACCACCTGAATTCACCGACTACCCCACGCTTGATCGCGATCAGGCGACCATGGCAGCGCGGCGGCTGATGGCGCTGCGGGGCGCAGGCGCGGCGGTATCCGACAATCGTCTGCTGTCGATCGAGCGATTCTGCCGCATGGAAGCGCGGTTGCTCGATCAGGAAGCCTATCCTGCGTGGCTCGATCTGCTGGCCGATGACCTCTATTACTGGATGCCCGTACGCCACAATCGCTACCGTGCCGATGCAGCGGGGGAGATCGACGTCAATGGCATGGCATTTTTTGACGATCGCAAGCGCGACATTGTTCAGCGGATCGCACGGATCGCCTCCGGCAAGGTGTGGGGCGAAGATCCGCCGACGCGACACGTTTACGTCATCAGCAATGTTGAGGCATTTGAGACTGATGTCGCGGGCGAGTATGAAGTCCAGTCGACGTTCATCCAGGCCCGTAGCCGCAGCGAGCATGACGAAGCGACGTTGATCGGCCGACGCACGGACATATTGCGCGCCGTCGACGACAGCTATCAGCTGGTCGGTCGCCTTATCCTCGTTTCGCAATCTACCTTGCTCGCCAAGAATCTGTCGGCGTTCTTCTGATGGGGCGATTGGCGGGGCAGCGGATTATCGTCACTGGCGCGGGATCTGGCATTGGGCGAGCGGTGGTTCGCCGCTACATCGCAGAAGGCGCGCAGATCATCGCGGTCATCCGCAACCCGGCCGATGGCGCAGCGCTGGCAGCGGAGGGCGCGGTGCCGATGGCGGGCGATGTCAGCCACCATGCGACCGCCGCTGCTGCCGTGACGCTGGCGGTCGAGCGGTTCGGTGGGCTCGATGCCTATGTCGCCAATGCGGGCCTGTGGGATTTCCACAAGCGCATTGACAAGCAGAGCGCCGAGCAACTCGAGGCGGCCTATCACGAGATATTCGGTGTGAACCTGCTGGGCGTGCTTTATGGGGCCCATGCTGCCGTTGCCGAACTGCGCAAGAGCAAGGGCAGCGTGATCGTGACGGGGTCCAACGCCTGCTTCCTCGCGGGCGGGGGCGGTGCGCTCTATACCGCTTCGAAATTCGCGCTGCGTGGGCTGGTGCTGCAGCTGGCGAAGGAATTTGCGCCCGATGTCCGGGTCAACGGCGTTGCACCGGGGGCGACCGACACTGGCATTTCCGGCCCCGCCGCGTTGGGGCAAGGCGCGCGCGAGATGAACGGGGACCCCGAACGCATGGCGACAATGGCGGCGCATATGCGCCTGGGCAGGGTGTCGGCACCCGAGGATCATGCCGGCCTTTATGTGCTGCTCGCTGACAGGCGGGACAGCAGCTACATCACCGGTGCGATGCTGCTCAGCGATGGCGGGCTGACGATTTCGGTTTAGCCGAGCGTCGCATAATCGGCGGCCAACGCATCCACGATCTCAGCGACCGTCTCGACCCGCTCGGTGGTGCCGACCGAGTGACCTGCGCCCCAGATCGTCTTCCACGCCTTGGTATCGCCGTGGAGATTGGAGAAATCGATCTTCTTCGCCACCGCGAGCATTTCCGGTGTGAACCCAGCCTTGTCCAGGCTGTCGCGCAGCCAATTGGCGGGCACGCCGGTGATCGCCGAGGTGGTGACGATGTCCGATGCGCCCGCCTTGACCAGCATGGCGCGGTTCTCGTCCGAAACCAGGCTCTCGCGCGCGGCGATGAAGCGCGTACCCATATAGGCAAGGTCGGCCCCCAGAATTTTCGCCGCGCGAATGCCGCGTGCCGAGCCAATCGCCCCGCCAAGCACCAGTGGCCCCGGCCAGAATTGCCGAACCGCCTCGACAAAGGCGAAGGCGCTGAGCTGCCCGGTGTGACCGCCTGCACCCGTTGCGACCAGCACCAGGCCATCGGCCCCGGCATCGACGGCCTTGCGCGCTTGTTCGACCGAAATGACATCGGCGAACACTGCGCCGCCATAGCCGTGCACCCGGTCGAGCGGGCGTCTGGGACTGCCGAGTGCCGTGATGACGATGCGTGGGCGGTACTCACAGATCAGGTCGAGCTCGGCTTCGAACCGTTCATAGGTCGGGTGAACGATCATGTTGATCGCCCAACTGTCGGGCCGGCCAGCGGCGCTCAGCTCGGTGGTGATCCGGGCAAGCCAGGCATCGAGGTCGGCGATCGTGCGTGCATTGGGTGCCGGGAACGCGCCGATGATACCGGCATTACCGGCCGCGATCACCAGATCGGGGCCGGAGATGAGGAACATCGGCGCGGCAATGACGGGCAGCCGCAAGCCAGCGATCAGGTCGCCAAGTCCGGCAACGATCAAATTAGCCATGGTCGCGCGCGCGGACCAGATCGAGCGCGACATCCACGATCATGTCCTCCTGCCCGCCGACCATCCGCCGCCGTCCAAGTTCGACCAGAATCGTGCGGGTATCCAGGCCGTGATCTTTCGCTGCCTTTTCGGCATGCCGCAGGAAGCTGGAGTAAACGCCCGCATAGCCCAGCGACAGGGTTTCGCGGTCGACGCGGACCGGCCGGTCCTGCAGCGGGCGGACGAGATTTTCGGCGGCGTCCATCAGCTTGAACAGGTCGCAGCCATGCTGCCAGCCCTTGCGATCCACCGCCGCGATAAACACTTCGAGCGGCGCATTGCCCGCGCCTGCGCCCATCCCGGCAAGCGAGGCGTCGACGCGAATCGCGCCAGCCTGCACCCCGACGATCGAATTGGCGACGCCCAGTGACAAATTGTGGTGGGCGTGGATGCCACGCTGCGTCTCGGGCTTGAGCACGCGGTCATAGGCTTCGCAGCGCGCGCGATAGCCATCCATGTCAAGCGCGCCGCCGCTGTCGGTGACGTAGACGCAGGTCGCGCCATAGCTTTCCATCAGCTTGGCCTGCTGCGCGAGCGCGTCGGGCTCGATCATATGGCCCATCATCAAGAAGCCGACGGTGTCCATGCCCAGATCGCGCGCTGCGCCAATATGCTGGCGAGCGACATCGGCCTCGGTGCAATGCGTCGCAATCCTCACCGAGGTGACACCCAGCGCATGCGCTCGCTTCAGATCATGGACCGTGCCAATGCCGGGCAGCAGCAGCGTGGTCAGCCGCGCGTGCTTGACCACGTCCGCCACTGCCTCGATCCAGGCCCAGTCGGTATGCGCGCCAAAGCCATAGTTGAACGACGAGCCGTTGAGGCCGTCGCCATGCGCGATTTCGATCGCATCGACCCCAGCATCATCGAGCGCGGCCGCAATCGCGCGGACATGGTCGAGCCCATAGCGGTGGCGGATCGCGTGCATGCCGTCGCGCAGCGTCACGTCCTGGATATAGAGCTTGGTGCTGGTGGGATCGAAACTCATGCCGCCACGCTCCACCGGTGCAGCGCGATCCGCTCGGCCGTGCGCAGCGCGGCGGAGGTCATGATGTCGAGATTGCCGGCATAGGCGGGGAGGTAATGGCCGGCGCCCTCCACCTCCAGAAACACGCTGGTCTTGATGCCGGTGAAGCTGCCATGGCCTGGGATCGCCACCGGATTATTGTCGCCGAACCGCTCGAACTGTAGCGCCTGTTTCAGGCGATAGCCGGGGACATAGGACTGCACGCGCGCCACCATCGCGGTGACGGCGTTGTCGATCGCGGCTTCGTCCGCGCCCGATGATAATGTGAAGACGGTATCGCGCATCATCATTGGCGGCTCGGCGGGATTGAGGATGATGATCGCCTTGCCGTGCGCCGCGCCGCCCACGGTCACCAATGCCTGCGAGGTGGTCTCGGTGAATTCATCGATATTGGCGCGGGTGCCCGGCCCTGCCGATTTCGACGCGATCGAGGCGATGATCTCGGCATAATGGACCGTCGCGGTCGAGGCGATGGCCGCCACGATGGGGATCGTCGCCTGCCCGCCGCAGGTCACCATGTTGACGTTCGCCGCATTCAACTGCGCATCGCCATTGACGACGGGGACGACGTGCGGGCCAATGGCGGCCGGCGTCAGGTCGATCATCACCTTGCCAGCGGCCGTGGCGATGGCGTTGTGCCGGGCATGCGCGCCCGCCGATGTGGCGTCGAAGACGATGCGGATATCGGGCCAGCAGGGCAGGGCAGTCAGCCCGTCGATGCCGCCCGCCGTGGTGGCAATGCCGTGGCGCGCGGCAAAGGCAAGGCCGTCTGATGCCGGATCGATCCCGACCAGCGCCGCGACCTCAAGCGTCGCCGATGTTCGCATGATCTTGATCATCAGATCGGTGCCGATATTGCCCGATCCGATGATGGCGACGGGAATACGGTTTGCCATCACGATTGCGTCCCGAAATGAAAGCTGCATGCACCCAGCCCGCTGATCCGGGTGCGCACCGTTTGTCCGGGGGCCAATGTCACCATGGGGCCAAGCGCGCCCGTCAGGATGATGTCCCCGGCGCGCAGCGGCTCGCCACGCGCCGCCACGGTCTGGCCAAGCCAGGCCGCAGCCTTTAGCGGATGGCCAAGGCAGGCTGCGCCCGCCCCGAAAGACACCGGCGCATCGTCAACTTCGAGCACCATGCCGCAGCCGTAGAGATCAAGCCCGGCCAGCGCATGTTGCTCGCTGCCGAGCACGAAAAAGGCGGACGAACCATTATCGGCGACGGTATCCGCAAAGCTGATCTTCCAGTCGGCAATGCGGCTGTCCACGATTTCGATCGCGGCGACGGCATAGGCGGTCGCCGCTGCGACGACGTCGGGCGTGACCGCTGGATCGTCAAGGTCATGCGCCAGCACCAGCGCGATTTCGGCTTCGGCCTTGGCCTGGATCACGCGGTTGCTGTCCAGCACGCCCCCATCGGCGATCCGCATGTCATCGAACAGCACGCCGAAATCGGGCTGGTCGACGCCGAGTTGGGCCTGGACCACCGCCGATGTGAGGCCGATCTTGCGCCCGACAATCCGGCGACCTTGCAACTGCCAGAAACGGGTGTTGATCGCCTGTACCGCATAGGCACCATCGGCGTCGTTCGGCGAAAGTCCATCGCGTAATGGAGAAACCGGACCGCTCGCATAGGCGGATCGCAGCCGCTCGGCGACCAGATCGGCAGTCACGGTCATGGCGCCGGCTCGCGCTTTGGTGGGCGCTGGAAATGGTGACCCCAGGCCGACGTTGCGTCATGCGTCAGCACATGCCAGCTTTCGTCCGCGACGGTCAGCCCGCCCCAGCCAATCTCGACGTCAAAGCCCGATGGCGTCAGTGGATAGAAGGACAGCATCTGGTCGTTCGAATGCCGCCCCAGCGTCATCGACAAATGGATGTTGGCTGCGCGGCAACGGTCCATCGCGCGGCCGACATCATCAATTTCGGTCGCCTCCAGCATGAAATGCACCAGCTGGCGGGGCAGCGGCGCGGGTACCAGCGCAAGCGAATGGTGACGGCCATTGCATCGCAGGAAGGTGAGTTCCATCGGGCGGCCCGGCACGATTTCGGTGTTGATATGGTCGGAGAGCTGGAAACCAATCAAATCGCACCAAAAGGCCAGCATCGCGGACTTGTCGATCGCGCGGAGCACAATGTGGCCAAGCCCTTGATCGCCGGTTCTGAACCGGACACCGAGCGGGCTCACAAAGGGGTGGTTGGTGCGCTGGAGTGGGCCGAAATAGGCCTCATGCTGGGTCCCGGCTGGATCGCGGAAGCGGATCAGCGCGCTGACATAGCGGTCGGCGGCAATCGCCGGTTCAGCGCGCTCGACAGGGTGGCCCGCCGCTTCCAGCTGATCGGCGAGCGCGGCGAGGGCGGCGGCATCGCGAACTTCCCAGCCCGCGATGGCCAGATCATCGCTGATGCCCGCCACCAGCCTGATCCGCATGGCATGATCATCCATCCGCAGATCGATGGCGCCATCAGCACGATCGACAGCTTGCAGCCCCAGGATTTCGGTGCCGAAGCGGCGCCATGCTGCAAGGTCCGATACCTCGAAGATCAGATAGCCCAGAGCCTCGATCAGCGTCGTACGCATCCTCAGGCGCTCGCCAAATGACGGCGGGTCAGCGCCACGAAATCGTCGAAGCGTTCGGCCTGCACCCAATGGCCGCACTGGCCGAAGATGTGCATCTGCGCATTGGGCACCGCATGGGCGATGCGCAGGCCAAGCTCGAGCGGGATCACCCGATCCTCACGACCATGCAGGACCAATGTCGGATGGACGATTTTGGCGGCGATCGCCTCGGGCATGCCCGATAGCGGCGTGTTGCCCTCGTCATTGGGCTTGGCGAGCAATTGCCGCAGACCCTCCTGCGCGCCGGGGATCTGGCTGGCGGCATAACGATCCGCGACGAGTTCGTCGGTGATGAAGACGGGATCGCAAGGAAAATGCGCCATGACGCTACGCATGTTGTCCTCGCTTGGGGTATAGTCCCAGCCGGCGCGCAGGCCAGGCGTCATCATGAACGGGCCGCAGGGCGTGCCCATTAGCACTAGCCGATCGAACCGGTCGGGTTGCCGTGCTGCCGCTGCAATCGCCAGCGATCCGCCAAAGCTGTTCCCGACCAAACTTGCCTTAGCAATGCCCAGCGCGTCCATGAAACCAATCAGCTGGATTACCCAATGCTTGATGTCATAGACCTGGTCGGGCTTGCGCTCGGTATAGCCAAACCCTGCCATGTCGGGGGCGAGCACGCGAAAATCGTCGGCGAGCGCCGGCATCACCCGTTTCCAGTTGGTCCATGCCGATACCCCGGGCCCCGAACCGTGCAGCAGGATGACCGGGGCACCGCTGCCGCTGTCGTGGTAATTGGTGTCGATCCCGGCGGCAGCAATCCGCGCGCCCATCCCGCTCGAACCCTGCATCGCGTACGTCCTTTTCCTTGCTCCAGGAACCGTCTTTCCCCTGTCGGTTTTGGGGCCGGAAAAGTCAATACGGTAACGTATGGTCAAAGAGTCTCTGCTGGTCGCAGGAGCAGCTGATGGACCATCTTGCTGGCCGCAGCCGGAACGCCCTTGTCGTCGCTCTTGATGTAGGCAACCGAGTGCATAAACGAATAGGCGGCATAGGCGCGCACGCTTGCGTCAGGCTCCGCAAAGCCTGCCGCTTCGAACAATTGCCGAAAATAGGCGAGGCGCAGGCGATCCACCCGATCGATCGCCGCGCGCGCCATGGCAGAACGGCGCGACCAAGCGCGGATCGCCAGCTCGATGTCAGCGCCGCGCGGTGACCGGTCTGATGCAAAGGGCACCATGAATAGCCGCAGGATTCGGCTTTCGCTCGTCTGTCCCTGCTGCTCGACCCGGCGAATGATGGCGAGCGTCGCGCGCTCGACCCAATGGTCTATGATGGCAGCGAGCAAGGCATCGCGGTCCTTGAAGTGCCAGTAAAAGCTGCCTTTGGTGATCTTCAGCCGCGCCGCGAGCGGCTCGATGCGGACTTGCTCGACGCTTTGCTCGACCATGATGTCGAGCGCGGCATTGATCCAGTCGCTAGCTGACAGCCGTGGGCGCGGCCCCGCGGCCTTGGGTTGCATTCCATCCTGCGCCACTTCATCGTCCCCTGTTGCCGAGGGGGTGTTAAGCGGCGATGGCGCGATCGGCAATTATCTCAAGGATGAAGGTGCGCCCGCAGCAATGCGATCGCGCGCCATGCGCGTGGCAACGGCGGTGGTGGTGCTGCCGGCGGCATCAGCCTCCCGCAGGATCACCCTGGCCGTATCATACATCGCCGCGAGCCGCTGTTCGGTGCTTTCGCCGCCGGGCAGGCTCAGGCTGACGCCATCAATGACGGCTCCAGCAGACGCCAAAAAGTCAGGGACATACAGGATTCCGCGCGCCGCCAGATCGGCCGCGACGGCATCGGCGGTCAGTTGGTTATTGGCCCCGCCGCAGACGCCCCACGCCGTCATCGATTGGGCGACATCAGCGCTGATGACATTGCCCACCGCGCAGGGTGCGATGATGTCGACATCCTGGGTGAGGATCACATCGGCAGGGACCGCGCCTGCGCCAAGCTTATCCGCCAGCATTTGGGCGCGCGCCGGCGACACATCGGCGACAACGAGTATCGCACCAGCGGCGTGCAGCATCCGGGCGACGCCAGCGCCGATCAGACCGCAGCCCTGGATTGCGACGCGCAGGCCCTGGAGCCCGCCCAGCCCACGATGGTCGGCGCAGGCGCGGATGCAGTTGACGATGCCGATGCCGGTCGAGGTGCCGAGTTGCGCGCCGGTCGTGTTCACATAGGATGTATATTCGGCAACGTGATCCAGGTCTTCGGCCGTCGTGCCAAGATCTCCCGCGCAGCGGTATAGCCCGCCGAGATCGTTGATGTATCGGCCCAGCTGGCGAAAGGCATCGGCGCGGCTCATTTCGGGATGGTCGATCACCACGGTCTTGGCACCGCCTGCCGGCAATCCGGCAATCGCGCATTTGAGTGTCATCGCCGCCGCCAGCTTCTGCGCATCGACGAACGCGGCAGCGGTGCTTGGATAAACCATCGTGCGAATGCCGCCAAAGCCCGGCCCCAATGCAACATTGTCGATCGCGGTAATCGCGCGCAGGCCGGAAGCAGCATCGCGCACGACGATGACGCGATGGGCATTCGCGGCGGCAAGATCATCGAAAACATCAGTCATGGCACGGCCTTTGCTGCGACGGAGGGGGATGATGTTTGGCCGAACGCATCCAGCGCCGTCGCCATATCGCTGTGATAGGCTTCGATGGCGGCTTCCTTCACATGGCCGAAGCCACGTACCTGATCAGGCAGGTTGGCGATTTCGATCGTTGTTCCCAGCAATTCCGGTGTCAGTGAAGCCGCAATCTGGTCAATAGCGCAGCAATAATCGATGATCATCGCCCGTTCGGCGCAACGTTCGGCCGTGCGCCCAAAGGGGTCGAACGTCGTGCCCCGCAACCATTTGAAACGGCTCAGCAGGCCGAATGCCGTCATCATCCAACTGCCAAACTCGCGTTTGCGCAAATGCCCGGTCGCCGGATCGCGCTTGGCGAATATCGGCGGGGCCAGATTGAAGCGCAACCGTGTTTCGCCCGTAAAGGCCTGGGCGAGCTGCTGGCGAAATTCGGGTGCCGCGTGAAGCCGGGCGACCTCATATTCGTCTTTATATGCCATCAGCTTGCCGAGGTTGCGCGCCACGGCAATAGCCAGTGCCTCGCTCCCCGGCGCGATCGCCTGCTCGCGGGCGGCGATGCGATCGACAAAGTCGGTGAAGCGCCGCGCATAGGCTTCATCCTGATAGTCGGTCAGTCGCGCTGCATGCAGCGCGCGCCACTCGGCCAGCGTGCCGGGGATCGCCGGTGCGGTGTCGCCATCCCCATCGGTCTCAACGAAATCGGGATCGGCGATGATGCGGCGCCCTGCCCGAAAAGCAGCGAGATTGGTCTCGACCGAGACGCCATTCAGCTCAATCGCACGTTCGATGGCGGCCGCCGGGAGGGGGATGAGTCCGCGCTGGAATGCCGCGCCCATCAGGATCATGTTGGAGAGGATGGTGTTGCCGAACAACTGCTCGGCTAGCATCGCCGCGTCGAACAATACGGCTTGGTCGAACCGCGTGGCCGCGCGCAGGATGTCCAGCGCGGCATCGCTGCCGGAACCGATCGTGCGATCCTGCTGGAAGGCAGCGACCGGCACCGCGCGGGTGTTGATCGCCACCTGCGTCTTGTCGCTGGCAAAAGTCTTTACCGCTTCGGGCGAGGCCGACACCAGCAGATCGCAGCCGATCAGCGCATCGGCCGAGGCGATGCCAAGCCGGGTCGCGGTCAATTGCGCCGGCGAGCTGGCGATGCGGACATGGCTCATCACCGCGCCGTTCTTCTGGCTGAGGCCGGTCAGGTCGAGCAGGCTCACCGCCCGCCCAGCAAGATGCGCCGCCATGCCGATCACGGCGCCGATCGTGACGACGCCCGTGCCGCCGATGCCGGTGATCAGCAGGTTGAACACGTCGTTGTTGTTCGCCGATACGATTGGGTCCGGCAGGATGAAATCGTCCCGCGATACCGCTTGTGCCTTGCCGCGCTTGCTTGGCTGCCCGCCCAGCACCGTAACGAAGGAGGGGCAGAAGCCCTCGACACAGGAATAGTCTTTGTTGCAGCTGCTCTGATCGATCCTGCGCTTCACGCCAAAGGGCGTCGGCTCTGGATAAAGGCTGACGCAGTTGGATTGCTTGCCGCAATCGCCGCAGCCTTCGCACACTGCGGGATTGATGAAATAGCGCTTGGCGGGATCGGGGAACGACCCACGTTTGCGGCGGCGGCGCTTTTCGGCGGCGCAGGTCTGGTCATAGATGATCGCGGTCACACCTGGCGTGACCTGCAGGCCCTTTTCCACCGCCAGCAGATCACGGCGATCGCGCACGTCAACGCCACTCGGCAGGCCGCTACGGTCGGCATAGCGCGTGATATCGTCAGTGACGACGAGCACCCGACCAACACCCTCAGCCGTCAGCTGGTGCGCAATGCCACCAACAGTCTGCTCGCCATCGATTGGCTGGCCACCGGTCATCGCGACCGCATCGTTGAACAGGATCTTGTATGTGATGTTGGCCCTGGCCGCGACGGCAGCGCGGATGGCCAGCAGGCCGGAATGATAATAGGTACCGTCGCCAAGGTTCTGGAAGACATGCTGGCGCTCGACGAACGGCGCCATGCCAATCCAATTTGCCCCTTCGCCGCCCATCTGCGTTGGCCGGGTGGTTTCGCGGTCGGTGAGGAACAGCACCATGGTATGGCAGCCGATCCCGGCCATCGCCATGCTGCCTTCGGGGATCTTGGTCGAGCTGTTGTGCGGGCAGCCCGAACAAAAGGCGGGCGTCCGCGCCGTGATCGGCAATTGCTGCGCCAGCGACGCGGCCTCGATGGCGTCGATCGCGGCAGCCCGGCCGCGAAGGTCATCGTCGAGCATCCCGAGCGCATCGAACTGTGACAGCAGGGCGCGGCGGACGATGCTGGGCGAAAGCTCGCCCGATACTGGCAGCAATGCAGCACCCTGCCTGTCTTCCTTGCCGGTCAGGACCGGGCGCTTGTCTGCTGCGACATTATACAGGCAATGCGCGATCTGCGGCTCGATAAAGGCGCGCTTTTCCTCGATCACCAGCAATTGCGGATAGCCCATGGCAAAGGCGCGCATGCCTTCCGGCTCGATCGGCCAGCTCAGCCCGATCTTGTAGAGTCCTACGCCCCGCGCGGCGACATCATCCATGCGCAGCCCCAGATCGGCAAAGGCTTGCATCAGGTCGCCATGCGCCTTGCCGGTGGTCACGATGCCCAGTCGCTTGCTCGCCGGACTGATCAAGGCTTGGTCAATCCGGTTGAGCCGGGCAAAGTCCAGCACGGCGGGCAGCCGGTGGCGGAGCAGGGCCTCTTCTTCGAGCAGAACGCTGATGATGGCGGGCGTCGATCTGAAGGCCGGGTCAACCAGATCGGGCGGCGACACGAACATGCCATCGCCAAGAGCGAAATCGACTGTGCCGGAACTTTCGACGGTTTCGGTCAGGCATTTGAACCCCGCCCAGATACCGGTCGCGCGCGACATCGCCCAGCCGAACAGCCCGAAGCGCAGATAATCCTGGATGCTTGCCGGATTGAGGACGGCAATCGAGGCAGCGGCCAGCGCCTGTTCCGACTGGTAAGCAAGCGTCGATGATTTCCCGCCATGATCGTCCCCGGCAAACACCAGCACGCCACCATTGGGCGAGGCACCGTAAAGATTGCCGTGCTTCAGCACGTCGCCTGCGCGATCGACACCTGGCCCCTTGCCGTACCATGCGGCGAAGACACCATCATATTTCGGGCCGACAGGCATGACATTGGCCTGCTGGGACCCCCAGATTGCGGTTGCGGCAAGATCCTCGTTTATCGCCGGCTGAAAGACGATGTGCTGGTCTGCAAGTTGCTTCTTGGCGGCCCAGAGTGCGGAATCCAGCCCGCCGAGTGGCGATCCGCGATAGCCGGAAATGAGCCCCGCCGTGCGCAGGCCCCGGGCTCGATCGAGCCGATGCTGGAGCAGGGGCAGTTTCACCAGCGCCTGAATGCCGGTTAGAAACAGCCGACCTTCATCGCGATCATAACGGTCGTCCAGCGACCATGCCATCGGGTCCGTGTCGCTCATGCCATACCGCTCCCGCCGCTTTAGTTCATAAAAATGAGCTACACCTCATATATCTGGAGTCAACCTTCGGTTTTTGTTATCGGCAGGAAGCGCGGTACATGCTGCTGGCGTTGACGATGGAGCGACCGGATTGATCGACAGGGATATGATCCGCGCAATGATCGCCGATCAGGGGCTGCCCCCGTCCTATCTCGATAATGTCGATGAGTATTGGCGGCCGATTGCCGGGCGCATCGCCGCCCGGCAACAGGCTGCCGGCCGGGCAATTGTGGTTGGTATCAATGGAACGCAGGGCAGCGGGAAATCGACCTTGTGCCTGTTCCTGGAAGCGCTGCTGCGGGGGCAGCATGGGCTTCGCACCGTCACCCTGTCGATCGACGATCTTTACCTCGGCAAGGCGCAGCGCCAGGCGCTGGCGCGCGCTGTCCATCCGTTGTTCGCTGTGCGAGGCGTTCCCGGGACGCATGATGTGGCATTGGGGCGGCGCACGATTGCGGCACTGACTCATGCCACCGGGCCCATGCCCCTGGCCATGCCCATGCCACGCTTCGACAAGGCAACCGATGACCGCCTCGCAGACCATGCGCTGCCGATTGTGACGGCGCCCGTCGAAGTTGTGCTGTTCGAAGGCTGGTGCGTTGCGGCCGAGCCCGAGGACGATGCCAGCCTTGAGGAGCCGATCAATGCGCTGGAAGCGGTTGAGGATCGGAGCGGTCTGTGGCGGCGCTACGTCAATGTACAGTTGGCCGACGATTATCGCGCGCTATTTGCGCAAATCGACCTGCTGATCATGCTGCGGCCGCCAAGCTTCGACGTCGTCACTGGTTGGCGGCAATTGCAGGAGCGAAAGCTGCGCGAGCGAACCGGCGCGGGCATGACCGATGCGCAGGTGGCGCGCTTCGTCATGCATTATGAGAGGCTGACGCGCCACATTCTTGCGACCATGCCGGCGCTCGCCGATATCATCGTGGGGCTCGATGAGGCCCATCATGTGACCGGCGTGACCAACAGAGGCTGACGCCGGCTGTTCACAGGAACAGCTCGGCAGCCGCATCAAGGATGGCGCGCGCATCGAGGCGATAGTCGCAGTAGAGATCGGGCAGGTCGCCGGTTTGTCCGAACCGGTCGATGCCGAGCGGTGACACCCTGTTGCCGCGCACGCCACCGATCCATGAGAGCGCACCCGGGCTGCCATCGATCACGGTGATGAGCCCCGCTGTCGGCGATAGCGCGCCAAGCAGGGTGGCGATATGCGCGGTCTCGCGTGTCCCTTTTTCCCATCGCGCGGCCCGTGCCGCCGACCAGCCGCGGTGCAGCAGATCGGGCGATGTGACGGCCAGCAAGCCGATGCCGGGCACGTCGTCCTGCAATTGCGCCCAGGCCTCCAGCGCCTCGGGCAGGATGGCACCGGTAGCGATGATCGCCGCCTCGGCACCGGGGGCGGGCTTTCTCAACCAATAGCCGCCCTTGATCGCCCCCTCTTCCCAGCGATCATCCTCACGCGTCACCTGCGTGATGCTGCGCGTCGAGAGGCGCAGATAGATCGCGCCCCCATCGGCTGCCTGCATGTGGCGGAAGGCGTGCCCCATCAGCAGCGCGACCTCATCGGCATAGGTCGGCTCGTAATAGGTCAGCCCCGGCTGCCCCATGCCGATCAACGGCGAGTTGATCGACTGGTGGGCGCCCCCTTCCGGCCCCAGCGTCACGCCAGAAGGCGTGGCGACCAGCAGGAAGCGAGCATTCATGTAGCAGCCGTAATTGAGCGCATCGAGCCCGCGCGCGATGAACGGATC
>CAZXBM010000065.1:0-18790 GCA_964638495.1 uncultured Stakelama sp. | reverse complement strand
TACATCTCGTAATCGACGCCGAGCGCGACCCAGCGCATCGCCCAATCGACCTTCCATTGCAGCTTGGCCTGGCCGCCGAGCACGCTTTGCACCAGCACCTCGCCGTCGCTGTCGGTGAAGCGGATCGTGCCGGCTTGCGCATCGACCACCTCGACCGGCACCTGCAGCACGATGCCGGTCTTGGGGCTGATCGGCAGGACGGGCGAATAGGTGGCGGCGCGTTCCTTGCGCAACGTCGGCAGCATCACGCCCATGATCGCGTCATAATGGCGCAGCACGCCCTTCAGCGCATCGTCGAACACGCCGGCCTCGTACTGCGAGGCGGAGGAAATGAACTCATACTCAAAGCCGAAGCGATCGAGGAAATCGCGCAGCATCGCGTTGTTGTGCGCGGCGAAACTTTCGAACTTGTCGAACGGATCGGGGATGCGGCTGAGCGGCTTGCCGAGGTTTTCCGTCAGCAACGCCTGGTTGGGGACATTGTCCGGCACCTTGCGCAGGCCGTCCATATCGTCCGAAAATTCGATGAGGCGCGTCGGCGCATCTGACATCGCCTGGAAAGCGTGGCGCACCATCGTCGTGCGCAGCACTTCGTTGAAGGTGCCGATATGCGGCAGCCCCGAGGGGCCATAGCCAGTCTCAAAAATGATCGCGTCCCCGTTGGCCTTGCCGTCGGGATAGCGCTTCAGCAGCTTGCGCGCCTCTTCATAAGGCCAGGCTTTAGAGGAGAGGGCGGCGGCGCGAAGGTTGGTCATGGAGGGCGTCTAGCGTGAAGCGAGCGATTCGTCACCCGGGGGGCTCGCGCGGTCCACTTGGCGGGATCATTTGATTTCCAGCGCTCGAGCCGGCCCGGTCCGCGGGACGAACGACCAATTTTGCGATCATTCGCCGCCACTTTGGATGGGAGCGCCTAGAATGACTCCAATGGAGCATTGCCATGTCACGTCTAACCAGCCTCTTCGTTCAATTAGCCATCCTGATCGTCGCGATTGGCACCGTCTTCGTGGTGCGCGACGGCGGATGGGCAGCCGACACCATCCTCATATGGACGGCGATCCTGGCGGTCGCGCTCGCTGCGATCATCAGCTCGCAGATCGGGATAACGCTCAAGAATTCGGCCCGAGCCAAACGCGCCCGGCGCAGGCAGCCAGCGCCGAAGAAAATCGTTGTCAACCATACGGCACGCCTGCAGCGCGCCATCGACCCGATGCGCGACGCGAAGCGGCGGCGTGCGCGGGAGGAGAGCCGGCGTCTCAATATCGAGGCCGAAATACGCCTGATGCAAGAAACAGCGAACAAATAGTAAGCGCAGCGACGATGCCGGCTGCTCGCTGGGCCGGCTCGATTTTGCCCGTCAGCGCTGCCGCATTCGGGTGCCACAGCAGCCTCCCGTGCGTTGCCATTTCGTTCTAACGCGTTATCTCTCGTCACATGCTGCCCTATCCCGCCCTTCACGCAAGCCATGGCGGCATCTGGATCGCGCGTGAGGGCGAGACGCGGCAGGTGGGGCGGGGCGAGGCGATCAGGCTCGCCGCCGATACACCGATGATCATGCTCAATGCGGCCTTGGTCGGGCAGCGGCTGGGCTATGCCGAGCTGTCGGGACTCGATCTGCTGGAATTGTTCGCCTTTTTGCGCCCGGCGCAGTTCATGGTGCCGACGCCGCGTGGGCTGGCGCGCGCGACCGGACTGGACGAACCGGCGCGCGACGATGCGGTTGCGCCCTTCCTGCGGGCGGCTGCGGCGGCGCTGATCGGGCAGACCACAGGCGACTGGCCCGAGCGCGAAGGGGCGTGGACATCGTTGCAGGCGCTTGCCCGGCTCCGCTGGCCGTGGGTTCCCGCGCTCGCCGACCGGATTGCCAAGCCGGAGGTGGCGGAACGCTGGCTATTTGCGAAGCTGCCCGAATGGAGCGAAGGCGCGCCCCGCCCCGCCCCGCGCACGGTAACGCTCGATCGGGCCGAGACGCAGGCGCGACTCGCCTCCCTCACTGGCAGCGGGGCGGAGCAGCGCCCGGGCCAGCGCGCCTTTGCGGACGCGGCCAGCACTGCCTTTGCGCCGCGCATGATGCGTGATTCGCCCAATCTGGTGCTGGCCGAGGCGGGGACGGGCATTGGCAAGACGCTCGGCTATCTCGCGCCCGCCTCGCTCTGGGCCGAGCAGGCGGGCGGGGCGGTGTGGGTCTCCACCTTCACCAAGACGCTGCAGCGGCAATTGGGGCATGAAAGCGCGCGCCTCTTTCCCGATGCCGCTATCCGCCGCGCCAAGGTGGTGACGCGCAAGGGCCGCGAGAATTACGCCTGCCTGCTCAATCTGGAAGATGCGTTGCAGGGCGGGTTTCAGGGGCGCGCCGCGGTGTTGGCGCAGCTGGTCGCGCGCTGGGCCGCCTATAGCGCGGATGGCGACATGGTCGGCGGCGATCTGCCGGGCTGGCTGCCGACGCTGTTCCGCCGCAACGGGCCGACCGCGCTGACCGACCGGCGCGGCGAGTGCGTCTATGCCGGCTGCCCGCATTACCGCAAATGCTTCATCGAACGCGCCGCGCGGGCGAGCGCGGAGGCCGATATCGTTATCGCCAATCACGCGCTGGTGATGGTCAACGCGGCGCGGGGCCGCGAGACCGCGACGCGGCCCAGCCGATACGTGTTCGACGAGGGGCATCACCTGTTCGACGCCGCCGATTCGATGTTCGCGACCGCGCTGACGGGGCAGGAGACGATCGAACTGAGGCGTTGGGTGACGGGCCCGGAAAGCGGCAGCCGCGGGCGGCGGCGGGGGCTGGCGGCGCGATTGTCCGACGTCGCAAGCTATGATGCGGAAGGCGCGCGGGCGATTGCCGATGCGGCGGATGCGGTGCGCGCGCTCCCGTCCGATGGCTGGCTCGCGCGGCTGGCTGAGGGCCAGCCCTTTGGCGCGGTCGAGGCACTGCTCGCGGCGGTGCGCGGCCTGGTCTATGCGCGTGACGACAACAAGGAGGATGCGGGCTACGGCCTGGAAACCGAGCTCGCCGAGCCAGATGCGGCGCTGATCGAAGCGGCAGCACAGGCGGGGCAAGCGCTCGATTCGCTCTATCGTCCGCTGGTCGCGCTCGGGCGGCGGCTCGAGGCGGTGCTCGCCGATGGCCCCGACTGGATGGACGGCCCTGCGCGGGCGCGCATCGAGGGCGCGATCGCCTCGCTTGCATGGCGCGCGGATACGGTGGCGGCGTGGCTGGCGCTGCTCGCGCGCGTCGGTGGCCCGGCCGATCCGGACTTTGTCGATTGGCTCGCGGTTGAGCGGGTTGAGGGGCGCGAATATGATATCGGTATCCATCGCCGCTGGCTCGATCCGACCCGCCCCTTTGCCGAGATTGTTCTCAAGCCAGCCCAAGGCGCGCTGATCACCTCGGCCACGCTCAAGGGTGGCGGCGACTGGTCTGTGGCCGATGCCCGCACCGGCGCACACCATCTGGCGCATGCGCCTGCCCATTTCGATGCGTCGAGCCCGTTCGATTACGCGCAGGCCGCCGAGGTGCTGATCGTGACCGATGTGAAACGCGGCGACACCGGCGCGCTCGCCAATGCCTATGCGCGGCTGATCGTCGCGGCGGGGGGTGGCACGCTTGGCCTGTTCACCGCGATAAGGCGGTTGCGCGCGGTGCATGCCCGCATCGCCGACCGGCTGGCGCGGGAGGGCCTTGCCTTGCATGCGCAGCATGTCGATCCGATCGATACCGGCACGCTCGTTGACATTTTTCGCGATGATCTGCGCGCCTCGCTGCTCGGCACCGATGCGTTGCGCGACGGGGTCGATGTGCCCGGTCGCTCGCTAAGGCTGGTGGTGATGGAGGGCGTGCCCTGGGCCAAGCCAACCGTGCTGCACAGCGCGCGGCGGCTGGCAGGGGGCGGGGCCGCTTATGATGACCGATTCGTCCGCGCCCGGCTTGCCCAGGCATTTGGGCGGCTGATTCGCCGTGCTGATGATCGCGGTGCCTTTGTGCTGCTGTCTGCCGCCATGCCCTCTCGCCTGCACACGGCTTTCCCGCCGGGCGTGCCGATTACGCGAATGACGCTCGACGAAGCGGTGGAACGCGTTACGAGGCGTCTTTCATCCGTCACGCCGCTAGGGCATGAGGCAGTTTCGAACGCCTGATAGGGAGAGGGCATGAAGACGCTGACCTTGCTCAGGCATGCGAAATCGGGCTGGGACGATCCCGCCGCGCGTGACTTTGACCGAACGCTTAATGCGCGGGGGCAAAAGGCGGCCATACGAATCGGACGCTATCTGCGCGACGAGGGGGTGAGCTTTGATCATGTCATCGCCTCGCCCGCCGCGCGCGTGGTTGAGACGGTCGCGCATCTGGCGACGGGTTATGGCAGGCCGGTCGAGCCGGTCTGGGAGCGACGCATCTACCTTGCTTCCTCGGCGACCCTGCTCGATCTGGTCGCATCGCTCCCGGCGGCGGTGGGCCATGTGCTGATGATCGGCCATAATCCGGGGCTGGAGGATCTGGTGCTGGAGCTGGTGCCGAGCGATGCCGATCCTGCTTTACGTGAGGAGGTCGAGATCAAGTTCCCGACCGCGAGCCTCGCCACGCTGCAGTTCGACACCGACGACTGGGCCTTGGTCCCCACCGCACCCGCCACCCTCACCCGCTTCGTGCGCCCGCGCGATCTGGATGCGAGCCTGGGGCCGGATGCTGATTAGGGTGGATGACATTCAGGCAGATTGCGGGAGATGAACGGGCATTAGCTGCCGCAGGCGACATTCCCGAAAACGATCGGGAAAAGCTCAGCACCGATTATGGTCGGACTGCCATCTACATGCGGGAGAGCAAACGCATTGCACCTAGGCAGGCAGCATGCTTTCGCTATCATAAACCGCATGTCGCTGAGCCGCCTGTCAGCCGCTGTCGCAATCCTTGCCACCATCGGCGCAGCACCTGCGCCGCGAAAAGGCGAGATTAGATTGCTGGAGCCTTACGAGACAGTAACGGCGGCGGGTGACGTGTCGAGCGTGGGTTCACTTTCCGGTATCGATCCCGACCACCCAACCGCGGGATGGGCGGATACCCAGACACTCAGCTTGTTCGGGCGCGAGGATTTGATCGCCGCCACGAGCCGCGACTACCGCGCGAATGGCTGCACTCGGAGCCGCTGAGCGGGAGACGTAGTAGGAGAGATAGTGCGACGTGCACGTGCGACTTCGGTTGTGATCGTCAACGAGAGCCACGAGCGGTCCGAACATCGCGGCTTCACGGCGAGCCTTCTCACCCGATTGCGCGCCGTGGGCTATTCGGGATTGGCGGTCGAGGCACTTGCCAATCCAGCGCCCGACACGCCGATGCGCCATCGGCCCTCCTTCGTGCGAGAACCGCGTCTGAAGTTCTTCCAGAGCGACGATGGCTACTATCTTACCGAGTCGGCATTCGGTCGGCTTGGGCGAAAAGCGAAGGGTCTGGGCTATGCCCTTTTACCCTATGAGGAGCGCGTCGGCACCGAGACCGTGAGCACGGCGCGATCCGACGACATATCAGCACGTGAGGAAGCGCAGGCGGACGCGCTCGCCACATGGCTTCGTGAGCACCCGGACAAGAAGTTGATCGTCCATGTCGGCTATAACCATGCGAGGGAAGTGCCGCAGAAGAATGGCGACCGATGGATGGCGTCCCGGCTGCGCTTCAAGACCGGTATCGATCCTCTCACGATCTCCCAAACCACCTGCCGCGGAGGCGGGCTCACGAGCCGCTTCGCGGCGCTGCCAATCGCCGAACCGCCCGGTTCATTCGACCTGCTCGTAGACCATCCGACCGCCCGCTTCGTGCGCGGTCGGCCGGCGTGGCGGATTACGGCCGGGGATCGGCCCGTCACCATTCCGATCGGACTGCGCCCGGTCAAGGGGTGGCGGGTCATTGAGGCTCGCCGGGATGGAGAGCCGACAACCGCTGTACCGATGGATCGGGTCGCGATACGGGGAGGTGAAGATGTCGTTCTCATGCTACCGCCGGGCCGCTATCGATTGCGCGTTCTGGATCCAACATCGGCGACTCACCCTACGAGCTGACGCCGATCGGGACTGGCGTACCACCGTAGCATCGAGGGCGGCGGCGGGCGCAGCTTCCCAGAATCCAAGTTCATTGTTCTTCTCGGCATCGGCGCGCGGGTCCGCGAAGCGATCAAATCCGCGATAAGCATATGGCTGCTTCCGGACGAACGGGATCACTCGTCTGAGCGTCCGGCTGTGGGGCGAAAGCGGCTATTTCCCTCATTCGTCACCCCGGGCTTGATCCGGGGTCCACCTCTCCACACGCCGTATCGCTTATTACTGCGCGGTGGACCCCGGAACGAGTTCGGGGTGACGGTGGAACCGGCGTTGGCGGGTGCCCTCAGCCCGCCACCAATCTCTCCAACCCAACGCGCACCGCACCCTCGATCGGTTTGGGGCGGCCCGTTGCCAGATCGACATGAACGATCGTCATCACGATCGTGCAGTGCAGGTTGCCCGTCACCGCGTGGCACAGCTCGAAGCGCTGCGTGATGCTGGTACCGCCGAGCCGCTCGATGCGCACGAACGCCTCGATCTCGTCGTTCATCACGAACGGGCGGTGATAGTCGATCTCGGTATGGCGGACGTGGAACTCCGCCTCCATCCATTCGGTGCCGAGATCTTCCATGCCGGTTGTCGGCCAGAATTCCGTGACCGCGACATCGACATATTCCAGATAGCGCGAGTTATAGACCACGCGCTGGGCATCGACCTCGGAATAGCGGACCTTGAAGCGGGTGGAGAAGCTGAAGCCGGGGCGTGTCATGCCGGTGTCGATGGCGCTGCGCGCTGCCCGCGTCAATCATTACAGCTCAGAACAGCAAGCGAATCCCGACCAGCGCCAGCGTGATCGCCAGCACCGAGACGAGCAGCCGCTCATGGATGCGGGCGGCAAGCATGCTGCCGATGATGATGCCGGGGATCGAGCCGAGCAACAACGAGACGAGCAGCCACAGATCGACCGATCCCATGGCCAGATGACCGATGCCTGCGATCAGCGTGAGCGGCACGGCATGGGCGATATCGGACCCGACGAGTCGGGCGACCGGCACCTTGGGGTAAAGGACGAGCAGTGCCGTCATCCCGAGGGCACCCGCACCCACCGAGGTGAGCGACACCAGCGCGCCGAGCACCACGCCCAGGCCGATCGTGATATGGCCGATCCGCTCCTCATCCGCGCCGACCAGCAGCGGGGTGAAGCGGGCGACGATCGTTCGCCGGAAAAAGACCGAGGCGGCCGTCAGGATGAGCGCTACCCCCAGCGTGCTGGTGATGACGGCAGTCATCGCATCGCCCCGCCAGTCGAACAGCCACAGCGCCGCTAACGTCAGCACAGCAGCGGGCAGGCTGCCTGTCGCCAGCCGGCGCACCACCTGCCAGTCAACGGTGCCATGCCGACCATGCACCATCGTGCCGACCGTCTTGGTGGCAGACGCGTAGAGCAGATCGGTGCCGACCGCGGTTGCCGGATGAAAGCCGAACAACAGCACCAGCAGCGGCGTCATCAGCGATCCGCCGCCGACGCCGGTCAACCCGACCAGCAGCCCGACCAGCGTGCCCGCGAGCGAGTATAGCGGATTGATCACCGATGACCCCGTGGGGCGCGCGCCACAGGGGTCAAGCAGAACCGCGCGCGGGCGTGTTGACGCCCATCGACTGGAGGTATTTCTTCACGTTGCGCGCCGCCTGCCGGAGCCGCTGCTCATTCTCGACCATTGCGATCCGCACATATCCCTCGCCGTTCTCGCCATAGCCCACCCCTGGCGCAACCGCGACCTGCGCGCATGTCAGCAATTGTTTGCTGAACTCAAGGCTGCCTAAATGCGCGAGCGCCGGCGGCAGCGGTGCCCAGGCGAACATCGAGGCGGCGGGGGCGGGGATATCCCACCCTGCCCGGCCGAAGCTTTCGACCAGCACGTCGCGGCGCTTGTGATACAGCTCGCGGTTCTTCTCGACGATGTCCTGCGGACCGTTGAGCGCGGCACAGGCAGCCGCCTGAATGGGCGTGAAGGCGCCGTAATCGAGATAGGATTTCACCCGCGTCATTGCCGCGATCAGCTGCTTGTTGCCGACCGCAAAGCCGATTCGCCAGCCCGCCATCGAATAGGTCTTGCTGAGGCTGGTAAATTCGATGGCGACGTCCTTTGCGCCCTTTACCTGCAGGATCGAGGTCGTCGGCTTGCCGTCAAAATACAGCTCGGAATAGGCAAGGTCTGAGATGACCCAAACCTTGTTCTCACGTGCCCAGGCGACCAGCCGCTCGTAGAAGCTGATATCGACCGTCTCGGCGGTTGGGTTTGACGGGTAGTTCACGACCAGAATGGAGGGGCGCGGCACGGTGAAGTTCATCGCGCGATCGAGCGCTTCCCAGTAACGCTCGTCGGGCGTGGTCGGCACCGCGCGGATGGTGGCACCGGCGATGATGAAGCCGAAGGTGTGGATAGGATAGCTCGGGTTGGGCGCGAGCACGACATCGCCCGGCGCGGTGATGGCGGTGGCGAGGCTGGCGAGCCCCTCCTTCGATCCCATCGTGACGACGACTTCGCTTTCGGCATCGACCTCCACGCCAAAGCGGCGGCCATAATAATTGGCCTGGGCCTTGCGCAGCCCGGGAATGCCGCGCGACGCTGAATAGCCATGCGCGTCGGGCTTGCGCGCCACTTCGCATAATTTGTCGATCACGTGATCTGGCGGTGGCAGATCGGGATTGCCCATGCCAAGGTCGATAATGTCTTCCCCGCCCGCGCGCGCCTGCGCCCGCATCGCGTTCACTTCGGCGATGACATAGGGTGGCAGGCGTTTGATGCGGTAGAATTCGTCGGACATCTCAGGCTTTCTATCGGTTCGAGCGGCCATCTCGTCGCGTCATAGGCTATTTGTGGGTCGCGGTGAATGACGTGCGCTGCAGGTTGCGTTAGTCAGGGGCAAATAACAAGAATCGAGGATGCCATGAGCGAACCGGATCAAACCAGCCTGCTGTCGATTCCCAGTCTGGAGGATATGCAGCACTGGACCTGGGTGATGGGCCGCGCGCAGCAGATGATGCTCGAAGCCGGGCTGCAGACGATGCAAGAGACGCCGGCCATACCGATCATCCCTGGCTTTACCGATCAGCGAACGCTTGATCGCGCGCGCGATTTTTGGGCCGACAGCATGAAGCTGTGGCAGCATTTCCTGTCGCCTTCCACCGCAGAGCCGATCGCGGAATCCCCCGAACACGCGCGCGACAAGCGTTTCAAGGCAGCACAATGGCACGAAAATCCGGTCTTCGACTGGATTCGCCAGAGCTATTTCCTGATGTCCGACCATTTGTTGCGCGGCGTGGAGGAGATGGACGGCATCGGCGACAAGCAGCGCGAGCAGTTGCGCTTTGCCACGCGCGGGTTCGTCGATGCGATGAGCCCCAGCAATTTCCCGGCGACCAACCCGCTCGTCCTTGAAAAGACGATCGAGACCGGCGGCGAGAACCTGCTGCAGGGTCTGCGCAACATGATGGCCGATCTCTCCAAGGGCCAGCTGACGCACACAAACCCCGATGCCTTTGCCGTGGGCCGCAATCTGGCGATGACGCCGGGTAAAGTCGTCAAGCGCACGCCGCTTTATGAGCTGATCCAGTACACGCCCACGACCGACGCGGTGCTTCAGGTGCCGCTGATCATCTTTCCGCCATGGATCAACCGCTATTACATCCTCGATCTGACGCCGGAGAAAAGCTTCATCAAATGGGCGGTTGATCAGGGCCTGACCGTGTTTGTCGTCTCCTGGAAATCGGCCGATGCGACGATGAAGGACGTTGTCTGGGACGATTATGTCGAGGCCGGGCAGATCGACGCGATTGATACGGTGCGGGATTTGCTGGGTGTGGAGGCGGTTCATGCCATCGGCTATTGCGTCGCGGGGACGACGCTGGCCGCGACACTGGCGGTGCTCGCGGCACGTGGCCAGGCGGAAAAGGTCAAGAGCGCAACCTTCTTCACCGCGCAGGTCGATTTCTCACAGGCGGGCGAATTGCTCAATTTCGTCGATGACGAGCAGATGAAGCTGATCGAGCAGGTGTCGCCGGATGGTTTTCTTGACGGGCGATATATGGCCGCCACCTTCAACCTGCTGCGCGGGCGTGACCTGATCTGGAATTATGTCACCAACAATTATCTGCTCGGGCAGGATTATGCCCCGTTTGATTTGCTCCACTGGAATGGCGACACCACCAACCTGCCGACCAAATGGCATTTAAGCTATCTGCGCGATCTCTACCGCGACAATATGCTGGTCCGCCCCGGTGCGCTCGCCATCAACGGCACCCCGATCGATCTGCACAAGGTGAAGACGCCAAGCTATATTCAGGCGGGGCGCGAGGACCATATCGCGCCGGCGCAAAGCGTGTGGGCGATTACGCACCAATTTAGCGGTCCGATGACCTTTGTGCTCGCGGGATCGGGCCATATTGCCGGCGTCGTCAACCCACCGGCTGCAGGCAAATATCAATATTGGACGAACCCGGTGATCGGCAAAACGCTGGCCGATTTCGTCGCCGGTGCCACCGAGACCAAGGGCAGCTGGTGGCCCAACTGGATCGACTGGATCACCGCACAGGATAATGCGCGCATTGCTCCTAACGGTCCGCGCCAGCCTGGGAACGGCGCGTTGCCGTCCCTTGGCGCCGCCCCGGGCAGCTATGTATTGAATTGATCGAAAACATAGCACCTTCATACTTAACGGGTCACAAAATGGATTCGAACTGATATAGTCCGGGTATGACTGATCCATATGGCATCAAGATTTCAAGTTTTGGGAAATGCATCTACTGTTTCCGCGCAGATACCCAAGTTGAGCTAACTGATGAGCATATATGGCCCGAATCTTTGTATGGTTACGACGTAATATTAAAGGGTTCTTGCAGGGAGTGTGCAAGCGCTCTATCAAAATTGGATGGTTATTTAGCGCGTAAGGTGTATTATGATCTGCGATTACGCTGCGGTATAAAGTCCAAAAAAAAATCGAAAAAAGACCACCCGACAACAGCTGTAACCCATTATTATCGTAATCATATAAAAGAAAGCGTACAAACTCCTATCGTTGATAAGGGTTTTTCAATCGCGCTACCCAAATTTGGGCCTCCTGGGATTTTATGCGGAAGGCAGCCGGAACGGTTCTTTGGCGAAATGGGTCTAGAGATACACGGGTATTTTGAAGAGGTGGCGAAGTACATACTTGCGAAACCCGGAGACATTGTTCAGTTTCATGATGCTCCCTCTGTGAACCCTTTGAAGTTTGCACGGTCGATTATCAAGATCGCTTATTGCATCGGCATTGGTGCATGGGGGATTGACAGCTTTACTAACAGTTTACTGCCTGCGATGATCTTGGGTGCAGATGACAGGTATCCATATGTGATTGGGTCACCACCAGATCCAACACCGTCGTTCATTGATATGGATTATCTGCACAGTCAGGAATTCTTACGGTTTGGCTCCTATTTAGCGGTTCGAGTGCGGCCTTTTGCCACTTGCGGCTCAACGGGCGGGAAAGGCCCGGTAGGATTTCCCATTTACGAAGTTGTATTGGGTGAAATTAGAGATGATCTTTGGCGTCGCGGACCTCCTTCTCGCATTCCTACGTAGTCTAAACATATTCGCACCTAATCTTGTGCCTCGCCCGTCGACGTCATCTATCTGTTCGAGGACGATGCAATCATTCGATGAAGTGCATGCGTTATCTTGCGCATCGCGATATCGATTGCCCTGGGTCTGGATCGTAGTTGATTGGTGCCCCTATCGATGCATGCGGGCAGCAGTTATCCAAAAAAATACTGGCCCTAAAAGAAGATAGATAGCGATACACCTTTTATGCTGCACCGCACAAAAATCTCTTGCAATCTGTCGCCGCTTATTTATATTGCAGTGCAGCAACGAACAGCAGGAGGCCTGGTATGGCCGATAAGATCAACGCCGATAAAATCACCAGGGCCGAAACGAATGCCGTTGCGCCGAGCGCGGTTAAATCAGAAGCCGTTGCGGTGCCAGCGGTAAAGACGGTCGAGACGCCGGCTGCAGCGGTGAGCGCGCCAGCACCGGTCGCCAAGGTCGAAGCGCCCAAGGTCGACGCGCCCAAGGCTGACGTCGCCAAGCTGGCCATGCCTGCGACGGCAACACCAGCCGCAAAGCCGGCCGAGCCAGCCAAGCCGGTTGTTGCCAAGGCAGCCCCCATTGTCGCCAAGCCAGTGAAAGCACCGGTTGTCGCCAAGGCCGAGACTGTGGCGAAGGCCCAGACTAAGGCCATCAAGACCCCGCAGAAGACCAAGACCGTAACCAAGCCCGCCGTTGCAGTTGCGCCGGCCACACCCACCATCCAGAAGGAAGAAAGCATCATGGAAAGCACCATCAAGACCGCAACCGACAAGGCCCAGACCATGTTCGTCGACATGAACGATCGCGCGAAGGCAGCGATGGAAAAGACCCAGGGTCTGTTCACCGACATGAACGAGTTCAACAAGGGCAACGTCGAAGCGCTGGTCGAATCGTCGAAGATCGCTGCCAAGGGCATCGAATCGATGGGCCAGGACGCCGCTGAATATACCCGCAAGTCGTTCGAAGGCATGACCGCCGTGATCAAGAGCCTCGGCACGATCAAGTCGCCGACCGAGTTCATGAAGCTCCACAGCGATTATGTCCGCACCTCGTTCGACTCGCTCGTTGCTGAGTCATCGAAGAACACCGAAGCGATGCTGAAGCTCGCCGGTGAAATCGCACAGCCGATTTCGAACCGCGTGGCGGTTGCAGCCGAGAAGATGAAGATCAGCGCGTAAGCGTCGATCTGTCGGCAGCAATGCTGATCAAAAAAGGGCGGCCGCAGCGATGCGGTCGCCCTTTTTGCATTCAATCGCGCACTGAATGGGGCGCAATCGCCGGTTGCCCCTTGCCCTGCGGCGTCTGCGTGCCATATTTTCAACGCTCATGACCATTGGATTCCACAGCCCGCGCGCCATGGCGCAACGCCCCCCCGGTGACGATGAAGGCACCGGGCTGGGCGTCGCTACCCGAACGCGCACGCGCACCAAACAGCCAACGCCCTACCGCGTGCTGATGCTGAATGATGATTACACGCCGATGGAATTCGTCGTGCTGTGCCTCCAGCGCTTTTTCCGCATGAGCATCGAGGAGGCGACTCGGGTGATGCTGCATGTTCACCAGAAGGGCGTGGGCGTGTGCGGTGTCTTCACTTATGAGGTCGCCGAGACCAAGGTGAGCCAGGTGATGGACTTCGCCCGGCAGAACCAGCACCCGCTGCAATGCACGCTGGAAAAGGCGTGATCGGCTGATCTGCCCTGCATGTGGGGGCGATGCCCTTGCGTGCCCGCACCGACCCGGTAGAAGCGCGGTAATGGATAGAATACTCATTCGCGGCGGCAACAGGCTGTCGGGCCGGTTGCCGATCTCCGGTGCCAAGAACGCAGCGCTCACCTTGATGCCCTGCGCTTTGCTGACCGAAGAGCCGTTGACGCTGCGCAACCTGCCCCGGCTCGCCGATGTGGATGGCTTTGGCCATCTGCTCAACCAGCTCGGCGTGTCGACGATGATCGAAGGGTCGCGCCCCGACGAGTTCGGTCGAGTGATGACGCTGAAGGGCGGGCGGCTGACCTCCACCGTCGCGCCCTATGATATCGTCCGCAAGATGCGCGCCTCCATCCTGGTGCTGGGGCCGCTGGTGGGGCGTGCGGGCGAAGCCACCGTCTCGCTCCCCGGCGGGTGCGCGATCGGTAACCGGCCGATCGATCTGCATCTGAAGGCGCTCGAGGCGCTCGGTGCCGACATCGAGCTGGCGGCGGGTTATGTGAAGGCGAGTGCACCGGGCGGCAGGCTGCCGGGCGGGCGGGTGGTGTTCCCGCTCGTCTCTGTCGGCGCGACTGAAAATGCGGTGATGGCAGCGGTGCTCGCCAAGGGCCCGTCGGTGATCGAAAATGCCGCGCGCGAACCCGAAATCGTCGATCTGTGCAATTGCCTGGTGGCGATGGGCGCCTCGATCAGCGGCATCGGCACCGAGACGCTGGAGATTGAAGGCCGCGACCGGCTGCACGGCGCGACGTACCGGGTGATGCCTGACCGGATCGAAGCGGGCAGCTATGCCTGTGCAGCCGCGATCACCGGCGGGGCGATCGATCTGATCGGCGTCACCGAGCATGATATGCTGGCAACGATCGTCGCGCTGCGTGAGGCGGGCGTGACCGTGGAGGCACGCGGCGACGACCTCCATGTTGCCGCCAATGGCCAGCTCGGCCCGTTGACGCTCTCGACCGCGCCTTTTCCGGGTTTTGCCACCGACATGCAGGCGCAGTTCATGGCGATGCTGTGCATGGCCGATGGTGCCAGCGTGCTGACCGAGACGATTTTCGAAAACCGCTACATGCATGTGCCCGAGCTGGCGCGGATGGGCGCGGACATCCAGGTGCGCGGGCGAACCGCCGTCGTGCGCGGTGTTGACCGGATGATCGGCGCGCCGGTGATGGCGACCGATCTGCGTGCATCGATGAGCCTCATCCTTGCAGGGCTGGCCGCCGAAGGCGAAACGCAGGTGCAGCGCGTCTATCATCTCGACCGTGGCTATGAACGGCTGGAAGAAAAACTCTCGGCGGTTGGTGCAGATATCGAGCGGGTTAGTGACGGCTGAGGCAGATCACGCCAGATTAGCCGCGATTTAGACTATATTTGTGCATCCCGCCGACGGACGATTGACAAGAGAGCGGTGATTATCGACCATCCCGTTTCTTATCGGGGTGAAATCGCATGCTGTCATCGCCCTCCCCCATTGTGCCATTGGCAACAATCAACACCGGTACCGGCAGCGCGGACCTGCGTCGTACCAAGGCGCACCCCGATCATTGGTATCCGATTGCGTGGAGTCGCGAACTGGGCGCGGGCAAAATGCTCGCCCGGCGTTTCGCGGGCGAACCCATCGTGATCGTGCGCAGTGCCGATGGCTTGCTCTTCGCGCTCGAGGATCGCTGCGCCCACCGCCAGGTGCCGCTCAGCCACGGCGTGGTGAAGGGGTGCACGGTGCGCTGCGGCTATCATGGCTGGGCCTATGATGCGGGCGGCACCTGCATCGACGTGCCCTATCTGGGCCGCGAACGCCTGCCCAATGGCGTGCGGGGTTATCCCGTGCATGAGGTGGATGGGCTGATCTTCGTTTTTCCCGGCGATCCGGCGCTTGCCAATCCCAAGCGCCCGCCCGCCCTGGGCGCGCGCAGCCGGCGCGATTACAAGACCCGCGAACTCAATCGCCAGGTCGCCGCGCATTACAGCTTCATGCACGAAAACCTGTTCGACATGAATCACCAGTTCCTGCATCGCCGCCAGATGGGGATGATCAAGGCGAGTTGCCTCGGCTTTGAATCGGGCCCCGATTGGGCGGAAGTACGCTACACCTTCAACCGAACATCGGGCTCCGCGACGATCGGCGAGGGCGCGATTCTGGGCATGATGCGCGCAACCGACGAATCGACCCGCAAGGACCGGATGGTCATCCGCACCGATTATCCGCACCAGACGCTGACCTTCGCGATGGACGATGGTGATCCGGTGCTGTCGGTGTGGCTCGGCTATATCCCGCTCGATGCTGAGCAGCGTACCAACCAGACCTTTGGCTATCTCTCGGTCAAGCGGCCGGGCGTGCCCTTGCTGATCGATGTTGTCTGGCCCTTCATTACCATGTTCACCGAATCGATCTTCAAGGAAGACAAGGAGATCGTTGAGCTGGAGCAGGCCGCGCACGACGCGCAAGGGGCCGACTGGAACCACGAGGTGTTTCCGCCGATTCGTGATCTGCGCGCTGTGCTGCTGCGATGCGGGGTCGCAGGCTAAGGCTCGCCACAGGCTGCCGACAGGAGCTGTAACCTGATCAATTGGATGCCCCGTGAGGAAAAGAAGCGGGAAAAGCGGGCCGAGCTAAGATCATGAAAAAGAAGATTTTTGCTCACGGCTTGGATGCCTCGTAGATCGGCATTGTGTCACACATTGTGGTACACCGTGTGACACCTGCACATGGGTCGAATGGTGGACAGGGCTGGAGGGGTTCCTGTGTTCACAATTATATGAAAACTCCCAAAAAACCGTGGGTAGCACAAGCCCTATGTAGCACGATTATGTAGCAAGCCGGGCTGCGTTGCCGGTAAGGCGAGTGGGTGATGCGCCAACCTAGACGACGATACCCGAACCGGCGGCGCTCTGCCGCAAGCTCACGCAAACGCGCCCGTAAAGGCGCCACCGCTCTTGCCTGGGATTAGGGGCGCACCCTCAGGCCCGCTTGTCCAAATATGATCGTGGGCAATCCAGCCACCACCATCGCCTTGGTGACAGGTGCCTCTTACCGCTTTCGACCAAGGATTTGGCGGACAAACGGAACTGTTAGAATTTGGCGCTGTCCCGTTGTGCCCACTATCGAACTGGGTAATATGGAACGATCAGGGAACGAATTTCGGTTTTCCTAGGAGGTTTTGACGCATGAGGGCGATAGAACTTTTCGCCGGCGCGGGTGGGCTTGGCATGGGGATTGGCCGCGCCGGGTTCCAGCCGGAAGCGGTGGTTGAATGGGACCGTTGGTGCTGCGACACGCTGCGGCAGAACCGCGAGCGGCTTTCTTGGATGAACCATTGGCCCGAGCCTCTTGAGGGAGACGTGCGGGGGGTCGATTTTCGCAGTCTTGAGGGCAAGGTGGACTTGGTAAGCGGTGGACCCCCCTGCCAGCCGTTTTCCCTCGGGGGTCGGCACCGGGCGCATTATGATGAGCGCGACATGTGGCCACAGGCGGTACGGGTTGTGCGGGAGGTGAAACCCAGAGCGTTCATTTTCGAGAACGTCAAAGGGCTGACACGGGCAACATTCGCCACCTATCTCGCCTACATCGTGCATCAGCTCGAAATGCCCGAGATAGTGCATCGGGGCGGTGAGGGATGGATTGACCATCTCGGGCGGCTTGAACGGGCCAAGACGGCCAAGCGCATGCGCGGGCTGCGCTACAATGTTGTGTGGCGTGTACTCAATGCGGCGAACTATGGGGTTCCGCAGAAGCGAGAGCGGGTCGTGTTTGTCGGCTTCAGGGATGACGTGGCGGTGCAGTGGAAGTTTCCCAACGAGACGCACTCCCTTGAAGCGCTGCTGTGGGAGCAACGAAACTCCAGCCAATACTGGGACCGACACAAGGTTTCGCGAGCCGAGCGCCTACGGCATGGGTTGGATGAGGCCCGCCCCATCGTTGGCGACAAGCCGGACACCGACGCTTGGAGGACCGTGCGGGATGCTATCAGCAACCTCCCGGACCCGGAACATGATCCCCGGCGTTCCGCCAAAATTGACAGCCATCGCTTCCAGCCGGGAGCGCGCTCCTATCCGGGACACACCGGCAGTCCCTTGGATGCTCCGGCCAAGACGCTCAAGGCGGGCGTGCATGGGGTTCCGGGTGGTGAGAACATGCTGCGCCGTCCAGACGGCTCTGTGCGGTACTTCACCATCCGCGAGAGTGCCCGCCTGCAAACCTTCCCCAACGAGTACCAGTTTCATGGAGCTTGGGGGGAGTGCATGAGGCAGATTGGTAACGCGGTGCCGGTGGACCTGGCCCATGCGGTAGCGAAGAATGTGGCTGCGAACCTTCAGGCGGCGACGTGACAAAGGGTCGTAAGTCCAATCCCCAAATGGAGGCCATCAAGGCTCTACGCGATCATCTCGGCAGACTGGCGGCTCATGCCCAAGGGGAAATCTCGGCCCATCAGCGCCGCACCCTGCAAGCGGAAGTCCGCGACGTAATCGGGGAGCTTGGCGAGCTACTTCAGTCGATTGACCCCATCAGCCTTCCTTCGGCGGTATTCGATCCTAGCAACCCCAAAGTCGTGGGGCGCTTCGTCGCTCTGGCAATGGTTGCTCAGGAGCGGAAGCCGCTTGCGGCCCTGACCCAAGCATATGGATCGGGCGTGTACGCCATCTACTATTCTGGCCCCTACGACGCCTACGGCCCGATTAGCGGGTCTGAGACCCCGATCTATGTGGGAAAGTCGGGGCCTCAGGTTCAAGGAGCAAGAACGCCGCTTGAACAGGGTCCGAAGTTGACTGGCAGGCTCAAGGAGCACCGAGGCAATATCGCCAAGGCAACAATGACACTGAATATCAACGACTTCCAGTATCGAGCGCTTGTCGTTCAGAGCGGCTTGGAGGTCTCGGCAGAGGAGTACCTCATTCACCTGTTTCGCCCGATCTGGAACAAGGAAGTTGGTATTCTGTTCGGCCTCGGGAAGCATGGGGACTCATCAGAGACACGTACAAACAAGCGCTCGCCTTGGGATACGCTCCATGAGGCTAGGGCGTGGGCGACAACAGAAATCGGTAAGTCCCCCGACACGATCAAGGGAGAAGTTATAGCGCATTACGCGAAGCATCCTCCCTTCCCGGACCTTCAGTCTGTCCTTGACAGCTTCCTTGATGAACTGAGGCAGGTGTGAGGCACTCTGTCTACTCCCGTGTTTCGGGGCCGCGCTCTTTAAGTGACGTGCGGATATCCGTTTATGGATGGTCCCACTTGGACGTCTTTTAGACAGCTTAGAACGCTCGATATGGAGGCAAGCCGGTCGCGTGGGGTAATTGATGCCCCAGGATGTGAATCGGCCTGCAATATTGACCCCGTTCGGGGCTGATCGGCCTTCAAAATTGACCCCCTGAACGGATGCGGTGTAAGCGGTGTTCAGCGCCCACCTTGTAGGCGATGGCTGTTCGGGCAGAGTACG
>CAZXBM010000064.1:0-18794 GCA_964638495.1 uncultured Stakelama sp. | reverse complement strand
GCATCAATTCGCAGATCTTCGCCGGCCAGTCGGGCGGCAATATCGGCATCGGCTTCGCCATTCCGGCCGAAGACGCCAAACCCGTCATCGACAAGCTGATGAAGGGCACCACCATCGCGCGTGGCTATCTCGGCGTCGGCCCGCAGCCCCTCGATGATGACAGCGCCGCCGCGCTCGGCGTGCCCAAGAACACCGGCGAACTCATCCGCAGCGTCACGCCGGGTGAACCCGCCGACAAGGCAGGCATTAAGGTCGGCGACGTCGTCGTCGCGGTCAACGGCAAGCCAGTGTCGCAGGACGCATCGCTCAGCTATCTCGTCGCCAATGAATCCCCCGGGTCGCGCATCCCGCTCGACTTGATCCGCGCCGGCAAGAAAATGACCGTCTCGGTGACGATCGGCACGCGCCCGTCCGAAGATGCATTGCAGGCATCGCTCGGCAATGGCGATGATGACGATGCGATGGCCCAGCCCGAGACCGAAGGTCCCGCGTCGCCCGTTGCCAACAAGCTTGGCCTCGCGGTCGTGCCGCTCACCCCGCAGATCGCGCAGAGCATCGGTGTCGATTCCACCGTGCGTGGGCTCGTCATCTCCGGCACCGATCCGTCAAGCGATGCCGGCCAGAAGCTCAAGCGCGGCGATGTGATCGTCTCGGCCAACGGCATCACCGTTTCCACGCCTGAGGCGCTCTCGGCCATCGTCGCGCAGGCGATCAAGGACGGTCGCCCGACGGTGCTGCTGTATATCCAGCGCGGGCGTGGCCCCGGCGGCTTCGTACCCGTCAAGCTCAAGAAATAAGCCTTTGGCCCCACAGGCCAGCGATTGCCGCCCGGTCAGAGATGACCGGGCGGCTTTTTCGTGTCTTGCCGTGCCGCCCTTAATCGCGCGATACCACGTGACCTAAGGCGGGAGAGTATCATGGCGGACGGCAGCATCTTCATCGGCACCGGTGGCGGCAAACCCCAGGCGCTCGAGCTCAAGCGCGCCAACCGCCACGGCCTCATCGCCGGCGCGACCGGCACCGGCAAAACGGTGACAGTCCAGGGCATTATCGAGGGTTTTTCCGCCGTCGGCGTCCCCTGCTTCGTGGCGGACGTGAAGGGCGATCTCGCCGGGCTCGCGATGGCCGGTTCGCCCTCCGCCAAGATGCACGACATCTTCGCCGCCCGCGCCAAGGACATCGGCTATGACAATTGGGCCTATGCCGACACCCCCGTGCAGTTCTGGGATCTGTTCGGCGAACAGGGCCACCCCATTCGCACCACCATTTCAGAGATGGGCCCGCTGCTGCTCGCGCGGCTGATGGACTTGAACGAGGTGCAGGAGGGCGTGCTCACCATCGCCTTCCATGTCGCCGACAAGGAAGGGCTGTTGCTGCTCGATCTCGATGATCTCCAGGCCATGCTCGCCCACTGCGCTACCCGCGCCGATGAGCTGACGACCACCTATGGCAATATGTCAAAGGCGAGCATCGGCACGATCCAGCGCTCGCTGCTCCAGCTCCGCTCGCAGGGCGGCGAACATTTCTTCGGCGAGCCTGCACTGGCAATGGCCGATTTCATCGGCTGTGACGACAAGGGCCGCGGCATCGTCAACATCCTTGCCGCCAGCAAGCTGATGCAGAGCCCCAAACTCTATTCCACCTTCCTGCTCTGGCTGCTGAGCGAGCTGTTCGAGCACCTCCCCGAAATCGGCGATCCCGACAAGCCGGTGCTGTGCTTCTTCTTCGATGAAGCGCATCTGCTGTTCAACGATGCGCCTAAGGCGCTGCTCGAGAAGATCGAGCAGGTCGTCCGCCTCATCCGCTCCAAGGGCGTGGGCGTCTATTTCATCACCCAAAACCCGATCGACATTCCCGATACCGTCGCCGGCCAGCTCGGCAACCGCGTCCAGCATGCCCTGCGCGCCTTCACCCCGCGCGATCAGGCTGCGGTCAAATCGGCGGCCACCACCTTCCGCGCCAATCCCGGCGTCGATGTCGAGACCGTCATCACCGAGCTGAAGGTCGGCGAGGCGCTTGTCTCGCTCCTCCAGCCCGATGGCGCGCCCTCCCCCGTCGAGCGTACCCTCATCAAGCCACCCGCGACGCGCGTCGGCCCGCTCGATGCCAAGGAGCGCGGCGTGATGATCGCCACCGACGCGATCGGCGACAAGTACGACACACTGATCGATTCCGAATCAGCCGAGGAACTGCTCGCCACCAAAGCCGAGGAAGCATCCGCCGCCGCCGCCGAAGCCGCCGCCAAGACCGAAGCCGACAAGGCCGCCGCGCTTCAGGCCAAGGAAGACGCGCGCGCCGCCAAGGATGCCGAGCGCGCCCGCATCGCCGCGCAGAAGGAGGAAGACCGGCAAGAGCGGGAGGCCGCCCGCGCCGCCGCCAACAATCCCTGGACCAAGATCGCCACCTCAGCCACCCGCACCGCCACCTCGACGATCACCCGCCAGGTCGCGAACGAAGTCGCCAAGCAGGTGTTCGGCACCAGCAGCCGGCGCGGCGCCAGCAGCGGCGGCATCGTCGGCGGGCTGGTGCGCGGTGTGCTGGGCGGGTTGTTCAAGGGGCGGTAGGGTAGCGCCCTCCCCGCGCACCCCACCGGGCGCGCGGGGAGGGCGATATCATCAACGGAACGAACCGCTCAACGTCACGCCGAACACGCGCGGATCATTGTAGATGCCCGCACGGAAGTTGGACGTGTCGATCACGCCGATCAGGTTCTTCGCATTTGTCAGGTTGCGCACGAACCCGGCAATCTCATAGCGACCAAAGGCAAAACCCGCCTTCAGGCCCAGCTCGTTATTGCCGTCCGAGGTATATTCCACCGTTTTGTAGAGCACATAGTTGATCTTGCCCTGCAGGTTGAAATCGCCAGCAATGAAGAAGCGGTTCGAGCCGCTGACCGGAATGTCGTAGCGCGCAGCAATGTTGAAGTTGTAGTCCGGCGCGTTAGGCAGGGTATTGCCGTCGATCTGCGCGAAATAGTTGTTGCCCACGCGCACCACCGGATTGAGCACCGTCTGCGAGAGTACGCCACCGGCAGCGCCCGCCTGCGCAAACACATTGCGATCTTCGATCCGGGTCTTGAGCAGGCTCAGCCCAGCAGAGATGTGCAGGTTTTCGACCGGCCGCAGCTCGATCTCACCCTCGGCGCCATAGCCCTTGGCGCTATTGGCATTGAACAGCACGCCATTGCCATTGCTGTCGTTGCCGTTGAGCTGGATGTTGTCGACATAATAATAAAAGCCCGTCGCGCTGAACCGCACGACATCGTGCAGCCAACCGGTCTTCACCCCGCCTTCGAAGCTGGTATTGGTTTCCGACGTCGCGGTGGTGAATGGCGAGTTGAACACTGCCGAGCGGCCCTGGATGGTTGGCCCGCGGAAGCCCCGCGCAACGCGCGCATAAAGGCTCACGTCATCGGTCGCGCGGTAGAGCAGGCTGACGTCCCAGCTCGGCTGTGTGTCGGAGAGTTTCACCCGGCGCGCAGCCGTGAACGTCGAGACGTTGGCGATGGTATTCGCCGTCTTCAGCAGGTTCGTGTCCTTGCTGTCGTTCGTCACGCGCACGCCGCCCGTCAGCGTCAGCTTGTCGGTCAGGTCGTAACTTGCCTGGCCGAAAACTGCCCAGGAGGTGTTGATGTTACGCAGCAGCACCCAGTTGTTGGGGTTCGGCGTGGTGCCGAGTACGTTGCTGGTCAGGAAGAAGGCGCGCTGGTCGAACTCTGTGAGGTCGCGCGAGTCGAAATAGATGCCGCCAAACTGCCATTTGAACCGGCCTGTATTGGGGCTGGCGATGCGGACTTCCTCAGTCCACTGGTTCAACCCGCGCAGACGCCCCTGCGATTGGCCGCAGCCGACCGCGCAGATATTGGGCGCGACCCCGCCGAAATTGGCTGCAGCACCGCCATCGGTATCGCCCCGGCTGAAGCCCGATGCACGTTCCCAGGCGGTGATCGAGGTCAGCGTCACGCCGCCCAGATCATAATCGGCCTTCAGCGACACGCCGCCGGTGCGATAGGCCTGCGGGTTGTTCTGCGCCTCGTCATAAGCGACGATTGAGCGATCGAAGGCGGCGGGCACACGGTTGGTGCCTGGCGTGATCGAGCCGCGATAGAAGATCGAGGCGGTACCAGCATAGTCGCGGTAATGGCCGCTCAAGCGCAGGCTGAGTGCCGATGTCGGCTGGGCGAGCAGCTGGAGGCGCACGTCGCGCTCGTCGAAGCCCGCTAGTACATTGCGGCCGGGCACCGTGCCGTCATCGGACGGGCCCTGGTACACGTTGCTGATCCAATCGTCGCGGTGCTGGTAAAGGCCCGAAAGGCGGAAGCTGATGCTGCCGTCGCTGGTGAGAGGGCCGCCAACGCCCGCATCGGCGTTCACGCTGTTGAACCGGCCATAGCTGACCGATCCCTGGCCCTGCCAGGTCTCGCTTGGTTGCGCGCTATCGAACTTGACGATGCCCGCCGTGGTATTGCGACCGAACAGCGATCCTTGCGGCCCCTTCAGCACCTCGACCTGCGCGATATCGAACGCAGGGTTCGACTTCAGCACCACATGCTCTTCTACGACATCATCCTGGATGATCGACACCGGCTGCGACGCGCCGAGATAGAAATCGATATTGCCGAGCCCGCGAATGTAGAAACGCGGGAAGATGCGGCCCGTCGTCGATTCAACGTAAAGGCTGGGCACGCGGCCCGACAGCGACAGCAAGGTATCGGCACCAGCGGCTTGGAAATCACGCAGCGATTCGGGCCTTAGCACCGAAACGGCAACAGGTACTGTCAGGACGTTTTCGGCACGGCGCTGCGCGGTCACGACGATGTCGCCGGAGTCAGTCACGGGCTGCTCTGCTGTCACGTCCGCCACTTGTGCTGTATCGGCGACCTGCGCCTCAGCGATACCGGGCAGCATCAGGGCAGTCGTGCTGCCAAGCAGCAACGCCGCAAATTGTGTGCGCTTCATGTGTCAATTCCCCCAAGGTGAAGCGCCAGCCCATCGGGCATTGCCGACAGCTGCTGGCGCGCAGCCCCCTTGCGCGCACCCAGTGACGGTAATGTTGCAGTGCAAAAATAAATATTGCCTGATTGTTGCTGGCTAGCGCCGCTCTCCCGGGAGGCAACGAAAAAGGGGCGCCATCCCTCGCGGAACAACGCCCCTTCAACGCAAACGTGCAGGCTAGATCAGCGGCAGCGCACCTGGCTGTTATTCTGATCGATGGCCTTGCCGGCAATGGCACCCAGTGCGCCGCCGAGCAGCGTGCCCACGGCGCGCGAACGGCCGCCATCGATGACGTTGCCGAGCACACCGCCGCCTACGGCGCCGATGATCAGGCCAGTCGTGCCGTCGTTGCGCTTGCAATAATAGCGGCCATCATTGCCGCGATAGACGCGGTCGTCGGCGGCGAGCACGCGCTCTTGGTAGGTCGGCCCGTCGCGATAATAGCGCGCGGGATCGTAATTGCCCTCGTCGCGGTCGGCATAACGGGGATCGTTATAGCGCGGGTCGTTAAAGCGCGGGTCGTTGTAACGCGGGTCGTTACGCGAATCGCGATAGCCGCCGCCACGGTTGCGCGCTGCCTGATATCGATCGAATTCAGTACGGAAAATCTGCATTTCGTTCTGGAAGCGCTGCTGCGCGGCCTCAAAACGCTGCTCTTCCTGTGCGGTTTGCGCCACAACCGGGGTGGCGATGGCGATCGACGATATGGCGATCAACGCGGCGATTCGGGAAAAACGGGGCATATCGGTCTCCTTGGTGATGCGTGCATAACAGCCCAACCCGTCCGAATGTTGCATGAACGTCATTATCGCAGGTGCTCACGCGGCCAATTCGTGGGGCAATGCATGCCGGCTAGTTGACCGGGCGCGTGTTCAGCAACGCCCAGGTTCAGGCCAGGTGCTTCTGGCTATCTATCGGTTATAAAACGCGAATATCATCCTCGACCGCGATAGCCCGGCACGTCCTGTGGCGGAATCCACACCGCCTCTGGCGGTGCGCCGGTCTGCCAGAAGACGTCGATGGGAATGCCCCCGCGCGGATACCAGTAACCGCCGATCCTCAGCCAGCGCGGCTGCATCTCCGCAGCGAGGCGCTGGCCGATGCCGACGGTACAATCCTCGTGGAAAGCCTGATGGTTGCGGAACGACCCCAGAAACAGCTTGAGCGATTTCGACTCGACGATCGTGTCACCCGGCACATAATCGATCACCAGGTGCGCGAAGTCCGGCTGCGCCGTCACCGGGCAGAGCGACGTGAACTCCGGTGCGGCAAAGCGGACCATATACGGGCTGCCGGGGCGCGGATTGGGCACATAATCAAGCACCGCCGCGTCGGGGTTTGCCGGCAGGGCGGCCGCCTGACCGAGAAATTTGGGTGTCATGCTCGTGTGTTTATCGCGCGCCGGGCAGAAAGGAAATGACAGCGCCGCCAATTCGCCAATAGACGTGCGATGTTTCGCCCAAGTGCCCTCAGCGTGGTTGATCTTCTCGACGGCGCGCCTGACGGTCGCTAGGGACAGGCAACGAGACTCCGGGAGAGAATGATGGACGCGTTGGTAACGACTGAATGGCTCGCGGCGGAATTACAGGCAACTGACCTGCGCATTGTCGATGCCAGCTATTTCCTGGCCGAGCATGGCCGTGATGCGGCAGCTGAATATCAGGCAGCGCACATTCCGGGTGCCATCTTCATGGACCTGGCAGAAATTGCCGACACCAGCAGCAGCTTGCCATCCATGCTGCCCTCACCCGAAAAATTCGCCAGCCGGATGCAGTCGCTCGGTCTTGGCGACGGCAGCCGCATCGTGATCTACGACGATTCCCCACTGCACACGGCAGCGCGCGCCTGGTGGATGTTGCGCGTGTTCGGCGCGCATGACGTCGCGATTCTCGATGGCGGCCTGGCCAAGTGGAAGGCCGAAGGAAGGTCACTCGCCACCGGCAAGGAAGTACTTCGGCACCGCCACTTCACCGTCTGGGCCGATGACACGCATGTCCGTTCGCTCGATCAGATGAAGGCCAATCTCGACAGCAAGGCCGAGCAAGTGGTCGACGCCCGCTCCGCCGCCCGCTTTTCAGGCGAGGAGCCCGATCCGCGGCCGGCAACCCATGCCGGCCATATCCCTGGTTCAAAGAACATACCGTATAGGCTGCTGTTCAACGATGATGGCACCTGGAAACAGGGCGATGCGCTGAAGGCCGTATTCGGCGACGCCGGCATCGATCTGAGCCAGCCGCTCGTCACGACCTGCGGGTCAGGCATTACGGCGGCGGTGCTGGCGTTCGGTGCGCACCTGCTCGGCAACCACGCCGCGCTTTATGATGGCAGCTGGTCCGAATGGGGTGCAGATCGCACGACGCCAAAGGCCATGGGCGCGGCGTGAGCCAAAAGCGCGACCCGCATGATGCGACGCGGGTCGTCAGCGCTGGACGACGGCCGGAATGGACGCAGGGTATCGTCAACCCGCCGGTGTGGCGGGCATCGACAATCCTGTACGATAGCGTGGCCGAAATGCGTGGTGCCGTGCGGGATACCCATCACCGGCTATTCTATGGCCGGCGCGGCACGCCCACACAATGGTCGCTCGCGGATGCGCTGACTGAGCTGGAACCGGGTGCTGAGGGCACGTTTCTCTATTGTTCGGGCGTGGCGGCGATTGCGGCGGCGCTGCTCTCCGTCCTGTCGCCGGGTGACGAGCTGTTGATGATCGACACCGCCTATGACCCGACCCGGTCGATGGCGACGGGTCTGCTCGGGCGGTTGGGCATCACGACACGCTTCTTCGATCCAATGATCGGCGGCGATATTGCTGCCATGATCAGCGACCAGACGCGAGCGATCATGCTCGAAGCACCGGGTAGCCTGAGCTTTGAAGTACCCGATCTGCCCGCGATCATCGCCGCGGCCAAAGCGCGCGGTGTAGTGACTCTGCTCGACAATACCTGGGCGACGCCGCTGCTGCTCCCCGCCATTGCGCTGGGCATTGACCTCACAATCCTCGCCTGCACCAAATATGTCGTCGGGCATTCCGATGTCATGCTCGGCTCGGTCACGGCGGCACCGGGCCATTTCGATCGTCTGCGCGACACCAGCTTCCAGCTTGGCCAGGTCGCAAGCCCCGACGATTGCTGGCTGGGATCACGCGGGCTTCGGACGATGGCGGTGCGCGTGGCGCATCAGGAGAAATCAGCGCTGAAGATTGCGCACTGGCTGAAGGCGCAGCCGCAAGTGGCGCAGGTGCTGCACCCTGCCCTGCCCGATTGCCCCGGTCACGCGCATTTCCTACGCGATTTCAAAGGATCGTCCGGGCTGTTCTCGTTCGTGCTCAACGGCGGCGACGATGCGGCGCGCTCCGCGCTCATCGACGGGCTCGAGCTGTTCGGCATCGGCTATAGCTGGGGCGGCTATGAGAGCCTCGCCCTCCCCGTCGATCCCGCGCGTTACCGCAGCGCCACCACCCCGACCTTCCCGGGGCCGCTGGTGCGGCTGAGCATCGGCCTCGAAGACCCAGACGATCTGATCGCCGATCTCGCCGCCGGGCTGGATCGCGCGACGGCCGCGGGGCGGTAGACTCGATTTAAGTTGGGCTGAACCAACGCCGTACCCCTGCGAAAACAGGTGGCCAGGGGCGCAAAGGACAGCGCCTGGAACTCTGGGCTCCCGCTTTCGCGGGAGACCGATCCGTCAAAAGGAAAACGAGTCTAGAGCATCGTGCTTGAATTATGAATCGTCATTGCGAGTGCAGCGAAGCAATCCATCGTGCCACGAGCGGTAAGGCTGGATTGCTTCGCTGCGCTCGCAATGACGGGCGATCCTGAATTTCGGCACGATGCTCTAGGCCTGACCAGCGCTGCCCGCCCGCGCGTTACTTCGGCGTGCTGGTCGATGCGTTCTGGCCGCTACCTTCCGGCGCCGCGACGATGTCACGCGTCGTCGAACCCTTGTCGACCACATTGGTCTGCGGATCGCCGACTTCGGAGCGGATGCCCGGCGCAGCGCTGTCCGCGCCTGCCTGGCTCACGATCGCATTTTCGCCGTCGCTGCGCGCGGCAGGCCCGCCGAACAACGCCTCTAGCGCCAGCACATTCGGCCCGGTATCCTGCGGCCGCGCGGCACCCGGCTGCGGCGGCGTCAGCGAATAATCGGGCGGAATGACGAGCGGCGCCTGGCGCGCCACCGCGAATTCATCGGGCCGGGCGCGGTTGAGGCCCGTGCCGCCACCGCACGCGCTCAGGAAGACGGTCAGGCCGAGGCCCATGACGAGCCCAGAAAACTTACGCATTGCCATTCTCCACTGAAACAGACGTCGCTGGCTTGTCGCGCACCAGGATCGCGCGCGCCAGCAGGACGAGAACCCCTATCGTAATCGCCGCATCCGCCAGATTGAAGACCAAAAACGGGCTCCACTCGCCAAAGTGCAGATCGGCATAATCAACGACATAGCCCAGACGGACGCGATCCGCGATATTGCCGATCGCCCCGCCCAGCACCAGGCCGAGACCGAACTGATCCTGGCGGTTGCGCTCGCGCAGCATCCAAACCAGCACACCCGCCGCAATCGCCCCGGTGAGCGCGACAAGCGCCCAGCGCCCGGCGTCGCTCGATGCATTGAGCAGCCCCAGCGACACCCCGACATTGGCGACGAAGCGCACCCGGAAGATCGGCAGCAGATCGATAACCCGGCCGGACAGGCTATCCAGCCCGAGCGGCCCGGTGACAATGAACTTCACCAACTGGTCGAGCAGCAGCACCACGCCTGCGGCGATGAAGCCAGCTACCGGCAATCGCATCATGCCACCACCTCGTCACACCGGTCGCACAGCGCGCCATCTTCGGCCACATCGGGCAAATGCCGCCAGCAGCGGCCGCATTTGGCGAAATCGGTGCGGGCCACGGCGATGTCGTGGCCATGCGTCACCTTCGCCACGATGAACACTTCCTGCAGCAGATCGGCCGACAGCGGCATCGCGGGCACCGTCACCTCTGCCTCAAGGCTGGACCGGACAATCTTCTCGCGCCGCAGCGGCTCGATCGCCTCGGTCACCTGCACCCGCAGCGCCCGCACATCATTCCAGTTGGTGACGATCAATCGGTCGCCGGGCAGCTTGGGCAGCACCGGCCATTCGAGCAGATGCACCGAGCTTTCCGCGTCAGGAAAGCGCGACTGCCACGTCTCTTCAGCGGTGAAGACCAGCACCGGTGCCAGATAGCGCACCAGCGCGTGGAACAGCACATCCATCACCGTGCGGCACGCCCGGCGCTTCACACTCTCGGGCGCGTCGCAATAGAGGCAGTCCTTGCGGATATCGAAGTAAAAGGCCGACAGGTCCTCATTGGCGAAATTGGTGATCAGCCGCACATAGCTGTTGAAATCGAAATCATCGATCGCCGCCTTCAGCTTGACGTCCATCTCGCCGAGCAGAGTGAGGATATACAGCTCCAGCTCGGGCATCTTGCTCACCGGCAGCCGCTCGCTCTCCGCAAACCCGTCGAGCGCGCCGAGCAGATAGCGGAAGGTATTGCGCAGCTTGCGATATTGGTCCGAAACGCCGTTCAGGATTTCCTTGCCGATCCGGTGATCCTCGGTGAAATCCACCGTCAGCGCCCAGAGCCGCAAAATGTCCGCGCCGCTCTCCTTCATCAGATCGAGCGGGTTGATCGTGTTGCCGAGCGACTTGGACATTTTCATGCCCTTGGCGTCCATCGTGAAGCCGTGCGTCAGCACCGTCTTGTACGGCGCATGCCCGCGCGTGCCGCAGCTTTCGAGCAACGAGGACTGGAACCAGCCGCGATGCTGGTCCGATCCTTCGAGATACAGGTCGGCGGGCGGGCCCGCATAGCCCGCGGGGCGCATCACATCGGGCCAGCGCCCGCTTTCGAGCACAAAGGCATGGGTGCAGCCGCTATCGAACCACACATCGAGAATGTCGGTCACGCGCTCATAATCGGCGACGTTGTAATCGGGCCCGAGCAGCGCCTGCGCCGCCTCGTCGGTCCACGCATCGACACCTTGCGCGCGCACCGCCGCAATGATGCGGGCGTTAACGGCGGGGTCGCACAGATACTGCCCGGTCTTCCGATCGACGAACAGCGTGATCGGCACGCCCCAAGCCCGCTGGCGCGACAACACCCAGTCGGGCCGCCCCGCGACCATCGCGGTGATGCGGTTCTGCCCCTTGGCCGGCAGCCAGCGCGTGGCCTCAATGGCGGCGAGTGCCTTTTCACGCAAGGTCCCGCTAAAGCCCTCTCCCCCTTGGGGAGAGGGTTGGGTGAGGGGCGGTGCGTCATGAGGCGGGGCCCACGGCTCGCCTTGCGAGCCGATCTCCGCTCTGCGACCTGCCCCCGGCAGGTCGCTGTTCGCGCTCCGATCCATCGGCACAAACCACTGCGGCGTGCACCGGAAAATCACCTTAGCCTTCGACCGCCACGAATGCGGATAGCTATGCCGAAAATCATCCGACGCCGCGAGCAAAGCCCCCGCCGCGCGCAAATCCGAACAGATCGGGCCGTCCGCTGCGACAAACTTCTTGTTGATGACCGACCCCTGCCCGCCGAGCCAGGCCCAATCCGCCCGATACATCCCCGCCGCATCGACCGCGAACACCGGCTCAATGCCATGCGCCTTGCACAGCAGGAAATCATCCTCGCCATGATCAGGCGCCATGTGAACAAGCCCCGTACCCGCATCGGTGGTAACGAAATCGCCGGGCAGGAATGGGCGGGGCTTCGCGAAGAACCCGCCGAGTGTGTGCAAGGGATGGCGCGCAGTGGCATCAGCGAGTTGGGAACCTTTGCCGGACCAGATCGGCTCGCCACCCAACTTAAATCCATCGCCAAACGCTCGCAGGCGTTCATTAAAGTCGTCTCGCAGCACTTCATCCGCTGCGACCAAGATCTTTCGGCCCTGATGCTTTGGAAGCGGTACTGGAACACCAACTATCCGCGTCTCTGACGCCCAGGCCTCGTATACATGATACTCAATCTCCGGCCCATAAGCCAAAGCCTGGTTCACCGGAATCGTCCACGGCGTCGTCGTCCAGATTACTGCGTAGGCACCCTCCAGTTCAGGAGCGTTAGGGGCCTTATCAATTTGAAACGCCACGTCGATCTGCGTCGACACAACATCCTCATACTCAACCTCAGCCTCAGCCAGCGCAGTCTTTTCCACCGGCGACCACATCACCGGCTTCGCGCCCCGGTATAGCTGCCCGCTCTCCGCAAACTTCATCAGCTCGGTGACGATCGTCGCCTCAGCCTCGAAGTCCATCGTCAGATAGGGATGATCCCAGTCCGCATTCACCCCCAGCCGCTTGAGCTGCTCGCGCTGCACATCCACCCAATGCTGCGCATAGGCCCGGCACTCCGCGCGGAACTCCGCCGCAGGCACCTCGTCCTTGTTGAGCTTCTTCGCGCGATATTGCTCCTCGACCTTCCACTCGATGGGGAGGCCATGGCAGTCCCAGCCGGGCACATAGGGCGCATCCTTGCCGAGCAAGTTCTGCGTGCGGCAGACCATGTCCTTCAGGATATGGTTGAGCGCATGGCCGATATGCATGTCGCCATTGGCGTAGGGTGGGCCATCATGGAAGATGAACTTCTCGCGCCCGCGGCGCGCATCGCGCAGCTTGTCATAGAGGCCAATCGACTGCCAGTGCGCCAAAATGCCCGGTTCCTTCTGCGGAAGGCCGGCTTTCATCGGGAACTCGGTCTTCGGCAGGAAGACAGTGTCGCGATAATCCGCCGCTGGAACGGGCGCGGTATCGGGCGTGGGGGTGTTGCTGTCAGTCATCGGGTCGATCCTCTATCGCGTCGCAGCGCGTTCGTCACCCATCACGACACTGACCTTATTGCCAACTTGAAATCAGCTGCCATTCGGGTAACCGCCCCGCGATTGCTGGAAGAGGGAGAATGGTACGGTGTTGATGATCATTGCGGCGGTCCATCTGGCCACGCCTGCTGCCATGCCGCTCGCCATTCCCGCGCCCGCCGGCGATGCCGCGCTCGTCGCCGCACTCCCCGCCTTGGCGGAGGGCCAGACGACACCGCCGCCGCCGCCACCCCCCGCCCCGCCGATGCGTCCGCTGGCGTTTGGCCCCTATCCCGCCGGGTGGCAGATCGATGTCGGGCCGGGCCTGCTCGCGGTGCCGCGCTTTCCGGGCAGCGATGGCCTGCGCCTCCTGCCGATCCCGCAGCTCGATATCCGCTACAAGAACCAGTTCTTCGCCTCGGTGCAGACCGGCATCGGCTATAATGTACTGAACACGCGCAAATGGCGCGCCGGGCCGATCCTGCGCCCGGATTTTGGGCGGACGAGCCGCGATATCGCGGTGTTCCCCGGCCTGGCGCGCATCCGCTTTTCGCCTGAAGTCGGCGGGTTCCTCACCTATCAGCCATCGCTCTTCACCTCGCTGCAGCTTGAGGTGCGCCAGGCAGTAGGCGGGCATGAGGGCCTGATTGCCGATCTCTCCGTCAGGCGCATCAAGCTGCTCGGCAAGTGGACGCTGGGCTATGGCGGCCGGGTGCGCTTTGCCGATGCGTCCTATTTGCAGGCCTATCATGGCGTGACGGCGGCGCAGTCCGCCACCAGCGGCCTGGCCCCTTATCGCCCCGGCGCCAGCGTCAATGATGTGGCGCTGTCGGGCTTTGCGTCGCGTCGGCTGGGCGGCAACTGGAGCGTCAACGCCTTTGGCAGCTATGCACGACTGGTCGGCGCTGCCGCCGAATCGCCGCTGGCGCGCAGCCAGGTCGGCAGCCGCAACCAGGTGACGCTCGGCACCTCGGTCAGTTACCGCTTCCGGCTAAAGTAGCAAACCGTGCTTTTGTGATTAGGGCGGAGATTGGTTCACGCGAAGGGCGCAAAGGGAAGAAGGTCGCGAAGCAGAAAAAACGATCAAGCGCGCAATGCCTGCCGCTTCGCGTCCTTCGCGTCCTTCGCGCCTTCGCGTGAACCCTAAATCCCCGCCAGCACCACCCGCGCCGCCGCGCAATCGGCATCCATCTGCGCGACCAGCGCCTCAAGGCTGTCGAACTTCGCCTCAGGCCGCAGATAGGCGATCAGCTCGACCTCGATCATCTGCCCATACAGATCCCCGGCAAAGTCGAAGAAATACACCTCGAGCAACTCCTTGGGCGGGTCGAAGGTCGGTCGCACGCCCACATTTGCGGCGCCGTCGATCACCCGCCCGTCGCTCAGCCGTCCCCGCACCGCGTAAATACCGTAAGCCGGGCGTAGATAGCTGCCCATGTCGATATTGGCGGTCGGGTAGCCGATCGTGCGGCCGACCTTATCACCGTGCTGGACGACGCCCGCAATCGCAAAGGGCCGCGTCAACAGCCGCGCCGCGCCTGCCGGGTCGCCCGCCTGAAGCAGATCGCGGATGCGGCTGGACGAAACCGCCCCCTCCCCGGCCGACCCCTCGCCCGCCGTTACCGCGCCCACCGTCTCGCACGCAAAGCCACGCGCCGCCCCTAGCGCGGCCAGCACCCGGACATTGCCGCCCCGTGCCTTGCCAAAGGTGAAGTCCTCGCCCGTCACCACCCCCGCCACGCCCAGATTGCCGACCAGGCACTGGTCGACGAACGCCTCGGCCGTCAGCCCGGCAAGTGCCGCATCGAAGGTGAAGACGACCATCGCATCCGCGCCCGCCGCGGCGAACAGCCGTTCGCGCTGATCGAGTGTGGTGAGGCGAAAGGGCGGTACATCGGGCTTGAAATAGCGCACCGGATGCGGATCGAAGGTGGCGACGAGCACCGGCGCGCTCAACGCCCGCGCGCGCTCAACCGCGCGGCCAATCACCGCCTGGTGCCCCAGATGACATCCATCGAAATTGCCCAGCGCGACAATGCCGCCGCGATAGCGCGCGGGCACCGGCGCACCCCCGTCGAGACGCTCCATCCGCCGGGCTATAGGGGGGCTGTGGGCGGGGCGCTAGGCCGCGCGAGCGTGACATAGCTGTAGCCGGGCACGTCGCCCTCGGGCGCGAAATCAGTGCGCGCCACTTCGCACCAGCCAGTAAAGGGCGGCACCACCGCATCACCCGCCGGCGACAGATGTACCTCGGTCAGCTCGATGAGCGTCGCGTGATCGATCAGCAGCGCATAAATCTCTGCGCCACCGATGACCGCCGCATCGTCCCCCGCCAGCGCGCGTGCTTGCGCGACATCGTGCACAACCTCCGCGCCCGCCGCGTTCCAGTGCGGATCGCGCGTCAGCACGATATGCCGCCGGCCCGGCAGAGGCGCAGGAAAGCTCTCAAAGGTCTTGCGGCCCATGATCATCGGCCGGCCCATCGTCATCGCCTTGAACCGGCGTTGCTCGCCAGGAATATGCCAGGGGATGGTGCCACCTGCGCCGATGACGCCATTATCCGCGCGCGCGAGGTGGAACGAGATCACACCGCCACCGGCGCGGCGATATGCGGCTGCGCGACATAATCGTGCAGCTTGAAATCCTCATACTCATACGCATCGATGCCATCGGGCTTGCGCAGGATCTCCAGCCTCGGCAGCGGGCCGGGCTCACGCGTCAATTGCAGCCGGGCCTGCTCCAGATGGTTCGAATAGAGGTGGCAATCGCCGCCCGTCCAGATGAACTCGCCGACCTCCAGCCCGCATTGCTGCGCCAGCATATGGGTGAGCAACGCGTAACTCGCGATGTTGAACGGCACGCCCAAAAACACGTCGCCCGACCGCTGATAGAGCTGCAGCGACAGTTTGCCGTTCGCAACATGCGTCTGGAACAGGCAGTGGCACGGTGCCAGCGCCATCGCATGCAGATCGCCGGGGTTCCAGGCAGACACGATCTGGCGGCGCGATGTCGGGTTGTTTTTGATCTGGTGGATAAGCTCGGCAATCTGGTCGATCTGGCGGCCATCGCTCGCCACCCAATCGCGCCACTGCTTGCCATAGATGGGGCCAAGATCGCCATCCTCGCGCGCCCACTCATCCCAGATGCGCACCTTGCGCTCCTGCAACCAGCCGACATTAGTGTCGCCGCGCAGGAACCAGAGCAGCTCGATGATGATCGAACGCAGGTGCAGCTTCTTGGTGGTGAGCGCGGGAAAACCCTTGGCCAGATCGAACCGCATCTGGTGCCCGAAGACGGAAAAGGTGCCGACCCCGGTCCGGTCGGCGGTTTCGACGCCGTCGTCCAGGATTCGCTGCATCAGATCGAGATAGGTCCGCATCATGCTGGTCTAGCGCGCGGCGGCGCTGTCTCCAAGCGCGTGTTGCGGCCCCGCGATCACCGGATTATAGTTCGGCCCGGGGCAGCATTGGGGGACAGATGAAAAAGATCGAGCTCACCGCGTGGGTGGCGGGCGCGGTTGCGCTTACATTTGCTATTCATGAGGCCGCGCATGGCATCGCGGGCGCGGCGCTCGGCTACGACGTGTATGTCCGCGTCAACAGTTCAGGGCTGGTGAGCGGCGATTATCGGACTGCCGCCGACGCCGCTATCACCAACATTGCCGGCCCACTGGTGACGATCCTGCAGGGGTTGCTGGGCGTTTTGCTGGCTGCCCGGATCGGTCGCCTGCCCGCGTTTACGGTGGTGCTCGCCGCGCTGGCGATGCGCGTGCTGGCGGCCGTGGCCAGCCTGCGACTGCCCAATGACGAGGCACGGCTGGGGCAATATTGGCAGATTGGCTATTGGACGGTCCACGCCATCGTCATCGCCATCCTGTCCGTCGCCGTTTATCGCGCTGCCCGGCACTTGCGCATCGGCCGCGGTGAGATAATCTGGTGCACCGTCATGGCGATTGTCGCGATGGTGGGCGTTGTCATCGCCGAGCCCTATCTGCCGACTCTGTATCTTTAAGATCGATTGCCGTTAGACCCAGTGAACACTTTTCCCCTGCGAACGCAGGGGTCCAGGGGTAACCGAGCGCAGCGCTTGAGGCTCTGGACTCCCGCTTTCGCAGGAGAACATCTCTCCAAAAATCAAAACAAGCGCAAGCTCAACCGTCCTTGCAGGGCGTGATCGTGCGCGGCTCAGGACGCGGCCCCTGCGGGCGGAACGCGGCGAGATAGCCGCCGGCGGATGGCATATCGCTGCGCGACACCTGCACATAGCCAACTGCCGCAAACTCGCATTTCAGCAGCGCGGGCGGCGTGCCGTGGCGCTGCGTCGGGCGATCGGCATCGACGACGATGACGAGCCCGTCGGCTTTCAGCGACGGCCGCATGCGCCAGAGAAACTCATAGGGTTGCTCGATCTCGTGGTACATGTGGACCATCATCACCCGGTCGAAGCTGTTTTCGGGCAACTTCGGATCAGCCGGTTCACCGAGACGCACGCTCACGCTTTGCAGCCGGTCGCGCGCAACGCGCTCGGCCAGCGCATCGCGCACGGCGGGAAAGATATCCACCGCCAGCACGCGCCCGTCCTTGCCGACCCGATCGGCCAGGCGGATGGTGTAATAGCCTTCGCCTGCACCAATATCCGCAACGGTCATGCCGGGCCTGATGCCCGATTTGTCCATCACCTCGCCCGCCTCGTTCTTGCGGTCGCGCATTTCCTCGGTTGACCAGCGTGCCGATACGATGCGCGCGACCGGGCGGTCGGCGGCGGGGAACATGCCGACATCGGTCTTGCGGGCGGCAAGCGATGCCGGCCCCGCATCGCAGCCAGCAAGCGCGACCAACGCCGCCAAGGCAAGCGCGCCGCGCATGCTAGTCGACATCCTCCACCTCAACCGCCTCGCCAGTCACGCGCTGCGACAAGGCGGCGGCCATGAACGGATCGAGCGCGCCATCCAGCACGTCGCCGGGCGCTGTAGAAACCACGCCGGTGCGCAAATCCTTCACCATCTGATAGGGCTGCAGAACATAGGACCGGATCTGGTGGCCCCAGCCGATATCGGTCTTGCTGTCGTTCTCGGCATTGGCCGCCGCTTCGCGGATGGCGAGCTCACGCTCATAGAGCCGGGCGCGCAGCTGGTTATAGGCTTCCGCCTTGTTCTTGTGCTGCGAACGCTGGTTCTGGCACTGCACGACGATGCCGGTCGGGATGTGCGTGATGCGCACCGCCGAATCGGTCGTGTTGATGTGCTGCCCGCCCGCGCCCGATGCGCGGTAGGTATCGATCCGCAAATCGCTCTCGTTGTAATCGACCTCGATATTGTCGTCGATCACCGGGTACACCCAGACGCTGGCAAAGCTGGTGTGCCGCCGGGCCGCCGAATCATAAGGGCTGATCCGCACGAGCCGGTGCACGCCGCTTTCGGTCTTGGCATAGCCATAGGCGTTCTCGCCCTTCAGCAGCAGCGTGGCGGATTTGATGCCCGCCTGTTCGCCCGAATGCTGATCGACCAGTTCCACCTTCATGCCGCGCCGTTCGGCCCAGCGCGTGTACATGCGGCTGAGCATGCCCGCCCAATCCTGGCTCTCGGTGCCGCCCGCGCCGGCGTTTACCTCGATATAGGTATCATTGGCATCGGCCTCGCCCGCCAGCAGCGCCTTGATCTTGTCTTCATTGGCCCGCAGCGACAGCGCGGCAAGCCCGGCCACACCGTCATCGACCATGCCGGTGTCGCCCTCAGCCTCGGCCATGTCCATCAACTCGACGGTGTCTGCCAATTCGCTTTCGATCGCGCGCGTGGCGGTAATTGCTTCATCGAGCCGACGGCGCTCGCGCATCACTTCCTGCGCGGCCTTGGGGTCATTCCACAGTGTCTGATCCTCGACGCGCGCATTCAGCTCATCGAGCCGGCGCAGCGCACGGTCCCAATCAAGGAACCGGCGGAGCAACGCCAGCGCCTCGTTGATGCTGTCGACATGGGCTTGCGCCTCAGCGCGCAT
>CAZXBM010000063.1:0-19465 GCA_964638495.1 uncultured Stakelama sp. | reverse complement strand
TGATGCGCCGCGCCATGCCGATCGCCTCCCAGCAGGCGGTCGAGCCGTCATACATCGATGCGTTGGCCACATCGGTGCCGAGCAGCCGCGCGACCTGCGACTGGAACTCGAACAGCATCTGCAGGGTCCCTTGCGCGATTTCCGGCTGATAGGGCGTATAGGCGGTCAGGAACTCGCCGCGCTGGATCAGGTGATCAACGCTGGCAGGCACGTGGTGCTTATATGCCCCGCAGCCAAGGAAGAACGGTACATCCCCCGCCACCAGATTCTTGCGGGCAAGGGCACGCATGTGCCGTTCGACCGCCATTTCGCTGGCGTGCATCGGCAGGTCGTGGATCGGCCCGTCGAGGCGCGCTTCCTCGGGCACATCGACGAACAGATCATCGATCGACGACGCGCCGATGGTGGCTAGCATCGCGGTGCGGTCGGTCTGGGTGAGGGGTAGGTAACGCATCATCTATTCTCCCCCCTCCCGCTTGCGGGAGGGGTCGGGGGAGGGAAATCGGGGAGCGGTGCATGACCCCTCCCCCAGCCCCTCCCGCAAGCGGGAGGGGCGTTGGAGTGCCCCTCCCCTGAGCGGGAGGGTAGAAATGGCTAGAGCTTGCTCACAAACGCTTCGTAGGCGACCTCGTCCATCATCCCCTCGACCTCGCTCGGGTCGGACAAGGTCAGCTTGAAGAACCAGCCATCGCCTTCGGGGTCTTCATTGACCAGCGCCGGGGTGTCGGCGAGGGCGGCGTTGCCCTCAATGACCGTGCCCGACACCGGCGAATAGACGTCCGAGGCGGCCTTGACCGATTCGACCACGGCGGCCTCATCGCCCTTGGTCAGTTCCTTGCCCTCTTCGGGCACGTCGACGAAGACGATGTCGCCGAGCTGGCCTTGCGCATAATCGGTGATGCCGACGGTGCCGATATCGCCATCAAGCTCGACCCATTCGTGATCTTCAGTGAAATAACGGCTCATGGATTGCTCCTCTCAGCGGACATAGCGGTGGGGGATGAAGGGCATCGCGGTGACGGTGCCGGTATGCGTCTTGCCGCGCTGGGCAAGCGAAAGGGTTGTACCGGGGGCTGCCAGCGCGAGCGGCAAATAGGCCATCGCGATCGGCGCGCCGACGCTGGGGGCGAAGCCGCCCGAGGTGACCTTGCCGACCTCGGCACCGTCTGCACCGAGCACGACCGCGCCCTCACGCACCGGCTGCTTGCCTTCGACGAGCAAACCGACGCGCTTCAGCGCCGGGCCATGCTCACGCTCGGCCAGAATATGCGCAGCACCCGGGAAGTTCGCCTGCTCGCGCCGCCGCTTCGACAATGCAAAACCAAGATCGGCCATGACGGGCGTCGTTTCGAGATTAAGGTCATGCCCATAAAGGGGCAGCCCTGCCTCCAGCCGCAGCGAATCGCGCGCGCCAAGGCCGATGGGCTTTACCTCGGGCTGGGCGCAGAGCGCATCGGCGAGTGCCTCGACGGCCTCGGCAGGCACTGAAATCTCGAAGCCATCCTCGCCGGTATATCCCGAGCGGCTGATCCACAGTGGCGTGCCGTTCCAGTCGAACGCGGCGGCCTGCATGAACACCAGCGCCTCCACCCCGGGCACGATGCGCGCGAGTGTATCCACGGCCTTGGGACCTTGCAGCGCCAGCAGCGCCTGCTCGTCGAGATGGTTGAGGCGGATGTCGCTCGGCAGATGCTCGACCAAATGGGCGATGTCATCCGCCTTCACCGCGCCGTTGACGACCATGTAGAAGGCCGCGCCCTCGAACGCGTCGCCAGGCAGGCGCGTGACCATCAGATCATCGAGAATGCCGCCATTGTCGGCGAGCAGCAGCGAATAGCGCATCTTGCCCGGGGCGAGGCCCGCCATGTCGCCCGGCAGCAATGTCTCCAGCCCGCCCGCAACATCGGCGGCGGGGCCATCGGCGAAGAACAGCAGCTGGCCCATATGGCTGACATCGAACAGGCCCGCCGACTGCCGCGTCCACAGATGCTCGGCCATGATGCCATCATATTGGATCGGCATGTGATATTCGGCGAATTCCACCATCCGCGCGCCGCGCGCGCGGTGCCACGCATCCAGCGGCAGCGTTTCGATCATGTCGATGAAATCGATCAGGTCGCTCATCACAGGCCTTCCGTTGGTGGATCACGGCATGCCAATCCCGGATCGCCCGGTGCTGGTCAGCCGCCCCCTCTGTCACGGAACCTGAGAGCTTTGACCGATGCACCTTGCGGCACGTACCGGCTTACCCCTTCGGTGGGCCCGAGCGCACGCCGCCAGGCCGCTTTCCAGAGTGTCGTATCAGGTCTGCGCGGTCCCGATTGCCTGAGAGATTCCGGGGCGGTTGCTCCTTCGGCGGCGGGTTTCACCCCGCACTCTCCCGCGCTTACCCATGACGGTTGCCCGCCATCGACGCGACAAGCTTTGACGCGCCGCAACAACCGAGTCAATCGACGATGAAGAGTTTTGTGCCAATCGTGGTGCGCGATCGGTGCGCCGCATCGCCTTCGTCCGATACCTGGTAGGACATGCCGGGCGTCAGGCGATACTCGCGGCCATCGCGCAGCTCGCTAACCAGTTCCCCTTCAAGCACGAACAGCACATGGCCCCGCTCGCACCAATGGTCGGCCAGATAGTCTGCCGAATATTCCACCATCCGAACCCGCAGATCGCCGATCGTAAAGGTCTGCCACCACGCCGTGCCTGTCTCCCCCGGATGCTCGGTGCGCGGTACTACCGACCAATCGGTTACAGTAAAGGCGAGCGGCGGGATCTTCACCGGGTCGCGTTATACTTCAGCTGGGCGTCGGTCAGCTGGAAACCGACCAGCGCCTCAAACGATGCGCGCTGCACCGCCTGGCGGATTTCCGGGCGCGACAGCGGATCCACGGCGGCATCCTCAGCGCCGGCCTTGCGCACCTTGGTCAGCGACTTGCGCAGTTCTGGCGAGAGTGTCGCGGCCGAGCGCAGCACGTTGGCGGTTGCCTGTGCGCTGGTGCTCGCACGCTGCTGCCCGGCATCAAAATGCAATGCGACGCGCCCGATACTTTTGGAGACGACGGCCGTGCCGCCCTGCACCACGGTGATGAAATAGGGCAGCGTTACATCGCGTGGCGCCTGGGCATTGTTGCGAAGCCCCCTCACCTCAAAGGTCACCACCGTCTGGACATTGTCGCCAACGTCGACGCAGGTCGACCGAACATTGGTAATGAGCGCCGACAGATCGAGGGCGTTCTGTTCCTGGCTGGAGGGGGAAGTGAACAGGGTGATGTCGCCCGTAGATGCTGGCACGGCAACGGCCGGGCACGCCGAACGAATGGCCGTAATGCCGCCCAGTTCGATCTCTCCGGTCTTGGTGCAGCCCGCCAGTAACGAGACAAGGGCGGTTGAGACGGCGATGTTGCGGGCTATCACGGAGGGTCGCACCTTTTTCAACTGAAACGGGGTCGGCGCGTCAATCCGCACCAACCATTTAGCGGCGACTAGCATAGGAACCGGCTTTCGCGCACGCAAGCAATCGCGTAGGGAGGGAGAATATGACCACGATCATCAAGCCGACGCTCGACCTCCTCATCGCCGCGCCCCGTGGATTTTGCGCAGGCGTAGACCGCGCCATCCACATCGTCGAACTCGCGATCGAGAAATATGGCGCGCCCGTCTATGTTCGCCATGAAATCGTCCATAACAAATATGTCGTGGACAGCCTGCGCGCAAAAGGCGCGATCTTCGTTGAAGAGCTTGAGGAAGTACCAGACGGCGTAACGGTGGTGTTTTCCGCGCACGGCGTGCCGAAATCGGTGCCAGCCGCCGCCGAGGACCGCGGGCTTGCCTATTTCGATGCGACCTGCCCGCTCGTGTCAAAGGTTCATCGCCAGGCCGAGCGGCTCGTGGAAACCGGCCGCCACATCATTTTCGTCGGCCATGCCGGCCATCCTGAAGTGATCGGGACGTTTGGCCAGGTGCCAGAAGGCGCGATGACTCTAGTCGAGACCATGGAGGATGCCGAAGCGTTTCAGCCAACCGATCCCGATAATGTCGCCTTCCTGACCCAGACGACGCTGTCGGTGGACGATACCGCCGATATCGTCGCCAAGCTGATCGAGCGCTTCCCCGGCATCAAAGCGCCGCGCGGCGAAGATATCTGCTACGCCACGTCGAACCGGCAGGCAGCGGTCAAGGCAATTGCGGCCGAGTGCGATGCGATGCTCGTGATCGGCGCGACCAATTCGTCCAACTCCCTGCGGCTGGTGGAAGTCGCTGAGCGCCAGGGGATCCCTGCCCGGTTGATCCAACGGGCAGACGACCTTGATTTCGCTTGGTTGAGCGGCGTGAAGACCCTTGGCATCACTGCTGGCGCTTCGGCGCCCGAGGTGCTTGTGCGCGAGCTCGTCGCAAAGTTGGCGGAAGTCTACACCATCACCGAGCGCGAAGAGGAAACAACGCGCGAGACAATCTCGTTCAAGCTGCCCCGCGGCCTTGAAGTGCCAGCCTGACCGGTGGCGGTTTACACCCACGTCTCGGCAGAGGCGCTGGCCGATTTTCTGAAGCGGTTCGATCTGGGGGCGCTCGTCTCCGCCAAGGGGATCGCTGAAGGTGTCGAGAACAGCAATTACATGGTCGACACGACCGAGGGCCGCTTTTTCCTGACGCTCTACGAAAAGCGGGTACAGGAAAATGACCTGCCGTATTTTTTCTCGATGCTAGACCATCTGGCCGTTCGCGGCTGCCATGTTCCGCGGGCACTGCCCGACCGGATGGGCCGCACCATCCATGAGCTTGCCGGGCGGCCGGCCGCGCTGATCGAGTTCCTGCCGGGCGTTTCGGTATCGCACCCCAATCCGGCGCAAGCGCGCGCCGTGGGGGCCGCACTTGGCAGAATGCATCTGGCCCTCGCCGATTTCACGCTGGAGCGGCGCAACACCCAGGGGCCCGAGGAATGGCCTGCCCTGCTCGACCGCTGTGGGCATCAGCTCGATACGATCCAGCCAACGCTTTACGCGACCGTGGCGCAGGCACTCGATACGGTGCTGGAGCGCTGGCCTGCCGATCTGCCGCGTGCAACGATCCACGCTGATCTGTTTCCCGACAACGTCCTGATGCTGGGCGACAAGGTGAGCGGGCTCATCGACTTCTATTTTGCGTGCACGGAAATTCGCCCGTGGGACCTGGCGGTCACACACAGCGCCTGGGCGTTCGACGCAAACGGTGCCCCCTGCGATCCGGCGATCGGGCAGGCGCTGGTCGATGGGTATGATGGTATCTTTCCGCTCTCCGAAAGCGAGCGGATGGCATTGCCTGTGCTGGCGCAGGGTGCCTGCATCCGCTTCCTGCTGACCCGCGCCTGGGATTGGCTCAATACACCAGCTGACGCATTGGTGACGCGCAAGGACCCGCTCGCCTATCTGCGCCGGCTCGAATTCTACCAGGCCCAGGGCACGGCGGCGTTCCAATGACCGAGCTGGCGGGCGAGCTTCCACGGGTCGAGATTGCTACCGACGGCGCGTGTAAGGGCAACCCGGGCCCTGGCGGCTGGGGCGCGATCTTGCGGATGGGCGACAAGGAGCGCGAACTTTCTGGCGGCGAGCCGCTCACCACCAACAACCGCATGGAAATGATGGCGGTGGTGGAGGCGCTCAACGCGTTGAAGCGGCCATGCGCCGTCACGCTTTCCACCGACAGTCGCTATGTGATGGATGGCCTCACCAAATGGATCAAAGGCTGGCAGCGCAACGGCTGGCGCACGGCGGACAAAAAGCCGGTCAAAAATGCCGATTTGTGGCAGGCGTTGCTAGCTGCGGCCAAGCCGCACCGGATCGAATGGCAATGGGTGAAGGGCCATGCCGGCCACCCGGAAAACGAGCGCGCCGATGCGCTGGCAAGCGCCGCAGCGGTGGCGGCGGGCCGACGCTGATCGACCGCACCGCCACTGCCGGCATCAATTACTCGAAATCTTCTTCGATCGGCGCGTCCGGGCCGTTCTTTTTGATCGACTCAATTGCGTTCACGGCGCTGGCCTTGCTGGTATAGCCCTCGGTCCAGAACATCAGCTCGCTGTTATATTTGAACTTGGCGACGAACTCGCCCTTCTTGTTTTTCTCGATCACGAATTTGTGCGCCATCGACCTTCTCCTCCTTGAACGGTGGCTGGCAACCTAATGTGGCGTCGATCATTTCGCCAGCGCTACGAAACGTCCGGGCCCATAATGGGCGGCATCGATCGCACCGAGTGCCTCGGGCAATGGGTTACCGAGCACCAAAGCCGCGCCCAACATGGCTGCGGCGGGTGCGGTCTGGATACCAACGCCGCCCTGGCCAGCACACCAGAAGAAATCCGGTACAGCATTGTCAAAACCATAAACTGGTAGCCGATCTGGCGCGAAGCTGCGCAGGCCGGCCCATTTGCGCTCTACCGCCACGACCTTCCAGCTCGTTACCGTCTCGAACCGATCGATCGCGATGGCGACGTCGATCTCCTCGGGCGCTGCATCGCCAGGCTCAACGGGCGTCTCATCATGTGGGCAAAGCCACAACCGGTTGCGCGCCTCGGGCCGGAAATAATAGCTGCCGGCAATATCGATCACGAGCGGCAACGTTTCGGGCACGTCATCGCTGTCGACCCTGACCTGCGCGATCGTGCGCCGCCTGGGCTGAATGCCGATCCGGCGAACGCCAGCCATCGCCGCGACGCCATCGACCCACGCACCGGCCGCGTTGACGAGGATTCCCGCCGCCGCCGTCCAATCGCCTGCACCGAGCAGCCAGTCATCGCCGTGCGGTACCCGTTCGATCCGATCGATCCGACAGTTAGTGACAAGCGCCCCGCCGGCGCGCTTGAAGCTGGCAAGCACATACGCGTGCAGTGCGGCGACATCGATGTCGCCGCCCGTCGATTCGAGCAGGCCACCGACCAAAATCGGTTGCGCGCGCGGCACCCAGCGGCGCACCCCGGCATGATCGAGCCGTTCCAGCCCCACCCCCGTCCCCGCAAAGCTCGCCTCGAGCTTATCGAGCAGCGGCAGGCCCGCCTCCTCGGCGACTTCGAGCGAATGGCGCGGCTTCAGGAAGCCGCCGGCATGCAATACGGGGTACGAAGCAAGCGTGAGTGGCTGGACTAACGGCCCCCCCAGAGTCTCATGCCAAAAAGCGGCTGACCGGCCGGTCGAATGATAGCCCGGCATGTCCTCCGCCTCGATCAGCAGCACGCGGGCATAGGGGGCGAGTTCAGCGGCGAGGCTTGCGCCGGCAATGCCGGCCCCGACCACGGCGATATCGTAACGCTCCATCTCAGTGCTGCGGCGCGCGGGCTGAAAGGAAGCGATCCACCTCCGCGATCGCGCGGGTGCGGACGTTGTCCACCTCGCGGAGCACCTCATGTGCAGCCTCATTGCCAAAGCACAAGACCTGACAGTCAGGGAGGCGACCGGCGACCGCGACGGCTGCCTTGGCATCGACAAGCTGATCCGCCATCGGCACCAGCATCAATGTGGGAACCTGCATTGTCTTAATGCGCGGATCGCCCCGCAACGCGCGCGTCGATGCAAAGGCCTCGATCACCCAGCGCCAGCTTGGGGGGCCAGTGACAATGTCGGGCTTGGTCGATTGCCACCATATCTCGTCATCATAGCGGCCCGCATCATGTGTCAGCAGCGACAACCGCGTCGCATCGCCGCCGGGCTTTTCATTCTCCTTCCAAGCGGCGCGCGATGCATTGCCGATACCACCCATGATCCGCGCGATCCGCTCCCCCAGCCTTGCGCCGAACGCGGTTCGCAGGCCGAGCATCGGCGCGACCAAAACACAGGCATCGGGCTGCGCCACCCCTTCGACCAGCGCCCGGAGGATGAGATGCCCGCCCATCGAATGCCCCATCAGCACCCGTGGCCCCGCGGCGCGCGCGGCCCAATCAGCGTAAAAATCTGCAAAATCGGCGATATAGTTGGCAAAATCGGCGATATGGCCGACATTAGGATTGGGCGTCAATCGACCCGAACCAGCCTGCCCGCGCCAGTCGAGCCAGGTGATCGACCAGCCCTGCTCATGCCAACGCGCGAACAATTCCAGATACTTCTCGAAAATGTCACCGCGCCCCCCTTCAAACAGGATACTCCCACGCGGCGTGCGATCCGCCGGCCACTCAAAACAGCGCAACGGCCAGCCATCACGGGCAGCCCATTTGGTGATCCGGGCGGCCGCTGGAATCGCTCGCCGATATAAAGACGCAGAAGTCATGGGCGTAGTTACTTTTTAGAAAGCCGATCCGTCTAGGGTGCGGCTTGATGAATTCGGGGCACCTTGTCGCACTCTTGCCAGCGCTGCTCGCGCTGCTCCTCGTCTCTGCGGGGATAGAGGACGCGCGCCTGCGCACAATCGCCAATTGGAAAAATCTGGTCATCGCCTTGCTGGCGGTGCCGTGGTGGATCGCAAACGGCATGATGCTGTGGCCCGATATCGCGCTGCAGCTGGGCGTCGCGCTGGTAGTTTTCGCTTTTTTTTGTGGTGCCTTTGCCATCGGGCAGATGGGCGGGGGCGATGTAAAGCTCATCGGCGCGCTCGCCTTGTGGTTCCCAGCGGAGCCAATGTTGGCGCTGCTGATCGTCATGTCATTGCTCGGTGGCGTGCTGACAATCGTGATGATCATCGATCGTTGGTGGCGAAAAGTAAGGGATCCGGTGGAGATTCCTTACGGGGTGGCGATTGCCATTGCAGGGTTGCTGGCAGTTCGCGAACCACTTTTTAACCAATTTACTTGAATGCTTAACGGCGGGCCAGATGGTCCGCGTCCGAAAAGGCTGAATGTGTCATGGATGGTAGGAAGATCGCCCTTTTGATTGGTGCGCTGTTTGTCGCAGCGCTGAGCGCGTTCATGGCACGCTCGCTGATTGCCGGATCATCGGCACCAGTAGCGGCAGCATCGCCAGCCGAAGCGCCACCGATCGACGGCCCCGAAGTGCTAGTCGCAACGCGCGCCCTGCCGATTGGGACCATCCTTGATGCCACCGCGCTGAAATTCCAGCCCTGGCCGAAGGAACTCGTCGACAACGCTTATTTCCTGAAAAAGGAAACCGACCTCAAGGCGCTGCAGGGCACCGTGGTCCGCAATCCGATTACCGCCGGCCAGCCGGTGACGCAGGGTGCGCTCGTCAAGCCGGGTGATCGGGGCTTTTTGGCCGCAGCACTTGGGCCGGGGATGCGCGCCGTAACGGTGCCCGTGCAGGCCAACGCCGCCGTCGCCGGGTTCGTTTTCCCAGGTGACCGCATCGATTTGATGCTGACCCAGACCGTGAGCGGCGGGGGCGATGGCCCTCCCCTCAAGGTGTCAGAGACGGTACTGCGCAACCTGCGCGTCCTCGCAACTGACCAGCGGACCGACAATACCGTGGGCGATGATGGCAAGAGCATCGTCCGCACCTTTTCCAGCATTACCGTGGAGGCCACGCCCAAGCTCGCAGAACAGCTGACCGTCGCTCAGACGCTCGGCTCGCTCTCGGTGTCACTGCGCTCGATTGCCGACAATTCGGCCGAACTCGAAGAGGCAATCGCATCGGGCAGTGTGTCGGTGCCAGACGGCAACGATCCCAAGGCCGAAAAAGCGATGATGATGAAGGTTGCGGCGAGCCCAACGGCTGGCGCGTCGACCTACGCCACCGGTGCAGACGTCTCGCGCTTCCAGCGCCGATCAGTGCCGGGCAAGCCTGCCATAATCGCGCCTGATGGCTCTGTCGTCCCGGGAATGTCGGATTCCAAGGGGGCCACCGTTCGCATCGCGCGCGGCAACAACGTGACCGAAGTGCCGGTCGGGGGGAAGAACTAGGATGCAACGCCCAGCAAAATCGATAGCGTGGCCACTGGCCGCCGCCATCGCGGCCAGTGCCATCGGCGGCAATGTGCCTACAAGCGCGCAAACTGTCGCTGCCTCGCCCACCTCGGTGGTGGAAGTCGCGATTGGCCGCGGCCGCCTGATCACGCTCGCACGGCCGATGACGGACCTGTTCGTGGCCGACGACAAGATCGCCGATGTTCAGGTTCGATCGCCAACGCAGCTCTATATCTATGGCAAGGCGGCCGGCGAAACGACTCTCTATGCCTCATCCAAATCCGGCGGCATCGTCTATGCTACCACCGTGCGCGTTGGCGCGAACATCGATTCGGTCGGCCAGATGCTGGCGCTTGCCATGCCGGAGGCAAAAATTGTCGCCACGCCGATGAACGGGCTTGTCCTGTTAACTGGCACTGTTGCGCAGCCCGATGACGCCGCCGAGGCAGAACGCCTCGTCCAGGCCTATGTCGGCGATGCCACCAAGGTGCTCGTGCGCCTGAAAACCGCCACCCCGTTGCAGGTAAACCTTCAGGTGAAGTTCGCCGAGGTGAGCCGCAGCTTCGTGAAAAACATCGGCGTCAACCTGCAGAACCGCGACAATAGCGGCAACAATTTCCTGTTCGGCGTCGCACAGGGCCGGCAGGGCACAATTACAACCGCGCCTGGCGTCCCCGGCACCACAACCGTCGATGCCAATGGCGCGACCCCCGGCAGCACGCTGTTTCAGTTCCCGAGCAGCCCGACGATTGGCACCGCGCTGGGCATTGCAGGCAATTATTTCGGGACCGATCTTCTCGCGTCGCTCGACCTGGGTGAGCGCAAGGGTCAGGTATCGACCCTCGCCAGCCCCAATCTAACCGCCCTGTCGGGTGAGACCGGTACATTCCTGGCGGGCGGTGAAATTCCGATCCCGATCAGCCAGGGGCTGGGCGCGGTCTCGGTCGAATATAAGCAATATGGCATCAGCCTAACCTACACGCCAACGGTGCTGTCCGATGGCCGCATCTCGCTGCGCGTCCGTCCGGAAGTGTCGCAGCTGTCGTCGGCAGGCGCCGTTCAGATTGCCGGCACGACCATCCCTGCCCTCACCACGCGTCGCGCCGAAACGACGGTCGAGCTCGGATCCGGCCAGAGCCTGATGATCGGCGGCCTGCTGCAGAACAACCACAATAACTCGGTTACGCAGGCACCAGGCCTTGGCGATGTGCCGATCCTGGGCGCGCTGTTCCGCTCGAACGGCTTTCAGCGTGACGAGACCGAGCTGGTCATCGTGATCACGCCGTATCTCGTCAAACCGGTCAATGCGAACGACATCGTGCTGCCGACCGATGGCTATAAATCGCCGTCCGATCTCGACCGGGTGTTCCTGGGCACGCTTGGCCGTGGCTCGGATACCGAATCGCGCCCCAAGCCGAGCGTCGCCCCAACATCGAGCGCGCCGTCGATTGGTGCCGTCAGCCGGTTGCCCGATGGTCCGCCGCCGCGGCAACCTGCACAAGAAGATGCCAAGGTGATCGCCGCGCCGCCGCGCAAGGGCGCCAGCGCCGCCCCCGGATTCAACCTCAAATGATCGCGCATCGCCGCAGGGAGAACATCATGTTCAAGCGCCTTTCGATCGTTGCCCTTTCAGCACCCGCCCTGTTGCTTGCGGGTTGCGGGGGGACGACCCCGCAATATCGCGGCCTCGAAACGGCCCATCAGCCGGTCGTGACCCGTACCGAGTTCGTGTTCGACATGAACGCCGAAGACGGTCGCGTGGCTCCCGGTGAACTGCAGCGTCTGGCCGAATGGCTGGGAACGTTGCGGCTTGGCTATGGCGACAAGGTTGCGTTCGATGATCCCGCCGGTGCGAACAGCAGCGCGCGCAGGGATGTGGCAGCCGTTGTGGCGCGCTATGGACTTTTTCTCGCCGATTCCGTGCCGATTTCGTCAGCGCCCGCCAGCCCTGGCACCGTTCGCGTGATCATCAGCCGAACCACGGCAGAGGTGCCCGGCTGCCCTGATAATCGCGATACAGGTGGCATCAATTTCAACGCGCACACCTCTTCCAATTATGGCTGTGCGATCAACTCGAACCTGGCGGCGATGATCGCCCAACCCGAAGATTTGGTTCGCGGGCAGCGGGGCTCGACAACCTCGGATCCAGCAACCGGCACCAAGGCGATCCAGGCCTTGCGCAAGGGCACAGGCTCCGGCGGCACCGGTGGAACGAGCACAGGCGGCACGAGTGGCGGCGCGTCCAGCGGCGGCACGAGCGGCGGTGGAGCAGGCAAATGAACGCGCCCTTCAATCCTCGTCTAGGAACACGTGAGCCGTTCGTGGCTTTCGTTTGCGATGAAACAGCGGCCGAAGCGCTGCGCCCGATTGCCGTCGAGCTCGGCTGGGCACCTGAAAAGGTGAACAAGGGCGGGCTGCGCAATGCCGTGCAATCGCTGTCCGTCTCGGCAAGCCCGCACATCCTGCTGGTCGATCTATCCGAAAGCGGTGATCCGCTGAACGACATCAACGCACTGGCCGAAGTCTGCGAGCCCGGTACGGTGGTGATTGCCGCCGGTCAGGTGAATGATGTCCGTCTGTATCGCGATCTGATCGCGAGCGGCATCCAGGATTACCTGCTCAAGCCCTTCAACCCTGACATGCTGCGCGATGCGTTCGCGACGGCACAGGCAATGCTCAACGCACCGAAAACGGTCGATCCATCGCAGGAACGGCCTCATTGTTCGGCGGCGGTGATCGGCACGCGGGGCGGCGTTGGTGCATCGACGATCGCGACATCGCTTGCATGGTGGATTAGCGAGAAGGGCGACCGTTCGACCGCGATGCTCGATCTCGATGTGCATTTTGGTACCGGCGCGCTCGCGCTCGATCTCGAGCCGGGTCGTGGACTGACGGATGCGATCGAAAATCCAAGCCGGATCGATGGTCTGTTCATCGAGCGTGCGATGGTAAAATCGAGCGAGAAGCTGTCGATCCTCTCCGCCGAGGCGCCGATCAGCTCGCCGGTCATCAGTGACGGTTCGGCCTTTTATCAGCTGCAGGAAGAAATGCGCGCAGCGTTTGAATGCACGATCACCGATCTGCCGCGCGCAATGCTCGTCAACCACCCGCACCTCATCAGCGATGTCCAGCTGGCGGTCGTGGTCACCGAGTTGACGCTTGCTGCAGCGCGCGATTCGATCCGGATCTTGTCATGGCTCAAATCCAACGCACCGCAGACGCAGATCTTCGTGGTCGCCAACAAGGTGCATGGCGGCGGCTCGCTGGAGATCAGCCACAAGGATTTTGAAGGGTCGATCGAACGCAAGATCGATTTCACCATCGCCTTTGATCAAAGGATGGCGAGCCAGGCAGCCAAGCTCGGCAAGCCGCTCGCCGAAGTCGGGAAGAATGCCAAGGGAATTGCACCACTCAGCGACCTGGCCAGGAAATTGCTGGTCACGGCCGATGGCGTTCACGGCGCGGCCACGGGCAAGTCGGGCAAAACGGCGAGCAAGGGCACGTCGCTGATGGGCAAGTTCGGCGATCTGAAGGCGCTGATCCCCAAGCGGTCAGCAAAGACGAAGTAAGGCGCAATCGTCCAACCGGCGATGGACCGATCGATGTGAAGGTGAAGTAGATGCTGTTGCCCCTCATGATGATGTGCCTTGGTGCGCTGGTCGTGCTGGGCCTTATTGCGCTTGCCTTTTCTGGTCCATCGCCAGAGCGGGCCAAGTCCCGGCGGCTGCGCGCCGTTGCCGTTCGCCACAATGGCGCTGGCAGCGCAGTAGCCGAAGCCCATTTGCGGCGCATCACGCAAAGCCGTTCCAGCCGCATGGACAGCGCGGCCATGCGCTTGCTGCCCAACCCCGCATTGCTGAAAAAACGCCTGTCGATGACGGGCAAGAGCTGGACCGTCGGCCAATATGGCGGTGCGACGGCGACAATTCTGGTCGTATTGACCGTTCTGCTCACCTTGCGCGGGATGCCCCTTGCCCTGTCATTGTTGATTGGAGCCATCATCAGCGCTGGCCTGCCACACATGATCGTTGGCTTTTTCATCAAGCGCAGGATCGCCAAGTTTACCGCGAAATTCCCCGATGGCATCGAATTGCTGGTGCGCGGCCTGCGATCGGGCCTGCCGATTGGCGAGACGATGGGCGTTGTCGGTACTGAGATTGACGGGCCAGTCGGCGTCGAGTTCCGGTCGATTACCGATAAGATGAAGATCGGTCGAACCATGGACGCCGCGCTCCAGGAGACAGCGGACCGGCTCGGTACGCCTGAATTTCAGTTTTTCGTCATCACCATCGCCATTCAGCGCGAAACGGGCGGCAATCTTGCTGAAACGCTGGCCAATCTGGCCACGGTGCTGCGCATGCGCGGACAGATGAAGCTCAAGATCAAGGCGATGTCCTCTGAATCCAAGGCATCAGCCTATATCGTCGGGTCGCTACCGTTCATTGTCTTCGGGATGATCTGGATGATCAACGCCTCCTACATGCAGAACTTCTTTATCGATCCGCGGCTGATGGTCGCTGGCGGTGGTGGGCTGCTGTGGATGGGCATTGGTGCCTTTATCATGGCCAAGATGGTCAATTTCGAAATCTAGGATCGGAAAGAGAAAGCGTGCAAATCCAGGGTGCCACCGGGCCGACGCTCCTCGGAATCGATGTCGTCAGCGTCGCAACGCTGCTCGCTGGCGTCGCCGCGTTCATGGTGCTCGTCGCGATCTATGCGGCGACAACCGTGCGCGACCCGATGGCAAAGCGGGTCAAGGCGCTCAACGATCGCCGTGAACAGCTGAAGGCAGGCATCACCGCGTCCACAGCCAAACGCCGCGCCAAGCTTGTCCGGCAAAACCGGACGACCGACCAGATCCGGGATTTCCTGCAATCGCTGAAGGTGCTGCAGGACAGCCAGGTCAAAGCCGCGCAGATCAAGCTGATGCAGGCAGGCATCCGATCAAAGGAATATGCGGTCGCTGTCATCTTCGGACGGCTGGTACTGCCAATCGTGTTTGGCGGCCTGATGGTCTATATCGTCTATGGTACCGAAATGTTCTCGGACTGGACGCCGATCAAGGCCTATGGCTTGGTTGCCTGTACGTTCATCCTGGCGTATAAGTTTCCCGACATCTACCTGAAGAACAAGATCACCAAGCGATCCGACGCGATTCGCAAGGGGCTGCCCGATGCCCTGGATCTGCTGGTGATCTGCGCCGAGGCGGGTTTGACCGTCGACGCTGCGTTCCAGCGCGTCGCGCGCGAACTGGGTCGCGCCTATCCCGAGCTGGGCGACGAATTTACGCTGACGGCGATCGAACTTGGCTTCCTGTCTGAACGGCGTCAAGCATTTGAAAACCTGGCCACGCGCGTCAATCTCGATGCGGTGAAGGGCGTTGTCACCACCATGGTGCAAACCGAAAAATATGGCACACCGCTGGCGTCCGCACTGCGCGTACTATCAGCCGAGTTCCGCAACGAGCGGATGATGCGCGCCGAAGAGAAGGCAGCGCGGCTGCCTGCGATCATGACGATCCCGCTCATCCTGTTCATTTTGCCGACCTTGTTCGTCGTCATTCTCGGGCCGGCTGCGTGCTCCATTTCGGATGCCTTCTCGCACTGAGCGTGCCGCCGTTCCACGCTTGATAGGCAAGCGCTAGGCGGGCACAATGACCCGCGACAGAACAAGTCGCGAGGGGCAGCCATGTCGTTGCTACAGCCACTGCAGATCGCCTTGCTGGCATGCATCATGGTGGGTGCATGGGCAGCAGGTTTTTTCGCTGCAACCTATGAAGGGAGATGGCGCCGCCGCTACGCCGATGAGCGCGCTTTTTATGCTCAATACCGCGCGCAGACCGACAAACTGAATGCCGAAAAGACGAGGCGCATCGCCGAGCTGGAACAAGACAATGCCCTCCTGAGCGAGCTGCTTGCCGGCCATACTGCCACCGCCAGGCCGACCCAGCCCGATCCTGACGTGGCGTCACCTGTCTACAGCATCGTCGAACCCAAGCCGGGCTTCTCATCCGCCCCAGTTGGGGAGGAATGCCATGAACCCGACGAAGCGTCAGCCACAATCACTGATGATGCTGCGAACCTCGCACTGGCTGACGCTGTGGTTAACGACTCGATGCCTGTGGTGGCAGATATTGACGCTGCTCCTCTTCACATCGCGCTTTCGCCGATCAGAACCCACCCCAATGTTCTGCCCCAAATTGGCACAGCAGCGCAGGGGCTTGTTGTGCCCGTCGAGCGGACAGACGCCGCGATTGAGGCCGTTGGAAGCGACGCGCCGCGTTGCACCATCAATCATGAACTGACGCTGCTTCGTGGCGTCGATATCGATCTTGCTGGTCGGCTCGGTGGCGTGGGACTCCACCATATCGCTGACATTCATCAGATGAGTGCCGAGCAGGAAAAGGCGATCGAGGTTCAGCTCGGGCTTGCGCCTGGCCATATCACAAGCGAGCAATGGCGGCTTCAGGCAGCATTGCTCAGCACAGGCGAGGCGAGCGACGCAATCCAGCCGAAAAGGCTCTAATTGACCACCCGGCAGCGCGACCGGCGACGCTGGATATCGATCGCCGATATCGCCTGCGGGCGATGCCGGTCGATCAGGATTCGGATCAGCGCGACGCCACGGCGGCCATTTGGCGTAACAGCGCGGTAACCGCTTGGCGCGCCCTGCCCCGGCTTGACCAGCGCGATGCGCAGTGCAGCGCCCCCTGAGTCGAGATTGTTGCCGACGAAAGCAACGTTGGTCAGGCTATCGAACACGGACAGCGACCAATAGGGCGCATCCAATGGCGCAACATCGATCAACACCGGCCCCGCGCTGACATCGAAGGGGCAGCTGGAATACAGCAGATCCGGGCTTGGCCGCACGATCGCGCGGGACTTGGCGGTGACGATGGGCGCGTGGGTCATCTTGTTGATTCCGCCGGCGCTGGCGACCCGCCGAACCGCCAACGCCATCAGCGCACGCGGCATGAGCGAGAGCGTCGCCTGCCACGCGAGCACCGCGCACAACACACAAAGGGCAACAGGAGGAAGCCAGCGCTTCATGCGCAAGAGCCTCGCTCGATGTGTGGCAGGTTGTGCCGCGCAAGGTCGCCCCGACCGCCATCAGCCGGCAGATAGACGCGCAGCGTCAGTTCAAATCGCTCGGCCCCGCCGCTTGGTAACCAATGTCCAGCCTGCTGGTCTGGCGAGACATTGACCGTCCAGGCGGCCTGCGCGGCTGGCGACAGGCCAACGCTGCCCACCGAATAGACGCCCGGACGATTGGGAACGAGGTACCCAGCTGGATCATAGAGCGTCAGGCTCCACCATTTTGCAGCAAGCGCGCCACCGGTGATCCGGTAACGGCAATGGCCATCGAGCGGGCGTCCGGCATCATCTGAAGCGGCGGTGTAATAGCGCGCCTCGCGGGCAGGCAGCGCCAACAGGCCACGCAGCGCGACAATGGCCCGCGTATAGGGTGTGGCCGCCGCTGTGCCGAAATCCTTGCCCGTTACCCAAGGGCCGATTGCACTCTCCATACCGAGCGTGCCTGCGCGGACGCTCCAGATCGCGGCCCCAATGCCAAGAATCACGCCCAGCGCCGCCCCGGCAAATAGCCGCGCCCAGAGCCTCATATCGGTCGCGGCCAGCAGGTCATTGCCAAGCGCGCAGCGTGATCATGCCCTCTTCAGCGCCGCCTGAGCCGCCGCCAGCCGGGCGATCGGAACGCGGTAAGGCGAGGCGGAGACATAATCGAGGCCGACCGTCTCGCAAAAGGCGATGCTCGCCGGATCGCCGCCATGCTCGCCACAAATGCCGAGCTTGATATCCGGCCGCGTGACCCGACCGCGTTCCACAGCGATCTCAATCAGTTCGCCGACGCCCTCGACATCGAGACTGACGAACGGATCGGTCGCATAGATGCCCTTGTCGACATAAGTCGTCAGGAACCGCCCGGCATCGTCGCGGCTAACGCCGAGCGCGGTCTGCGTTAGATCATTGGTACCAAAGGAGAAGAACTCACCCACCTCGGCAATCGCGCTGGCCCTGAGCGCCGCGCGCGGCAATTCGATCATCGTTCCAACGAGATAGTCGAGGGTGCGGCCACGCTCTGCGAACACGGCCTTGGCCTGTGCATCGACCACCGCCTTCATCAGCTCAAGTTCACGGCGGGTGGCGACGAGCGGGATCATCACCTCCGGAATCGGCGCAGCGCCGGATTTGTCCGCGACGTCGCACGCCGCCTCGAAGATCGCGCGGGCCTGCATCTCGTAGATTTCGGGATAGGTAACGCCCAGCCGACAACCGCGATGGCCGAGCATCGGGTTGAACTCGTGCAGCTCCGCCGCCCGACGCCGCAGCGCCTCGACGCCGATGCCCGTCGCTTCGGCAACATCGGCGAAATCGGCCTCCTCCTGCGGCAGGAATTCGTGCAGCGGCGGATCAAGCAGGCGGATGGTGACGGGCAGGCCGACCATCACCTCGAAAATCTCGGTGAAATCGGCGCGCTGTTCGGGCAGCAGCTTGGCGAGCGCGGCGCGGCGCCCCGCTTCACTGTCGGCCAGAATCATCTGGCGCACAGCAGTGATCCGCTTGGCATCGAAGAACATATGCTCGGTGCGGCACAGCCCCACCCCTTCGGCACCGAAATCGCGCGCAGTGCGGCAATCGAGCGGGGTTTCTGCATTGGCACGCACCTTCATCCGGCGAACCTTGTCCGCCCAGCCCATCAGCGTGCCGAAATCGCCCGCCAGCACCGGCTGCACGGTCGCCACCGCGCCGAACATCACTTCGCCCGAAGCCCCGTCGATGGTGATGATTTCGCCTTCCTTCACCTCGCGCCCGGCAACGCGCATCACCCGCGCCTTGGCATCGATCGACAGCGTACCGGCGCCCGAAACGCACGGCCGCCCCATGCCACGCGCAACCACCGCCGCATGGCTCGTCATCCCGCCGCGCGCCGTCAGGATGCCCTTGGCCGCGTGCATGCCGTGAATATCTTCCGGGCTGGTCTCGGTGCGGATCAAGATAACGGCTTCGCCCAGTTCGGCGCGGCTTTGTGCGGTTTCGCTGTCGAACACCGCGACGCCGGATGCGGCACCCGGTGAGGCAGGCAAGCCACGCGTGAGCACATCACGCACCGCCTTGGGATCAAGCGTTGGGTGGAGCAGCTGATCGAGCGCGGCCGGATCGACGCGGGCGACCGCTTCTTCCTGGGTGATCAAGCCTTCATTCGCCATATCGACCGCGATCTTGAGCGCGGCCGAGGCGGTGCGCTTGCCGCTGCGGGTCTGCAGCATCCACAGCTTGCCGCGTTCCACGGTGAATTCGATGTCCTGCATATCGCGGTAATGCACCTCGAGCAGATCGAACACCTTGGCCAGCTCGGCATAGGTCTCGGGCATTGCCTCTTCCATGCTGAGCGGCTTGGCGCCGGCAGCCTCGCGCGCGGCGAGCGTGAGATATTGCGGCGTGCGGATGCCGGCGACGACGTCTTCGCCCTGCGCATTGATGAGGAACTCGCCATAATAAGCGCGGTCGCCCTTGGCGGGATCACGCGTGAAAGCCACCCCCGTCGCCGACGTTTCGCCCATATTGCCGAACACCATCGCCTGTACGTTGACGGCGGTACCCCAGTCGCCCGGAATGCCGTTCAGCCGGCGAT
>CAZXBM010000062.1:0-19885 GCA_964638495.1 uncultured Stakelama sp. | reverse complement strand
TCAACGGCGATATCTCGACCGTGATGAGCCCGCGTACCGTCATCACCTGGGCGCAAAACGCGCTGATCTTTGGCGATGTCGGCTTCGCGTTCCGCCTGTCGTTCCTCAACAAGTGTGATGAGGCTGAGCGGGCACTGGTGGCGGAATATTACCAGCGCGTGTTCGGCAAGGATTTGCCCGAAAGCGTCGTCGGCAAGGCCTGATGATTTTAGGCCTGACGATCTAAAGCCCGACGATTTAGTGCTTTGGTGCCATCCCCATCACTGGGGCGAACGCACGACGGGTCCGCTGATTTCGCCGCCGTTAAAGGCATCGGTATGGATGTTGAGGACGATCATGCCGCGGTCCAGCGCGGTCATGAACTGATCAAAGCTGGCCTTTGATCCCAATGTCGCCATGCCCTCAGCATAGGATCGAGCCCCGGTATCGACCGAAAATCCGTCCGCCGTTGCGGTGTAGCTGGCCCCGAACGGAACGGGGAAGGCGAGCACCGACGCGTTCGGGTCGCTGAGATCGGCGCCGGCATATTGATGAAGATGGACCGGGCCAATCGGTGCGGCGACCAAATCATCCCAAAGCCCGCCGAGCGGTATGCCGACAACCTTCAACTGCACCGACACCGTTTGCGCGGCCGGATCAACGTTGATGACGGCCGTTGCTGTTGCGGCAGAACCGGTATGCGCCGACGCTGAATTACCGCTGAGGGCTGCCGCAAAACTGATCTGCTTGGCGTAACTTGTGGCTGGAATCACGATGGTGGCCAATAGCATGGTTGCGCGAAGGAACATTCTCATTCTGGCGTCCTCTCAGTGACCAACCTCCAGATTGTCATGCGCTTTGCATGATATGTCGATTCGGATTCGCTCCATCTTGAATATTGGCCTTCCCATTGGCGCTGCCTTGCCGATAAGACGCCGGTAATGGCTAACGAAACGCCCCTTGATCGCTTCAAGACCGTACTCGGTGGCGCCGCCCGCGTGCTCGCGGACGAGCCTGAGGTCGAGCTTGCCTATACCGCAGATGCGCCGACCCAATCGGGCAAGCACATCAAGGTGCCGATGCCCGCGCGCAACCTGCCTGTCGATCAGGTGGCCGAGGCGCGCGGCTTTGCCGATGGGTTTGCGCTGCGGCTGAAGCATCACAACAGCGCGCTGCATTTGAAGAGCGCGCCGGTGGAAGCGGTGGCGCGCGCGGTGTTCGATGCGGTTGAAAATGCGCGGGTCGATGCGCTCGGGTCGCGCGGCTATCAGGGCATTACCGACAATCTTGCGACCGCGCTTGGCGTGCGGATGCGCGCCGACCCGATTACGCGCACACGCTCCCGCGACGAGGTGCCGATGTCGACGGCGGTGTCGCTACTCGTGCGTGAACGGCTGACCGGGCTCGCGCCGCCTGCCGCTTGCACCGATGGGCTGGCGATGGTGCGTGACTGGATCGAGGAGAAAGCCGGGGGCGACCTCGACGCGCTGGGTCTCGTGATCGATGATCAGGCGGCGTTCGCGCAGATGTCGATGAAGCTGTTGCAGGATCTCGATCTCGTCGAGGGCGATTTGCTGCCCGATGAGGCCGATGACGGCGGCAGTGACGACGAAGGCCAGGACGACCAGCAGCAGGACGATAGCGACCAGGGCGAGGAGGCTGGTGAGCAGGGCGACGGCCAGATCGAACAGCGCGGCGAAACGGCCGATTCCGAGCAGCAGGACGGCGAGGGCAGCGAACAGCGCGACGATTCGCTCGATGACGCCGACGGTGAACCCGGTGACGAGGGCGACGACGGCATGATGCCGGTGCGGCCCAATCGGCCGATGTCCGATTTTGCGCCGCAGTTTGAGTATAAGGCCTGGACCGGCACGTTCGACGAGGTGATCGCGGCGACCGAGCTGTGCGATGCCGACGAGTTGGTTCGCCTTCGGTCCTATCTTGATCAGCAACTGGTCCATCTGCAGGGGGCGGTGACCAAGCTTGCCAACCGACTGCAACGCCGGCTGATGGCGCAGCAGAACCGCAGCTGGGATTTCGACCAGGATGAGGGGATGCTCGATGCGGCGCGGCTCGCGCGCGTCATCATCAACCCGATGCAGTCGCTCAGCTACAAAATCGAGCGCGAGACGGATTTCAAGGACACCGTCGTCACGCTGTTGATTGATAATTCTGGGTCGATGCGCGGCCGGCCGATCTCGATCGCGGCAATCAGCGCCGATATTCTGGCGCGCACGCTTGAGCGTTGTGGGGTCAAGACCGAGATACTGGGCTTCACGACGCGCGCGTGGAAGGGCGGGCAGAGTCGGGAGAGCTGGCTCGCCGCTGGCCGTCCGCCGCAACCGGGGCGGCTCAATGACATCCGCCATATCGTCTACAAACAGGCGGATGAACCGTGGCGGCGGGCCAAGACCAATCTGGGCCTGATGATGCGCGAGGGGCTGCTGAAGGAAAATATCGACGGCGAGGCGTTGCTGTGGGCGCATAGTCGGCTGATCGGGCGACCCGAAGACCGCAAGATATTGATGGTCATTTCGGATGGTGCGCCCGTCGATGATTCGACTCTGAGCGTGAACAGCGGATCGTATCTGGAGCGCCATCTGCGCCAGGTGATCGGCTGGATCGAGGCGCGCTCACCGGTTGAATTGTGCGCGATCGGCATCGGCCATGACGTGACGCGCTATTATGCGCGCGCGGTGACGATCATGGATGCAGACCAGCTGGGCGGTACGATGATTGAGCAGCTCGCGGCATTGTTCGACAACGAGTGATTGGCAAGCCAACACCGCCCCCCGGGGGATTCGCCGGACCCGCCAAGCGATCGGTCACCATCGCCGGACACCAGACCTCGATCAGCTTGGAGCCGATTTTCTGGGTGGCTTTGGAGATGGCGGCTACCGAGCGAGCCTTGCCGCTGAATGCACTTATCGCCGAAATCGATGCATTGCGGATCATCACGCCCGATCCGCCCAATCTGGCCAGCGCGCTCAGGTCGTGGTTATTTGCGAACGTTTCGCAATAGCGTTGACTCTGCAATTCATTCGCAATAGACCATCCTTATCGCGAACAGTTCGCAATAGGGGATTGGTGTGTTCATTCGGATGTCGGCCTTGCTGGCCACCACGGCTGTGCTGCTCGTAGCACCTGCTCACGCCGAGCCGAATGACGACATCGACATGGCCACCGGGCCGCAAACCGGCACCGAGATCATCGTCACCGGCAAGATTGAAGGCTATCGTACCGAACAGACGAGCAGCGCGACCAAGACCAAGACGCCGCTGTTGGACGTGCCCCAGGCGATCACGGTGCTGACGCGCGAGCAGATTGACGACCAGGCCATCCGATCGGTTGCCGATCTTGTGCGTTTCGTACCCGGCGTATCGGCGGGGCAGGGTGAGGGCAATCGTGACCAGATCACGCTGCGTGGCAACAACTCCACCGCCGATTTCTTCGTCGATGGTCTTCGTGACGACATTCAGTATTTTCGCGGCTTTTATAATGTCGACCGGGTTGAGGTACTGAAAGGCCCGAACGCAACCGTGTTCGGTCGCGGCGGCGGCGGCGGGGTGCTCAATCGAGTGAGCAAAGGCCCGATCATCGGCAGCACGAGCGCGACGGCCGAAGCAACCGGCGATACGTTTGGCAGCTGGGCGGTGACCGGCGACGTGAATGTCGATCTGGGGGCAGCGGCGCTGCGGCTCAACGGTTTTTACGAGGAACTCGACAACCATCGCGATTTTTATGAAGGTGCCCGATATGCCGTCAATCCGGTGATCGGCACCGAACTGGCAGGCGGTATCAAGCTGCAGCTTGGCTACGAACATGTCAGCGATGTCCGCGTTACTGATCGTGGGGTCCCTTCGCTGGGTGGACGCCCCCTCACCGGATTTCGCGACACGTTTTTCGGCACGCCTGGGATCAATCGCTCCCCTTTTGAGGCCAATGTCGTTCGCGCGCGCGCCGAAGCGCCGCTAACAGATCAGCTCATAGTGAACGCGCAGTTGCTCTATGGCGATTACAACAAGTCCTACGCCAATGCCTTTCCCGCTACCGCCGTCACGGTCAGTCCGATCACGGGTGCGCGAACGCTGGGTGTCGAGGCGTATAATGACTTTACCCAGCGCGAGAATTTCATCGCGCAGGGCAATGCTGAGTGGCGCGGATCGACCGGTTGGATCGAGCATGTCGTGCTTTTCGGCGGTGAATATACCCGTCAGGATAGCGGCAATCAAAGGCGCAACGGATTCTTCAATCCTGCCGCACCGCTGACCGCGGCCAATCGCCGCGCCACCGTGTCGCTTAGCGATCCGTTCGTCATTCCGCCATTCGCGTTCGTCGCAGGCCCTGCGGGAAACAGCAACCGCCAGACGCGTAGCACCCTGACCCAGGGATCGATTTATCTGCAGGACCAGATAAGTTTCGGCGACCATGTCGATGTGATTGCGGGGCTGCGGTACGACCGGATCGACCTTGCGGTGAATGATGTTTTCGCCGGGCAGCAATTCCAGCGCAGCGATGATCTGTGGTCACCGCGCTTTGGGCTGGTGCTGAAGCCCGCTGCCAATGCATCGCTGTATGGCAGCTATACGCGGTCTTACTTGCCACAATCGGGCGATCAGTTTCTGTCGCTCACCGCCTCGCTCGCCGCATTGGTGCCGGAACGGTTCGACAATTACGAAATCGGCGTGAAATGGGACGTGACACCAGCGCTACAGACGACCCTTGCCATCTATCAGCTCGATCGCACCAACACGCGCGCCGCTGGCCCTACGCCTGGCACCGTCGTGCTGACGGGTGCGCAGCGGTCAAAAGGTGTCGAGTTTGGTGTAACGGGTAACCTCACCAAGCGGTGGCAGACCAGCCTGGGTTATGCCTATACCGAAGCCGAGATCACTGGCACCACGGTGAACGCGCCGCAGGGACGGCAAGTGGCGCAGGTACCGCGTCACCAGTTCTCGCTGTGGAACCGGTATCAGCTGATTGATCGGCTCGGCGTCGGTGTTGGCCTCTATCATCAGGCTGATCAGTTCGCGACAATCAGCAACGCCGTGACGCTGCCGGGCTATACTCGCCTCGATTTCGCACTGTTCGTGAAGCTTACCGACAAGATCGATGCGCAAGTCAATGTCGAGAATGTGGCGAACACGACCTATTTCCCGGTCGCGCACAATGACGTCAACATCTCGACGGGGGCGCCGACCAATGCGCGCTTCACGCTGCGCGCCAGGTTCTAACGGTTTCGGCAGCGGCACGGCACACTAGCGCCCCAGCAATACCCTTGCCTGCCCGGCAATCTGCGCGAGCATCGCAGCGTTGGGGGCAGGGGCGCGGCGGGCACGGTCGACCAGCGCCTTGAACTGGGTCACCCGCGGTGCATTGTCGGTCAGCCAGGTCTCGACCAGTTGCTGCGGATCGCTCCCTTCATGGCGCCCCAGGAATTCCAGCCGCAACTGCTGGAAATCGCGCGCAAGGCCCGCAATCAGCAGCCGCTCCCACGGATCGCTTGAGGTAATCCATGCGGCATTGGTCTGCGCCCAATCCAGGCCGAGGGCCTGGCCCAGCCGGGTGAAGGCGCGGGCCAACACCGTCTCATCGATTCCGAGCCGCTGGCCAAGTTCGGCAAGGCCGATCACCCCATCAAGCTCGAACAGCCGCAGGACCTTGTGGCTCAGTTTGGACGGCACGCCGTACCGTTCCAGCCGCGCGACGATCCGCTGGCTCTGCGTCTGCGCTTCTTCGAGAAGCAACGCCTTGGCCCCCTTGTCCAGTGCAGCAAATCCCTTGGCGATGCGTTCGAGTGCCGGGCCGGGGCTATTGCCCGGCTTCGTCACGCGCAGGAGATCGGCAATCTGCGAGCGGGTGGCGATGGCCACTTCGTCGAACAGGATGATCCGTGCCACTTCGGGCATCTCGGCGGTTTCGATTTCCGCCCACAGCGCTGGCAGATCGAACAACTGCTCGACGACGACGAACATCGCCGCGATGTCGGCCATGGCCGCGCCTTCTTCCTCGGCAAGCTCGAACGGATGAAGCACGCCGAGCCGGTTGATCAGGCGGTTGGCGAGCTTGGTCGCGACGATTTCGCTGCGCAGCTGGTGGCTGTCGATCGCGTCGGCGAACTTGCTGCGCATTGCTTTCGGGAAGGCGGCGTGGAGATCGCCGCGCAGCATCGCATCGGTGCCGAGACTGCTGTGCTCGATCGCGTCCTGCAGCGCGAGCTTGGCGGTCGCGAGCAATACCGCGAGCTCGGGCCGGGTCAGCCCGCGCCCGTCCTGCGCGCGCCGGAGCAGATCTTCGTTACCAGCGAGCCCCTCGACCACGCGGTCGAGCTTGCCGGATGCTTCGAAGATTTCGATCAGGCGGACATAGCTCGGGAGCGACTGCGTCCCATCATGCTCCATGATCGACAGCGCGAGCGTCTGCAGGCGATTGTCCTCGAGCACGATCGTCGCGACATCGTCGGTCATCGAGACGAGCAGCTTGTTGCGCTTGTCGTAAGACAGCCGGCCTTCGATCATCTCGCGGTTTAGCGCGATCTTGATGTTGACCTCATTGTCCGAGCAATCGACGCCAGCTGAATTGTCAATGAAATCAGTGTTGATCCTCCCGCCATGCGCCGAAAAGGCGATGCGGCCGGCTTGCGTCACGCCCAGGTTCGCGCCCTCGCCGATGGCGGTCGCGCGGATGTCCTCCGCATTGATTCGCAACCGATCGTTGGCGGGATCACCCACCTGCACGTTGTTTTCTGCTGCCGCTTTCACATAGGTGCCGATGCCGCCGAACCAGATCAGGTCGACCGGGCTCTTCAGGATCGCGGAGATGAGCGACACCGGATCGAGCTCGTCCGCCTCGATGCCGAGCATGACGCGGACCTGCTTGGAAAGCTTGATCGATTTTTCGGTGCGGGCAAACACGCCGCCGCCCTTTGAAATGAGCGTCTGGTCATAATCCGCCCAGCTGGACCGGGGGAGGGCGAACATGCGCGCACGCTCCGCCCAGCTGGCCGCCGGATCGGGATCGGGATCGAAGAAGATGTGGCGGTGATCATAGGCCGCCACCAGCTTGACCGCCTTGGACAGGAGGAGGCCGTTGCCGAACACGTCCCCGGACATGTCGCCGCAGCCGACGATGCGGATCGGCTGGCTCTGCACGTCCACGCCGCGCTCGGCGAAATGGCGCTGAACGCTGATCCAGGCACCCTTGGCGGTGATCGCCATCGCCTTGTGGTCATAGCCCTGCGATCCGCCGCTGGCGAAGGCATCGCCGAGCCAGAAGCCGCGTTCCAGCGCGATGGCGTTTGCCACGTCGGAGAAGGTCGCGGTGCCCTTGTCGGCGGCGACCACGAAATAGGGGTCGTCGCTGTCCAGGATGGTCACCTTGTCGGGGTGGACGATCTTGCCGTCGACAATGTTGTCGGTAACCGACAGCAGCGATCGGATGAAGATGCGGTAGCTTTCGGTGCCTTCCGCGAGCCAGGCATCGCGGTTCGAGGCAGGGGGCAGGTGCTTGGGGTAAAAGCCCCCCTTGGCACCCGTTGGCACGATGACGGCGTTCTTCACGCGCTGTGCCTTCATCAGGCCCAAAATCTCGGTACGGAAATCGTCGCGCCGGTCGGACCATCGCAGGCCGCCGCGGGCCACTGGGCCGGCACGAAGATGAATACCTTCGACACGCGGCGAATAGACCCAGATTTCGCGCCAGGGCAGCGGGGCGGGGAGGCCCGGCACCTTGTGACTGTCGAGCTTGAAGGCGAGCGCTTCAGCGGCGGCCGGTGCAAACGCATTGGTACGCAGCGTGGCTGCAATCACGCCCCGGATGGAACGAAGGATGCGGTCGTCGTCGATCGCCGAGACGGCATCGAGCCCGGCATCGATGGCGCGGGCGGCGTCCTCCACGCTGAGCTTGGACTTGGGATTGTGGGCGGCCTCGAACCGATCGATCAACGCCTTTGCCACCACCGGCGCGCGTCTTAGCGCGTCAACGACGGTCACGAGGCTGTACGCCATCCCCGCCTGTCGAAGATAGCGGAACCAGGAGCGGAACAGGACGACGGCGGTCGGCGTCAATCCTGCATCGACGATCAGACTGTTGAACGCATCATTCTCGGCAAAGCCGGCGAGCACGGCGGCGATTGCATTTTCGAGCACCGTCGTGTCGCCGTCGAGCGCACCGGGGGGGGACGCGACACCCGCCTCGATGGAGAAATCATGGACGAAACCGCGCGCTTCGTCGGTCAGTGCCGTTGGCACTTCCTCGATCACGCGAAACCCGAAATTTTCGAGCACCGGCACCGCGTCCGAGAGCGCGAGTGCGCCGCCGAGGCGATAGATTTTCAGTCGAGCGCCGCCCTCGCCGCGATACATCCGCACGGATCGGTCGGCGTCGCTTTCAAGTGCTGCGAGCCGGACGATATCGCGCGCTGCCTCCTCTGCCGGGTTGACGGTGCGGTAGCTCTGCGGAAAGCTGGCAGCATGGCGCATCGAGAGGCGCGCGGCGCGGGAGGGATCGAGCTGGTCGGCGAGCGCGGCTTCCACCGCCGGCACCCAGCCGCGCACCATATGCTCCAGGCGGACGTTCAGCGGGCCGACATCGGGCATCCGCCCCTCGCCGCGCAGATCGAAGGTATAGCGGATCATTGCCACGACGCCGTCTTCCAGCGCTATTGTCCAGCTGAGCAGCGATCCATTGGACGCCTCTGCCAGCATGTCGCCAATCGCGATGCGGCGCGCGGTCGACACGTCGTCGCGCGGGAGCCAGACAAAGGCAAACATGTGGCGCCCCAGCATCGACCGGACGAGCACCATTTCTGCGCGCGGTCGATCCGCCAGCGACATGGCCGTCAGCGACAGCTGCTCGAGCGAGGGTTGATCGAACGCTGTGACCAGATCATGCGGCAGCGCGCCCAATGCATGGGTCAGCGCCTTGCCGGTATGCCCCCGTGGATCGAACCCGAACTTCTTTTGCAGCATGGCCAGCCGCGCCCGCAGCACAGGCACCTCCTGCGGTGGCGCGCTAAGGGCGGCGCTGGTCCACAGGCCTGCATGGATCGACAACCCGGCGATCGCCTTGCCGTCCATCACCGGCGTGATGATCAAATCGAGCGGTACATGCCGGTGGACGCCCGAAATAAGGTTTGATTTGACGACGAGCGGCGGCTGATTGCCCTCGGCGAACCAATTCAGTGCCAGTGCGCGCGATGCATCCGCCAGCAGCGGCACGGGCTGGTCGATGCGCGCGATGCCGAGTTGCTCGGTCGTCTTGCCGCCGCGCAGCCAGCGTTCATAGCCAAGCAATGTCAATTTCCTATCGACGAACCAGTCGAGCAGTGCCCCACCTTCCAATGTCGCGGCGTTGGTTGAGCGGCGAAGCAGGGTCGCATCATCAGCCATGCGCGCTTGCATCGGCTCCCAATCGTCGACGGCGGCGCGGACATTGGCAAGATTGCGCACCAGATCGGCTTCAAGCGCGCGACGCGTGCGCGAATCGGCTCGTTCCATTTCGATGTAGATCATCGATTCGGGGTTGCCGCTGTCGACGCCGGTCAGCAGTCCGCTTGCATCCCGTTCCACCAGCAGCACAGGGTGAATGATGCGACCGACCACGATGAGATGCGCGCCGATGGTCGCTGCAATCGAATCGACCAGAAAGGGCATGTCGTCATTGACGATGGCGAGGCGCATTTGCCGCCGCGTCGGATCGCCGCTGATTGTTTCCAGCGCTATCGTTGGCGCGCCCGGCGAGCGCTGCGCGGCGGTTGCGGCCATGAAGCGCGCAGCCTCTGCCCGCTCGGCCTTGCCGAACCCCTCCAACTCGCCCGGCAGGGCCCCCTCGACCAGCCCGATGGCAAGCGCATCGGACAATGACTTCAGCGTGGTTTTGACCATGGCGACGCTATGCGCCGAGCCGACGGCTATCTCAATACTCTGTAGTATTGCGGTGGTGCGTTGCGGTCGCCAACCCTCAGACCCTGTCCTAGCGCGCGGCCATCCCGATGATCCGTTCGGCACCCGGCGCATTACCTGCAACCTGGCCGACAATGTCGACCATGCCGCCTTCACCGGCGCGTGCCACCAGCAGGATCAAGTCGCCGCAGTTCAGCCGGGTATCGAGCTGGAGGCTGGCAATTGGCGTGCGGGACTGGAGCATCTGACGTGCAGTGTGGGACTTGGTCGGCTTTGCCGCCGGGCGTCGCGCCGTGCGTTCGGCGGCCACAATGCCCTTGATCCCGCCTTCTGCCATGTCCAGGAAATCAGCGAGCGCCCCGGTCGGCACATTGCTGCGGCGCGCGTGGCTGAGGACCGCAGCGAACTCGGTGACCCGCTTCTTGTCGTAATCAACGCCGAAGACCAGCTTGACGATTGGCGTCATGGGCGCACGTACTTGCTCGGCAATGCGCGCCTTTACCAGCAGCATGGCATAGCCTGACGGGTCTTCCATTGCGGCATTGGCGAAATCATAGGCGCGGCCCAACGCGCGGTAGAGGGCGGCCCGGCTGCGGGTATCTGCTGCACGCACGGCGGCTGCCGTCTGCTGGGCCAGCATGAGCTGATCTGCCAGCAACGGCGCTTCGGCGGCCTCGACAACCGGATTTGCAACCGCGCCCAGGAGGGCAGAACGGTTTGCCTCCAAATCAGATGTCGCTGTACGCTCGGCACTCGGGCCGGTTGCCCAGGCCGCAGCCGTTACCGCCGCTTTTGGCGCATGACGCAGCGCCATGGCGACCTCTGCATCGAGCTGCGCCTGCGTTTCGATAGCAACCAGCTCCTTCCAGCTGATCACTCCGTAGATGAAGTCGATCGTCACATCGTCGGACGAGAACGGCATCAGGATGCCGCGATACATGGTGTTATGGCCGCGCGCGTTGACGAATTCTGCCTCGAAACCCACAGGCGCACGATTCGCGATGATCTGCAGATAATGGTCGGTCAAGCGCGACAGCAGCGAGCGGCTCGGCACTTGACTGATTCGCGCCGAGTCCTCGGCCAGATCGCACTCAACGCGCAGCAATCGCCCGACAAAGCGGATGGCAGGATCATCAATGCCACCGGTAAAATCGAGCAGAACGCTGTGCGGGCCAAAGTCGGCGATATTTTCAGGATCGAGATCCTCGATCGCCGGAAAAGCGCGGTTGCGCAGGAGCGAGACCCAGTGATTATAGGCGCGGACGTGCATCCGCCGCTCGTCGCTCCCAATATCGACGGCCTGATCGTCATCCACCAACAGGTCTTCACGATCATAATCGTCTTGATCGATCCGGTCTTCTTCGAACCCGCGAAGCGTGTCCATGCGCTCATCCCCCACGGGCAAATACCCGGCTGAGCAGCTATTGTGCCGCATTGTGGTAAAAGTTGCGTAAAGCCGGGGGCACGGGAAACAACGCAAGCACGGTGCTTGTCAGCGCCGAATGGCTCTGTTAGGGGCCACTGCCTCGACGACGTCTTCATGCACGTCGCACCGGGCGCCGCTTTAGCTCAGCTGGTAGAGCATCGCATTCGTAATGCGGGGGTCACAGGTTCGAGTCCTGTAAGCGGCACCACTCCCGCTCAAAAATGGGCACCATGCCCATAATGGTCGGTTCCGTCTTTCCGACGGCTCTTTCAAGCATTCGGGTAGATCCGCAAATGCGGATCTGGTCCTGATATATAGCGACCTCGGACACGAACAGGGCGACATATGCGTTGCGAAGCGCAGGGTCTTCGCAATGCAGGCGTTCCCGGACCAGACAGGCAAATCGGTCGACCATCTCCGGCGTCGCGTGCTTTGCAGTCTTGCCGATCTAGCGTTTCAGCGATTCGGCTGTGGCTGTCAGAGATGCGATGCGACTGCTCACCTCGGCCAGCATGCTCGCGAAAACTGGTTCCTTAAGCGACACTGTGCCGTCGGGGAGGGCTTCGTAGAGATTGCGCAAACGTGTCTCGGCCTGCGTCTTCATTAGCCGCGCCTGAGTCAAATCGCGCGCACGCCGCTCGTCCGCCTCGGCTGATGCTTCCAGCATCTCGGACAACAGCAGCTTGAGACGCTCGGGCTCGAACATCTGCGTTTCGAGTACGTCAAGGACGACACCGTCGAGGCGTTCGTGGCGGATATGAGGACATGGCTTCATCAAGGTCTGACGCGCGCCGGCCTGCCGGTGTTGTACATCGAGACGCGCGCGGCGAAGCCGGCAATGGGCGCGATGCCGAACAAGACCGACCGCAACGATGCTCGTGGTCTGATACAGATCATCTGGACCAGCCAGTATAGCGCGGTTCATGTGAAGAGCACGCCATGCCGATCGGCACGCGCGCTGCTCGGCGCACCGCCGGGATCAAACCACGCGCGCGAAATGACCGATGGGTCGTTCGGGTCGAGGCAGGTTCTTGCTGTCGCAGTGGCGCTCGCTCCCGCCGAGGCAAATCTGGCAGCCCTTGCTGGTCGCGATGCCATTGGAGAGCTGGGCGAACATTTGCAATGCCTGCGGGCTCGTCAGCGCGTCGCGCAGATTGCCGAAATCAGACAGCGACCCGAACGTAGCGGTGCTGTTGAGATCCAGGCAGCAAATACCAAGCTTGCCCGTCGCGAAAATCGCCAGCGAGGGCGATTGCACGAACCCGCATCGCGCTGAATTCAGCATCTTACGCTCGACAGCCCAACGCGGGTCATATTCCAGCAGCAGATTCGCATAGGTGCCGACCGGCCGCGCCGAAATGAAGGCCTGCTGCCAGACGCCGGTATAATCGAGCCATTGCAGGATCGGCAAATGATCGTGATCGCCGTGTGAGGCATTGGTGTAGCTGCGGGCAACATCGACATCGGAATTCGTCGGAGCGTGCACCTGACATTCTGGCGGCGCGTTTGCAGCGATGTCGCGTGCGACCGCTTCCCATTTGCGGACATGCGCCATCATGCGTTCGACCGAATCGGGAAAGGCGCTCCGCGTGATTTCGTCGACGCGCAGATCGACGTGACCGTTCGAGACCATCTGGTAGAGCCGCAGATGCGATGGCGCGCGTTCCTCGGCCATTTGCTTCATCAGCGCCGAAACACGGGCGAACAGCGTTTTATAATCGCCAATCTTTTGGCTGCGCGTCGCTTCATAGGATTCCTGGCTGTCATTGTGCATCGAGATAGCGATGCCCGCTGGGTAATTGTGCGACAATTGCTTGAGCTTCTTGTCGACGAGCGTCATGCCATGTGACGTAAAGAACGTTGGAAACGGGAGATTTTTCTCTCGAATGTAAGCCAGTATCTCGGCAATATTGGGATGAAGCAGTGGTTCGCCATAGGCGTTGAGCTGCATCGACCCGACGCTGATCGTATCGGCGAGCTGGTCGATCAGTTCCTTGATTTGAGCGAGCGGCAGCCACGTTCGGGCATCCTCGCGGAACATGTCCGGACAGAAGGTGCACTTCTGGTTGCAGTGATTGGTGATCTCGAGCCACACGGTTTCGACATGAGGTTTGCCATTGCGGACTGAATAGCCCGTGACCGCAGGCATCGAACCCTTGGCCACCGGTCCCGCGAAGGCGCGCAGGCGTGCCGCGCCATCGGCGGCTTCGGCTTCGTCGAGGAACGTCAGGGTGCCCTCCGCGATCCGCCGCTCGATCGTCTCCGCGGCGGCGCGGGCGACACCGGGCGATGTGCCGAGCGCCTAGCGCAGATTTGGGCGATCGAACACGGCGCGAGTGTCGCGGACGATCGCCAGCGCGGCAAACAATGCCAGTTCTTCGGCTACGTCGATCTTGTCACCATCGCCGATCGGCAGCGACAGCGCGATCGCCAGCGCGTTGCCGGCTGTTTCAATCTCGCGCCCCGCCATGGCAAGGCGGATCGCGGCGCGATGCGCTGTTATGTCGAGCGGTTGCCTGTCGATGGCCGCCTGCGCGTCGCGTGCCGCAGCAAAGCGGTCGATCGGGGTCTGAAAATGATCCAAGATCACGCTCGAACAGCCTGCCCAGCGACAGCGCGCGACCCAGGCCGCATGCTGGATAGCCGGGTTGCCCTTATGCGCCGTCGCCTCGCAAAGTAGCGCTGCTGCCTGTTGGTGCGCTTCGGCGGAGGATAGAATCGCGACTAGGGCGATGACCCCGGTCTCGCTCAGCGCGGACGGCGTGGGCACATCATTGCCGAATGTGGCCTGGAGCATGAGATCGAACAAGGCAGCCGCGTGAGCGGGCGCTACGCCCGCGATCGCTGCATACGCCGCCGGGGCGTACGGATCGCCGCGAAATGTTGTCGTGATCAGGTTGATGACGTCGGCGATCAATGCGACGCCTTCATCGCTGGCCCCCAAGTCGACATCCACCAGCGCGGCCATAGCGTCGCCCAGCGCGCTGATCCCGTCCCGCGCAAAATCTAGCCGCGCGCGCGTGACCACGGCATCGGTTTGTGCCGATACGGCGCGCAGAAACGTGTCCGGGGAACTGTTAGAAAGATCCATTTGGCAAACCTCGATCGGGGTTAATCCATTATAGCCGTGCGTTTTAGTAAAGCTGGCTCGAACGCGATGTTTGGAAAATTCTGACGATTTCGACTTATCCGCCGATGCGTTTTTGCTTTTCTTCGGCAGCGGGGTTCAAACAGGCGGCTAGATTGGGCCGGGGCTGAGCCGATCGATCCAGATACTATTGCTTTACCGCGCGAACCCGGGCGAGGCCTGGTTCCCAGCGATCGGGATTGACGGGCCGCAGAACCCTGTCGAGGATATCGTCGCCCGTCAGGTCCGCATCTTCCGGGTCGAAGGCGTCATTCGCGCAGTGGAACGCGAACCAGAGGCGGGCGTCCGCGTCCGTTGGCCTTCTCGCGTTGCCATTGCGAATGGCGCTGACGAACGGGATCAGCTCGATTTCGGTCTTGAGCCAATCGGCATTTGAGAAGCGTGAGTATCGCAGCATCGGGATGCCGAAAGCTGCGCCGATCCCAAAGACTTTCGAATCCCCGAACAGCAACCCGGCAGCGTGACGCGCAAGCGTCGGGGTACTGGAAAACCCAAACATCTTCGTCTCGGCGAGAATGACGTGCGGCCCAAGACTGGATATCGCCTCATCCAAGTCCTGCCTGTCGACATACAACCGGTTCAAGGGATGATCGGTTACCACCAATGTAAAGTCCTTGGTAACCTGCTCAGCGATCGTCGTCAGGAATTTGCCAATGCCATCTTGGTGAAGGCGATGCTGAAGAAAGAAATTCTCCTCATGCTCATATTCAAGAGCCAGCAGCAGCATAGGTCGATCTTCCGGGATACCCAGCGACGCGAAGATCGCTTCACGATTGATCGCCTCCTGCTGCCAGTGCGCCTGCATCTCCGTCCATAGCGGATCGAATATCGCCTCAAGCCGCGCTTTCTCGGCAGCCATGAGTTCGGGCATCATGCCTTGGGCTAGGGGCCGCTCGGTCAGCACAATCGTGGCCGCCGCCATGTCGAAGGGCGGGACGGCGGCTTCCATCAGGAAGCGGACGGCACCCGGGAAGTGCGCGGCGGTTTCGAAGTCGGAGGCACGGCATAGCATGACATCGGGGGAAAGATGCCGCACAAACGCAAGCAAGCCGTCGAGATCCGCAGGCTTGGTACGAAGGCTCGGGTGATCTTCGCCCTCGACGATATGCCAGCGCACGCTGTCGAGATCGATGCAGCGGGCGAGATCGTCCGGGCCGATCCCGGTATTGCGCCAGGGGGCGGGCGCAAGGACATCCACCTCGGCAACGGTGGCGAGATGGCGGATCATCGGTTCAACGATATGCTCGAACCACCAGGGCGTGACCACCGGCAAATAGAAGAGCACCCTCACGCGCGCGTTCCGTCTGCTTGGCACGTCGTATGGAAGATGTAGGTGTGAAAGCAGGTCATCATCACTCCGGAACGTCAAAAAACTGATCGTTCGCGATCCCTCATCTTATAGCAGCATTGCCCGGCATGATGCTGGTATTAGGCAAAGTTTTCCTGCACCTGCGTGGTCAGATAGAGCGGCACCAGCGACCGCTCGGGGCGTCTAACGCCTTCTTATGGCTGTCTGATCAATCAAGGAACATCGCTCTCCGGACCGCCATCGCCTAATTCAATCGCCGCGGGCGCCCAAGGCTCCAATGCGCCTGCCGCAACCCGCGCTATAACTTCGGCGGCAAACGTTACGGGGTTTCGCGGATCAAGGTCCCCGAGAGAATAAAAAGCGTAATTCCACCATTCAGATCTCATGAGCAACGCGACTATAGGCGCCTCGAACCGCATCTTCATGACTCTTGCAGGAACGCCGCCAACGACCGAGTAAGGCGGCACATCGCGCGTCAGGACGGAGTGGGCAGCAACGATCGCACCATCTCCAACAGATACCCCCAATGCGATCGAAACATCCTCCCCAATCCAGACATCGTTCCCGATTATGGGGAATGGTTTTCCACGCTTGGGATCAAACGCCAAACGACCTTTGGCTCCCTCTTTGGCAATCAGCGCATCAATCGCGCCATGGAGAGGCGAGACGTAAGCAACATCCTCTGGCCGGAAAAAGGCGATTGACGACGATATCCAGTCGGTTGGGTGACTGAAGTCCAAAATGCGCAAGCCTTTGGCGATAGAACAATATCGACCTACCACCATGCCTGCGGGCAAGGGAGAGTGGGAATAAGAACAGGCACCCATCGAGCACAACCCGCTTGGTATCGTCCATGCGTTCGGCGAATAGGGCCCGGCGTAGAACGCACTCGGTCCCTCGATGCGGACAGGCGGCGTGATACTGATCCGCTCCACATCACTAATCCAACCGCGCCCATCGGCGACCTCCTGCCAATCATACGAAAAGCAGATTCCTGCCTCACGGAAGGCCGTAAGCAGGTCGAAATCGACCGACACGGTTGCCCTCTTCATGTATGACGCCGCGTGTAGAAGAATTGAGCCATTTCAAACTCTTCTATAGTGTCGATATCCAAACCTTCGATGGCGTCTGTCTGCATGAATGTTGGAAAATCTCCAATTTGATATCGATTTCGTTTCATGCTGCCCTTAGTTGCCAGCCATAAGGCACAGTTCATTTGGTAGATCGCTGCAAGTCCCTGGGAGTATTTGGCCCATACACCCCATTGATAGTTAATCGGTAAAAAGTTTTCATTCATGTAGTAATGTTGGAGACGGGTCACCGTCATCACGCTGTCAAATTTAACATCCGCGTGAAGCATCTCGATTGCGTCGTCGTAACGGGAAAATAAGGGGCTCGTCAGGGGTGCCCAAGCGACGTACGTCGAATCCGGCACAGCAATATCGTCCAATACGCCGCTGAGAACGTCTGGCCACGGTGTGTCATCCAACGTAAGGCGTTTGTCTCTCAAGAGAAACTTGGCACCGGCACGCCGTGCAATTTCTTCGGCGTCAAGCGTATCACTCGACACATAGACATCCGAGATATGCGACGCCGCCAGGCATTGCTGAATTTTTACTTCCAGCAGCGAATGTCCAGCATGGAATTCACGAAAGTTCTTGGATGGCACTCTTAATGAATTGGCCTTGGCCGGTATCAGGGCAACGACGTTGGGCGTATCAAGACTCATCAAATTGATCCTTCGCGAAAACCCCGCCGGCCGCAACGAGTGGCTCCAGCGCGACGGTGGTCCGCATCACGTCAGGCCGCTGCACGCAGATATTTGTGGTGTTCGCTCGCGTTGACCTTTTTGGCCTGTGATCCAACCATGTCCTCCGCATCGCGCAAGTGCGTGACGTAATCGCGAAACTCCGGTGTGGTGAGGTCGACGGCGACGGCATCGAAGTGCGCCCATTCGGTATTGCCGAGCTTGACGTGCTTCTCGATCATGCGTCCACCAGCCGCGATTGCCAGTGCAGAGGCGAGCCAGCCGAAATCGTGGCTGGAATAGCCGGGTATTATCCGTGGATTGGATTGCGAAAGGCTGTGGTAGTGACGCACGACCGCGATGTTGCAGTCGGTGCTGGGGGTCGGATATGCCGAATTACATTGCAGCAAGTATAGGCTTCGACAATTCACGAAATTGGCCAGTAGCCACTGCTCGTAATCGGGGCCGGTCATGCCGGTCGATATTGCGATTGAGCCGCGATAGTTGCGGGCGACATAACCCAAATATTCCCGATGTTCGGAAATGGTGCTGGGGAGCTTGACCATAGCCGGATCGAACTGAAGCATGAATTCAAAGGAAGGCCGGTCGAGCACGGAGGCGAACCAGCCGAGACCGAGTCCGCGGCAGAGGTCGTCGACGAACGCGAAATCGTCGCGGGATAGTTCGAGCTGGTGGCGGTAATCCCCGAAGGTCTTCCCGAACGGCGAGACATAGGGCGAGGCGAGTTGCTCGGGCGTGTAGAAGCTGGCGACATCGCGCTTCTGGAGCTTGATGTGGTTGGCGCCGGCCGCGCGTGCGGCGCGGATCATGCGCTCGAGCCGATCGCGGTCGCCGAAATGGTTGGTCGTCAGCTCGGCGGTGATCTCGACATCGCCCTGCCGCTGCGGCGGCGCGCGATCGCGCGAGACGTGGAAACGGTCGTTCAGGCCGTCTGCGGTGAGATGCGAAAAGTTGCGCTGGCCGACGTGAACGACGTCCAGCTCGGAATCCTTCAGCATGTACATGCAGTTCAGGAAATAGAATTCCTGCATGACGATATGGAAGAAGCGGTTGGCGTTGCCGCCAGGGGCATAATCGTGATTGATCGCCTCCGACGTGCCAGCGTCGGGAGAGAAGTCGAACCCGACCATGTACACGGTCTGGCGACGGCCGCGCGCGCGCGCGACCTGCCGCGCAACATTGAGCGCCGACAGGAACAAGACCTCCTCCAGCACGAACGCGCCCGAGCAGAACCGCTGCATCAGCATGTCGCTATTGTCGTTCTGCAGCGGGACGAACGGCACGCGCAGCACCTCTGGACCAAGCGGGGCGAAATCGGTGCAGGTAATGTACAAGCGCGAGCGCAGACCGTTATCGATCAGCGAGCGTTCGACCCAATCGGCATGAAATACGGTGATGTCGACAGGCGCAATGCGCTCCGCATCGTTGACGCCGATGACGAGCGAGCCGGCAAAAGCGTCCGGCGATACCGCGTCAGCCGACGGGCCCTTGCCCAGAATGAAGATCGTATCGGTGCCGTATGTCGACGCGATATCGCCGATCCGGCTCGAGAAATGATCCTTCATAAGGCTTGTCATCAACCCAGATCTCACACCCATGTTCGCGCGCCAACATGAGCCCGGCGAGCAGATCCCAAGAGTGAGCTCCCTTGGGATTGACGAACCGGGCGAGTGCCCCTCGTGTGACGTTGTACATATTATAGACCGCACAGCCGAAGATCCGGGCTTCACCTCCCTTTAAAATTTCCGACGCGATCGTCGGGTGCGTCGAGGAGGAATATCCAGTGATCCGCGACGGAACGCGGGTGATCGGCTCGCCCGTCATCATGCTGTCGCCAAGCTCGGGGAGGGCCAGCAGGCTGCCGGCGTGCTCTTTGCCGAACCACAGACTGAGCGACACACCCCATTCCTTCAAGCCCGAGCAAAAATTCTCGGTGCCGTCGACAGGGTCCAGGACGGCGATCCAGCCTTCCTGCGGCAGGACCGCGGTATCCGGGTCAAAGCTCTCCTCGCCGATGAAATGCAGCGCCGGAAGGCGTTCGCTAAGCCAACCGGCGATAAGCTTTTCGAGAAACTTGTCGGCTTGCGTGACCGGGCTTCCGTCCGGCTTCCAGTAAATGTCATGGCGACATTCCAGCAGGTGCGGCAACACCTCATCAATAACGTCCCTAACCCCCTGGAGTAGTATGGTAGCCGCGGGGATCATGTTTCCTCATTACACTAAATTTAGGGAATACCATCTCTATCAATATGAACCGCCCCGGGATTGTCGGAGGCTTCAACTCCTGAGAAGGCGGAGCCTGTATGAGCAAGACAACGAACAAGTTTTCACCCGAGGTTCGCGCCCGTGCGGT
>CAZXBM010000061.1:0-20107 GCA_964638495.1 uncultured Stakelama sp. | reverse complement strand
CGGCGGCCTGAACTTACCTCACCGCGAGCGCCAATCCCGCGCAGCGGGTTCGTGCACCGCCCAAACCTTGCCGTTGTGCCGGTCGGCGCGTCATCCCGAAACCGGCCGCTCTGGTGTACCGTTGGCCATCTCGTTTCTCCGTTTTCAGAGGCGTTTCGAGAAAAGACAATCGGGAACAGGTTTTGGAAAAAGGCCTGGCAGCGGGTGTCCATGCGGCCGGACCCGCGTCTGGCGTCCCGCGCCAGCTTCCTAATCGGGAAAGCCCGGTTCGTCAGCCACAGCCATAAAATCGCCCTTTGTCACCAATAGCGTGCGCTTCGGCATACGGCGTTGAGGGGCGTTTTGATGGAGGTTCAGCGATGGGCGGCTTTCACCTATGGCGACCAAGGCGGTAATCCCGCTGGTGTCGTTCTGTACGATGAGCTGCCCGCTCCCCAGCGTATGCAAGCCATCGCAGCCGAGATTGGTTATTCTGAAACCGTCTTCGCTGCACCTATAGCAGAGGGCTATCGTGTCCGGTATTTCGCACCCGAGGCCGAGATCCCCTTCTGCGGCCATGCGACGATCGCTTTAGGCGCAGCGCTTGCCGCCTTAGGGGGCAATGGAGTGTTCAGGCTCGAACTGAACGAAGGCCACGTCAGTGTCGAAGGCCGGCGCGAACCGAATGGACTCAGCGCCTCACTGGTGTCGCCACCGACGCGGAACAGCCTAGTGCCGACCCATCTGCTCGAAGCCGCCCTCGCGCTTTTCAACCTGACCGCTGCCACCCTCGATCCTCAGCTTCCACCGGCGATCATCGAAGCGGGTGCTCGTCATCTGTTGCTGGCATTGAACGACCGGGCAACGCTGGCGGCCATGCGATACGATATGAGGGCTGGCGCAGAGTTGATGCGAAGATGGGGTTTTGCGACGATCTGTCTCGTCTATGCAGAATCCCTTGACCGCTTTCATTCACGCAACCCCTTTGCCGCCGGCGGTGTGTACGAAGATCCGGCAACCGGCGCTGCTGCCGCGGCATTGGCGGGTTACTTACAGGCTCTCGGCATCGAGGAGTCGAAGAACATCGAGATCGTGCAAGGCGAAGACATGGGCGTGCCATGCCTGCTCTATGCAACCGCTCCGGCGTTTCCGGGTGGCGGTGCCCGCGTTCACGGAACGGTGAGGCGCATCGAGGGGGCAGCATGACGATCATCAGGCGCGCCGAATTTCCCGCCGATCGTTCAACGGTACTGGATATCTGGCGCGAGTATGTCGCCAGTCCAAGCGCCAGCCTCGATTATCAGGGAAATGAAGCCGAGTTCGCGACACTGCCCGGCAAGTACGCGCCACCTGGGGGATGCGTGCTGCTGGCGGATCGCCACGGTGAAATCGAGGGCTGCATCGCGTTTCGCGGTGTCAGCTCTGACATATGCGAGATGAAGCGGCTCTATGTCCGGTTGCGGGCACGCGGTAACCATCTAGGCCGCGATCTAGTGGGGCGGTTGATTACCGAAGCCCGTCTCGGCGGCTACCGTGAAATGAGGCTCGACGTGCTGGAGGAGTTCGCTTCCGCCCGCAGGCTGTATGAAGCCTTCGGCTTCGTCCCGGCCGAGCCGATTTCTTTCAATCCGACTCCTGGGACGTCCTTTCTTGGTCTGCATCTATGATACCCCAAGCAGCCAGCTTTCCGAAAACGCCATCGTTGTCTGGAAGGCAGCTATCGCCCATCTCGGTCCCGAAAGCTGCCTGTCGGCAGTCCACCCACTTCCCGTCGTTCGCGTCTATGTGTTTACCGCTTGGCTGCCCTTTTCCCAGCGTTTGCCATTGAAATATACGCCAGGTTTTTTTGCACCTTTCGCAACCAAATAAGCCCGCTCCTCGCCAAGCAGCTGGGCTAGCTCAATGGCCTGTATCACGGCGTTGGGTGTATCGCGATTTTGAACAGTCCAGCCAGTGAGGCTGTCGGCGATACCATTGATGGCGCTGACAGAGGTGGCTTCGCCAAGATTGATCTCGGCACGGATCATGTAATTTTCAATGCGTTCTGGATCGGTCCTTCGAATAAGTACGCCGTCACGCCAAGTGTAAATACCTCCGCAAAGGTGGAAGCCTTTGCTCGGGTCCTGGTACGATATGCGGCGGGTGAGTTCGGCGATCACGTCAAAGCCAAAGTGCTTTATTGTAACGGACGTGAGGGCCTCTACCAATGACGCCTTCTGCGTCGCATCCTTCATTAAGAAGAACAGGTTGTCGCCATACGATCCTGCAACGACACCCGGAACCGTTTCGGCTGCGTACAGAATTTCTTTGATGACAACCTCTGATGCGACAGAGCTTAGCGCCGCGCCCATCGAGATACCTCGACCCGGCGAACTCACCTCGACGATAGTAGCCTGTGAAGAACTCATAGGAATGAGCTTCCCACTAGGCGTGCGAATAAGGGGAACTGCTCGATCTTTGGTATCGAACAATGCCGCCTTCGTGACCCGCCTCGGGAGAGGAAGGCCGGAAACTATGGATGAACGCTTCAACGTGTGGAAGCATGCGGGGAAGTCGGTCGTCATCACGACTTCGACCCCCGGAAATGAACTAGCCATCCCCGTCAGAAATTTAGGCAATCCGCCCTGGAGCATAAACTGGCGGGGATGAAGCACCGCTAGACAGACCGCGATCTCGCGGCCCAGAGCATTCCGCGCACTTTCGTAAAGGCCATGGCTTGCGGTCCAGCGGCTCTTGCCATTGAGCCGTTCCCGCTCGATCTGCCAAACCGGTTCGTTAGACGGCTTCCACACGCTGAAGCCATCGACAAGCTTCAAGAAGTCGAGATAGCTCGTGTGCCCCGGCTTTCCAACATCGTCGCCCCCCTTCCTACATTCCCGTAACAGGGTCGCCGCCAAGACCCTACCGTCAGTCATGACCAAGCGGGAATGACGTCTTGCCTTGCGCAGCGAGACCTCCCCAATGGCTTTCAGGTCTGTAAGCATCTGCTGCTTAAATTTAGGCGCATTCAGTACCCACTCACCCGCCGCAATCTCTGCAGGGCTAGCTGGCATCGGCAGCGTCTCTAGCAACATGTCCACAACAATAACCTTTCAGCCTCAAGCCAAACCAAACGCAGTATAGGAACACATTTCCCAACCCTGACACCTCATTCGAAACCACTAGATCAAAAGCTAAAATCCATGAGCATAAGGGATTTGGCTATTAATAAACCCTGCAAAAAGTCTTCTTCTTGCCGCCCGATTTCCAAGCAAATCTTCCGAGCCGATAACAGCGCAGGTGTAATGTGCTGCCAATACCGCGAGCATGGGAAAGAGATTTGCCCTGCCGACTCTTACGGGGGGCAGTCCAATCGCGAATTGAAGCATCACACGGCCCTTTCGCTCCCCGATGCCGAGCACGTCACCCACGTCGCGCGCGACGACAAATGCGAAATTCGGGCGAAGGATGCCCCTCAACGCTATCTTCAATTCGTAGGTGCTTGGGGCGTTAGGGCGCGTTAAGGAGCAGCAACGCGAGCAGGAAACCTCTCCGGGCAACGTTGACGGTGCAAGCTTCACAGTTAAGCGCGTTCCGACCAACTCACGAAAAACTTGTGCATGGACAGAGATGTCTTCAACGCGCGAACGCAGTTCAAGCAACTCCGGTTGCCCCAAAACTTCGATGCTGACGTGCCTGCTCATTTCTCGGCTCCCGTCAACGAACCCAAAAACTCAAAGGCATCTTGCTCTCGGTAGAAGACGGCGCGTCCGACTTTCACCGGCACCGGCCCATAGTTCCGGCGACGCCAAGCACGAATGCCAAAGGTCGTCAGGCCAACCAACGATGCGAACTCGGTCTCGGAAAGAAAGCCTTCGATCCGACGAGTATATTTGCGGCCCACTTTACAAGTGCCCCGAGCATAGGGTTGCGCTGAAATGCCACGAAGTATGGCAATTACGATCACGGCAAACCGCTCTGTGGGGATGAATATTCGAGCACCAAGCGCACACTAAGTCCATCACGAGAGTTCCTTCAAGATTTGGAACTCTCGGCTAACCGGTGCTGGTCTCTGTCATTCCTGATGACAGCCGAGAAGATTTGATACTATCACAAGGCATCTTGTGATCAAGCATAATGTTATTGAGCGATTAGTGGCGCTTAGGATCAAACGGCCCCCCGAGAGCCTCCAATATGTCAAAACCGAATTCCAGCTTGCCGATGATCTCTGCTTTGCGCTTGAGCGGTTGGGGGCCGCCGTACCCATCTGTAACGTTTCCAGTCGTGTGACCTAGGATGGCACCGATTTCTTCGCGGGTGAGACCTGCCGCCCTCAACCGATTGGCGATAGTGTGGCGAAACACGTGGGTGGCGCGGCCCGGCAGGTAAAGGCCGAACGTGTGCAGATATCGCGACCAAAACTTTGTAAGCCCGGTACTGCGTCGGTTTTGACCCAAGCCCACATCCTCAAGCAGCCTGACGGCTGGCTTTCGGCTCGCGCGCTTAGCAACGAACTCGCGCAAGCCAAGTGCGATCAGCGTTGGATGAATGGGGACGAGGTGCTCACGATTTCGGAACTTACTTGTCTTCGCTCTGCCGTCTGGCAACTTTCCGGGCTGAACGACGATATAGGGGATCGCGTCGTCCAGATGGATGTCGCTGGGCAGCAGCTGTGCACAATCCCCGGCTCGCAAGCCGCAATAAAGCATGAGCAGCGCCGACCACCAATGCGTATCCCGGCGGTGAATGTTTCCGGGCGTCATGCGTCTCGAGGTACTCAAATGACCTGAAAATAAAGGCGTTTCGAAAAGTCGTTTCAGGTCATCATCCGAAAATGGAACAGGTGTCCGTTTGACCTCATCCTTCCCGCCTTTGAACTGCAAATCCTTACTTGGGTCGGTGACGGCACGCTCCGACGCAAACCACTGAAAAAAACTTGTGGCAAAGCGCCAATATCTTTCGCGGGTCGCGAAGGTCAGTCGCTCGCCGCCTTCCGGGGCAATGCGCTGTCGCAGCGGCAATTTCCTGCCTTGCGCACCTTTCCCAAGCCGTAATAGGCGATCACGAAACCCTCGGACCTGATCCCGCGTGATGGCTTCCACCAGCGTCGAAGCACCAACCTCTTCGGTAAGCCATCCCAGTACACGAAGGCTCTCATCCTTCATCGATGCGCCCCAGCCTTGTTCCGCCTTCCATTGGAAGTAGAGGATGCACGCGCGTTCAAGTGACAGTTCGGGGTAACGATATAGACTGGGGGGAGCAGGGTGGATGGGGCTGGAGGTCGGAGCCGCATCTTGCCGGTTTGCCGCTCTCGGCCCAGTCTCGGTGTGAAATAGCTCGTCGTCCGGTCGGAACATTTGCCACGGCGCGTCGAGGCTATGCAGGAAATATCGCATCTGCTGGCGTCGGGCGCGAACAATGAAGCTCTTCGCAAGGAGTTGCAGATCGGAGGGCAACGCTCCCCATGCAAGGTCCAGCCGTTCGACCATCACTCGCGCTAATTGCACCGTATGCTCGTCATAATCGTGTGCAGCCAGCTTGGCCTCCTGCTCGCTGACAAATTGCTCCGTCTGATCGCGCTGGTACGCAACGTCCAAGGTGCCCGTGCCAATCTGGCGAGGTTGATCAACCTCGGCGACCAGTTCGTCGAAGTATGCACTCACCGCAGCCTCAAGGTCTTCGCGCGTCGGCGACTTCATTCTCGAAAGGGTCCCCACCAGAGCTTCGAACCACAGCGTAGCAGCTAGACACCGGATACGAGCAAGCCGAAAATCGTCGGTATTCAGGGAGCGTCGGGTTTCTGGAACGCCCAACGTGCGAGCCAGTTGGGCGGGCAGGCGAAACCGCACGTAATAGGTCGAACCCCTGCGACCCATGTGGGTGGGGAGGGAATTCATCGCCCCGGACCTGTGTGACATGGTCGTGTGACACTAGGCAGCCGAGTCTCAGACCCCCCAAGGGGAAGCGTTTGAGAATGGCTAACTTTTTGAAAAGGCTGGATGCCCCGTGAGGATTCGAACCTCAATTAACGGAGTCAGAGTCCGTAGTCTTACCTTTAGACGACGGGGCAACGTGGGCGGCGAGATAGGCGGGCTGGGGCGGGCTGTCAACGCCGCCGCGATGCCGGGGTCCACGATGCCGGGTGCCGCTTGCTGCTCGTCCCGGGCTGCGCTAGGCTCGCGCCCAAGCAACGGTGGGGGCACAAGCCCCGGGCCGGAAAACATAAAAGTGAGTGACGGCATGGGGGATCAGTCCACCCGAATGCCGCACCGGCAGAGCCCTGGCACTGCCCGTTCGGCCCCACCCAAGGCGGCGCGCGCGCGCTGGCCGGAGGCGCGCCATTATGCCGCGCTTGATCTTGGCACCAATAACTGCCGGCTGCTGATCGCGCGGCCAGCGACGCATGGCTTCACCGTCATCGACGCGTTTTCGCGCATCGTCCGGCTTGGCGAAGGCCTGGCAGCGACCGGGCAGCTCAGCGATGCCGCGATCGACCGGACGATCGCTGCGCTGGGCATTTGTGCCGACAAGCTCAGGCGCCGCAACGTGACGCTCGCGCGCTCGGTGGCGACCGAAGCCTGCAGACGGGCCAGCAACGGCGCCGCCTTTATCGAGCGCGTCTATCAAGAGACGGGAATCGCGCTCGATATCATCTCTGCGGAGGAGGAAGCGCGGCTGGCGGTGCTTGGCTGCCACATCCTGATCGAACCCGGCGACGACCCCGCCCTTGTCTTCGACATCGGTGGCGGATCGACCGAGGTGGTGCTGATCGACACCAGAGACCCCGTGCCCCGCGTGCTTGACTGGTACAGCGCGCCCTGGGGGGTCGTGTCGCTCACCGAGAGCGTGGGCAGTGGCGACACGCCAGAAGCGCGCGCCGTCACCTATGCGCGGATGCGCGATATCGTCGCGACCAGCTTTGCCGGATTCGCGGCCCGGCTGCCCAAGAATGTCCGCCAGCCCCGTCTACTCGGCACGAGCGGGACGGTGACCACATTGGCGAGCGTTTTCCTGGCGCTCGATCGCTATGATCGGTCGGCGATTGACGGCCTGATCGTGCCGGCGACCGCCATGCGCGCGATCAGTGCCGATCTGGCGGGCAAATCCATCAGCGAGCGCGCGCTATTGCCGTGCATCGGCACCGAACGCGCCGATCTTGTCGTCGCGGGCTGCGCCATTCTCGAGACGATCATGGACATGTGGCCGGCCGAGCGACTGGGCGTGGCGGATCGCGGTATCCGTGAAGGGATTTTGCGCCGCTTGATGACGGGGAACAGGGCATGAGCCGGGGTGGATCAGGCGGCCGGGTGCGCGTGCGCACATCGCGGGGGCGCACCCCGCAATCGAACAAGTGGCTCGAGCGGCAGCTGAACGATCCCTATGTCCGCAAGGCCAAGGCCGAGGGGTATCGCAGCCGCGCGGCCTACAAGCTGATCGAGCTCGACGAGCGCTTCATCTTGGTGAAGAAAGCGCGGCGCGTGGTCGATCTTGGCATCGCGCCCGGCGGGTGGAGCCAGGTCATCCGCCGATTGAACCCCAAGGCGGCGATCGTCGGCATTGATCTGCTACCGGTCGACCCGATCGAGGGGGTGACGATCCACCAGCTCGATTTCACTGACCAGCGCGCGGCGGGGCTGCTGACCGAGGGGCTCGATGGCCCGCCCGATCTGGTCCTGTCGGACATGGCCGCCAACACCGTTGGCCATACCCAGACAGATCATTTGCGCACCATGGGGCTGGTCGAGGAGGCCGCCGCCTTTGCCTATGACGTGCTTGTGCCGGGCGGGGCGTTCGTCGCCAAGGTGCTGGCGGGCGGCGCGGACAGCGCGCTGGTGGCAGAGCTCAAGCGCAATTTCACCACGGTGAAGCATGCCAAGCCGCCGGCGAGTCGGAAGGACTCCTCCGAATGGTATGTGGTCGCGCAGGGGTTCAAGGGGCGAGGCGCCGACTAAAGCGCGCAGGCCGCCATGCGTTTGGCCCAATCCAGTGTCTTTGGCCCGAGTGCGGGGGCATTCGGGCTTTTCCCATAAGCGGCGAGCTGGCGATAACGATCGATGAAGGCGGCACCCGATAAGATGCGGGAGAGGTCAGCGATCGCCGCCGCGCCCTGCTCCTGCTCGATCGCCTTGGCCATGACATAGCCGAGCGCATAGAGAATTTCGTCGCCGTAGAAACCGAGTTCGTAAATGCTGTCAAAATCCACCGCCTGGGTGGCGACGGCGTGGGTGGAGAGCTCCATCAGCGTCACCGATCGGCTGACCCGGCTGACGCTGCGCTGCATCGTCTTGCGTTCCTCGCCGACGATGCCGGTGGCGTCCTTGGGTAGCGAGAGCACATCGCCGACCGCGCTGGCGGTGCCCTCCACCCACAGCGAATCGAACAGATCGTCCATGTGCTCGGGCATGGCGATGTGCTTAAGGCACTGTTTGCGCGCCTCGGTGACGGCGGGTGCCGGGCGGGCGGCACCCTGAACGGCGTGGTACATCTCATGTTGCAGCACCGTGGTGGCGAGCACGGCATCCGGATAATAATCGAGATTGAGGAAAAAGACCGGGTCGCCAAAGGCAAAGCCCCCGGACGTGCCGCCGACGATGAGATAGCCCGTAATGGTGCCGGTGACATTGGTGGGCGTGAACAATGCGATCCGGCGCTTGGCGGATTCGATCAGCCCGGTGGCCGGATCTTCGAGTTGCGCCATCGTTTTGCGCAGCGCCGGGGCATGCCGGCGCACCACGGCAAACTGGAACTTACCGGGATCGGGGGCCGCATCATCACCATGCGCGGCGGCGAGGAGTGCTGCGGCAAAACTCGCTTCGTCTGCCTTGCGGCCATAGTTGATCGCCTTGCGGATCAGCCCCGCGTTGCCGGGCAAGCGCGCGACGGTGCGCGCTTGGTCGAGCGTCAGTGCGGGGTTATCGAGTGCATCAAGCGTGGCCTTCGCGGCGCTTGCATCGATCACCAGGGCTGGCTCGGCGGCGTTGGCGGTGGCGGCGAACAGCACCGCCATCAGCAAGCCGAAGACTATGCGACCCAGCATGTACCACCCCACTCATCAGACCCTCGCTGATATAGTGGAGTACCACACGCTATAGTCAATCGGCAGAATCAACAGCCGGGCTCAGCCCTCGTAATCAGCACCCAAATTTTGGTTGCGCGGCGGTGCGGCGGCGGTGAGGCGGAGTGCCTCTGCCGATGCCGACAGCGAGCCGATCTCGTCGGGCGCATCGTCATCGTCGATCTGCACGCGCTGCAGGCTCTGCACCACGGCTTCCTGCAGATGCTTGGGCTTCACGGTCTCCTCGGCGATTTCGCGGAGAGCAACCACCGGGTTCTTGTCGCGATCGCGGTCGATCGTCAGCTCGGCACCGCCGGAGACCTGGCGTGCGCGCTGGGCAGCGAACAGCACAAGATCGAAACGGTTGGGAATCTTGTCGACGCAATCCTCGACGGTAACGCGCGCCATAAGAACGCTTCCTTCAATGTAACGGAAAGGCGGCGATTTAGGCGGCACCGGCGTTTGAGTCAAGAAATCCGGCTTGCGACCCAATCGATCGCGCCACATGGAAGGAATGGCATGGCCGAACCCGATCCCCAACCCAGCTTCGTCGTGGACGGTAACCGGCTGACGATGCTCGATACCGGGCCGCGCCGGTTGCAGGCGCTGATCGACCTGATCGACGGTGCCGAACGGTCGCTGCGAATCATCTATTACATCTATGTCGACGATAATGCTGGGGCCAAGGTGCGCGATGCGCTGATCCGGGCAGCAGCGCGCGGCGTCAGCGTGGCGATGATCGTCGATGGCCTGGGCAGCGAGGCGGCCGAGCAGAACCGCTTCTTCGATCCGCTGCGCGAGGCTGGGGTGGAGCTGTGCCGGTTCGTGCCGCGCTGGGGCCGGCGCTATCTGCTGCGCAACCACCAGAAGCTGGCGCTGGCAGATGAGGCGCGCGCCATCATTGGCGGCTTCAATGTCGAGGATGCCTATTTTGGTACCCCGGCCGAACAGGCGTGGCGCGACCTGGGGCTGTTGATCGAGGGCGACGCCGCCACCCGCATTGTCGGTTATTTTGACGCGCTGTCGCGCTGGGCCAGGCGCGAGCGCCCCCCGTTGCGCGCGCTGCGCCGGGCGCTGGGGCATTGGAGCGAGCCTGAGGGTCCGGTCCGCTGGCTGTTCGGCGGGCCAACGCGGCGGCTGTCACCTTGGGCGCGCGCCATCAAGCGCGATATCGAGCGCGCGCGGCGGCTGGATCTGATCTCTGCCTATTTCGCGCCGAGCCCGGGCATGCTGCGCCGGTTGGATGCAGCCGGCATGCGCGGGCAGGTACGGATCGTGCTTGCCTCTAAGAATGATCATGGCGCCGCGATCTGGGCATCGCGCTTCACTTATGCAGGCCTGCTCAAGAAGCGTGTGGAAATCTATGAATATCAGCCGACCAAGCTCCACACCAAGCTCTTCGTGATCGACGACATCGTCTATATCGGCTCGTCCAATTACGATGTCCGCAGCCTTTTTCTCAATCTCGAAATGATGTTGCGGATCGAGGACGCCGCGTTTGCCGCGCATGTGCGGGCCTATGTCAATGGCGAGGTCGCCCAGTCGGAGCGGATTACGTCAAGCGTGTATCGCGCACGGACAAGCTGGTGGATGCGAATCAAGCAGGCGATCGCCTTTTTTGCGATGACGGTGCTTGATTACAATGTGACCAAGGGACTTAATTTCGGCCCCGACCGGCGCCGATAGACTTGCGCCAGGCCACGAAGCACCTCATCGGGTGGGCATGAACAAGCGCCTTGGCCAGATTGCGGTGATTTTCCTGTCGGTGCGGACCGAGGACGATGCGGCCGGCTATGCCAGTGCCGCCGACGAGATGGACCGGGTCGCCGCTACCCAGCCGGGCTATTGCGGGATGGAGGCGGTTCGCGGGGCCGATCGGCTTGGCATCACCGTCAGCTATTGGGCGGATGAGGCGAGCGCCAAGGCCTGGCGCGACCACCCCGAGCACAAGGCGATCCGCGACCGCGGTCGCGCCTGCTGGTATGAGCGCTACGAACTGGTCGTGGCCGAGGTGACGCGCGACTATGATTGGCAGCGGCCATGAAGGTGCCCAAGAGCCTCCCGCGCGCGCCCGACCGCGATTTCGCGCTGTTGTTCATGGTGATGCTGACGATCGCCGCCGGGAATACCGCGCTGCAATCTGTGCTCCCCGCGCTTGGCCGGTCGTTGCATGTCGCCGATTCGAGCGTGGCCGCAGCCTTTTCGGTATCGGCGTTGTTGTGGGTGATTGCGGCCCCCTACTGGGCGAAACGATCTGACCGGCATGGACGCCGGGCGATGATATTGTTGGGGATGAGCGGCTTTGCCGTCTCGCTTGGCCTGTGCGGCGTGTTCCTGCTGGCGGGGATTAATGGCTGGATCAGCGGCAGCCTGGCGTTCCTGCTCTTCATCGGCGGGCGGCTGGTTTATGGCACTTTCGGCGCGGCGGCCCCACCAGCGGTGCAAGCGCTGGTGGCGGGCAGCACGACCCGCGAAGAACGGACCAAGGCGCTGACGCTGCTTGCATCGGCCTTTGGCCTGGGCACGATCTTGGGGCCCGCCATCGCGCCATATCTCATCCTGGGCATGCTCGGGCCGGTGCATATCGGATTGGCCGGGCCCGCCTTCATCTTCTCCGCCTTCGGCGTGGCGATGGTGGTGGCGATCTATCGAATGTTGCCTCGCGATGCAGGCGGCGGGCCGGGGCATGGCGCGGCCAATGCCTATCCCTCAATCGGTGGCCAATCGAGCGGTGCCAGCATCACGGCGGCGACGGCACAGAATAGCGAGCAGGTCGGCTATCTCGATCCCCGCATCCGCGCCTGGATGGTGGCGGGACTGGTGATGGGGCATGCCCAGGCGATGACGGGGCAGGCGATCGGCTTTCTGGTGATTGACCGGCTCAATCTGCCACCGGCGATGGCGCTGCAGCCAACCGGGCTGGTCCTCATCATCGGTGCGGGGGCAGCGCTGTTGGCGCAATGGGGCATCATCCCCAACCTCAATCTCGATCCGCGCCGTCTGGTGATCATCGGTCTGATTTTCGCGGCGATCGGCACCGCGCTTACGGGCATGGCGACGTCGCTTTACGGCATTGCGCTTGCTTATGGCCTGGCATCGCTCGGCTTCGGCTTTACCCGCCCGGGCTTTACAGCGGGCGCGTCGCTTGCCGTCGGGCCTGAAGGACAGGGCTCGGTCGCCGGCAAGGTGACGTCGATCAACGGCGCGTCGTTCGTGCTGGGGCCGTCGATTGGCGTTGGCCTGTACGAACTCTCCCAGCCCCTGCCGTATCTGGTCGCGGCGGCGGCGCTGGTCGTGATGGTGTTCCACGCCTGGACCCAATTGCCCGACGTTATTCCATCGGCATCACTTCTTCCGGACGAGGAGGGGACGGAAGCGTAAAGCCGATTGGCTGCAGCGATGAGGCTTGCTGCTTCAGCTTGGCGGCCATCGCCTCATATTCCAGCTCCATTTCGGGCGTGACCGAAGCGCGCGCATCCTTCAGCGCCGCATCGAAATGGCGCATGCCGACAAGCGCAAGATCGATCGATTCACGTAAAGCGAGCAACCCTGCACGCCTGACCAGATCCTCCAGATCCGCCCCCGAGAAGCGATCGGTCCGCTCGGCGAGATCGTCGAGATCGACATCGCCTGCGAGCGGCATCTTGGCGGTCTGGATCGACAGGATGCGCTTGCGCCCCGCGCGTTCGGGCACCGACACATAGATGAGCTCATCGAAGCGACCCGGCCGGAGCAGCGCCGGATCGATGAGGTTCGGACGGTTGGTCGCGCCGATGACGACGACCGATTGCAGCTCCTCCAGCCCGTCCATCTCGGCCAATATGGTATTGACGACGCGTTCGGTGACCTGCGGCTCACCCATCCCGCCGCCGCGCGCGGGCACCAGCGAATCGAGCTCGTCGATGAAGATGACGCAGGGTGCCACCTGCCGCGCGCGCGCGAACAGCTTGGCGATCTGCTGCTCGCTTTCGCCATACCATTTGCTCAGCAGGTCGGATGATTTGGTGGCGATGAAATTGGCCTGCGCCTCGCGTGCGACGGCCTTGGCGAGCAAGGTCTTGCCGGTGCCAGGCGGGCCGTAGAGTAGAAAACCCTTGGCCGGGCGGATGCCGAGCCGGCGAAAGGCATCCGGATTCTTGAGCGGCAGTTCGACGCCTTCCTTCAGCCGCATCTGTGCATCGTCGAGCCCGCCGACATCCTCCCAGCGCACCGACGGTGCCTGCACCATCACCTCGCGCATGGCGGACGGCTGGACGCGCTTGATGGCACCCAGAAAATCCTCGCGCGTGACCGACAGCTCGTCGAGCACGTCAGGCGGGATCGTCCCTTCTTCCAGGTTCAGGCGCGGCATGATGCGGCGCACCGCTTCGATCGCCGCCTCGCGCGTGAGTGCGGCCAGATCGGCACCGACGAAACCATAGGTCGTGCGCGCCAGCTCATCGAGATCGACCTGGTCGCCCAGCGGCATGCCGCGCGTGTGGATGCCCAGAATTTCGCGCCGGCCACGCTCATCGGGGACGCCGACGACGATCTCGCGATCGAACCGGCCCGGCCGCCTGAGCGCTTCGTCAATCGCATCGGGGCGATTGGTGGCGGCGATCACGACCAGATTGGCGCGCGATTCAAGCCCGTCCATCAGCGTCAGCAACTGCGCGACAAGCCGCTTCTCCGCCTCACCCGAAACCTGATCGCGCTTGGGGGCAATCGAATCGATCTCATCGATGAAAACGATGGCAGGCGCGCTCTTGGTCGCCTGCTCGAACACGTCGCGCAGCCGCTTTTCCGATTCGCCGTACGCCGAGCCCATGATCTCCGGCCCGTTGATCAGGAAGAATTCGGCCGAGGATTCATTGGCGACCGCGCGCGCAAGTCGCGTCTTGCCGGTACCGGGCGGCCCGTGCAGCAGCACCCCCTTGGGCGGATCGACACCCAGCCGCTGGAACAATTCGGGATAGCGCAGCGGCAGCTCGACCATTTCACGGAGCTGATCGATCGTCTGCCCCATGCCGCCGATATCGTCATAGGTCACATCGGCGCGGTGCGCGCCTTGGGGCTCTTCATATTCGGAGCGCAGCTCGATCTCGGTATGCTCATCGATATGAACGATGCCCTTGGGGCTCGCCGCGATCACCGCGAGACGAATCTCCTGCAGGGCATAGGCGGGCGCGCGCAGGAACTGCTGGACGTTGGGCGGGATGTTGTCGACGCGTTGCTGCCCCGCCGTCGCCACGATATCGCCTTGGCACAGCGGCCGGCCAAGGAAGGTGCGCTTGAGCGCGTTGGCCGGGCCCTGCAGCCGCAAATTCTGCTGCGCGGGCGCGAACACGACTCGCGTCGCCGGCTTCGAATCGACCTTGCGGACCTGCACGAACTCGCCCGATCCCGCCCCGGCATTGGCGCGCTGCAAACCATCGATGCGGATGATTTCGAGCCCTTCGTCCTCGGCATAGGGCATCACCGCGCGCGCAGGCGTGGTGCGCTTGCCGACGATTTCGATGACATCCCCTTCGGCCAGGCCAAGCGCTGCCATCACCGCGCGCGGCAGATGGGCCAACCCCCGACCGCTATCTTCCGGCCGGGCATTGGCTACTTGCAATTTGCGCAGTGAGATTTCGCTGTCGGCCATCGGGCTCCCCGTCCAGGTCGGAAGACTCTTGAGTGCGGGAGATAGGAAAGCGATGCGATGAATGCGAGTCATCTGCTCGCAGGCCGCGCCTATCCGCCGTTTGATATGGACGAGATCAAAAAAATGGCCGACCCCTCGCGGGACCGGCCTTGAAAGTTTTAGGAGAGGATGCCTGAAAGGCCTGCTCTATGTGCACTGCAGCATATCATTCTGCAAGTGCGAAAAGAATAACCGCGAATGCGTTTACTGCATTTGTAGGTGGCACGAATTGGCTGGTGTCTGCTACTCCCGCATTCGACTGCGCTGATGCGGCGCAACAAATGGGGGAGACACGTGCGCAGACTGCCGCCGCTGACTGCTATTGAAGCGTTCGTTCAGGTTGCCCGGCTCGGTTCGATCAAGGCGGCCGCGCAGGAGCTGGCGCTGTCCGCTCCGGCACTAAGCCGGCGAATCCAGGCGCTTGAACGGTTCATCTCCCGCCCCTTGTTCGACCGGCGCCACCAGGCCATGCAGCTCAATAGTGACGGCGATCGCCTGCTCGCGCAGATCGTTCCGGCGCTGGATAGCCTTTCCGACGCGGTCGAGATGTTGACCAGCAATACCGATGTCTTGCGCTTGCGATTGGGGGTGCTGCCGCTTTTCGCCACGCAGCGGCTGTTCCCGCGGCTAACCCAGTTGCGCGAGCTGCATCCGCAGCTGCATCTTGATATCGACACCGCCGGGCAGGGCATGACCCGGCTGGGCGAAGGGTTAGACGCTGCCATCGTGCTACAACGCGATGTCGATCCGGCGCTCTATGCCCGCCGGCTCGATCGCAACCGAATCTATGTCATAGGCGCAAAAACGCTGACCGAGGGCGCAACGCCGATCACCAATCCGCGCCAGCTTGCCGGGCTGACCGCGCTGGTCCACCGCGATATTCCCGACACCTTCACCACCTGGCGCAACGCCGCCGCCCTGCCCGATCTCGAGCCGCTGGCGATCGACCATTTCGATTCGGGCGCGCTGATGCTGGAGGCGGTGGCGCAGGGGCTGGGTGTCGCGTTCATGCACGCCAATCATTTCGACAATGCGCATGATCCGCGGCTAGTGCGGCTGTTCGATATCGTCGTGGAAAGCCCGTACAGCTACTGGTTCGTCTGCCGCCCCCGGGCGCTGCAGCAGCGCCCGGTAAAGCTGTTCCACGACTGGTTGATCGAGACGCTGGAGGCGCCCCAGGCTTAGCTTGCGCGCATGCTGACGATCTTGCCGGGGCTGCGCGGCGGCTCGCCCTTGGGCAGCGCGTCGATATGCTCCATGCCCTCGCTCACTTCGCCCCACACGGTGTATTGGCCGTCGAGGAAGCCGGCATCGTCAAAGCAGATGAAGAACTGGCTGTTGGCGCTGTTGGGCGCGCTGGTCCGCGCCATCGAGCAGGTGCCGCGCACATGCGGCTCGCGGCTGAACTCGGCCTTGAGATCGGGCTTGTCGGAGCCGCTGGTGCCGGTGCCGGTGGGGTCGCCGCCCTGCGCCATGAAACCGGGGATGACGCGGTGGAAAACGACGCCATCATAGAACCCATCATTGGCGAGCGTCGCGATCCGCTCGACATGGCCCGGCGCGAGATCGGGGCGCAGCTTGATCGTCACATCGCCCGATTCGAGCGTCATCGTCAGCGTTTCGAAATGGTCGGCCATGAAATGTCCTTGGAGCTATGGTGTCTGGAAGCGGCCCTAGCGAGGGCGGCGGCGGGTTGCAAATCAAGGCGCGCGGACCGGCGGGGCGATGTTGGCTTTGCGGGCATGCCCGGCTAGAGCAACAAGGCGTGCCAACCGACAGGAGGTCAGACGATGAGCGAGACCGAACTGAACGAGGTCGACGCGACCCAGCTCGATGCGGACGATCGGCTGAAGCCGGCCTTTGTCTCGGCGGTGATGGAGGCGGTCGATCGCGGTGACGCAGAAGGCGCGCGCGCGCTGGTCGAGCCGCTCCACCCAGCCGATATCGCCGATCTGTTCGAGCTGGTGCCCGCCGACCAGCGCGCCGCGCTGGCCACCGCGATCACCGATCTGCTCGACGGCGATGTCTTTGCCGAGATGAACGATTATGTGCGTGAGGCGCTGATCGATGCGCTCGATCCGTCACAGATCGCCGATATCGCCGCCGAACTCGATACCGACGACGCCGTCGCCATCATCGAGGATATGGAGGAGAGCGACCAACGCGCGGTGCTGCGCGCGCTCGACCCGGATGATCGCGCCGCGATCGAAGAGGCATTGTCCTACCCCGAGGAATCGGCCGGCCGCCTGATGCAGCGCGAGCTGATCGCGGTGCCCGAGCATTGGACCGTGGGCGACGTGCTCGATTATCTGCGCGGCAATGACGATCTGACCACCGATTTCTGGGAAATCTTCATTGTCGATCCGGCGCACAAGCCGGTCGGCACGTGCCAGCTTTCATGGATCATGCGCACGCCCCGCATCGTCTCGATGGCCGATGTGATGAAGCGCGAGCAGACGCTGATCCCGGTCGACATGGACCAGGAAGAAGTGGCGCTGCGTTTCCAGAAATATGCGCTCATCTCGGCCGCGGTGATCGATCACGCCGGGCGGCTGGTGGGGATGATCACGGTCGATGATATCGTCCACATCATCAGCCAGGAAGCGGGCGAGGATATCCTGCGGCTGTCGGGCGCGGGCGAAGGCGACATCAACGAGCCGGTGATCGAAAGCTACAAGACGCGGGTGCGCTGGCTGATCGCGAATCTATTTACCGCGTTGCTCGCATCATCGATCATCGCCGCGTTTGAGGGCACGATCGAGCGGATGGTGGCGCTCGCCACGCTGATGCCGATCGTGGCGGGGGTGGGCGGCAATGCCGGTACCCAGACAATGGCGGTCACGGTCCGCGCCATCGCCACCAACCAGCTGACCGATTCGAACACCTGGCGCACGATCAGACGCGAAATCCGCGTGGCGTTGCTCAACGGGGCGACCATCGCAGTAGTGATCGGCACCGGCGTGACGATCGTTTTCCAGAACGCGCATCTGGGCGGCGTGATCGCGGCTGCCATGCTCACCAACATCCTTGTCGCTGGGCTGGCGGGCGTGCTGGTGCCGGTGACGCTTGACCGGATGCGGACCGACCCGGCCGTTTCCTCCTCCATCTTCGTGACGATGACGACCGATTCGATGGGCTTTTTCGCGTTTCTGGGGCTGGCCTTTGCGACCGGGCTGACCGGCTGACTTGACGCGCGCGCCAAGAGCGCCACATCGGCCGCATGCCGCTTCACCTGACCAAGGTCGCCTTTGGCGCGACCGGCACCGATCATCTTGCCGAACGATTGCAGGCCCGCGCCGAGGCTGGGCCTGTTTTCCTCACCACGCGCTATCTGCCTAAGCGGCACGCGGAGATCGTGGAGCAGGGATCGCTGTTCTGGATCTTGAAGCACCAGCTGGTCGCAAGGTCGCGCATCACCCATTTCGGTGAGGCGGATGAGGGCAAGGTGGCGATCCACCTCGATCCGGCGCTCGTACTGGTGCGCGCGGCCCCCAAGCGCGCGCATCAGGGCTGGCGCTATCTCGAAGCGGCGGATGCGCCCGCTGATCTGCTGGATGGCGAGAGCGAAACCGATCAGATGCCCGCCGCGCTGATGGGCAGGCTGGCCGCGTTATCGTTACTGTAACCGGTGCTACTGCGAATTGCAGATAATCGCGCCACCCGCCGACTGCACCTTGCACGCCGGCTTGCCCGCAACGGTGACGGTGCCAAGCCCGCTTGAGGTGACATCGGCGGTGAAGCGGGCGGCAACATGGGTTTCGCCACTCCCTTCGGACCGCGCCACCAGATCATCGGCGACGAGCGCTGTCGCCTCGAATGTCCCGGCGCCTGACAATTGATAACGTGCTCGCGCGGCATGGCCGGCCAGCGTCATCGTGCCCGAGCCGATGATCGCTGCATTGAGCTGGTCCGCATCGAGCCCGGTCACCGCCATTGTTGCCGCGCCATTGATCGACAGATCGATCCGTTGCCCCTTCATTCCCTTGACGGCCAGGCGGCCATTGCCGCGCACATTGGCCGAGGAAAGTTGCAGCGTGGAGAGCGTGATGGCCAGCGGCACCTTGGGTGGCGCGGCGCTTTCGCCCACCGCCAGCGCGCGCAGCCGCAACACCAGCGTCTGCCCCTCCACGGTAACAACCAGCGCGTCCAGTGCGCGGTCGTCGCCGCTTGCGCGGCCGGCCGGCGATTTGCCGGTCGTCAGCGTGACGTCGAATGGCCCTTCGACCCGGACCCGGTTGAAACTGGTGAGCGAATAGGTCCGGTCGGCCGCCATCGCGGTGCCGCTGCTCATCAACGCGACGCAGAACAGAACCCCGTGCTTCATTTTCAGAGCATGGCACTGAAAATGAAGCGACGGCAAGCTACTTGCCGCAGGTCACCGATCCCGATCCCAATTTCGATATCTCGCAGACCGCATTGGGGCCCATATCGGCATCGCCCGATCCCAGGATCGATACGGTGGCCTTGCCATTGATGTCGGCGCGGATGTTGCCCGATCCGGCAATGGAGGCATCACCGCCGCTGGCCTTAACGCCGCTGGCATCGATATCGCCCGAACCCGCAATGGACATGTTGAGCGTCTCGGCGGCGCCCTTGGCTGAAATGTCGCCCGAGCCTGCGATCGAGAACTCGGCATTGGCGACACTGAGCGCAGCAATCGAAAGATTGCCCGACCCTGCAGCCCCGCCCTCAAAATCGCCGCTTGCCACCCGGTCGACCGACATGTCGCCCGATCCAGCGATCGTCGCCCTGACGATGCTGGGCATCGTGACGAAGATCCGCGCGCTTTTCTGGTCGCCCCAGTTGAAGCTTAGATCCCGTTTGCGACCAATCTTGAGCATATCCCCGTCGCGTTCGATCTTGAGGCGATCGAGCACCTCGGCCGGCCCTTCCGCGCGAATGGCGAAGGCGGCACCGGTGGTGACCTGGACATCGTCCGACCCGCGCAGGGCGACGCCCTTAAAATCTGAAACTGCAAAGGTTCGTGTGGTGCCCGATCCTGTTCCGGCAACGCCGCCGCTATCCGAGAGACCACCAGCAGAACATGCAGCGAGCGGCAGCACCGCCATGAACATCAAAACGCGCATCAACATTCCTTCTCATTGTGTGTTGTTTGAATAACACACCTGTCTGCAACCCGCAAACGAAAAGGGCGGCCGTTGCCGACCGCCCCTTATCTGTTACCGAACAGGCCGTGCCAGATCAGGCCGGTTCCTTGTCCTTGTTGTGAATGGCAGCCGCTTTGCGGAGGATCTCCAGAATCTTCTCCTGCGCGGTCGGCTCATCGACCTGCTCCATGGCGGCAAGTTCGCGCGCAAGCCGGCTAGTGGCCGCTTCGAAAATCTGGCGCTCCGAATAGCTTTGCTCGGGCTGATCATCGGCACGGAACAGATCGCGGACCACTTCGGCAATCGATACGAGGTCGCCCG
>CAZXBM010000060.1:0-20560 GCA_964638495.1 uncultured Stakelama sp. | reverse complement strand
GCGAATGGCCGAGCCAGCCCGAGGGGCGGTTGCTGACCAACATCGTGATGATGGGGATGGGCGAGCCGCTCTATAATTTCGAGGCGGTGCGCGATGCGCTGAAGCTGATCATGGACGGTGATGGCCTGTCGCTGAGCAAGCGGCGGATTACGCTCTCCACCTCCGGCGTGGTGCCGATGATGGCGCGTGCGGGCGAGGAGATTGGGGTGAACCTGGCGGTGTCGCTCCACGGCGTGACCAAGGAGGTACGCGACGAGATCGTCCCGCTCAACCGCAAATACGGGATCGAGGAACTCCTACAGGCCTGCGCCGATTATCCCGGTGCCAACAATGCGCGCCGCATCACCTTTGAATATGTGATGCTGAAGGACAAGAATGACAGCGATGCAGAGGCGCGCGAGCTGGTGCGGCTGATCAAGAAATATCAGCTGCCTGCCAAGGTGAATTTGATCCCGTTCAATCCCTGGCCCGGCGCGCCCTATGAAACCTCGACGCCGGAGCGAATCCGGTCGTTTTCGAACATCGTGTTCGAGGCGGGGATTTCCGCCCCGGTGAGGACGCCACGCGGGCGCGACATCGATGCAGCCTGCGGGCAGCTGAAAACCGAAAGCGAGAAGAAGAGCCGGGCGGAACTGGACGCACTAGCGGCGGAGAAGCAGGCAGCGCTCGGGTAATAAGGGGAGTTGCACCGAACCGGACTGACGACCGACATGCCCGTTTGTTAATGGCGGCGGCGATTGTCCAGCGATGGGACGGCCTCAATCGCAGGGCTAGCGCGCCGCCGATTTTGGCGTATCCCCCAGCGCATGACACGCGCGACTCTTGGTGGCCAGGTTACGGGGATGCTGACGCTGGCGGGGGTATTAGCCGCCGGTTTCCTGCTGCTGGGCAGCGGCGCATTGACCGCGCGCCGGGTTGCGGCCGTGCCCCAAGCCATGCCCCAGTCGGTGCCCCAGCCTACGCCCCAGTCGATCCCGCTGCGCGCCGATGAGATCCAGGTAACCGTCAACCCATCAACGGGCTTGGTAGGCGGTAAACCCGGCGTCGCGCCGGCGGCTGGCTTGCCCGCACCACCTGCGCTCGGTGCCTATGTGATCAAGCACATCTTGCCGATCGAAGGCCCGCTGCACATGGGCGATCATTATTGGGACGAGCGCGGCGCACCCGACGGCCCGATCATGATCACCGTCGATCTGGCCGCGCAGACGCTATCGGTTTTTCGCGGCGGCTATGAAATCGGCACGGCGGCAATCCTGTACGGCGCCGATGACAAGCCGACCCCGCTAGGCGTGTTTCCCATCACCCAAAAGGATGCGGATCATGTCTCCAACCTCTACGACGCGCCGATGCCCTATATGCTGCGACTGACCAATGACGGCGTCAGCATCCACGGCACCTCGGTCGCCGATGGATATATGACACATGGCTGCATTGGCGTGCCGACCGCATTTGCCCGAAAGCTTTTCGGCGCGGTAAAGCTGGGCGACAGGGTGATCATCACGCGTGGCGAAATGCTGCGCGTCGGCAGCGCAATCAAGCCCACCTAGCACCTCTTCACGGCGACTAATCGATCACTCCGGCCGCCTCATCTGGAACAGCGCCGACTCGTCGACGGCGAAATAATCACCCGGGCCGCCGCCCCGCATGACCGGTCGGGCGCGCCCGGTTTGGTACACGCCGTCTTGCAGCATCGCTGGATCGATATGAATGCCCACGACCTCGCCCAGCACGAGCCAGCTATCAACCTCGTCCCCGGCTGCACTCGTTAACCGCACGATCTGGCTGGTCTTGCATTCAAAACTTACCGGGCTGGCGGCGACGCGCGGTGGTCTGACCAGCCGCGACGGCGCGGATTGGATGCCGGCGAGCACGAATTCGTCCACGTCTGGTGCGACCATCGCTGAGGAGGCATTCATCGCCTCTGCCAGCGGGCCCGACACGAGGTTCCACACGAACTCCCCCGTTTCGCGCGCGTTCTGTGCGCTGTCCTTCCAACCAACCGAGGCAAAGCCAATGATGGGCGGCTTGTAATTGAACAGGTTGAAGAAGCTATAAGGTGCTAAATTCAACGTGTTATCGGCACTCATCGTGCTGATCCAGCCGATCGGCCGTGGGGCAACCATGGCATTGAGCGGATCATGGCGAAGCCGGTGTCCGTCTCGTGGTTCGTAAAAGTGGTGCTCTATCATCCTACGCTCCGCTGAAAATGTCTCCAAGAGTTCTATGGCACCGTAATGGCGGTTAGGCTAAGGGCCAAAGACAGGACGCAAACGCCGCTTCGAAGGGGCAAGCATGGACGTAACGACAGACACAAGCGCCGCTGGACCGCTCGAGACACCGGCGACACCCTCGTCAGGTGAGGGATCGGGCGCGATGCTGTGGATTTACAAGCATAATCTGTCGACCCGGATCTGGCATTGGGTCAATGTCGTGACCGTTTTCATCATGATCGGCAGTGGGCTGGGCATTTTGAACGCGCATCCGCATCTCTATTGGGGACAGTTTGGCGCGAACCCCGATCCGGCATGGATTCACCTGCCGCACTGGCCGGGCTGGGTGACGATTCCAGGCAATTATAATCTGGCGCTGTCGCGGCGCTGGCATCTTTTCTTCGCGCTGGTGCTTGGCTTCGCGCTGCTTGGCTTCATGATCTCCAGCTTGATCAACCGCCATTTCCAGAAGCAGCTGACGATCAAGGCGCATGAAATCACGCCGGGCCACCTGTGGTACGATATCAAGGAACATCTGGCGCTGCGTTTCCACGATCCCAAGGATCCGGGCGCTTTCAACGTGCTGCAGAAGATTGCCTATGCGAGCGCGATCTTCATCATGATCCCGGCGATCATCTTGACCGGTCTTGCCATGTCGCCCGGGATGGACGCCGCGTGGCCATGGCTGATCGACCTGTTCGGTGGCCGCTCGTCAGCGCGCTCGATTCACTTCATCGCGATGGTGGCGCTGATTGGCTTCATCATCGTCCACCTCGCCCTTGTCATTCTCGCAGGGCCGATCGGCGAAATTCGATCAATGATTACAGGTTACTGGCGCGTTCCCAAGGACAACCATTGATGTCGAAACTGATCACACGCCGCGCCCTGGTCGGCGGCGCCACTGCCGGCGCCGGGCTGCTGCTCTCGGGCTGCGACAAGCTCGCGCAGAACGAGAGCTTCCGGAAAATTCTCTTCTCGGCGGACGATGTCCATCGCGGGCTGCAGCTCGCGATTTCCGATCGTCATTCGTTGGCCAAGGAATTCCGGCCGGACCAGATGTCCCCCGTCTTCCGCGCCAACGGCACGCTGAATCCGGGTACGCCCGAATTTACTGCGATGGCAGCAGAGAAGTTCGCCAACTGGAAGCTCCAGATAACGGGCCTCTTCAATCGTCCGATGGCGCTGTCGCTGGCGCAGCTCAAGTCGATGCCAGCCCGCACCCAGATCACCCGCCACGATTGCGTGGAGGGATGGTCAGCGATCGGCAAGTGGCATGGCCCGGTGCTGGGAGACATCCTGAAAATCGCCGATGTAAAGCCAAGTGCGCGCTACATCGTCTTTCATTGCGCCGATCTCTTTCATGGTAAGAATTACTATGAATCCGTGGACATGTTCGATGCGTTCCATCCGCAGACCATTCTTGCGTGGATGATGAACGATGCGCCGATCACCATTCCGCATGGCGCGCCAATCAGGCTGCGGGCTGAACGTCTTCTCGGCTATAAGCAGGCCAAATATGTGATGGGCATAGAGGCCGTAGAATCGCTTGGCGGCTTTGGATTGGGCCAGGGCGGCTATTGGGAAGACAATGTCGAATATGACTCCTTCGCTGGAATCTAGAACGCTCGGGGGAGCATAAGACCGCAGATATGGCCATTATTGATTTATTTCTGGCGAGCCGGGTAAAGCGCGGTCGCCTCACCGTTGTTCACCATGATGGCCAGACCCGCAGCTTCGGCACCGCCGACCCGGCGATGCCCGATGTCACGATCCGCTTTACCGACAAGGGCGCAGCGAGCGCCATCATCCGCGATCCGGGCCTCGGCGCGGGCGAGGCCTATATGAACGGCCGGCTGACGGTCGATCATGGCGACGTGCTCGGCCTCGTCACGCTGATGACCGCCAACGACCTGTGGGAAGACGGCGCCCGCGCGCTGCAGGCATCGCCCGCAACCCGCGCGATCGAGGCGGTCACGCACCGGCTGGGCCGGATCAACCGCGCGCGCGCATCGAAGCGCAACGTCGCGCATCATTACGATCTGTCGGACCGGCTGTACGATCTCTTCCTCGATGCCGACCGGCAATATAGCTGCGCCTATTTCACCGACCCCGCCAACAGCCTGGAGCAGGCGCAGGACGACAAGAAAGCGCATATCGCCGCCAAGCTCGCGCTCGAACCCGGCATGACCGTGCTCGACATTGGCTGCGGCTGGGGCGGACTGGCGTTGTACATCCACCAAAAGACAGGGGCCGAGGTGCTCGGCGTGACGCTGTCCGAAGAGCAGCTAAAGGTGGCGCGCCGCCGCGCCGAGGAGGCCGGCGTTGCCGACAAGGTGCGCTTCGAGTTGATCGACTACCGCCATGTGACGGGCAAGTTCGACCGAATCGTTTCGGTCGGCATGTTCGAGCATGTCGGCACCCCCAATTACGCGACCTTCATGCGCCAGTGCCGCGACCTGCTGAACGATGACGGGGTGATGCTGCTCCATACCATCGGCCGCGCAGGGCCGCCGTCTGTCACCGACAAATGGACGGTCAAATATATCTTCCCGGGCGGGTACAATCCGGCCTTGTCCGAAATCGTGAAGGCAAATGAGGGGCTGCGCTTTTACCTGACCGATGTCGAGGTGCTTAGGCTACACTATGCCTATACGCTGCAGCACTGGTATGACCGGACGACCGCAGCGCGCGAGGCGATTATTGCGCTGTATGACGAGCGCTTCTTTCGGATGTGGCAATTCTATCTGGCAGGCGCCCTGTGCGCGTTCAAATATGGCGGGCTGGTGAATTACCAGGTGCAGTTCGCCAAGAACCGCCACGCGCTGCCGATGACGCGCGACTATATGTACGAGCGCGAGCGCGAATATCGGGCCGAGCAGATGGCGGACGTGCTGCAGGCGGCGGAGTAAACCGAGGTAGAAAGCGGGACCCCGGGGTCGAGTCCGGGGTGACGGTGATTGAAGGTGTTCGGGGTCCGGACGGTCGCTTCAGCTGTCACCGATGTCGGCTTCGGCCCGGCGCAGCAACCATCTCCCCCATCGGTAAAGACCGAGTCCGATAACGAACGGCACCCCGCCGAAGATCAACGGGAACAGGAAAAGCTCGGGCTCACGCATTGCAGCGACGAAGCCGGCGATGATGACGTAGAGCGAGCACAGCCCGGTGCTCGTCATCACCAAAATGCCGATCGCGATCAGCAGGCCGCCGAACAACCGGGTCATTTAGCGGCCCTTGCGCGCGCGAGCAGGGCGGCGCCTTCCGCGCCCGGGCGATAGAAGCTGTTATAGGTATCGAACGGGATGATCTGGCCGTCCGGCGTGACGAAATGCACGCAGCTCCGCTTCACCGTCGCCAAATCGAAGTTATAGCGATCGAGAAACTGCATGATCACCACCCTGAAGCTGTTTTCATAGCCCAGTTCAGCCGGCACCAGCGCCTGGGGCAGGCAGCACAGCACGCCCGCAAGCTTGTCCCCAGTGTTGCACTGGGTGGTGGCGAGGCTGAGCAGGTTGAGCACCGCTTCCTTGAGCGCCGGATAGGCCTCGTAGCTCACCGTGTTCGGCCCGTTGAGGATGAGTTCGCGCGGGAGCAGTGAGGTGATCGGCGTCACGCTCCGCCCGGCACGAAGGCCATAGCCGATGCAGATCTGATCCGGGTTGCACGGCAGGGGAATCATGTCCTCGGCATCGAAGACACCGGCCTTCACAACCTCGCGCCTGATCTGGCTGAGCAGCATCCGGTTGGCCTTGGCATCGAACCCCTCGTTGCGCCCGGCATCCTGCACGGGCTGGAAGGTGACGCCGCGCACGCACGACCAGCCGAGCGCGTGATCGACGATGGCCGCGATCTCGCCGTCATTCACCCCCTGCTTGATGACCGCGACGAGCGTGGTCGAGAGGCCGACGCGCTCCAGCGCCTCGAGCGCGCCTTGGCGGATCCGCGAGAGGCGGGCGCCGCGCAGATCGAGCAGCGCCTCGTCATCGAGGCTGTCGAACTGGAGATAGACCTCCACCCGCGGCGCATAGCTGGCGAGGCGCGCGACGAAGGCCGGGTCCTGCGCGATGCGGATGCCGTTGGTGTTGATCATCAGATGGCGGATCGGGCGGCGCTTTACCGCATCGAGTATCTCAAAGAAGCGCGGGTGCAGCGTCGGCTCGCCGCCCGAGAGCTGGACGAGATCGGGCTCGCCTTCGCTGGCGACTAGCGCATCGAGCATACCCTCGATCACGTCGAGCGGCAGGTGGCTGCCGTGCATGTCCTCGGCATCGGCAAAGCAGACCGGACAGGCGAGGTTGCAGGCGGCGTTGATCTCTATAATGGCAAGGCAGCTATGTTGCTCGTGATCGGGGCAGAGGCCGCAATCGAATGGGCAGCCCGCCTCGGTGCGGGTCTGGGTCTGCAAGGGGCGATCGCCGGGCTTGAGCCAGTCCTTCTGCGCGCGCCAATAGACCGGATCGTCGCTGATCAGCGTCTTCTGCACGCCGTGTGCGCGGCAGCGCTTGAGGTAATGGACGCCTTCCTCGTCGATGATCACCTTGGCGGGGACGGTCTCGAGGCAGGTCTCGCACAGGCTCGTCGTCTGGCTATGGAAGATATAGGGCGCGGGCTTGCGATCAGGCGGCGGCTTGAGCGGTGCGGCCGCGAGCGATCCAGATAAGTGCATAGCCGATAAGTCCGATCATGAGCAGGTGGAACAGGTTGAGCGGTCCGATCAGCCGAGGATAGGGCTTGATGAATTCCCACGCAAATCGTTGCGCCGCGTAAACGAGGACGAAGGCGTGGAAGCCGTGGCGCACCGCCCAGGGCCGAACGCGGATGAGCGAGCGCCAGTAAACAGCGAGAAAGGCGAGCATTGCAACGGATTCGTAAAGCTGCACCGGGTGGCGGGCGATGCCGTCACCGAGCTCCACGCCCCAGGGGAGCGCGGTGGGGGTGCCATAGGTCTGGTCGGTGAGGCCTGCGAACAGACACCCCCAGCGGCCGACGATGATGCCGAGCGCGAGCGGGATGATGAAGGGCCCGCCGGTCGATCCGCGCACGCCTTGCGCCCATTTCCACAGCTCGACCGCAAGAATCGCCCCCGCTAGCGCGCCTGCGATCGAGTGCGACGGCGCGGGGTAGGCACCCTGCAGCGTGTTGAGCGACCCGAACAACCAGGCGCCGACAGCGCCGCCTGCGGCCAGGCTGACAAAATAGCTCGGCGCGGTCTGCCGGGCGAGGTCCTCTACGCTCGCGCGTCGCCGCCGATAGACCCACTGCCCGCCAATAAAGGCGGCCAGCCACGCCGCGAGATCGCCTGCATAGTGCAGCCCTGGGGCGGTGGGGATGTGGATCACGCGCAGGGGCTAACCGAGCCGGTCCCAGGCGACCCGTACGATTTGCTCGAGCACGGCCATGTCAATGTCGGCGAGCTTCTTGATGTAAAGGCAGCCCTTGCCGGTGCTGTGCTTGCCGAGCGATGGCAGCAGTGCTGCGACATCGGGTTCGCTGGCACCGACATAGAGCACCAGTTGCGGTTTACGCGGGGAAAAGGCGATGCGCGCGGTGTCTCCCTCACGGCCGCTTTCATAGACGTAGTGATGGCTGCCATAGCCGATGATCGACGGACCCCACATCGCCGCCGGCTCGCCCGAGATGCGCGCCATCATTGCCATGACGACGGTGGCATCCTCCCGCCGCAGTGGCGGCTCGACACTGGCCAGATACTCATCGACCGACACTGCGGTCGGCTTGGTCTTGTTCTCCGCCACTAGCCCCTCTCCGGTTGCACGTGCGCTGCTGCTCGCTTAGGGCGCGCAGCGTTACCGCCTAAAGGATCATGCCGATGACCGACAAAATCAACCGAGTCGTTCTTGCCTATTCGGGCGGGCTGGACACCAGCGTGATCCTGAAATGGCTGCAGCAGACCTATGGGTGCGAGGTGGTGACCTTCACCGCCGATCTTGGCCAGGGCGAGGAGCTGGAACCCGCGCGGCGCAAGGCCGAGATGGCCGGCGTCAAGCCCGAACACATCTTCATCGACGATCTGCGCGAGACCTTCGTCAAGGATTATGTCTTCCCGATGATGCGCGCCAATGCGCTGTACGAGGGGCTATACCTGCTCGGCACCAGCATCGCCCGGCCGTTGATCGCCAAGCGCCAGATCGAGATTGCACGGCAGGTAAACGCCGATGCGGTGAGCCACGGCGCGACCGGCAAGGGCAATGATCAGGTCCGCTTCGAGCTCGGCTATTATGCGCTGGCACCCGATATCAAGGTGATCGCACCCTGGCGCGAATGGGATCTGACCAGCCGCACGCGGTTGATCGAATTCGCCGAAGCGCACCAGATTCCGGTGAGCAAGGACAAGCGCGGCGAGGCGCCGTTTTCCACCGACGCGAACATCCTCCACACCTCGTCCGAGGGCAAGGTGCTCGAGGATCCGTGGGAGGAAGTGCCCGATTATGTCTTTTCGCGCACCGTGAACCCGGAGGATGCGCCCGATGTACCGGAGATCATCACGATCGATTTCGAGGGCGGCGACGGCGTGGCGCTCAACGGCGAAGGGATGTCGCCCGCGACGTTGCTGGCCAAGCTCAACGATCTGGGCCGCGCGCACGGCATTGGCCGGCTCGATCTGGTCGAGAATCGTTTCGTCGGCATGAAATCGCGCGGGATGTACGAGACGCCGGGCGGCACCATCTATCACCTGGCGCACCGCGGCATCGAGCAGCTGACGCTCGACCGGGGGGCCGCGCATCTGAAGGACGAGCTCGCGCCGCGTTATGCCGAGCTGGTCTATAACGGCTTCTGGTTCAGCCCCGAGCGCGAGATGCTGCAGGCGGCAATCGACCACTGCCAGGCCAAGGTGACGGGCACGGTACGGCTGAAGCTCTACAAGGGCGGCGTTTATGTGATCGGCCGGAAATCGCCCTATTCGCTCTATAGCGAAAAGGTCGTGACCTTTGAGGATGACCAGGGTGCCTATGACCAGCGCGACGCGGCCGGCTTCATCAAGCTCAACGCGCTCCGACTGCGGCTTTTGGGGCGGCGCGACGGTTAATTTTGCGTATTTTAGCGATGTGTTAACCGTCCTTCCACCAAAGCTGTCCCTGTCATGATCGCTTTGGGGGACGCCAGCATATGCCGCACGACCAAGCCGTTGATGTTGCCATCATCGGTGCTGGCCCGGCGGGCCTCACAGCCGCTTATCAGCTGACCAAGCGGGGCTATTCGGTCACGGTGATCGAAAAGGACCCCGTTTATGTCGGCGGGATCAGCCGGACCGTTGAATATGAAGGGTTCCGCTTCGACATTGGCGGGCACCGGTTTTTCTCGAAATCGCAGGAAGTGGTCGATCTCTGGAACGAGATCCTGCCCGACGATTTCATCGAACGCCCGCGGATGAGCCGCATTTATTATGAGGGCAAGTTCTACAGCTACCCCTTGCGTGGGTTCGAAGCGCTGATGAACCTGGGCATCTGGCGTTCCACCATGTGCATGCTGAGCTATGCCAAAGCGAAGATGTTCCCGACCAAGGACCCGCGCTCGTTCGAGCAATGGGTGGTCAACCAGTTCGGCCACAAGCTCTATTCGATTTTCTTCAAGACCTATACCGAGAAGGTATGGGGCATGCCCTGCGACGAAATGTCGGCGGACTGGGCGGCACAACGCATCAAGGGACTTAGCCTGGGCGGCGCGGTGATCGACGGGTTGAAGCGATCGCTTGGCCTGCACAAGCGGCGCAACGACGGCATGGCCGTGAAATCACTGCTCGAAACTTTTCGCTATCCGCGGCGTGGCCCGGGCATGATGTGGGATGCAGCGCGCGACCGCGTGGTCGAAGGCGGCAATGCAGTGCTGATGGGCACGGCGCTCCACCAGATCAGCCAGGATCAGACGACCGGTCGCTGGCGCGTGATGGCGCGACGCGGTGACGAGATGCTGACAATCAACGCCGCGCATGTCATCTCATCGGCACCGATGCGCGAGCTGGCGGGGCGCATCCACCCATTGCCATCGACGATGAACAATGCGCTGGCGCTGAGCTATCGTGACTTTCTGACGGTGGCGCTGATGATCCGCGCGGATGATCTTTTTCCCGACAACTGGATTTACATCCACGACCCCCGAGTGAAGGTGGGCCGCGTCCAGAATTTCCGCAGCTGGTCACCCGAAATGGTACCTGATGAGGCGCTGGCGTGTGTGGGCCTTGAATATTTCTGCTTCGAAGGCGACGGCCTGTGGTCGGCCGCCGACGACGAGCTGATTGCGCTCGCGACCGCCGAGCTGGCGACGCTTGGCCTGGCCGATCCCAAGACGGTGGTGGGCGGACGCGTGGTTCGGCAGGAAAAGGCCTATCCGGTCTATGACGACGCCTACAAAGCCAATGTCGAGGCGATGCGCGGCGAGCTGGAGGCGCGATATCCCACGCTCCACCTGGTCGGGCGCAATGGCATGCACCGCTACAACAACCAGGACCATGCGATGATGACCGCGATGCTGACGGTGCGCAACATCGAGGCCGGGGCGCGTGTCTATGATATCTGGGCGGTCAACGAAGACGCCGAATATCATGAGAGCGGCCATGAGGGCGAGCGGGCAGCGCTGACGTCCGAACGGCTCGTGCCGGCCCGCATGAAGGCCGCCTGAGCACTGGTTCCGCCGACTTGGCGCCCTGCCCCCGGCAATCGGAACACATGTTGAACCTTGCGGGTCGCCGCGTGCCATGCATAGAGCAACGGCCATGGACCGGGCGCATGATCTTCGTTGGTGGCAAACGCGCTGGTTCGTAATCGCCGCGGCGTGCGTGGCGGCGATCCCCCTGCTCTGGCCCGATATCCCGCCGCTCGTCGATCTGCCCGGGCATATGGGCCGATACCGCGTGCAGCTCGCCCTGCAAGACCATGTGTGGCTGGCTGACTGGTATCATTTCAACTGGTCGCTGATCGGCAATCTCGGGCTTGATCTGCTCATCATTCCACTGGCCAAGATTTTCGGGCTGGAGCTGGCCGTCAAGCTGATCGTGCTGACGATCCCGCCGATGATCGTCACTGGCCTGTTGTGGATCGCACGTGAAGTGCATGGCCGCATTCCGGCGACCGCACTGTTCGCGTTGCCGCTTGCCTATAGCTTCCCCTTCCATTTCGGCTTCGTCAATTTCGCCCTGTCGATGGGCATTGCGTTGAACGCCTTCGGGCTGTGGTTGCGGCTGGCTCGGCTGGGCCATCTGCAGTTGCGCGCGGTGATTTTCGTGCCGCTGTCCTGCCTGTTATGGCTGTGCCACACCTTTGGCTGGGGCGTGCTGGGCGTGCTTGCCTTTTCGGCCGAATTGATCCGCCAGCATGACCGTGGCCATCGCTGGTTCAACGCTTGGCTGCGTGCCTGTTTGGGCTGCCTGCCGCTTGCGCTGCCGCTCGGGCTAATGATCGCCTGGCGCAGCGGCACGCATGTGAGCGGCGGCACTGGGGACTGGTTCAACTGGCGCGCCAAGGTCGGCTGGCTGACCATGGTGATGCGCGATCGCTGGCAGGCCTTCGATATTGCCTCGGTCGGCGTGGTCTATCTCATCTTGTTCAAGGGGGTTCGCGACCCCAATATCGAATATTCTCGCAACCTGGCGCTATCGGCGCTGTTTCTGCTCGCCGTTTTCATCCTGCTGCCGCGAATCGTGTTCGGATCGGCCTATGCCGATATGCGGCTTGCCCCGTTCATGATGGCGATCGCGCTGATCGCGCTGCGCCCGCGCAAGGGCCTGTCGATGCGCGGCACCGCCACACTGGCGCTGCTCGGTCTTGCCTTCTTCACGGTCCGCATCGCGGCGACGACGGTGAGCTTCTGGCTTTACGACCAGTCCTATGATCGCGAGCTGAAAGCGCTTGAGCATATTCCCGTTGGGGCGCGGCTCGTTAGTTTTGTCGGCGAGACCTGCCACAATGAATGGGCGATGTCGCGGCTGGAGCATGTGCCGGCGCTCGCGCTCGAACGGCGGATGGCCTATTCGAACGATCAATGGTCGATGGCGGGCGCGCAACTGCTGACGACACGCTATAAGCCCGCGCGCGGTTTTCAGCATGATCCCTCGCAAATTGTCACGCATGTCCAGTGCCCGCGCGAATGGTGGCGGCCGATCAGCCGGTCGCTGGCGAAGTTCCCGCGCGATGCGTTCGATTATGTGTGGCTGATCCAGCCGCCTGAATATGACCCAAAGCTGGAGGCAGGGCTGATCCCGCTGTGGCGCGACGGGTCCAGCGCGGTGTTCCGGATCGACCACAGCAAACCGGGCCCGGTATTGACCAAGGCCGAGCTTACCCCGCCGCGTTCCTGAACGGCATCATCTCGCCCAGATAGGCGCGGTCAGCCGCGACCGCCTCGCGTTCGCGCACCAGATAATCGGCGATAGCGCGCCGAAAATTGGGATCGGGAATATAATGCGCCGACCATGTCGCAACGGGCGCATAGCCGCGCGCGAGCTTGTGCTCGCCTTGCGCGCCTGCCTCCACCGATTGCAGCCCGCGGGCGATGGCCGCATCGATCGCCTGATAATAGCAGAGCTCGAAATGGAGGAAGGGTACCTCCTCGGTCGCGCCCCAATAGCGGCCATATAGCGTATCATTGCCGATCAGATTGAGCGCGCCGGCGATCGGCCGTCCATCGCGTTCAGCGAGGATGAGCAGCACCCGCTCGCCCATTCGCTCACCCAGCAGCGAGAAGAAGGACCGGGTGAGATAGGGCGTGCCCCATTTGCGCGCGCCGGTATCCTGGTAGAATACCCAAAAGGCGTCCCAATCGGCCTCGGTCAATGCAGCGCCGGTGACATGGCGGATGGTGAGCCCATCCGTAGCGGCGGCGCGCTCCTTGCGGATCGCCTTGCGCTTGCGGCTGGCGAGCGCGCCCAGAAAATCATCGAAACAGCCATAGCCGTCATTGCGCCAGTGGAACTGGGTGCCGGCGCGAATCAGCCAGCCGGCCTGCTCGAACAGCGGCAGCTGGGCGGGATCGACAAAGGTTGCGTGCGCGGTCGACAGGCCCTGCTGCACCGTCACCGCCTCAAGCGCGGCGATGAGCGACGGCGCGAGGGACAGATCGCGCAGCAGCAGCCGAGGCCCGGGCACGGGGGTAAAGGGCACCGCGATCTGCAGCTTTGGATAATATTGGCCGCCAGCGCGATGCCACGCGTCTGCCCAGGCGTGATCGAAGACATATTCGCCCTGGCTGTGGCCCTTTGCATAAGCGGGCGCGATGGCGGCGGGCTTGCCATCCGCACCGTCGATCACGATCGGGATTGATTGCCACCCGGTGCGCGGCGAAACGCTGCCCGATTCTTCGAGGATCGAGAGAAAAGCGTGGCTGAGAAAGGGATTGTCGCGGCCAGCACAAGCATCCCAATCAGCAGCGGCGATGCCGGCCACACCGGGCGCGATCCGGGCGATGACATCGCGCTCGCTCATGGCACCGCGCAACCGGATTGCGCTGCCGCGTTCAGCTGGCGACCTGGATGATGGCGTCGATTTCCACCACTGCCCCAAGCGGGAGAACAGCGACACCCACGGCGCTCCGCGCATGCTTGCCCGCCTCCCCGAACAACGCGACCATCAGCTCGGACGCGCCGTTGGCGACCTTTGCCTGATCGGTGAAGTCAGGCGCGCTGTTGACGAACACGCCAAGCTTCACGATCCGCTCGACCCGATCGAGCCCGCCCAGCGCCTGCTTGATTTGCGCGATCAGCATCAGCGCGCAACGCGCCGCCGCTTTTTGCGCGAACGCCAGATCGCGGTCTTCGCCAACCCGACCCGTCATCAGCACGCCATCGTCGAACGGCAGCTGGCCCGAGATGTGGAGCAACCCGCCCACTTCGACGGTGGGCACATAAGCCGCGACGGGCGCGGCGGCGGCGGGAAGCGCGAGCCCGAGCTCGGCCAGCTTGGTGTCGATTCGATCGGTCATGACAACAGGCTCAACCACGGCGGGGCGCTACCGGTCAAGCGCTGGCAGGCACCGCTTCGGCAAAGCGGGCGGCAATCCAGTCCCGCGCAACGCGCCAGTCATCGATTCGAGCGTGGGCGGCAGGCGCAGGCGACACATGGGGCGCGAGCTCGGGCTCTGACACCATGTGCAGCCGGTGCACCTGCGGGGCGTGATCCGCGCAGGATTGGAGATGGACGGCAAGATCATCGACGAACACCGTCACTGGATGGCCGCATTCTTCAACCAGCGCGGCGATGCGGGCGCCCTTGCCACCCTGATTGGTGACGACGCGGTGCTGAATGCCGAAGGATTCGAGCTGGGCCGCGCGTGCAGGCGCGCAGTGATCCTGCAGATTGGTGAGGATGACGATATCGGCGATCTGCGACAGCGCGGCGATCGACTCGGCGGCGTGGGGCACCAGCGTCTGGCGGCCCATTTCGGCCGGAAAGAAGCCCGATAGAAAGCCCCACATCTCGTCGCGGGCCAAGGGCGTGCCATCACGCCGGGTCATGCTGGTCGCCATATCGCCATGGGCGAGCTTGAAATCGATGTCGTGCGCCTCCCCCAGCCAGGTGCCGAAGTGGCGTGACATGTGGAGCAGAACTTCGTCACAATCGGTAATCAGCAGCGGCTTCATCAGTTTTCCAGTGCGTGGCGCGCCTTGACGAGCGCGGTGGGAGTTGTGTCGAGCGCCTGGGCGCAGGCGAGCAGATCAGGCTCATGCGATTCGAGAAAACCGAGCACGGCCGCAAGTGTTGCCGGTTCGCCGGCACTGGCGCGCAGCGTCTGGGGATCGAGCCCGGTCAGCGCCAGCAATCGATCGGCCCGGTCGGGCGCGCTCAGCGCCCAGCCGAGCGCGCCGAGCGCCAGCACCATCGCGTCTTGATTTGTCACAGGCGCACGCATTGCCTATTCGCTTTGGGCTTGGGTGAAGGATTGCGCGGACGTGGCAAAAAGGGTGCTTGTTGTCGAGGACAACGAATTGAACCTCAAACTTTTCTGCGATCTGCTGCGGGCGCATGAGTTTGTGGCCGAAGGGGTGCGCGATGGGCGGGAAGCGGTGGCGCGGGCCCGCGCCTTTCTGCCCGATCTGATCATCACCGATATCCAGCTGCCGCATGTGACCGGGTATGAACTGATTGCGCAACTGAAGGGCGACCTCGCGTTGCGCTCAATCCCGATCATGGCGGTAACGGCCTATGCGGGGCGCGAGGATGAGGAGCGAATCAAGGCGGCGGGGGCCAATGCCTATGTCTCCAAGCCGATCGCGCTGGCAGCGTTCATCGCCCAGGTACGCGCGCTGCTGCTACAGACGTGAAAAGAGCCGCAAGGGGTTCCCTCGCGGCCCTGGATCCCCGCCTTCGCCGGGATGATCGTTCGGCGGCCTAGGCCGCCCGAGCGATCACTTGATCTTGGCTTCCTTGAAATCGACATGCTTGCGCACGACGGGATCGTACTTGCGGAAGGTCAGCTTGTCGGTCTGGGTGCGCGGATTCTTCTTGGTGACATAGAAGAAGCCGGTGTCGGCCGAGCTGACGAGCTTGATCTTGACGGTGGTCGGCTTTGCCATGACCTGAAATCCTGCGAGTGTGAAAATAGCAAAAAGCGACGAACGCGAGCCCGCCGCTTGGTAAGCCGCAGCCGTTGGCCCAAAGCGCTCGCAAAGTCAAGCCGCCTGCTATTCTCCATCCGGTCCCAGCGGGGGCAGCCCTATCCCGCCACCTCCGTCGTTAAGCGCTCCTTTACCATCATGCGTGCAGGATGGCGGCATAGGCGGGGGACGGACATCATGGCCCAAAACGCGACGATCGACCAGCACGTCCAGGCAGAGCTTTTCCGCAGGGTGGGCCTGCTCGGTACCCGATCGGGCATTCCCGCGCTCGTCGCCGAAATCGACATGATTCGCCGAATTGCGCTGCAAAATGGCATGCTCCCGGTGGGAAGCGTGGCCCATGCGCTCGAATCAGCGCTCGCCCGCGGGGATACCGGGCCGCTGATCACCAGCTGGATATCGCTGCTGCGCGAAGCTGTTGGCAGCGAACGGCAGGATCGTTTGGCCAGTGACAGTTTCCTGGCCGCCTGCTCCGTTCGCCTGACCGGCTGAACGCCCCGCAATGGACGCGCTGATGGCAGCCTTTGTCGGCGCGCTGCTGTGCCATGCCAGCGACCGGACACCGTGGCTGGCCGCCAGATTGGGCGACAGGTACGACAAGACGGGTCAGCTGATCGTTGCTGCCATCCTCGCCATCGCCATGACCAACGCACTCGGCGCAATCGGCGGCATACTGATGGCACCGTACATGACGCCCAACGCGCGTGCGCTGCTGCTGGGGCTGGCGCTGGTCTCTGCAGGCATCAGCGCGCTATTGCCGCTCAAGCCGCCCGCTGGGCTGAACCGGGGCGCTGGCCCCTTCCTGACCGCCTTTCTCTGCATGTTGGCGATGGGCATTGGCGACCGCACGCAGTTTTTGACCATGGCGATCGCTACCCGCACGCCGATACCGGGGCTGGCTGCGGTTGGCGCGACGCTTGGCGGCATGGCCATCGTCATTCCGGCGCTGATGGCTGGCGAGCGGCGCTATCGGGAGATGCCGCACCGGGCCGTTCGCCTGGCCATAGGCGGGGTACTCATTACCTTTGGCATCGGCATTGGGCTCGGCGCACTTCGCCTGTTGTGAAGCGGCTGATCAGCGCCTGATTTACCGTGACTGAAAATTTGCAGACGACCGGGCGGACCCGAATCGGCTATGGGTACGTTATCGCAACAAACCCCAATCGCTGGAGATAGCCATGGCCGCCGATGCCGCGCTCGAGACGCCAACCGACTTGAAATCCAATGCCACCAAAACCGTCGCCGAGGCGCTGAACGGCATTCTGGCCGACAGCTATGCGTTGTATTTCAAGACCAAGAATTTTCATTGGCATGTGTCTGGCCCGCATTTCCGGGATTATCATCTGCTGCTCGATGACCAGGCGACCGAAATCCTGGCCGCGACCGACGACATTGCCGAGCGCGTGCGCAAGACCGGCAACACCACCTTACGCTCCATTGGTGACATTGCCCGCCACCAGACGATCAAGGACAATGACGCCGATTTCGTGGCACCCGAGGCCATGCTCACCGAACTGCGCGAGGACAATCTGTCGCTGATTGCAGCACTTCGCGAGACCAAGGAGATTGTCGACAACGCCAAGGACAATGCGACGAGCGGCATGGTGGACGACTGGACCGATCAGGCCGAAAAGCGCGCCTGGTTCCTGTTCGAGGCAAGCCGCCAGGGCTGATCGATCATCAACGCCGCGCGCCGCCAACGGTGACGAGCCAGACGTCCGGCGGCGCGCCGAACCTGAATGGGGCGAGACTGGTGCCAAGCCCGGCCGTGACGATGACGGTACGGCCGGGCTCCTTCACCCAGCCACAGGCAAACCGCTCTCCCAGGTGCGACACACTGGCGAGACGGCCGATGATGGGCAGATCGATCTGCCCGCAATGCGTGTGGCCCGCGAGCAGCAGCAAGGGCGGCGCGATCCGCGCGGCGGGATCAGGACTGTGCGACAAGAAGAGTCGAGGTCCTGGGAAGCGGGCCATTGCAGCCAAGGTCGGCGCGGTGCGGGTATGACGCGTGAAATCATCGTCGAGACCGCCGATGACGAGCGGGCCACGCTTCACCGCCTCGTTCGACAAGACGGTGATGCGGGCCTTGCGCAAGGCGGCCGCCACCACCGTTGCGCTGCTCCAATGATCATGATTGCCGAGCACCGCTACCACGCCCAGTGGCGCGCGCAGCCTGGCGAGCATAGGCGTTAGCCGGTGGGCGATGATACCCTTGGGATCAAATTGATGCCCAGCAATGAAATCGCCTGCGAGCAGGATCAGATCGGGCCGTTGGGCATTCAGCTGAGCAACGATCGACGCAAGCCGTTGCTCGTCCATGGTCGCGTTGCCGAGATGGATGTCGCTCAGCAGGGCGATCGTGATAGGCGGCGTCCCGGCAGGCCAAGCCTGAAGCGACACCGCTGCGCGGCGGATGACTGGCAACCGACGCGCCTCGGCAAAGGCGTATAAGGTCAGCAAACCACCCAATAGCGCTCCGACCAACAATATGCGCACGGTATTGATCAGGAGGCGCAACCAACCGGTTTGTTGACCCACGCCCACGAGTCGCGACCGCCAGTCAGCGCTTCTTGACGAATTCGGCGCGCAGCACGAGGCCCTTGATGCCATCGAACTTGCAATCGATTTCCTGCGCGTCGCCGGTCAGCCGGATCGACTTGATGAGCGTGCCACGCTTGAGCGTCTGCCCGGCACCCTTGACGATGAGATCCTTGATGAGCGTCACCTGATCACCATCGGCGAGCAGATTGCCGACCGAATCGCGCACCTCGACGCTTGCCGCGCTGTCCCCTCCCCGCGCGGCAGCATCCGCCGGGCTGAGCCACTCGCCACTGGCTTCGTCGAAAATGAAGCTGCCTTCCTCATCCGGTGCCATCGCTAACGTCAGCCCTTGGCCGGCGTGGCAACCGCGCCCTTGCTCGATGGATTGGAGGCATTGAGTTTTTTAGGTTTTTCCGCCTTGGGTTTGCGGACTTCCTTGTTGGATTTTTTCTGGGACTTCGCCATGGCCGCTTCCTCGCTGCAGGCGTCATGCCCGCATGCGGGCAACCTTAGGCCAGTACCGACGGCTTGGCGCGCAAATTCGCAGACTGAGGGGCGTCGTCGCCACTGCTCATCCGGCACCCATGCCCGTCATCAGCCAACCCTGACCGAGAATGATGGCTGCGGTGGCAGCGAAGGACAGCAGGGCAACACCAAAAGTGCGGGACATGGACATCTTGATCACCACGAGAACAAAAAACGCTGGGCAATGGTGCCGATCAAGCGATCGGCACCATTGGAACGGCTGCGCTGACCATCACGGTGGCAAACACGAGCGCAGCACTGGCTGAGAGGACGATGCGCGAAATTGATTCGATGCGGAACATGGCTAACTTCCCTTTTTCCCGCCGGTCGGACCATCCGTCCGGCGATATCAAAGGCATTGCAGGGAGCGTGCCAATTGCCAAAAACCGAGCGATTCAGCCGCTATTCACCTTTTGGCTGCAGCGGGTCAGCATTTTTTGCTACTTATTTCGGAATAATTCGCCACATCATGGCGCAATCCACGGCAACGCGCCGCGTCAGCCCGTTTTGAGGCAATTACGTCCATCAGCCTTGGCGGCGTAGAGCAGTCGATCTGCCCGTACAAAGGCATCTGCCGCTGCCTCCTCCGGCCGGGCCGCCGTCAACCCTGCAGAAAAGGTGACTTCGCCGAGCGCCGTATCGGTCTCGCGGAGGCGGTAGCGCTTTTTGGCAACCACCGATCGGGCATTTTCCAGACGCTGCTGCGCCGTCTGCAGATCGATATCGGCAAACAGCACGACAAATTCTTCACCGCCATAGCGCGCCACCATATGGCCTTCGCACTCGGTGGCGATGGCGCTGCTGATCGCCTTCAGCACCCGGTCGCCAACGGCATGGCCAAAGCCATCATTGACGCGCTTGAAGTGATCGATATCGCAAACCGCCACGCACAGCGACGATCCCTTGGCGACATGGGTCGAATATTGTTCCTCAAAGGCGCGGCGATTGGGCAGGCCCGTCAGCGGATCGCGCCGGGCATTATCGCGTGCCTCTTCCAGCTTGGTGCGCAGCTCCTGCGCCTCGCGGGTTGCCACCTCAAGCTGGTTCTCGGCATTCTGCACCCGATCGAGCATGCCCGTGGTAATGCGGATGACTTCTTCGATGCTGCCGACGCCCGTCGTTGCGCGCATGGCATCGGCCGTCGCAGCGAGATCCCGACCGAAATCGCGCGTGTTGGCGCGCATCGCGTGCATCAAGTCCTGGAACCCCTCGACCTGCATCTGCGTCTGGGCGACCAATCCTTCTCCCGCAGAATGCGAGGCGCGGCCAGTCTCGTCACGGCCAGCGTCATCACGGTCAGCGTCGTCACGGCCAGTCTCGACGGCGCGCATCGCTGGAGCCGGCGCCTTGCTGACTTCGCCGCCAAGCTTGGCGATGTCATTGAGCGTCAGGCGCACGCCACCATCGGTGAGGGCGATGATTGCCTTGGCCAGCGCACCATCTGGATTGGTGATGACATCATAGGCAAAGGCGTAATTGGTCGGGTCTGGCCCGAGACGGTTATCAAGCAGGAACGCGGCGACGCGATCGAAAACAGTGCGTGCGGCCATGTTATGATCCACCACCCGGTCCGCGCCTATCCCTATCACCGCCATCTCGCTCTCACCAAAGCTGTTGCCGCCAAGCGCTTGGGCGCTGCGGCTCGTGGCATTTGTTTAAGCGGCAAGACCTAAGAGTCCGTTTGAGAATGCTCAGGGATGAACGATTCTGCGCAGTAGTAGGC
>CAZXBM010000059.1:0-21318 GCA_964638495.1 uncultured Stakelama sp. | reverse complement strand
TCCTCGCATGATCCCCCGATCGCAGCACTTCGGGGATCGTGCGCCCTTCCCATTCGCTAGGTCGGGTATAGTGCGGATATTCAAGGAGGCCGCTTTCGAAGCTCTCTTCATCTCCGCTAGAAGGCGCGCCCATTACGCCGGGCAGCAGCCGAATGCAAGCATCTAGCAGCACCAGCGCGCCCATCTCCCCGCCAGACAGCACATAATCACCGATCGAGACCTGCTCGATTGGTCGCGCGTCAAACAGCCGTTCGTCAAATCCCTCGAACCGGCCGCACAAGATGATCGCGCCGGGGCCGGCCGCAAGGGCACGGACGCGGGCTTGGGTGAGCGGCGCGCCGCGTGGCGTCATGGCGAGGATGGGGCGATCATCCGCCACGCTGTCGAGCGCAGAGGCCACCACGTCAGCGCGCAACACCATTCCCGCCCCGCCCCCTGCGGGGGTATCGTCGACCGTGCGATGTTTGTCGGTAGCGAAGTCGCGGATATTGCGCCGCTCGATCGACCATTTGCCGTCTGCAAGCGCCCGCCCGGCCAGGCTTTGGCCAAGCGGACCGGGAAACATGTCTGGGTAAAGCGTCAGGATCGTTGCGGCAAAGGTCATGGTCGGCATGAGTGACGAGGCGCGCGCCGCTTTGCAACGCACAACGTGGAAAACCCCTAGCCCGATCACCACCGCTTGTTAACCATCTGCCAAGGCCTTGCCGCTATCCCGGCGGGATGGCGCGCCAATTCTTGCTCTATTCCTATACTGCGGGCGCGATTGCCATAAGCATATTGGCATCTGAACCGGCCTTTGCCCAGTCGAGCTTCGCTGACCATACCAGGATGACATGGGACGGGGCTCTTACCGGCATGTTTCTTGGGCTGCTGGTCTTTTCGGTGGCGTATAACGCGGCCTTTTATTCGGTGCTCCGCGAACGGTTTCTCCTGTGGCAGAGCCTGCGCGCCCTTATCTATTTCGCGCTCACCATCGCCCTGTCGCCCCTCGACATGGGGTCCCTGCTCGATCCGCGCAGTTTTGCGCGGCAGGTCTATATCTGCATCCTGTTCGATTTGTCGGTCGCCGTGACCGGGCCGTTCATCCGGACCTATATCGAACCGAGCATGCTCTCAGACCGGGTGTACCGGCTGCTTGGCTGGACCACCCCCGTCATCATGCTCACGACGCCGGCCATGCTGCTGCCAAACTGTCCGCCGATCTACATGGGCATCCGCAACGCGGTGCTGGTCGGGACGCTGCTGCTCATGTGCTACACCCTTGCCCAGGCCTGGCGGCGGGGCAGTCGCACAGCGCGGTTCCAGGCGGCGGCTTGGAGCTGCGTGATTAGCGTATATGGGGTCAGCCTGTTTCATGATGTCGTGCTCGGCCGGCCTTTCGCGCTCTTGCTGTTCGCCTTGTTTGCCGCGCTTGGTTTTGAAGTCATGCTCACAGCCATCGGCATTGCGGATCGGTTCCTGCGGCTCAAGCGCGCGCATGACGAAGCGCGCGCAACCGCGAACGCGCTTCAGCTGATCGCGCACACCGACGCGCTGACCGGGCTCAGCAACCGACGCGCCATCGAGCGGATATTCGCCGAGCGGCGTCCCTATGCGCTGGCCATCATCGATCTGGATCATTTCAAGGCGGTCAACGATCGTTATGGCCACGATGTCGGCGATCATGTCATCCGCGCGACAGCGGCGGCGCTGGCCTCGGGCGCGGCCGTTGCTGGCAGAATTGGCGGCGAGGAGTTTGTCCTGCTGCTCTACGGCAACGCCGCCCAGGTACAGGATGAAGCAGAACGCTTGCGTCGCCGGATAACCACCTTCAACGCCGAGCGCCTCCCCGCTCTTTCGGGCCCCGTCACGGCGAGCATGGGCTTGGTTCTGGTCGGTAATGCCAGTTTTGGGGGCGCAATGAAGATCGCCGACATCAATCTTTACAGCGCCAAAAGCGCAGGTCGCGATCGATTGGTCTACCCTGCAAGCCTTTACGCTGCCTGATCAGCTCCCGCAGCCGCCGCATCCGCCGCCACCACAGCCGCTGCCGCCACTGCTGCTGGACCCAGAGTCGCTCGAAATTCCAGCATCGCCGCCGCTTGCCATACGCATCCGGTGGAAGTCCGCCCACGCCGATCCGGCGAGGACGGTCGTGCCGAACAACGCGACGGCGAGCTCAGCCTCTCCCCGCGCCGGTGCTCGCCTCAAGCGGTCGAACCGGGTGCGTGTCGCCGCCAGCGCTGCCAGGCCGGCTTTGGTTCGGCGGTCGACCGCAAGAAAGCGGACCAGCGCCATCACCGCCGTCACCGCCAGCAGCGCGATCAGGAAGCCTACTGGCCGGTCGCGCGCGACACCGATCTGCCATTTGATCACACCAAAGCCGATCAGCAACAGATAGGGCAAAGCCTGCCAGAAGCGCAGCTGAAGCGCCGTCGCCTCATCGATCATCAGTCCCGATCGGATCAGTCGAAGCTTCATCGCGGTCGCCGGCATCTTGGCCGCGCGCGCGACATCAGTCCACGACGCCGGGGAAGGCAGCGTCAGGATCGCCCTGCTGGCCGGCCGGGCGGCGGGCTGGTCATTCACAATCCGGAATTTGTCGCGGCCCTCCAGCACGAGCGCCTTCACCTCGAGCAAGCCGGCCACCAGGCTTTCCGCCATCCGTGACGTGCCACCTGCCAGATATGCCAGCGCGTCCGGGTCGGTTTCCGCCAGCTTCCTTCCCTCCGGCCTGAGCCAGCGCGCAATCCCGACGCTTGCGATGACAGCCGCGATCAGCAATCCGCCATACAGCATCAAAAACGGCCCGCCGTGCAGATCGAACGGCCCCAATCCGGTCACCAAGGTCACCATGTTCAGCTCCTCCACCAAAACAGGATTTGCGCGGCCAGGGCGATCATCGCGATCAGCGACCAGCGGCGTAACGACACGCGGGAAACGATCAGATAGTCGCGCGGGTTGACCCGCCAGGCGCGCTGATCATCGATCAGCCGCTGCCGCGCATCTGGCCAAAGGTCCGTCGGCGGCGTGCCGAAGCATGCCTCATACGCCTTCAGCGTCGCGGCATATTGATCGAAGAAACGGTGTTGCTCGACATCGCCCCCGGCAGTCGGGCCGTGATGCAGCGCGCGACCCAGGATATCGGGGCAAAACCGCTCCCAGTAATCGCGGCTATAGGTAAGGTGCAGGTGCCACGCCTGATCGACAGCATCAGACGGGGTAACCGTGCAACCGGCGGTCACGGCCAGGAAGCAGAACCGGCGATATTCCTCGATCACGCGGTCAGCATGGGCGGTCGTCCAGCCATTCTCGCGCGCCAAGCGCTGCGAAAAGGATAAGGCGGCGTCAGCGGGGCCGATCGAACAATGGGAAAGTCTGGACCAGACCGGGTGATCCAGGGAAGGCGCCGAGGGTACGGGCTGCTCATGCATCTAAATTCCTACTAAAATAATAGGATTAAGATGTCAAGCCTCAGATGATATAGCTCGCCGCGATAACCAGGCGATCGTCGTCCCATTCGGGCACTGCCTCCACCCGCATCGGCACCATGAAGCGCTTCGTGTCGGGGCGCTCGATCTCCAGCACGTCCCCTGCACCGAAATTGTCGATGGCAACCACCTTACCGACTGGCTCCCCGGTGTCGGTAATGACGGGCAAACCGAGCAGATCGGCGTGATAATATTCGCCCTCACCAAGCGCCGGCAGGGTTGATCGCGGCACGGTCAGCTCGGTGCCGCGCATCGCCTCCGCCGCGTTGCGATCGGCAACCTCGGCGAAGCGCGCGATCGTGCCGTTGCTGCCAACACGCGCGGATTGCAGCGTCAATGCGCCGTTGTTGAAGCTTTTGTACGGCTTCAGGTCCTCGGCGAAGACCTTCAGCCGCACTTCCCCCGCCACCCCATGCGCGCCGATCACGACGGCCAGGGTAACGGGGCGGTTGCCAGGCATTATGCCTCGGCGGGCTTTTCTTCGGCCGCTGCCGCCTCAGGCGCAGCTTCTTCAGCAACAGCTTCAGGAGCAGCTTCTTCAGCAGGCGCTGCTTCGGCCACGACTTCTGGAGCGGCCGGCTCTTCAGCGACAACTTCCGGCTCAGGCTCAGGCGCCGGTGCGGCGGCGGCCTCAGCAGCGGCTTCCTCGGCTGCCTTCAGCTTCTCGGCCCGCTCTTCGGCGCGCTCGGTTGCCTTTTCGCCGGGCTTGCCCTTGTTGGGATTGCTGCGGGCCGGACGCTCCTTGACGCCCAGCACGTCCAGGAAGCGCGCGACGCGGTCGGTCGGCTGCGCGCCAACGCTCAGCCAATGCTTGGCGCGGTCGGTGTCGAGCTTGATCCGCTCGGGGCTGTCCTTGGCGAGCAGCGGGTTATAGGTGCCGATCTTCTCGATGAAGCGGCCATCGCGCGGGCTACGCGCATCGGCCACCACAACGCGGTAATAAGGACGCTTCTTGGAGCCGCCACGCGACAAACGAATGCTGAGTGCCATAATCTAGTTCTCTCTTCTTTCTGATCAGATAATTGGTGGCCGAAGCCGTTACTTCTTCTTGTTGATGAAATTTTCGAAACCCGGCGGCAGTTTTGGCATCCCACCCATGGGGTTACCGCCGCCCAGACCAGGCAGGCCACCGCCCGCCTTGCCCATCATGTCGCCCAGTTCCGGGCCACCGATCGCATTGCCCAAGCCGCCGAGGCCACCGCCCATGCCGCCCTTGCCGAGCATCGCCATCATGCCCTTCATGCCGCCCATCTTCTTGATCTTCTTCATGGCGGTGGACATCTCCTGGTGCATCTTCAGCAGCTTGTTGACGTCCTGCACCGTCGTGCCGCTGCCTTTGGCGATGCGGATCTTGCGCTTGGCCGACAGGATTTCCGGCTTGGACCGTTCCTTCTGCGTCATCGAGGTGATCATCGCGTCCATCCGCAGCAGGATGCGTTCATCGGCAGCGCCCGAGGCAACCGCGGCTTGCGCCTTCTTCATGCCGGGGATCATCCCCGCCAGCGCGCCGAGCCCGCCCATGCGTCGCATCTGCGCCAGTTGTGCGCGCAGATCGTCCATGTCGAACTGACCCTTGGCCATCTTGGCGGCCATCCGCTCGGCATCTTCGACCTGGATCGATTCCGCTGCGCGCTCGACGAGGCTGACGACATCGCCCATGCCGAGAATGCGCCCCGCGACCCGGCCCGGATGAAACGCCTCGATCGCGTCCATCTTCTCGCCGGTGCCGGCAAACTTGATCGGCTTGCCCGTCACCGCCCGCATCGACAGCGCTGCACCGCCGCGCGCATCGCCGTCCATCCGGGTCAGCACGACACCCGTCAGCGGCACCTGCTCGCTGAAATTCTGTGCCACATTGACCGCGTCCTGGCCGGTCAGCGCATCGACCACGAGCAGGATTTCATTGGGGGTCGCGATGTCGGCGATCGCCTTCATCTCGTCCATCAGCGCCTGATCAACGTGCAGCCGGCCCGCGGTATCGAGCATCAGCACGTCATAGCCCTGGAGCTTTGCCGCCTGCAGCGCCCGCCTTGCGATCTCCACCGGGCGCTGGCCAGCGACGATTGGCAGCGTCGCCACCTCTGCCTGCGTGCCGAGCGTCGCGAGCTGTTCTTGTGCTGCCGGGCGATTGACGTCGAGCGACGCCATCAGCACCTTCTTGCCATCCCGCTTCGCCAGTCGTTTGGCGATCTTGGCGGTCGTCGTCGTCTTGCCCGAGCCCTGCAGGCCGACCATCATGATGATCGCTGGCGGCGTCACGTCGAGCGCGAGTTCGCTCTCGTCGGCGCCCAGCATCTCGGTCAGCGCATCGTTGACGAGCTTGACGACCATCTGCCCCGGCGTCACTGAGCGCAGCACATTCTGGCCGACCGCCTGCTCAGTTACCTTGTCGACGAAGTCCCGCGCCACCGGCAGCGCGACGTCAGCCTCGAGCAGCGCCACGCGCACCTCGCGCATCGCCGCGCGCACGTCCGCCTCGGTCAGCGCACCACGCCCCCGGAGCCGGTCGAACACACCGCCAAGCCGTTCGCTGAGACTGTCAAACATGATCAGGGCCGAACATAAAAAACTCCTCGCCGATCGGTCACTTGCCGATAAACGCAAAAGAAGCTGGCGGACGAAACCTCGTCGGCCAGCTTAGCCCTTGGGCCTGCTTCACGCGTTCCGGCAAGGAACGATCTGGGGAGCGCCTAGCGCAATTGCCACTGTTTCGCAACCATCCGGCTTAAGATGATCTACATGGTCTGCCGTTATCCAACTGCGTTCTTAATAAGCGTCAGGAAGAAAGGGGTTGCGGCGCATGCCGGTGAAATCAGCTGTCGCCCCGCGACGGCCCAGGGAATCGCGAAACGACGTGTTGACTGGTGCGATCACGGTCGCGGCGATCCTGTTGTTTATCGGCACGGGCAGTTCGGTGTTGTCGGGGGCGCTCCAGCATTATGTGTCGGGCGACAACCCCACGGACCGCGGCCTGGTGATCGCATTGCTGCTCAACGTCGCGCTCATCCTGTTCGGCTGGCGGCGGCATAGCGATCTGCGCCGCGAGGTCGCGGTAAAAACCGCCGCCGAAGAGCGCGCACAGCAGCTTGCCGCGCGAGATCCGCTCACCGGCTTTCTCAATCGTCGCTCGCTATCAGAGGCGGGCAGCGCAATGGTCGCCCAGGCCGATCGTCGGCAAAAGGCATTGGCGCTGGCGATGATCGATCTCGATCAGTTCAAGACCATCAACGACATGCACGGCCATGCCACGGGCGATGTCGTGTTGCGGCTCGTATCCGCCAAAATCGCAGCCGCCATGCCGTCGGTGGCCCTCACCTCCCGGGTCGGCGGCGACGAATTCGCCTGCGCGTTTATCTTCGATCCCGCGCATCCCTCGACCGCTGAAAGAATTGTGGAAGCCGTGGTATCGGCAATCGCCCAGCCGTTCGAGAGCGGTGGGTTGCAACTGCAGGTGAGTGCCTCGGTCGGGCTGGCATGCTCCGATGCGTCATGCAGCAGCATCGATGCATTGATACGCCGCGCCGACATTGCGATGTATGCGGCGAAGAATGCCGGCGGCAATCGGTTCGCCTGGTTCGATCAATCAATGGAAACCAGGCTCGCAATCCGCAACGAGCTTGAAACAGGCTTGCGCGCCGCCATCCCCCGGCAGGAAATCATGCCCTTCTTCGAGCAGCAGGTGGATCTTGCGACCGGCCAGTTGCTTGGCTTTGAAGTGCTGGCGCGGTGGCAACACCCCACGCGGGGTCTGCTGGGTGCTGAGCATTTCATTGCGATTGCCGAGCAAGCAGGGTTAATCGGCGATCTCTCGCTGTCGCTTTTGCGGCAGGCATTTGTCGCCGCCAGAGATTGGGACCAGAGCCTCACCCTGTCGGTCAACATTGCGCCATTGCAGCTCAAAGACCCCTGGCTCGCGCAAAAGCTTGTCAAACTGCTGACCGAAACGGGATTTCCCGCCAACCGTCTGGAAGTGGAGATCACCGAGGTCGCGCTGTTCGACAATCTGTCGCTCGCCCAGTCGGTCGTCGGCAGCCTGAAGAATCAGGGCATGCGCGTCGTGCTCGATGATTTTGGCACGGGCTATAGTTCGCTCGCGCATCTGCGTGCCTTGCCGTTCGATCGCATCAAGATCGACGACAGCTTCGTCACCTCGATGAACCGTAATGCCGACAGCGCGGCGATCGTCCACGCCATCGCCTCACTGGGTGATAGCCTCAACCTGCCGATCACGGCCGAAGGGATCGAGGACGCCGCGATCGAGGAGCGGTTGCGCGCGCTCGGGATCAACAAGGGCCAAGGCTATCTCTATGGGCAGCCGCTCGATGCGGCCAATGCCCGCCGCTTGCTGGCCGAGCGGCGATTGCTGCGCACGGCCCAGCCCAAGAGTGGCACAGCGCCGCCGCTCGGAGAAAAGCGCAAGGCAGGCTGATCGCGCTTGGTGGACTTCGCACGGGCCCACCCCTAGATCGTCGGCAATGTTGCTTCCCCGTCCTGCCCCTTTGCCGGAAATCATCTCGCTCGGCTGCCGGCTCAATCTGGCCGAAAGCGAATCGATCCGCGCCATGAATGCCGGGCGCGATCTGGTGATCGTCAACAGCTGCGCTGTAACCAACAGCGCTGTCAGCGAATCGCGGGCCGCCATCCGCCGCGCGGCGCGCCGTCGGCCGGGTGCTCACATCATTGTCACCGGGTGCGCGGCACAGGTCGATCCGGCTGGTTTTGCCGCCATGCCGGAAGTGTCGCGCGTGATCGGCAACGCAGCAAAGCTCGATCCTGCCGCCTGGGCCGCCACCGAGCCCGCCCTCGTCAGCGACATCATGCAGTTGCGTGAAACCGCACCGCATTTGGCGATGAGCTTTGGCAATCACGCGCGGGCCTTTGTCGAGGTGCAAAATGGCTGCGACCATCGCTGTACCTTCTGCATCATCCCATTCGGGCGGGGAAACAGCCGCTCGGTGCCCGCCGGTGCCGTCATCGATCGCATCGCGGCCCTCGTCGACGCTGGCCACCGCGAGGTTGTGCTGACGGGTGTCGATCTCACCAGCTATGGGCCCGATTTGCCCGGCGCGCCCACGCTTGCCATGCTGGTCGAGCGCATTCTGGTGCACGTCCCACGGCTCGAACGCCTCCGACTCTCTTCGCTGGATTCGATCGAAATCGACGATCGACTCTTCGCGCTCGTCACGGGCGAGCCGCGGATCATGCCGCATCTCCATCTGTCGCTTCAGGCGGGGGATGACCTAGTGCTCAAACGGATGAAGCGCCGCCACAATCGAGCAGATGCCGTCCGCATCGTGCAGCGCCTGAAAACCGCCCGGCTCGATATCGCCATCGGTGCTGATCTCATCGCCGGCTTCCCCACCGAAACCGACGCGATGTTTGCCAACACCGCCGCTCTGATCGACGATTGCGATATCGTCCATGCCCATATCTTTCCTTATTCACCGCGCGATGGCACGCCCGCCGAGCGCATGCCGCAGGTCGCCCCGCCCATTCGAAAGCAGCGTGCAGCCACGCTGCGAGCAGCGGCGGGAGAGCGCCGCAAGCACTGGCTGGCCAGCCTTGTCGGCACTAGGCAAACCGTGCTGGTCGAGCGTCCCGGTACGCAAGGCTACGCCCCCAATTTCGCCGAAATCCGCTGGCAACGGCCAGTCGAGACAGGATCAATTGTCACCATGAAGATTACCGCACATGACGATCAGGGCCTGATCGGGGTCGCCGAATGAGCGGCACCAGCTGGCATGACAAGCTGATCGGCGGCTTCAAGCGCACGTCCGATCGCCTCATAGGTAATCTCGCCGGGCTGGGCGCGGCCCGGCTCGACAACGCCACGCTCGATGACATCGAGGAAGCGCTGATCGCGTCCGATCTCGGGCCGGCAACCGCGGCGAAAATCCGTGCTCGGCTCGCCGATGGTGCGTTTGAACGTAACATGGAGGAGCTTGGCATCAGGCTCATCGTGGCGGAGGAGATCGAAAAGGTCCTGGAGAAAGTCGCCCGGCCAATCGAGATCAGCGCCTTTCCCCGCCCGCATGTCATCCTCGTCATCGGGGTCAATGGATCGGGCAAGACGACGACCATCGCCAAGCTCGCGCATCTTTTCACCGAGCAGGATTACGGCGTCATGCTGGCGGCGGGCGATACGTTTCGTGCCGCAGCCATCGGCCAACTCGCAACCTGGGCAGACCGTATCGGCGTGCCGATCGTGCGTGGGCCGGAAGGTGGCGACGCAGCGGGCATCGTCTTTGACGCGGTGAAAAAGGCAACCGCCACGGGCATCGACGCGCTGATCGTCGATACCGCCGGCCGCCTGCAAAACCGCCGCGAATTGATGGACGAACTCGCCAAGATCAAGCGCATGCTCGGCAAGATCGATCCCGCCTCCCCGCACGACGTCGTGCTGGTGCTCGATGCGACCACCGGCCAGAACGCGCTGTCGCAAATCGAAGTGTTCAAGGAGGTGGCGGGCGTGACCGGGCTGGTGATGACCAAGCTCGATGGCACGGCGCGCGGCGGGGTGCTGGTCGCGGCGGCCGAGCAGTTCGGCCTGCCAATCCACGCGATCGGCATTGGCGAGGGGGTCGGCGATTTGCGGCCCTTCAACGCGAACGAAGTCGCCCGCATCATCGCAGGCGTGGAAAGGCTGCCCAAATGACCGAGCCCGCCCCCACCACGAAGCGCCCCGCCCAGCCGGGCCTGTCGATCGCGATCGATTATGGACCGCTCGTCGTCTTCTTCCTGGCCTATCGCTTCACCAACGTTTTCATTGGTACCTTCGCCTTCATGGCGGCGATCATCGCGGCGGTGATCGTGTCGAAATGGCGGCTGGGGCGGGTCTCGCCGATGCTGTGGCTATCGGCCATTCTGGTCGTCGGCTTTGGTGGGCTGACGATCTACCTCCACGATGAGCGCTTCATCCAGATCAAGCCGACCGCGATCTACGCGCTACTCTCCGGCATGCTCTTTTTTGGCGTCGTCACCGGCCGGCCAATGCTGAAATATCTGCTTGAGGCGGTGTATGAGGGGTTGAGCGATCGCGGATGGATGCTGTTGTCGCGCAACTGGGCGTGGTGGTTCGCCGGGATGGCCGTCGCGAATGAAGTGCTGCGCGCGACGCTGAGCTTCGATGCCTGGCTCACGGCCAAGGTCTGGGGCGTCACGATCGCAACGCTCATCTTCAGCGCCGCCAATTTGCCGATGCTGATGAAGCACGGCCTGGGTGACGATCCCGCGCCTGTCACGCCACAAGAATAAGGGCCCCGCGGTCGCCGGCGGAGCCCCAGTCCAGCATCAGCCCTGGTCAGCGCGCGAAATGCCTTCGCCGTCCAGATTCTGTGTCGCAAATTCCCAGTTCAAAATCTTGCCCGTCACTGCTTCGAGGTAGCCCGGGCGGGCATTGCGGTAGTCGATGTAATAGGCATGCTCCCACACATCGATCGTCAGCAGCGGCTTCATCCCGTCATAAACGACCGGCGTGTCGGCGTCGTGCAGCGACGTTACCTTCAGCTTGCCACCGTCAAGCACCAGCCAGCCCCAGCCGCTGGCGAAATGGTTGGTCGATTCAGCCACCAGCTGCTTCACCAGCTCTTCGGTCGTGCCGAACTCGCTAGCGATCATTTCAGCCAGCTTGCCCGTTGGAGCCGCATAGTCGGGCGTCAGCGAATGCCAGAAAAACGTGTGGTTCCAGATCTGCGCTGAATTGTTGAACAGGCCCTTCTCGCCCTTGTCCTTTGCGTGTTTGATCACCTCGGTCAGCTTCGCGCTTTCCAGCCCGTGCGCGGCCAGCATGCCGTTCGTCTTGTCGACATAGGCCTTGTGGTGCTTGCCGTGGTGATAATCGAAGGTCTCCGCGGACATCACCGGCGCAAGCGCATCCTTGGCATAAGGCAGTGCTGGGAGTTCAAAAGCCATGGGGGTATCCTCCTGGTTTGGGTGAAGCGGTAGGTGCCTACCCTTTTGGAACGCTGTTGCGTCTCAATTGGGTCCATGCCGGTCATTGCGCAACCGATTCGTCGTGCGAAATTATCCCGGCAACAAATCATGTCGCCGCAGCGCATGGCGCAGCTGGTCATAGCTCAGCCCCAGTGCGTCCGCTGTCGCCCGCTGGTTGAAGCGATGCTCGCTCAGCGCCCGGGCCAGCAAATCGCGCTCGAACCTTGAGACCTGCGTCTTAAAATCAGATGGTCCCTCCTCGCATGCGGCCAGTGGCTCGTCGGCATGCGCCGCTTCCGATGTCGCGATGGCACCCTCATTGTCCGGCGACGGTGAGCGCGGCATGCTCGCCGGGGCATAGGGCGAGTGGAAGGGATCGAACTGGATCTCGTCGATCGGCCCGCTGTGCTCCCAGCGATAAACGGCCCGCTCCACGACATTGCGCAGTTCGCGGACATTGCCGGGCCATTGATAGGCAATCAGTGCGCTCACCGCATCCGGGCTGAATCCTGGCCATGCGTCCCAGCCGAGTTCAGAGGCCATGCGCCGCCCGAAATGCTCCGCTAGCACCAGCACGTCGCCCACGCGGGCACGCAGCGGCGGCAGCGTGACCACCTCGAACGACAACCGGTCGAGCAGATCGGCGCGGAACTGATGCCGGTCGACCTTGTCGGGCAAATGCTCATTGGTCGCCGCCACGATACGGACATCGACCCGGATGGGCCTCGACGAGCCGATCCGCGTCACCTCGCCATATTCCACTGCGCGCAGCAGCCGGTCCTGTGCCGCCATTGAAAGCGTGCCGAGCTCATCGAGGAACAACGTCCCCCCATGCGCTTCCTCAAAGCGCCCGGTCCGCGCCTTGGTCGCGCCGGTGAACGCACCCGCCTCATGGCCAAACAATTCGGCCTCGATCAGCGTCTCAGGCAACGCCGCACAATTCATGATCACCAGCGGCTGGTCCCATCGCGGGCTCAGGCGGTGCAGACGCTCGGCGACCAGCTCCTTGCCGGTGCCCCGTTCGCCGATCACCAATACCGGGCGGTCAAGTGCTGCGGCCCGGCTCGCCTTTTCCAGCACATCGAGAAAGGCTCCCGACTGCCCAATGACCTGTGTCACCCGCTGCATGGCGAAGATTTGGCGTAAATTACCAAGTGTTGGCAAGGCTGAATCGCCCGTGACTGTCAGCCAATGTTCAGAAACCGCGTATTTCAGCCATTTTTAAAATTGGCACGCTCCCTGCAATGCTGTCGTCAACTGCCAACACGGCAGCACGAAACAACAAAGCTCAGGACAAAGACAATGACCAGCACCTACAATTCAACCAGCGCCGTGCGCACCCTCACTGCCATCGCCTTTGCGATCATCTTCAGCGCAACCTGCGTGATGGGCGCCATTGCGCCGGCCGCAATGCAGTCGGTTCATAACGGCGCGGTTGCCGAAGCCCCCGTTGCCTGATCAGCTCAGGTAACATTGCCGGGGCGCCCGCCCCCTGCGCCCCGGCATCCCCCTTCTCGTTTCCTTCAGGAGTATCTCATGGGTATTTTTTCACGAACCCGGGACATCATCGCCGCCAACGTCACCGACTTGCTCGACAAGGCGGAAGACCCGGCCAAGATGATCCGCATGATCATCCTCGAAATGGAGGAAACGCTCGTGGAGGTTCGCGCCTCTGCGGCCCGCACGATCGCCGATCAGAAGGAAATGCGTCGCCACGTCGGCAAGCTGGAAAAGCTGCAGGACAGCTGGACCGAAAAGGCCGAACTCGCGCTGTCGAAGGATCGCGAAGACCTGGCGAAGGCAGCCCTGATGGAGCGCCAAAAGGCGGTCGACATGGCCGATCAGCTGAGCGCCGAAATCGGCGTGCTCGATGATACGCTGCGCAGCGCGGAAGAAGACATCACCAAGCTGCAGAACAAGCTGCGTGAAGCCCGCACCCGCCAGAACTCGATCACGACGCGCCTGGAATCGGCGCACAACCGGGTCAAGATGCGTGAGGCCTATGCCGGCCCCAAGGTCCAGGACGCGTTCTCGCGCTTCGAGATCATGGAGCGTCGTGTCGATTTCGCCGAAGGCCGCGCCGATGCGCTCAGCCTGGGTGCGCCGCCCAAGACGCTCGAAGAGGAAATCGCCGAGCTCCGGTCGAGCGAGAAGGTCGAGGCCGATCTCGCCGCGCTCAAGGCGCGCGTGAACAAGGATAGCTGAGATGGATTTCACCGGAATGGTTGCCATCCTGATCACGATCGGCTCTCTTTTCATCGGCCTACCCTGGCTCGTGCTCCACTACATCACGCAGTGGAAGAAGACCGGATCGCTGACCGGCGAAGACGAAAAACTGCTGGATGAGCTGCACTATACCGCTCGCCGGCTGGATGACCGCCTCAACACGATCGAACGTATCATTGCCGCCGATCACCCCGAGTGGAAGCTGGGCAGCGCCAAGTCGCCCGAAGCCCTCGATTATGAAATCACCAGGAGGAACTGACATGAGTGCCGCTCGCACCAAATTCTACCTCGACAAGCAGAACCGCAAATGGCTGGGCGTCTGCTCGGGGATCGCCGATTACACCGGCGTCGATGTCACCATCGTCCGGATTGCCACGGCGCTGCTCACGCTCGCCACCAGCGGCAACCTGATCATCGCCTATTTCGTGATCGCCTGGATCGCCAATCCCAAGCCAAGCGGCCTGTACGAAACGGTCGAGGAGCAGAAATTCTGGCAGGGCGTGCGCACCAATCCGGCGCGTACCACCCGCGACGTCCGCTCCAAGTTCCGCGACATCGACCGGCGCCTGGCGGACATCGAGATGGCCTATACCAGCCGCAATACACGCCTTGCCGACGAGATCGACAACCTGCGCTGATCGCGGCGGTTAGAGGGAGGGAAAAATGAACTATCTTGGATTGTTGATCCCGCTTGCAGCGATTGTCATGGGGCCATTGGCATGGAACCTGAACACATGGCTCCGCGTGCGGCACGGTTATCCGCTCGAAAGCCTGAGCGGCAAGGGCCCCGACGTGCTGCCAATCAACCGCCAGACCGAATTGCTGAGTGCCGAAAACGAGCGGCTGACGCACATGATTGGCCGGCTTGAGGAGCGGATCGCGGTCCTCGAACGGATCGCCACCGATCCCGCCGAGCGCACCGCCCGCGAAATCGACGCGCTGCGCTGATCGCATCGAAAGGACTTATCATGGAAATCAGCCCAATATTGATCCCGATTTTTGCCCTGACCATTCCAATTGTGGCGCTGGTCGGCAATCTCATCGTCCGCCCTTGGCTCAAGTTGCGCGAAAAACAGCTCGAAATTGAAGCCAGCATGGTGGCCGAGAAAGCTGCGCAATATGCGGCCCACAATGAACGGCTCGAACAACGGGTCAGGGTACTGGAACGGATCGCCACGGATAGCGGTGCAGGCCTTTCCGACGAGATCGAGCGGCTGCGCGACGCGCCGCTCAACTAAGCACAACGATATTCGTGGGGAGTAATTTACATGAGTTTTGGAGCAACCCTTGCCGTTATCGTGTTTATCGTGATGGCTGCCCGCGTGCTGCGCGCTCGCTACGAGGCCCAGGCGGCAGTGCCGTCGCTCGCCCGTGATCCCGACGCGCGCCGCCTGCGCGAAGAGGTTCAGGGACTGAAAGAACGTATCGCGGTGCTGGAACGGCTCGCGACCGACAACACAAGCAGCGCACGCCTCGATCGCGAGATCGAAAAGCTGCGTGACCTCAGCTAGAAGGAAGGGTGACGATGGATCCCACCTTATACATAACGCTTGCCGCAGCCAGCCTATGTGGCCTGGCGATGGTAACCTTCGCCGCGCTCGCCGGGTGGCGCGGCTGGCTCTCGCTGAAGCAGCAGGAGCTGGTCCGCGCAGACGGCCAGCACATGCCGCAAATGCCAAGCGCCAGCACCCGCATTGAGATTGCCGATTTGAAAGAACGCATCCGCAAGCTCGAAGCAATCGCCGCCGGGGTGGACCTTTAAGGTCCGCCCCTGCTAGCGGGCAGCAATGACCCAGCTAGATGATCTCCGCGAAGAATATGAATTTCTCGATGCCGATGATCGGTATCGCCTGCTGATCGATCTGGGGCGGACGCTGGAGCCGATGCCCGACGCGCTCAAGACCGACACCACGCTCGTCCGCGGGTGCTCGGCATCGGTCTGGGTCTATCCCACCCGGCGCGACGACGGTGCCCTGCATTTCCTCGCCGACAGCAATGCCGCGATCACCAAGGGCATCATCGCGCTGGTGTTGCAGACGGTGCAGGACCGCCCCCCCGCCGCCATCATCGCGACGAGCATCGAGGAGGCACTGGCACCATTCGATCTCAAGAACCAGCTGAGTTCCAACCGCACGCAGGGCATCCCCAACATGATCGCACTGATCCGCGAGACTGCGGCCCGGTACGCGTGAGCCCTCGGGTCGGTTGCCAGTGACAGAACGCGGATCGACCGGTCGGGCACGGCGGTGATTGCGCTGCGCCGCCTCATCGCCTCTCATCGCCAACGCGCGCTGCTTGTCGCGCTGGCGGTGCTGTCGATCAGGCTGATCCTCCCGACGGGCTATATGCCCAGCATCGGGGAGCGCGGCATGAGCGTAACGGTCTGCACCGGCATGGGGGCGCAGGCCATGGAGATGGCCCGGGGCGTCGGCGACCAGAAGCACCCGGATGGCGGCAGTGCAGGAGTCCAGCCCTGCAGCTTCGCCGGTCTCGGCCTGCTCGCCACCGGTGCAATCGATCCACCATTGCTGCTTCTGGCCTTTCGCTTCGCCATGCGGACCGGACTTCTGGCGGCCCCGGCCCCAATTTTCCTGTCGCGCGCCTATCTACGCCCTCCACTACGCGGACCACCCCGCACCGCCTGATTCATCGATCCATTCAGCGCCGGCAAGCGATTGCCGGCGCCACTCGATATCGGGATTGTCTCATGGTCTCATCCTCACCAAAGGCGCTGCGCGCCGCGCTGTACGCCACGCTCTGGCGTTGGCATTTCTATGCCGGGCTGCTCGTCCTGCCCTTCATTCTGTTCCTCTCGGTCACGGGCAGTATCTATCTCTTCAAGCCGCAGTTTGACCGGTGGCAGGAGGCCGGCTGGCATGATTTGCCCACTGCCCAAATAGTCTCGCCCGATGCGCAGCTTGCCGCCGCCCTCAGGGCGGTGCCGGGCGCTCGCTTCAACAATTACCGCCTGCCCGAGCAGGCAGCGGATGCAGCCGTCATCCACGTGTTGCTGCCGAATCATGTCGGCATGCGCGATGTCGCCGTTGGGCCGGATGGGCGCGTCATTGCGATCGTCGATCCGGAAAGCCGGATTGCGGCATTCGTCTCCCGCTTGCACGGATCGTTGCTGCTGGGCACGACCGGTAGCCTGATCGTCGAAGCCGCCGCCAGCTGGGCGATCTTCCTCATCCTCAGCGGCCTTTGTCTGTGGTGGCCGCGCGGGCGGAGCATGGCGGGGGTCGTCTGGCCCCGGCTTGGCCTGCGCGGCAGGCCCATGTGGCGCGATCTCCACGCCGTCACCGGGTTCTGGGTGGCGGGGCTCGCGCTCGTCATGCTCGCCAGCGGCCTTCCCTGGGGCGATGGCTGGGCGACCGCCTTCCGCGTCATCCGTGCCGAAATGGGGTGGGTCAGCACCCCGCAGGATTGGCGCGGTGGAGTCGATCTCCACGCGGGGCATGATCACAAGGCGATGGCGATGATGGACAGCGGCCCCGTTGGCCGCATGACGCTGTCAGACATTGTCGCGCGGGCTCGGGCGGAACGGATGCCCTTCCCCGCCCTACTCTCGCCGCCCGGTGCCAAGGCCAGGTTCGGCCCCGCCAATGGCCCATCCTGGAAGCTCACCAGCGAAGCGCAGAACCGGTCGCTGATCCGCACGGTGCGCTATGATGCCGATACGGGCGCCGTCGTCGAACGCCGCAGCTTCGCAGACAAGCATGTCATCGACCGGGTGATAAACTATGGCATCGCCTGGCATGAGGGCCAGTTGTTCGGCTGGATCAACCAGGCGATCGGCGTGCTGACGGCGGCAATGCTCATCCTGCTGGTCGTAAGCGGCACGATCATGTGGTGGCGGAGGCGACCGCATGGGTCGCTCGGGGCGCCGCCCATGCCCGGCGAGCGACAGTTGCGGGTCATCACAGCCCTCATCGCCATCCTCGCGATCATATTGCCACTGCTCGGTGCGTCGCTGATCATGTTCCGGCTGCTGGACCGGCTCGCCAGAGCCTGCGTGCCCGGGCTCAGCCGTTATCTGGGTCGTGCCTGACCGTCAGGCCGATCTGGTCCGCCAGCGCGTCCAGATCGGCCCCGGCCGGCACCAGACGCCAGCTCTGCGGGTCACTCGCATCCACCAGCGTCACCGCGCCGCGCGGGCACACGCCGAGACATTTCACCTCGACGATCCCTACAGTCGATTTGCGCGACGCCTTTGCACCCACATGCTTGCGCAGCGCCTTGCCAAGCGATTGCTTACCCTTTTTGCCGAAGCCGCCGTCGAGCCGCTTCGAACATTTCGCGCAGACGAGGATCGCGGTTTCCCAGTTCGCCTTGATGAAGTGCTTCACTCAGGCTTCCACTGGCGATTTTCCTCGGCCACGCGCAGCACCTCATACGCCGCCTGAATCGCCTGGAACCGTGCCGCTGCATCCTTGTCGCCGGGGCGCACATCGGGATGGTTGGCTTTTGCCATCTTGCGCCACGCCACCCGCACGGCCTCGAAATCGGCATCGGGTTCCAGCTCGAACAGGTCGAGCGCGCGCATCTCATCGCGTGATCGCGAGCCGTCCCCCGGGCCTGCCCAGCCATTGTGCCGCGATTCAGTATAGCCCGATGTATCGCGCTTTTCCTCGGCCTCGCGCGCCGCGGCTTCTTCGGCGGTCAGCCCTTCGAAATAATTCCAGCCGCGATTATATTCGCCGGCATGCTGCTGGCAGAAATACCAGCGCTCGGGGCTGTTGGGGGATTTTGGCGCGGGGCAGTTGCCGGGTTCAGTACAACCATGCCGGTCGCAAAGGCGCACCTGCGTCGTCTCGCGCCCCGCGCCATAGCCGCGCCATCGGGGGAAACCCCAGTCTACCGATCGTGTGCTGCGTGCCATCTGGCCTCATCTAGGTAACAATCGTCCGGATTGCCATCGCAGCGGCAACATAGCGCCGGCTACGTTGGCCATCGGTTCGCAACAAATGATGTCTCGGCAACTATTTGAAACAAATATGCCGCACATTTTTGCTGTTGGCCGCGTTATGTAGCAATCAACGCGGTGGCTCTTGTGTGGCACCCGCGCACCAACCCCTGATCATGCGGGAACCCGATGACCAAAACCAGCTCACTTTTCGGCGCGTGGCGTGCAGATCTGCCCGCCTCAATCGTGGTTGCGCTGGTTGCACTGCCTTTGTGTCTGGGCATTGCCCTCGCCTCGGGTGCCCCGCTCTTTTCGGGTCTGATTGCTGGCATTGTCGGCGGGATCGTGATCGGGGCGGTGTCGCGGTCGCCCTTGTCGGTCAGTGGACCGGCCGCTGGTCTGACGGTGATCGTGCTCAACGCCATTCAAAGCTTACCAAGCTACCAGACGTTCCTCGCCGCGGTGGTGATCGCCGGCATCATCCAGATCGTCTTTTCGGTCTCTCGCGCCGGCTTGCTCAGCGAATTTGTCCCTTCGTCGGTGATCACTGGCATGCTCGCCGCCATCGGCCTCATCCTGATCCTGAAGCAAATTCCCTATGCGGTTGGCTATGAGAAGGATTTTGTGGGCAGCGAGAATTTTTTCAACCCGGAAGGTGGCAACACATTGTCCACGCTCTGGGGAGGATTGACGGAAAGCGTCACCCCTGGCGCTGCAATCATCGGCATCAGTTGCACGGCGTTCCTGTTCATTTGGGACAAGGTAAAACCCAAGAATGGCCCATTCAAGTTGTTGCAGGGGCCGTTGGTGGTTGTTGTCATGGGCGTCGTCGGCAATGCGCTATTTGCCGCCTTCCGCCCCGAATGGGCGCTTGGGGCCAAGTATCTCGTCCAGGTGCCGATTGCCGATGGTTTTAATGGCTTTGTCGGTCTGTTTACCTTCCCCGATTTCTCCCAAATCGGCTCGACCGTCCTTTGGACCACGGCCTTGACGTTGGCGATCGTCGCCAGCCTGGAATCCTTGTTGAGCGTCAAGGCGATCGATGAGCTGGATCCTCAACGCCGGACGACGGACAAGAACTGGGAACTGCTTGCACAGGGCAGCGGCAACATCGTCTCCGGCCTCATCGGCGGCCTGCCGGTAACGTCGGTTATCGTCCGGTCGTCGGCCAATGTCTTGGCGGGCGGTGAATCAAAGGCATCGGCCATCATGCACGGTTTCTGGCTGTTGCTGTCAGTGGCGCTAATCCCTGCCATCCTGAACCTCATCCCGCTGTCGGCGCTCGCCGCCGTGCTCATTGCCACCGGGTACAAACTCACCAATCCGGCGCTGTTCATCGAGCGGTACCGCCAGGGGCTTACCCAGCTGATCCCTTTCGTCGTCACGATCATCGCGATTTTGTTTACTGATCTGCTGATCGGCATCCTGATCGGGCTCACCGTGGGCTTTGGGTTCGTCATTGCTCGCAATTTCCGTCCTGCGATCACGTTCGCAGTAGATGGCGAAGATTGCCTGCTGCGGGCGCGCCGGAACCTATATTTCATCCACAAATATGAGCTGCAACAGGCACTTAACAAGGTGCCCGACGGCTCCATCCTGGTCATCGACCTGTCATCGACGAGCTATGTCGATCTCGACAATATCGATGTGATCAACGCCTTCATCAAAAGCGCAGAGTACCGCCACATCGATGTGCATGTCCGCAACGACATCGCCGAACGGTCGGCCCCGTTGATCAACGCACCAACCTATGGGGTTCGCTTCGCATGAGACATTACAAGCAGCTGCTGCTCGCCAACAAGGCTTGGGCGAACGAATTGACCGACGAGAACCCGGATTTCTTCAAGCGCCAGATTGCGGGTCAGAAGCCAGATTTCCTGTGGATTGGCTGTTCGGACAGTCGCGTGAGCCCCGAACAGATGACAATGACCCCACCCGGCGGCATGTTCATCCACCGCAATGTGGCCAATCTGGTCAATGAGGATGATCTCAACCTGATGTCGGTGCTGCAATATGCGGTCGATGTGCTGGCTGTCCGGCACATCATGGTTTGCGGCCATTATGGTTGCGGCGGCCTACAAGCGACCATTGCAGGCGGAACGGATGGCGCCGTTGACGCCTGGCTGGGTAATGCCCGGGCGGTGCTGCATGCGCATGAGGATGAGGTGAAGGGTCAGCCAGACGCCGAATCCCAAGTCAACCGTCTGGTAGAGGTCAATGTCCGCGATCAGCTGGTCAAGCTGGCCGGGACAAAGATCATTCAGGCGGCCTGGGCCCGCAAGCAGGAGGTGTTTCTTCATGGCTGGGTGTATGACATCCGCGACGGCCATATAAAGCCGCTGCTCGAAATCGATGCGACAACGCCACTCGATGCCGTCGCCAGGCCGGAAAAGGTGCTGCACGCCACCGGTTAACCCGGCGAACGATAAAGAAACTGCCAGAGGGTCTGTAAGCCGGGTTCTGTCCACCCCCTTGCCAGGGGATAGGCGACCATTCCTCTAGGCCCCGAATTGCTTCGGGGCTCAAGCAACCAACCCGGGCGACGGGCCGGAACATGCCCTGAGGTACGAAACCTCGCGCCGCCCCTATTCGGTCTTGCTCCCGGTGGGGTTTGCCATGCCGCTTCTGTTACCAGTCGCGCGGTGCGCTCTTACCGCACCCTTTCACCCTTGCCTGTGTCCCTTGAGAGGACCATCGGCGGTTTGCTCTCTGTGGCACTTTCCCTGAGGTCGCCCCCGCCGGACATTATCCGGCACCGTTGTTTCCGTGGAGCCCGGACTTTCCTCG
>CAZXBM010000058.1:0-21932 GCA_964638495.1 uncultured Stakelama sp. | reverse complement strand
GGCATCTGTACCAACTGTCCGTTTCCGGACACTATCGCGGCCATGTCAACCGAATCGCACATCCTGGTTATCGACGACGATATCGACATCGCCCGCGCCGCCCGTCTGCTGCTCGTCAGGCACGGCATGCGCGTATCGACGGCGGCGGATCCGGCGGCGGCGTGGGTCGTGCTTGCCAGTGAACGGATCGATGTCATCCTGCTCGATCTCAATTTCGTTCGCGGCCATACCAGCGGCGAAGAAGGCTTTGCGATGCTCGATCGGCTGATCGCTGCAGACCGCCACGCCGTCGTTATCGTTGTTACGGGGCATAGCGGGATCGCGGTGGCGGTGCAGGCGATGCGCAGCGGCGCCACCGATTTCGTGATCAAGCCGTGGCACAATGAGCGTCTGCTCGCGACGGTCGAGCGCGGCATTGCACTCCGCCGGGCGAAGCTGGAAATCGCAGCGGCACCGCCGGTCACTGACGAGCTCCTGCTGGGCGACAGCGCGCCGGTGGAGCATGCCCGCGACATCATCGCCCGTATTGCGCCCACGGCAGCGTCGGTCCTTGCGCATGGTCCAGCGGGTACGGGCAAGTCGCTGGTCGCTCGGCTTATCCAAAGAGGATCAGCCCAAGCCGACGGCCCCTTTATAACGCTTGATGCGCCCACGGCCGATGCCGGCATGATCGCCGGGCAGGCGGCGGCAGCGGCGGGCGGCACCCTGGTGATTGACCATATCGACCGACTCCCCCGGGCGCTTGGTGCCGATCTGACCCACGCCCTGGGGGCGGCCCGCATCATTGCGACCACGCGGCTTGACCGCGCGGAGCTGTGCCGCGTGATTGGCGAGGATTTGGTCGATCGGATCGGCACCATCGACATCGCCCTGCCCCCGCTTGGCCACCGAACGGGCGACACGCTGCTGCTCGCGCGCCACTTTCTGGCGCTGTTCGCCTACCGACATGGCAAGCCGCCAAAGCCGTTGAGCGAGGATGCCGCGCAGGCCATCAGCACCGGTCATTGGCCCGACAATGTTCGGGGCTTGCGGCAGGCGATGGAACGCGCGGTACTGCTCGCTGGCGGCGACAGCTTTGCGCCCGGCGATTTCCTGCTTTCCTCCGGCGCGACGCCAGATCGACCACGCGCCACCGATTTGTCGCTGGCGCGAAACGAGGAGGCCCTGATCTCGGCCGCATTAGGGCGCCATGCCTTCAATGTGAGCCGGGCCGCCGCCGAACTCGGACTGACCCGCGCGGCACTCTATCGGCGAATGGCCCGTTATGGTCTCTGATCGTGTCCGCCCGCTGGTCCAGACGCTCGGTGCTGCGGGCGCAGGCGCAACCGCGATGCTCGCTGCCGTGCAGGGGCTGTACGCGACAGCGCTACTGGGATCGCTCATCACCGCCTGGATCGCGGTGCAAAGCATGGTCGATGCGTCGCGACGTGTCGTGGTGCCGCCCGCGCCGCCACCATTGCCAACGGTGCCTGATGAGGAGGAGCGGCGACGGCTGATCGCCTATCTAGACCTGTCGCCCGCCCCGCTCGTGGCACTCGATGAGCATGGCCGCCTAAGCGCGGTCAACCGCGCTGCACGCCATCTGTTCGGCAGGAATGATGTGGTGCCGGAACCGCCTGCAGTGCTCATCGCTGCGCTCACCGCGACTGGCCCGGCCAGCACGGCAACGATCGAACTGTCGGATACCGGCGACGCGCGCAGCTATGTGCTGGCGACCGGCGACTTGGCGCTGTCAGGCCGGATGATCCGGATCGGCGCGCTCATCGATATCGACGCGGAATTAAAGGCCGCAGAGGCGACCGCGCTGCGCGAACTCGTGCAGGTGCTGAGCCATGAGATCGTCAACGCGCTGACCCCTATCGCCTCGCTCGCCGATACGGCCGTCGCCATGCTCGATGATCCCGTGCCATCACTCCCGGATATTCGCGAGGCGCTCGGCATCGTCGCGCGGCGCGCGGCCAGCCTGCACCGCTTCGGCGAAAGTTACCGCTCGCTGGCGCGGCTGCCCACGCCGGTGCCACAGCGTATCGCCGTCCCGCGCCTCATGGATGATTTGGCGACGCTGTTTGCGACACGCTGGCCGAGCGTTGCGCTGGCGGTGGAGGCTAGCAACGCGCCAGCGTACATCATCGCCGACCCGGACCAGTTGACTGCTGCGCTTTGGGCAGTCCTGCAGAACGCCGCCGAAGCCCTGCAGGATACACCCACCGCGCGGGTGACGCTTGGCGTTCGGGCGCTCGTGAACAACACGCTCATCACCATTGCAGACAATGGACCCGGCATCAGCCAGGCGGCGCAGGCCGAGATCTTTCGTCCGTTCTTCACGACCAAGGCGGAGGGCACCGGAATCGGGCTGGCACTTGGCCGACAGATCCTGCGCAGCCATCGGGGGGATCTGGTGCTTGCGTCTTCGGGGCCCGCCGGCAGCTGCTTCGACGCTATCATCCCCGCCACGTCGCTGATCACCGTCGAGAGCTAGGTTACGGCGCAGGGGGTCGCGTTCTTGCTCCACGCAATCTACGGCGTGGTAGCGGGCCTTGTCGTGCAGGTGATGCTCGATTGCTCCCGACCAGCGCCTTCACAACCGTCGCCGCCGTTCCGCCCTCACCGAAACGTGCGGGACGGCGGCTTTTTTGTGCCCGCTGTTATTCTTCCACTCTCACCCGCGCATCGACGGCGCCCCTGAGGGCAGGGAGCACCTCAGCGTCGAACCACGGATTACGTTTCATCCAGCCCGTGCTGCGCCATGAAGGATGGGGAAGCGGGAAGAAATGGGGCCCATGATCGCGAAATCCTTGCACTTTTGCGGTCAGCGATAGTTTTTTGGCCAGCGGCAGATAGCGCGCCTGGGCATAGCTGCCGACAAGCAAGGTCAGTCGGTCGATCGGAAGCGCAGCCATCACCCGCTCATGCCAAGTCGGCGCGCATTCGGGACGCGGCGGCAAATCGCCACTGCCCCCGGTGCCGGGATAACAAAAACCCATCGGAACGAGCGCCACGCGCAGCGGGTCGTAGAAGACCTCCGGCGTCAGCCCTGTCCACGCGCGCAGCCGTTCGCCGCTCGCGTCATCCCAAGGGATGCCGCTTTCGTGAACCCGCGTGCCGGGAGCCTGGCCGATGATGACGACCGACGCCGTCGCGCTGAACTGAACGATCGGGCGTGGCCCTGCCGGCAGATGCACCGCGCACAGCGTGCAGGCCCGAATATCAGCCAGCAGTGCGTCGGTTGGATCAGTCGCCATTCCCTATTGTTACTTCACCTTTAGCGGCGCTGCCACAGACGGATTCGCGGCGAGAAACGCAATGATGTCGGCACGATAGCCCGCGCTCATGCCGGTCAGGAACACAGTGGGGCCCTGCGTTACCTTTTGCGGGCAGTGCGCGCTGACGGGTGCGTGCTGCGCATCTGAGCAAGCTTGCGGAGTTTCGAAAAAAAGCGTGGAATCACGTTCGCCATCTCGTCACCCTGAACTATTGTACCGTCAATCCCGCTTTGGGGATTTGGCGTCGCGGGCATGGTTCGTTCCGGGTCGCTTTAAACAATACACTGCAGCTGCACGGGACCGGCCCCCAACACCATCGGTCATTTGGCAACAAAAAACCCCGCAACCTATTCAGATTGCGGGGTTTTAATGGTGGGCGTGGCAAGGATTGAACTTGCGACCCCTGCGATGTCAACACAGTGCTCTACCACTGAGCTACACGCCCACGGAAGCGCGGCCTTAGCGGGGGTGGCGCGTTGGTGCAAGCGCCCTTTGCGCTATGCTCAATGCCCGCGGGTCACGTTCTCCATTTCGAACATACGGTCAACCTCAAGCACAAGGTCGCGCAGGTGGAAGGGCTTGGAAAGGACTCGCGCCTGCGGCATCGATTTGCCGGCCTTTAGAGTCACTGCGGCAAATCCGGTGATGAACATCACGCGCAGATCGGGCCGCATTTCGCCCGCCTTTTGCGCAAGCTCGATCCCGTCCATCTCCGGCATCACGATATCGGTCAGCAGCAGATCGAAATGTTCTCGCTCCAACAAGGGGATAGCAGCGGTGCCGCGATCCACCGCAGAAACGGCATAGCCAGATTTTTCAAGCGCACGCGTCAAATATTCGCGCATTACCTGATCATCTTCAGCCAGCAAAATCCTAATCATGCCCGGTATTCCATTTTCCATCACCGCTCCAATCTATGCGCCAAGGCCTTAATATTTTCCAGCGATATGCGGTCCCATCATGGACCATGTGATGGCCCTGCGGTCGTGCAACGCGCCATGGATTGTCGCGGCGCGATCCTCGCCCTAGGCTGGTTCCAGATGGTTGGCCCCGCGCACTCCTTTGATCGATACGGGCCTGCTGCACCGCGCAGCCCGGTGGTCCTTTCAGTGCCGCATGCCGGGCGCGAGTATCCGGCCGCAATGCTTGCCGCACTGCGCGTGCCGGTGGCGGCGCTGCTCCCGCTGGAGGACCGCCATGTCGATGCCTTGGCCATTGCCGCGAGAGGGGAAGAGACGCTGTTCGTCCAACGCCCTGCACGCGCCTGGATCGACCTTAACCGAAGCGAGTTAGAGCGCGACCCCAAGCTTGACGATGGCGCAGCCCCCCCGCGCCACGCAGGGCTTTCCGCGAAATTACGCAGCGGCCTTGGCCTGGTGCCGCGCCGGGTGGCAGCTTATGGCGACATCTGGCGGCATCGGCTGGGGCATGCAGAGGTAATGGCGCGCATTCTCGCTGATCATCGCCCCTATCATGCAGCGATCGCAGAAGCGCTAGCTGCCGCGCGCCTCCGCTTTGGGGTTGCCGTTCTGCTTGATATTCATTCCATGCCACCACTCTGCGCGCACGACGGCACGGTCGAGCCACCGGCGCAAATCGTGTTTGGTGATCGTTTCGGTAAATCGGCCGCCGCGCGCTTCGTTGACCGGCTGGAAGGTGTCGCGAGCGCCAGTGGCCACCCCTACGCGCTCAATTCCCCTTATGCCGGCGGCTATATTCTTGATCGCCATGCCAGCCCGCGTCAGCACATCCACGCGGTCCAGATCGAATTCGATCGGGTGCTTTACCTCGATTCGTCGCTTGAGAATCTGGGGCCCGGCGCCGCTGCAACATCCGGCTTCCTCCGCGCGATGATTGGTGCCGTTACCGATGAGGCGCTGGCCGGACTGATTGCCCTCGCCGCCGAATGAATACCGCTCAATAAAAAACCACCCCGTGCAATGAATGCACGAGGTGGCCAAGGTTCAGGGAGAAGCCCACCAGAGGTGGGCGACGCAGCCCCGCGAAAGGGGGGGAACACAGAGCCACGCCTCTTCAATATAGGAAAGATGTGCCGATGCTTCAAGCGCCGAATGCAATTACTCTTGCCGTCGCCCCGGCGGCTCCCGCCGCCGGGTATCGGTTAGCCTTATGCTGGCTGCGCCAGCTGCGGTGCCGCGCCGCGGTTCATCTGCATCTGGAAAATTTCGCGCATCTGGCTGAGGGAAAAGAGGTGCGCATAAAGTAGCGGCAGCATGCCCGATTTGGCCATTTTGCGCAGCTGATCACCGCGCAGATCCATCAACTTTTCTTCGTTTACCATCTGAAAGCCACGATAGACAAAAGGCTGGTCCGCGCCCTCGGGCTGGATGCTGACTTCGCCGTCCATCAGCAACCCTGATTCGACCAGGTCGCGCATGAAGGCGGCGGTGCGCGCGCCGGCTTGCTCGAACATTTCGTTGAAGCCCAAAATGTTCTTGGTCAGCTCGCTGGGCTGGCCATCCAAGAACAGCGGATCGCCATCCTCGAAATCGCCAATCGTGTCAGATGTCGGATCGAAGCACAAAGACAGCTCTTCGGCATCGGGCGTCAGCTTGGCGAGCATATAGGGATAGCGGCGCACATAGGCCGGGACATAGAAGTTTGGCTGATCGATATGGCCGGACTCATCGACAAAGACATTCACGCCATCGTTAAGGCCCATCAGCGCGAGCGGAATCGGGTCTGTTCCGGTTGAAAATACGATCGGCATGTAGCGCTGAATGAGCGCAAACTCATCCACCGTCACCGGGATGGCATGCTGCTTGGCCAAAAACGGTGCTGAATTTGCGGTGCGCACCTTGAAATTGGCGTGCGCCTGGCTCGAGAGCGGCTCAAGATTATTGTAGAAAAGCGGAAGTGCCTGGGGCGCGCTGGCCATGTCGATCTCCATGAATACTCAAACAGGCCTGTTGGGCCGGCTGGTTGCCGCCTCTATGGTGCGCCGCGTTCCGGCGCAAGCGCGACGAGCTTACCGGGATTCATAATCCATGCCGGGTCGAGCGCCTGCTTGATGGCGCGCAGCGCGGCCAGCCTTGCAGGGGATGAAAGCCGCTCCAGCTCAGCCAGCTTCATCTGGCCAATGCCATGCTCGGCCGAAATAGATCCGCCAGCCGCCACCACCAGATCATTGACATAGGGCGTGATCCGCGGCGCTTCCTCGCGATACCAGCGATCTGCCTCGGCGCCCTTTGGCGCGCGGACGTGAAAATGGACATTGCCGTCGCCCAGATGGCCGAAGGCACTGGCGCTGGTACCGGCAAACCGCGCCTCCACGCTGGCCGCCGCCTCAATCATGAAGCGCGGCATGCCCGCCACCGGTACCGAGATATCGTGCTGCACGGCCGGGCCGCTGGCGCGCTCCGCCGCCGAGATCGAATCGCGCAGCCGCCAGAAGTCACTGGCCTGCGCTTCGCTCGCGGCGATCACGGCATCCTCGATCTGGCCCTCGGCAAGTGCCGTAGCAAGGAGCCGCTCGATCAGCAGCGCCGGCGACTCAGCAGCCGCGGCTGTCGCCGTTACTTCAATCAGCACGTGCCAGTCGTGGCGGGCCGCAAGGGGCGACCGGGTGCCGGGGATGTGCCGCAACACCAGGGTGAGCGAGTGATCGGGCACGATCTCGAAGCTTTCGATACTATCGGTCGCAGCCTCCAGCCGCTGCAGCAGCGCAAGCGCCACCGCCGGGCTGGCGAGCCCAACCCAGGCAACAGCGCGCGCGGCAATGTCGGGCACCAGCTTAAGCGTCACCGCCGTGATCACGCCCAGCGTTCCCTCAGCTCCGATGAGCAGCTGGTTCAAATCATAGCCGCGATTGTCCTTTTTCAGCGCTGTGAGCCCGTCATGCACCGATCCGTCGGGCAGCACCACTTCGACGCCTGCAACAAGCGCGCGCATCGTGCCGAAGCGCAGCACCTGCGTGCCGCCGGCATTGGTGGAGGCCAGCCCCCCCAGCGTCGCGCTGCCGCGCGCGCCAAGGGTCAACGGAAAGCGGCGCCCCGCGGCGAGCGCGGCTGACTGCAGGTCGGCCAGGATCACCCCGGCCTCCGCCACCGCCAGATTGGCTGCGGCGTCGATCCCTCGGATGGCATTCATCCGCCGCAACGATAGAATCAGCGCTGATCCGTCGCCAGGCGGCGTTGCCCCGCCGACCATGGACGTATTGCCGCCCTGCGGCACCAGCGGCACGCCGGCCGCCTGCGCCATGCCGACAATTGTCGCGACGTCCTGGGTAGAAGCGGGTGCCAGAATGGCGGCAGCGGCACCGTGATAACGCCCGCGCCAGTCATCGAGCCACGGGGCAATGTCGTCGGCATCGGTGATCACGACCTTGGCTGACAAACGATCGCGCAGGGCGTCGATCAGGCGGTGTTGCTTGGTCTGCATGGCACCCGCCCGCTAGCATGGTGAGAGAGGTGCGCCAATTGACGCATGGCGTTTGGAAGATGGATCCTCATTGCGGAGGAAGAGAAGCAATCCACCTCTGAGCGTGTGGCACATTGGATTGCTTCTCCTGGCATCAGGCCGGGGTCGCCCCCAATATAATGGGTGAGCGCGCGATTGATCTGATGTCGCCACCACAAATTCATCGACTGTTCAACCATAGCGGGTAACAGCGATTTGCTTGATGACCCATGCCGTGTTCCCCCCCCTGCTGTGGATTGCCCTGGCGATGCCAGCTCCCGATTCGCCGGAAGATGGACGAATGCAGGTTCAATATGGGCAGGTAACGCTCCAGCAGCGGATCATCATTCGTGTGCCGCGCCTGCCCAATCCCTCGCGCCGCGCCCGGACCGATCCGCTGGGTGTGCCGGTGTGGAAGGAAAAGAAATCGGCGAAATGCCTGCCAATCGCCTCGATTGCCGGCGCAGCCATCACCCGCGACGAAAGCGTCGACCTTATCACGGGGGATGGCCGCCGTTACCGGGCCAGCTTCGACGATAGCTGCCCGGCAATCGACTTTTATTCGGGCTTTTACCTGCGCCAGACGAAGGACGGCAGGGTCTGCGCCCGGCGCGATGCAGTTCGCTCACGCTCGGGCGACGAATGCCGCATCAAGGGATTCAAGGAACTGGTGCGCGAGCGCTGATTTCAGCGAAATCTTGACATTCGGGCCGGAATCCGCAAGCGCTTAACCATCGTGACGGCGTGTCCCAACGCGCCCTTTTTTCCGGACACAGCATGACCTTTGCCGATCTCGGCCTTTCTGACGAACTTCTTCGCGCAATCGAGGATTCGGGCTACACCGTGCCCACCCCCATTCAGGCGAGCGCGATCCCGTCGATCCTGATGATGCGCGACATGATCGGTGTCGCGCAAACGGGCACCGGCAAGACTGCATCCTTCGTGCTCCCCATGATCGATATCTTGGCGCAGGGCCGCAGTCGCGCCCGGATGCCGCGCTCGCTCATCCTTGAGCCGACGCGCGAACTGGCAGCGCAAGTCGCGGAGAATTTCGAAAAATACGGCAAATATCACAAGCTTTCGATGGCGCTCCTCATCGGTGGCGTCTCGATGACTGATCAGCTCTCCGCGCTCGAAAAGGGTGTCGACGTGCTGATCGCCACCCCCGGCCGCCTCATGGACTTGTTCGGGCGCGGCAAGATCATGCTCAACGGCTGTTCGCTGCTCGTCATCGACGAGGCGGACCGGATGCTCGACATGGGGTTCATCCCCGATATCGAGGAAATCTGTACCAAGCTACCCAAGCAGCGCCAGACATTGCTGTTCTCCGCAACGATGCCCGCGCCCATCAAGCGGCTGGCTGACAAGTTCCTCGAAAACCCCAAGATGGTCGAGGTTGCGCGCCCAGCGACGGCAAACGTCAACATCAAGCAATGGGTCGTCGCCGTCACCGCCTCGAAGAAGAAAGACAAGCTGCGCGAGCTGTTGGCCGGTGAAGAGGTCAAGACCGCGATAATCTTCTGCAACCGCAAGACGACGGTGCGCGAGCTCAACAAGGCGCTACAGCGCGACCGCTATCGGTCGAGCGAGATTCACGGCGACATGGAGCAATCCCAGCGGATCGCTGAGCTCGACCGGTTCAAGGCAGGCGACGTCAACATCCTCGTCGCGTCGGACGTGGCGGCGCGCGGCCTCGACATCAAGGGCGTCAGCCACGTCTTCAACTATGATGCCCCCTGGCATCCGGACGATTATGTCCACCGCATCGGCCGCACCGGCCGCGCGGGCGCGACGGGGGTCGCCTATACTTTCGTCACGCCCGACGATGCCGAAAATATCGCCAATATCGAGAAGCTGACCGGCCAGAAGATCGATCGGGTCGCCGATACGACACCACCGGCGGCGGCAGTGGTGGACGCAACTGAGGACGAGCGCCCGGCGCGCAAGCCTTGCGGCAGGGCACCAACCAAACCAGCGCATCAGGATGCTGCGGAAGCGCCCTCTGCGCCGCGCGCGCGGCAGCCCGAACCCAGCGCCCCAAAGCCAGCCAGCCCACGTCGTGCGGACAAACCTGCGCCTGCGCCACGAGTGGCGGTGGATGATGAAGGCGATGATGGCTGGAACGGCCCGCTGCCTGATTTCCTGCGCGCCACGATCGGCTAGGGCGGGCGAATGGCGGGCATTGTCGAGATTGTACCGGTACAGGCGATCGACAGCCCGTGCGTCAACATCTGCCGCATCGATGCCGCCACCGGGCTGTGCGAAGGCTGCGCCCGCACCCTGCATGAAATTGGCCGCTGGACCAGCGCGACGCCCGAATGGCGGGCGGCTGTCATGGCGATGCTCCCCGCACGGCGCGCGCGCGCTTAGCCTTCGCGATACGCAATCCGCCACATGATCGCGCCAATCGCCGCGCCGATCAGGCCGATCAGCGCGCTTGTCGCAGCCCCACTGGCCCAGCGGAAGAACAGGGTCTGTGCATCGCTTGGCGGTGCAGGATAGAGCCCAAAGCCATAGGTCTGCGCAAACAGGCATCCGGCAAACCCCGCCACGCCGCAGACCAGCGCGGCATCGGCCACTCCCTCGCGCCCGACCAGGTGGAGCATCGCCCATAGCGGCACGGTTATCGCTGCAATCGCCAGCGCCGATGCAATCGACCCCGCGACGAACGCGGTCAGCAGTGCCATCGGCCCTGCGGTCGTCCCCATCGCCACCAGCGCCGCGACCAGCACCCCGCCAATTGCGCCCCCGGCGGCGATCGCCAGCCCGGCGCGATCGGGTGTTATGTGATAGGCGCTGTATCTTCTCCGACGATTGCGCATGCCCGCGTCACATTCCCCACCGTGAACCGCTATGTTGATGTATCTAGCGCATGCCGGCAACGGCAGGCGTGTTGAGGCAGCGCAATAAGGCCTCGCGCGTGGGCGACTTGGGGGCTGCGGGGGGTGAATAGACGTCGATCGGCTCGGGCCGGCCCATCGCGACCGTGTCGAACCGCCCGCCTTGCCCCGTGCATGCCATCGCCGCACGGAGCAGTCGGGGCGGCGTGTCATAGGCCTCGTTGCTCAACTGAAAGGTGCCCCAGTGCATGCCAATCGCGCGCGATGCCCGCAATTGCTGCGCAATCTCGACGGCGTCGACCGGGCCGATATGGCTCCAGTCGCCCATCTGCCCCGGCGAAAAGCGAAACGCGCCAATCGGGATGAGCGCCAGCCGCACGGGGCCATAGCGTGCCGCCTCCATCGCCCAGCGTCTGTCGCCCGCGCCGGTATCGCCTGCAAAAAACAGATTGCCCCCCGGCAGCCGCACGACGAAGCTTGACCACAAGGCGCGATTGTTATCGGCAAGCCAGCGCGTGCTCCAATGATGATTGCGCGTCGCGATCACCTCCACGCCTGGCCGCACCACCAGTCGCCCGCCCCAGTCGAGCGTCCGCGCAGGCACGCCGGCCTGCCCGATTACCCCGTCATTGCCGAGCGACGAGACGATCAGCGGCCGATCGCGCGCCCATAGTTTTTTGAGCGTTTTGAGATCCATGTGATCATAATGATCATGGCTGACGAGCACGAGATCGATCCGGGGCAATTGATCGAACGCAATCGCCGGTGCCGTCACGCGCCGCGGCCCGATGTCCAAGGGTCCCGCCCGGTCTGACCAGATCGGGTCGGTCAGTATATTCAGCCCCTGCGTCTGCACCAGAAAGGTCGAATGCCCCACCCAGGTCGCGACCATGGCATCGCCCATTACCCGCGACGGCACCGGCAGCGGGTGAAGCGGCACATGATCAGGCCAGGGCGGTGCCCGATCGGTCTCCTGCCCGGTCAGCCGCCGCCAGATATAACTGCCCCGTTTGTTGCGCGGCACTCGGCGGATATCGTCATCGCGGTCCGGGTTCTTGAACCGCTCGCCATCGAAATGCGCGCTGGGGGGCCCGCGATAATAAATCGCATCAAGGAAATGCGGCACCAGCGTCAGCGCAAGGCACAGCGTGATGACGGCAAATAACAACGTTTTGCCAATAATGCGCGCGATCCGCCTTATCATGCCGCCCCCTCTCATAGCCGTCCGCCGCCCGCAAGCACCGTGACCTAAAAGCCGTATCTCAAATTGCACCACCGCTTGCATCGACTGCGGCGGCTGGGCACTCTTGGTCGATGATTGTCCTCCCCCTGCTGGCCATCGCCGCTGCGCCCCCGGCTCCCGCTGCCGCACGAGTGACGTTCGACAGGCAACGCATCACCGCTCGAATGGCGCGGGGGCTGGCAGATCGCGCCGCCGGCCGGCCGCTTGGCGTCGATGATCCGGTCAGGGTCGCCTCCATCTCCAAGCTTGCCGTAGCACTCGGCGTGATGCGGCTTGTCGATGCAGGCCAGCTCGATCTCGATCGCGATGTGTCGGCCTATCTCGGTTGGTCACTGCGTCATCCCGCCTATCCCGATATGCCGATTAGCCTGCGGCAGTTATTGTCGCACACCGCCGGCATTCGCGACGGGGCCGATTATCTGCTGGCGCTAGACGACGATCTCGTCACGCACCTCGCCAAGCCCGCAGCCTGGAGCGGCGCCTACCCGCCCGGCAGCTATTTCAGCTACGCGAACCTCAATTTCCCTGTCATCGCAGCGATCATGGAAGGCGCAACCGGCACCCGGTTTGATCAACTGATGGCAAGGCAGGTCTTTCGGCCGCTCGGGGTCGACGCCTGCTTCAACTGGACGACCTGCAGCGACCGGGCCGTCGCCCGCGCGGTGGTGCTGTATCGGCCAAATGGCGACATTGCGCGCGACGCTCTTCACAGCGTGCGCCCCGCCTGTCCGGGCATGCCAGCGCATGACGGTAGCTGCGCGCTTGCCTCCTACCGCCTTGGCCACAATGGGGCGTTCTTCTCGCCGCAAGGGGGCATGCGTATTTCGACAACCGGCCTCGCGCGCCTCGGCATGGCGCTGGATGGCCGAGTGAAGGGCTTTCTTTCCCACACCAGTCTTGCGACGATGACCGCACCGCAATGGCGCTTTGATGGCGGCAACGGTGATAGCGAAGGCGGTGTTCACTGCGCCTATGGGCTTGGCGTGATGATCCTGGCGCTACCTGGCCGCCCCGCAGCCTGCCGCGACGATCCGTTCGGCGATGGGCGGCTGCGGATCGGCCATGCGGGCGAGGCGTATAGCCTCCGCTCCGGTTTGTGGATCGATCCGGCAACGGGCAAGGGCATCGCCTTCTTCACCACCGCCGTGCCCGACGACGCCCCCACCGGCCCCCACTCCGCCTTCACCGCCGCCGAGGAGGCGATGATCACGCCGGAGTAAGCAACCCTTCCCGCGCAATCCGCTCCTTCCAAACCAGCGGCGCGAGCTGGTGGACATTATTGCCCTCGCTATCGACCGCGACCGTCACCGGGAAATCCTTCACCTCGAATTCGTAGATCGCCTCCATGCCGAGGTCTTCGAAGCCGACGACCTTGCTCCCCTTGATGGCGCGGGCGACGAGATAGGCAGCACCGCCCACCGCCATCAGATAGGCGCTCTTGCCTTCCGCGATTGCCTTGGTTGCGTCGGGACCACGCTCGGCCTTGCCGACCATCGCGAGCAGGCCCTGGTCCAGCATCATGCGGGTGAACTTGTCCATCCGCGTGGCCGTCGTTGGCCCTGCCGGCCCCACCACTTCCTCGCCGACCGGATCGACCGGCCCGACATAATAGATGACCCGGCCGCGGAAGCTGACGGGCAGTTCCTCGCCCCGGTCGAGCATGTCCTTGATCCGCTTGTGCGCGGCATCGCGCCCGGTCAGCATCTTGCCGTTGAGCAGCAGCCGGTCGCCCTGCTTCCAGCCCTGCACCGCCTCGGGCGTCAGCGTATCGAGATCGACGCGGATCGCGGCGCTGTCCGGCTGCCAGTCGACCTTGGGCCATTCGTCGAGCCTGGGCGCTTCCAGATAGGCGGGGCCCGATCCGTCGAGCGTGAAATGCGCGTGGCGGGTGGCGGCGCAATTGGGGATCATCGCCACCGGCTTGCCCGCCGCATGGCACGGGGCGTCCATGATCTTAACATCGAGAATCGTCGAAAGCCCGCCCAGGCCCTGTGCGCCGATGCCGAGCGCGTTGACCTTGTCGAAAATCTCGATCCTGAGCGCCTCGATGTCGTTGGCAGGACCGCGCGCCTTGAGTGGCCCCATGTCGATCGGCTCCATCAGCGCCTTCTTCGCCAGCAGCACGCAATGCTCGGCGGTGCCGCCGATGCCGATGCCGAGCATGCCGGGCGGGCACCAGCCGGCGCCCATTTGCGGCAGCATCTCCAGCGCCCAGTCGACGATCGAGTCGCTCGGGTTCATCATCTTGAACTTGCTCTTGTTCTCGCTCCCGCCGCCCTTGGCAGCGACATCGACCGACACGGTCGCGCCCGGCACCATCTCAACGTGCAGCACGCAGGGCGTGTTATCCTTGGTATTGCGGCGGGTGAAGGCGGGGTCGGTAAGCACCGACGCGCGCAGCTTGTTCTCGGGGTGCAGGTAGGCGCGGCGCACGCCTTCATCGACGATGTCCTGCAGCGAGCGCGATGTAAGGTCGAGCCGGCAATCCATCCCCCATTTGATGAAGACGTTGACGATGCCGGTATCCTGGCAGATCGGCCGGTGCCCCTCGGCGCACATGCGCGAATTGGTCAGGATCTGCGCGATTGCGTCCTTTGCCGCTGGGCCTTGTTCCGCCGCATAAGCATCACCCAGCGCGCGGATGTAATCCATTGGGTGATAATAGCTGATGAACTGCAGCGCATCGGCAACGCTCTCGATCAGATCGGCTTCGCGGATCAACATTGTCACGGCGCTCCTGGTAGACGAACGAATTGTTGCGCCGCCATATGCCGTGCAACCGCCTGGGCCAAGCCATGCGCCAAAAATCACGAAAGACGGCGTTCAGGGCACGGAGGCGCTAACCCAAGTTAAACTAACGGGTCTGTAGAGCGGGGCATGATCGACACAAATCCCACCACTAATAGTGCCAAGCGGTGGTCTGCGCTGGCGCTGACCACAAGCGAACTAAATCCCCATTCAGGCAAGATCGAGCGCTATTTCGATCAGGCAGCTTTGGCCTGGCCGGTCGCGCTCATTTGGCAGATCATCGCGGCTGGCACAGTGGTGCTTTCCGCGATTCTTTCAACGCAACCGGGCATGTGGCCCCTGACCGCTACGATCGGTGCCGGTGTGATGGCGTTGGGGGCGCTTGGAACAGTCGCGCTTATTCGCCCGCCGATCAGGGCGTGGCCAGCCCACCGTCGCATGAGGCTTGCGATGGGCTATGGTGCCGGGCTCGGCGCGGGACTGATGGCGCTGCTGTGGCAGGCAAGCGGGCTTGAGCAAGGCGGCATGCAGCTGGCCAGTCTGGTCGGCATTTTCGGCGCGATGGTGGCGACATCGATGGCGCTACACCCAATGCGCGCCGCGCTGTTCGCCTATGTCGCCGCCATTGCCGTGACGATGTCGTGCCTCTCGGGCCTTGGCCTAGGCATGCTGTTTGCCCTTGGCTGTGTGGCGTGTGTCGCTGCGGTAACATGGCGGCTTGCCTTGTACGATGCAGACGAGGAGGGTCAGTCCACTGGGGCGCTGGGCCCCGATCAGTTAGCGACTCGGCTGGTCGGCGAATTCGAGGCACAGGGCACTGGCTGGTTCTGGCAGACCGATCGGGAGGGTTGCCTCACCTATCTGTCGCCCAAGGTCGCCAACGCCGTCACTGATTTGAGCGGCCCGCCAATCGGCCGTTTGCTCACCGCCGTCTTTCAAATGGACAGCGTATCGCCGGGCACAGAGCGCACGCTCGGCTTTCATCTGTCCTCGCGCACCGGGTTTGCCGATTATCCGGTCCGACCTGCGTCGCTCGGCACCATCAGCAGCTGGTGGTCAATTTCAGGCCGCCCGGTCATCGACCGCTCCGGCAAGTTTCAAGGGTTTATCGGCAGCGGCAGCGATCTGACCGAAAAACGCCGCTCAGAAGCGGAGATCACCCGGCTGGCGCTGTTCGATGGCCTGACCGGCCTCGCCAATCGCCAGCGCATGGCTGCCTCGCTCAATCAGGCATTGAAGCGGCCAGGCGGCGCCGCGCGGCCAACGACGCTGTTTCTGCTCGATCTTGATCGGTTCAAGGCCGTCAACGATACGCTCGGGCATCAGACCGGCGATGCGTTGCTTGTGCAGGTCGGCCAGCGCCTGGTGCGCAGCATCGGAGATGCCGGCCTTGTCGGTCGTGTCGGGGGCGATGAATTCCAGGTCGTGCTGCCGGACGAGGATGACATCGACGTCCTGTCGGAGCTGGCACGGTCGGTTATTGCGTCGCTGTCGCAACCCTATTCGATCGACGGGACCTCGATTACCATCGGGTGCTCGATCGGCATCGCCATTGCTGCACATGACGGCAGCGATTCGGAAACGCTGATCCGCAACGCTGATCTGGCGCTTTATGCGGCCAAGGCCGATGGGCGCGGCGTCCATCGTTTCTATCGCGAAGAGTTGCTTCACGGCGCGCAGAACCGCAAGCAGCTTGAGGATGATCTTCGTCAGGCGCTCGTCAACGATCAGTTCCACCTCGTCTATCAGCCCGTCGTCTGCACCGAGAGCGCCCGGATTGTAGGATATGAGGCATTGCTGCGCTGGGAACACCCCAGCCGCGGCAACATTTCGCCGACGGAATTTATCCCGATCGCAGAGGATTGCGGGCTGATCGAATCGATTGGCGAATGGGTGTTGCGCACGGCCTGCCTCGATGCCGCGCATTGGCCGAACCATGTCCGCATCGGCGTCAACGTGTCGCCGATTCAATTCGCCAATCCGGCCCTGCCGTCGCTTGTCACCAATGCGCTGGCCAAGTCTGGCATTGCGCCCGGGCGGCTGGAACTGGAGATCACCGAAGGGGTGTTCCTGAACGAAAGCGCATCGTCCGATGCCATGTTCAAGGCGCTCAAGGGCTTGGGCGTGCGCCTGGCGCTCGATGATTTCGGGACCGGCTATTCATCGCTTGGCTATCTGCGCAGTGCGCCCTTCGACAAGATCAAGATCGACCAGAGCTTCGTGCGCGGTGCCGCAATGCCGGGTAACCGCAACGCCGCGATCATCAAGGCGATCGTCACGCTGGCAAAGACGCTCAACATGGAAACGACAGCCGAAGGCGTCGAGGCGCAGGACGAGATCGAGCTGATTCGTGAGCTTGGCTGCAGCCATATCCAGGGCTTTGTCTATGGTCGTCCGGCGCGGACGGACGAGGTATACCGCGTCCTGACGGAAGGTGGGGGCATGGCAACCGCCATTGGCTACAAGGTAAGCCGAAGCCACCGCACGGCCATGATGCGGACCGTGATGCTTCATGTCGGCGATGCCCAGGGCGAAGTGCGGTTGCGCAACATCTCGCCTAACGGCGCGCTGATCGACGGCATCGATTTTGGACGTAACGCCCAAAATCTGGAGCTGCTGATCGAACTGATCGAAGGGCAGTTGTTCGCCGCGCGCGTCAGATGGAATGATGGCGGGCGCGCCGGCGTGGAATTCGCTGAGAATTTCAACCTGGAAAGGCTGACCGCCGATTCCAGCACACGCAGCCTACGCAAGACCGGCTGACCTGCTCCTGAAGCACCGCGCCCCGGTGCCCGGCACGGACAACGGCCCCGGGCGCCTTCATTATTATCTGTTGGCCCTGTGTCTCTTCGCCTCAGGCGGCCTGCCGGTGCGCGCGATGCGCCGTGGTTTCGATCGCCGCGCGGTAAAATGATCCACAAAAAAGAAAGATGAGTTCGCGCTTCGTTCTCTTGCCTTTCGCGCGGGCGGCCTAAGTCCGCGCGTCGCACCCGATTGGAGCGATCGCTGCTCGGCGAAGTGAATCAAAATAGCGACGAACCGAGTCTCTAATATGTCATTTACCGTCTTGCGTACCGGCGCGATTGAGCACAATCTGTAGTGGTTGAGTTCGGGGGCGAACCCAAGCACTGGTAGGATGAGCATTGCGGTCCACAATCGCAAGCCACTCACCTTGTGTCAGAATTTGCTCGGATGGACACTTTTTGTTCTCCCCCCTGCTCGCCTGATGATAATATGGGGGTTCGCCCCCGATTCGGTTGAACCGCGTGCCCCGCGCGATTCGCCATATGGGAGATGAGTCTGTGGATTTCAGGGATGGCCAGGAGCCGGGAAACGATATGGCAACCGATATCATCGATGCAGCAACCGCGAGCATCGCCGCCACCGCCGAAAAGGCCAGGGCGCATGCAGCAACGGCGGATTCGCGCTCGATCAAGCCGCAGATTTTTCCGGTCGAGGTCGATCACAGCCGCGACGCGCTGCTCACTGATTTCGGCAAGGAAACGCTGAACGATCGCTATCTGCTGCCAGGCGAAAGCTATCAGGACATGTTCGTGCGCGTCGCCAGCGCCTATTCGGACGATGCCGAGCATGCCCAGCGCATCTATGATTACATCTCCAAGCTATGGTTCATGCCCGCCACGCCCGTGTTGTCCAATGGCGGCACCGGGCGCGGCCTGCCGATCAGCTGCTATCTGAATTCCGTGCCCGACAGCCTGGAAGGCATTGTCGATACCTGGAACGAGAATGTCTGGCTCGCCTCGCGCGGCGGCGGTATTGGCACCTATTGGGGTAATGTGCGCGGTATCGGCGAGCCGGTGGGGCTCAACGGCAAGACCAGCGGCATCATTCCCTTTGTCCGCGTGATGGATTCACTGACGCTGGCGATCAGCCAGGGATCGCTGCGGCGCGGTTCGGCCGCCTGCTATCTCGACATCAGCCATCCGGAGATCGAAGAGTTCCTCGAAATCCGGAAACCCTCGGGCGATTTCAACCGCAAGGCGCTCAATCTTCACCACGGCGTGCTGATCCCCGACGCCTTCATGGAAGCGGTCCGCGCGGGCGAAGAGTGGAACCTGACCAGCCCCAAGGACGGATCGGTGCGCGGCACGGTGGACGCGCGCGCGCTGTTCCAAAAGCTGGTCGAGACCCGGCTGGCGACCGGCGAGCCCTATATCGTGTTCAGCGATCACGTGAACAACGCGATGCCCAAGCATCACCGCGATGTCGGCCTGAAGGTCTCGACCTCGAACCTGTGCTCGGAAATCACGCTGCCGACGGGCAAGGACCATCTCGGCAATGATCGCACCGCTGTGTGCTGCCTTTCGTCGCTCAACCTGGAAACCTGGGACCAGTGGAAGGGCGAGAAGCGCTTCATCGAAGATGTGATGCGCTTCCTCGATAATGTGCTGCAGGATTATATCGACCGCGCCGAACCCGGCATGGCCCGCGCGGCCTATTCGGCGGGGCGCGAACGCTCCGTCGGCCTCGGCGTCATGGGCTTCCACAGCTTTTTGCAAGCGCGCGGCCTCCCGTTTGAAGGGGCGATGGCCAAGCAGTACAACCTGCAGATCTTCAAGCACATCAAGGGCCAGGTCGATGAGGCATCGATGCAGCTCGCTATCGAGCGCGGGGCGTGCCCCGACGCTGCCGATCAAGGCGTGATGGAGCGTTTCAGCTGCAAGATGGCGATCGCGCCGACCGCGTCGATCAGCATCATCTGCGGCGGCACCAGCGCGTGCATCGAGCCGATCCCCGCCAACATCTATACCCACAAGACACTGTCGGGCAGCTGGTCGGTCAAGAACCCCTATCTGGAAAAGCTGTTGATCGAGAAATCGAAGAACAGCGAGGCGGTGTGGAGCTCGATCCTGGAAAAAGGCGGCTCGGTGCAGCACCTCGATTTCCTCTCGGCTGAGGAGAAGGATTGCTACAAGACCAGCTTCGAGATCGATCAGCGCTGGCTGCTCGAGCTGGCCGGTGACCGCGCGCCGTTCATCGATCAGGCGCAGTCGCTCAACCTGTTCATCCCGGCCGATGTCGAGAAATGGGATCTCCTGATGCTCCACTTCCGCGCCTGGGAGCTCGGCATCAAGTCGCTTTATTACCTCCGCTCGAAATCCATTCAGCGTGCCGGTTTCGCCGGTGGCGTGGAGGCTGACAACACCGCCGAGCCCAAGCAGATCGAGCTTGAGGAAAAGGATTATGACGAGTGTCTGGCATGCCAGTGATCTGCTGATCACTGGTTTAAACGGGCGGCTGATTAGGCATGGCCCCGGCTTACGCAAGGCATAGCTAAGGTAATCGGCGATGGATCAAAAGACTGGCTGCATAGGCATCGCCGCACTCGGCGCAGTCGCCCTTCTTATCATGTTGTTGGTCGGCTGGCCGCAGTACCGCGTCTATTCGCAGCGGCTGGCAGGCGAGGCGGCGCTGGCAGAAGCGCAGTCTTCGCGGCAGGTGGCGATTCTGGAGGCTCGGGCAAAGAAGGAGAGTGCCATCTCGCTCGCCGAGGCCGAAGTCATTCGGGCGAAGGGCGCGGCGCAGGCCAACTCTATCCTCCAGAACAGTCTCGGCGGGCCAGAAGGGTATCTGCGCTATCTGCAAATCCAGGCGCTGGAGGATTCCAAGGCCTCATTGATCTACGTGCCCACCGAAGCAGGCCTACCCGTCACCGAAGCGCGTCGGCTGGAAGAGGCCAAGTGACCAATCCAGCCAATGGGCCATATCCCTCCCCCACCCAACCGGGCGAGGGAGGGCTTTGCTCATTTTTCTTCTTCGAACGTCACCGCGACATCGCCGTTCGCCGACAGCCGCACCTTGTCGCCCTCGACATCGGCGACCAGGCCGAGCGAGATGAAGTGGTGATGGTCGCCATGCGGCCCGCTGTGCGATTTGGTGAGCTGGATGCGTTCGCCCTTCACATGATCGACGGTGCCGACATGGACGCCGTCAGCCCCGATGACGTCCATATGGTCCTTGATCCGGTCCTTGATCGGGTGGTCGTGCGACATGGTCGTTCCTCCTCAATGATGATGATGCCCCCTGAACGCGCAGGTCTGCGTTTGGGTGCATGTCTTCCATCGCCATTGAGGAATTGATCATGTTGACCGCCCGCAGCGCAGGCCGCCTCTCCGTCCCGCTCCTCGCAATGCTCGCGCTTGCTGCCTGCGCGCACCAGGCGGCAAGTGCGGTCGAGCCAGGCGCGCCCGGCTTTCTGCTCGGGTTGTGGCACGGCTTTATCTTTCCGGTCGCCGCCATCCTCTCGATCTTCGTGCCCGATATCGCGGTCTATGCCGTGCCCAATAATGGCGGCTGGTATGATGTCGGCTATTTCATCGGCATCGTTTTCTTAGGGGTAGGCTCGCACCGCTCCAAGACGGTCTATGTCAATCGCACCGTCGTCCGGCAGGGTCGAGCATGACGCGGGCGATCGCCCTGTTCACGCCACCTGTCATCATGGGGCTCGTGGCCGCGGTGGCGGGTCTATTGGCCGTATTCGTGGCAACCCGCCCGGGGGCTAGCGATCAGGCACATTATGCCAAGCGAATCACCGCCACGATGCTGGCGGCGCTGGCGATCATCTTGGGCGGTTTCGCCTATGCCCTCTGGACCTGGAGCTTAGCCACTTGACGCATGCAAATGACCTTTTCGCGATCATCATCGGCCTCAACCTGATCTTTGCCGGCCTGGTGGTGACCTTCATCCTCGGCTCGCCCAAGGGCCTGTCGACCGGCAAGATCGAGACGGTGAGCACCCGCCGCAGCCGCCAGTTCACGGGTTTTTGCCTGCTTACGGCCGGCGCGCTTTACGCGTTGCTCGGCCTGTCCCGCCTGTTCTGATCTTCACCTTTTCATTCGCACACAGGATTCCCGCCCATGTCCCTCCTCGAAGCCCGCAAGACCTACAAGCCCTTTGAATATCCATGGGCCTATGATTTCTGGAAGCGACAGCAGCAGATCCACTGGATGCCCGAGGAAGTGCCATTGGGCGAGGATTGCCGCGACTGGGCGCAGAAAATCTCGGATCATGAGCGCAACCTGCTGACGCAGATCTTCCGCTTCTTCACCCAGGCCGATGTCGAGGTGCAGGATTGCTACCACGAGAAATATGGCCGCGTGTTCAAGCCGACCGAGATCAAGATGATGCTCGCCGCCTTCAGCAACATGGAGACGGTGCACATCGCCGCCTACAGCCATCTGCTCGACACCATCGGCATGCCCGAGAGCGAGTACGGCATGTTCCTCGAATATAGCGAGATGAAGGACAAGCACGATTATCTGCAGCGCTTCACCGTCGACACCGACGAGGATATCGCGCGCACGCTCGCCATGTTCGGCGGCTTTACGGAAGGGTTGCAGCTCTTCGCCAGCTTCGCGATGCTGATGAACTTCCCGCGCTTCAACAAGATGAAGGGCA
>CAZXBM010000057.1:0-21939 GCA_964638495.1 uncultured Stakelama sp. | reverse complement strand
CTCTGCCCGAACAGCCATCGCCTACAAGGTGGGCGCTGAACACCGCTTACGCTGCTTGAAGTGCAGGCCGCAAAAAGTCCCCAAAGGCGGAGTGTCGATAGAGGAAACGCGTGTCCAACGGGCGGTAGGAAGCAGCAGTAATTAAGTTGGCATCGAACGGTTGCGCATGTGCGACAACGGTTTTCCGATCCCTCGTATCTCGAAACAAGACGGTAGCATCTGCGAGCGGTTGCGCATGGAAATGTACGATCTTTGCTGCCAGTAGATCTTGACGCGGTGAATAAACGAGTGCGTTCCGTTTGGTCTGCATGCCCCCCACCGAGAACATGCAACACTCGTGTAGTCCGATCCAATTGCCATTTTGGAAAGGCGCCGGCCTAAAGTTGGACAGTAAGCCAGTCTCAACATCAACATCGTGGAGCATCTCACCACGAGCCGATGCTTCGCTTAGAAATGCAAATTTATCGTTGCGAGAGAAGACGCCTTCGGTCCAAGCATCCGTATATCTGACATCCGCTAAACCGCCATCTGGTCTCGACCCGTCGGCAATTGCGATCGTGATGGCCGTGCCGACCATGATGTTGAAAACACCCTGATCGCCTTCAACATCGCCACGTTCTCCCTGCCGAACATCGCCCCGCAAGTCAACAATCTCGATCCGGTCGAAGCGCTCGCGCATCATCCTGCGCAGGCCCGCATAGGGCCAGCCGGTCAGGAATTTGCGGTTGGTGATAAAGGCGATCACGCCGCGCTGCGGCGCGCCGTCAGCCTCGAACAATTTCCACATCGCCCAGCGCCAGAAAGCGACCGAAAATTCGGGAAAGGTGTTGAGTTGTCCGCCCTGCCCGGCATCGCGCACCGGTGCCTTCAAATCGTCCCACACGCCGTCCATCCAGCGCCCGACAAGCGTTTCGTTCTCGCCTTCCTCCAGCCTTTTGTAAGGCGGATTGCCGATGATCGCCAAAATCGGCTGCGTCGCCTTGATGCGGTTCGCCTCGCGGCGTTCGGCGTCGATCGGGATGCCCTGAATGCCCAGCGCGCCCATCGGCGCATCCGCCGCCGGATCAGACAATGTATCCGCCAGATAAATGCCCAATCGGGGCAGATCGACCGGCTGATCGCCCACCTCCCCCGCATCCGCCGGGCGATTGCGCAGCGCGTGGTGCAGCCGGTAATGCGCGACGGCATAAGGCCCCACGAGCAATTCGAACGCGAACATCCGGCTCGCCAGCCCGCGCAGCGCCATCGACGCTGCTGGGCCGCCTTCGTCCTCCGTCACCTGATCGCGCACGCGCTCCGCAATGCCGAGCAGGAAGGTGCCGGTGCCGGTCGCCGGATCGAGGATGGTGACCGCTTCGTCCCGCAACCCCTGTGTGCCGAGATTGTCGCGCAGCGCGCGGTCCAGCGCGCCGACCATGTAGCGCACCACTTCAATCGGCGTGTAATAAACGCCGTAGCGCTCGCGTGCCGCAGGATCGAAGATCTGCAGGAAGTTTTCGTAGAAATACAGGATCGGGTCGCGCCCATCGGGCTGGACCGCCAGAATCTCTGGCGCGAAGCTGTTGACGGTGTCGCACATCACCTCAAAACCGATGCCGATTTCCTGCGTGACTTCCTGCTCGCTCAGCACCCGCAGCGTCGCCTTCATCAGCGGATGCTCGTCGGGCATGTGCCGCCACGCCTCGGCATCGACCGGCGCGCCCGATGCTTCACGCACCAGCAGCAAGCCAAACGCCAGCGTCTGCGCAAAGGCGGAGGAGAACAGCTCGTCAAAACTGGCAGCGGCATATCCGCCCGCCTCGGGATGGGCGTAGAGCACGTTGCGGAAGGTTTCGCGCACCATCATCAGCGGATGCTGGGCATTGCCTGCGAGGTGCAGCTCGCCGACGCGCTCCTGCACCGCACTACGCACCAGCCGCGCCGAATGCGCCATCAATTCGGCGAGCTGCTGGGCATTGCGCGCGGTGGGCGCATCGGCGCGGGCGAGCGTGGCCAGCAGCGCCAGGAACGGCGCAGCGTCATGCCCAGCGATCAACTTGTCGGCGGTCGCGTCGGGGGTGTCCGGCTTCAGCGCCTTTGCGGGCACAATCGTGGCGTGCCCCAGCGGCTCGACGCGCCCGAACAGATGGAAGTCGACGAAGTTCGACGTGGACCAGCAGGCGAGTTCCTTCAACCGCTCATATTGACGCTTGTCATGCGCGTCGCGCCAGCGGTCGGGATCGGCGGACTTGACAGGCGCCTTCAGCTCGATGAACGCGCGCGGGCTGTCCCTGACGGATGAGTGCGATGTCGGGTCGACCGACTCCAAGCTTATTATATTCGGGCGATACAATCAGATGTGGCACAGCGCCGAGTGTCGGCAACAGCTCAGCGACGAGTGTTTGGAAATCCGGAGCAAGGCCCGTCTCCGGCGTATTGGCATTTGCTCGCAACTTATTGCGAATCCGGAGCGCATAGGACTGAAGAAAAAGAACTGCCATCCCAAGTTGCTAGCGCAACCAAGTGGGCTCGTCACGTTTGTTCGGCTCGAGTGAAGGTCATGCCTTGAAGTCTCAACGGCGTTTCCTGCCGGAAAGCCGTCGCCCTCACGTAACCGGCTTCATCCCGCCGAAGAAATCGAAGGTTTCAGCGCTCACCCAGCCATAGGTGTAGTTGAGCATGAACAGCACGAACATGGCGCTTGCCACCAGGGTCGTGCGCCAGGCGATGCGGGCGAAGCTGAACTGGTGGGGGGCGCTTTCGGCCTGACCCGCGACGCGCTCTCCCCCCGCCTCCTCGGTGGTGCGGACACCGAAAGGGAGGACGAGGAAGATCGAGAAGGCCCACATCAGGAAGTAAATCGCGACCATCGAGGTGATCTGCATCGGCGTCAGGCCTCGATCAGGAGAACATCGACAATGGGCTTTTTGCCCGTCCAGCGCGAGGCGACGCGGCGCACGGCGAGACGGACCTGTTCGCGGGTCTTGGCGCGATCCTTGCCGCCATCGCGCACTGCCTTGGCGGCGGCATCGACCGCTTCCTCGACGAAGGGATCGCGGTCTTCCTCGACCGGCACGCCCTGCAGCTTGATCTGCGGATCGCCGATGAGCGCCCCGGTCTTGCCGATCGCGACTGCGACCGAGATTTGGCCGTTGAGCGAAAGCTTGCGCCGCTCGTTGATGGTCGTGCCGTCGGCGGGCAGAATGACATCGCCGTCGAGCACCAGCCGCCCGATGGGGGCATGGCCGATCTTTTCGGGCGCGCCGGGGGCGAGGCGGACAATGTCGCCATCGCTCTGCACCAGCGCGCGGGGCACGCCTTGCGACAGGCCGAAGCGGGCATGTTCCATCATGTGGCGCATCTCGCCGTGCACCGGCATCAGCAATTCGGGACGAATCCAGCCATACATGGTGGCGAGTTCGGGCCGGCCGGGGTGACCCGAGACGTGGACATGCGCCTGGCGATCGGTGATCATGATCACGCCCTTGGTCGCCAGCGCATTCTGGATGCGGCCGATGGCGACTTCGTTGCCGGGGATTTGCTTGGACGAGAAGACGACGGTATCGCCGGCGTCGAGCGAAATCGTGTGCGACCCGAAGGCGACGCGGGCGAGCGCGGCGCGCTCTTCGCCCTGCCCGCCGGTTGCCACGATCAGCACCTTGTCGCGCGGCAAGCGCATTGCGGCATCCCAATCGACGGTTTCGGGGAAATCGGTGAGATAACCGGTTGCCTGCGCGACCTTCAGGATCCGGTCGAGCGAGCGCCCGGCGACGCAGATCGCGCGATCGGTATCGCGGGCGACCTCGCCCAGCGTCTTCAGGCGGGCGGCGTTTGAGGCAAAGGTGGTGACGAGCACCCGGCCCTTGGCCGCAGTGACGACATCGTAGAGACCCTGCCGGACGCTGCTTTCGGAGCCCGAGGCCTCCTTGTTGAAGACGTTGGTCGAATCGCACACGAGCGCGAGCACGCCTTCATCGCCGATCGCGGTCATCACTTCAGCGCTGGCGGGCGCGCCGATGACGGGGCTGTCATCGAGCTTCCAGTCGCCGGTGTGGAACACCTTGCCATAGGGCGTCGTGATCAGCAGCGCATTGCCTTCGGGAATCGAGTGCGCAACGGGCACGAAGCGGAAGCCGAACGGCCCGAGCTGGAATTCCTTGCCGGCCTTGACGACGTTGAGCTTGACGCGGTCGGCAATGCCCTCTTCCTCAAGCTTGCCGCGGATCAGGCCGGCGGTGAAGGGCGAGGCGAACAACGGCACGCCGAGATCCTCGGCGAGATAGGGCAGCGCGCCGATATGATCCTCATGCCCATGCGTGAGCACGATGCCGAGCAGATCATCGATCCGTTCCTCGATAAAGGCGAGATCGGGCAGGATCACCTCGACGCCGGGATAATTGGGATCGGCAAAGGTGATGCCGCAATCGACCATCACCCATTTGCCATCACAGCCATAAAGGTTGACGTTCATGCCGATCTCACCCGACCCACCAAGGGCCAGGAAGAGGAGTTCTTTCTTGGGGGTAGTCACTAAGTTCCTGTTCTTTCAATTGCGGCCGCCGGCATCGGCAAGCAACCATGGGAGTGCGCGGTGAGGCGCTAGAATATCGTCGAGAGGGTGGAGCGGAGCAGCGCGCCACGGCGCGCTCCGGTGCAACTCTAGGCCGCTATATGGGCGCGATCCCACAACATCGCCAGCCCTTGTATCGTCAGATCGGGCTCGACGGCGTCGAAAACATCGGTCTGTTTTTCAAAAAGCGTGGCGAGGCCGCCGGTTGCGATGACTTTCACCGGGCGGCCCACCTCCGCCTTGATGCGGGCGACGAGCCCCTCGAGCATGCCGATATAGCCCCAATAGATGCCGATATGCATCTGGCTGATCGTATCACGGCCGATGACACTGGTGTCGGCAGGGGCCTCGATGGCGATGCGGGGTAGCTTTGCGGCGGCGGTGACGAGCGCATCGAGCGAGAGGTTGATGCCGGGGCAGATGATGCCGCCCTTATACGCCCCGGTATAGTCGACGACCTCGAAGGTGGTGGCCGTGCCGAAATCGATGACGATGAGATCGCCCGGGAACAGCGCGTGTGCCGCAATGGTGTTGACGGCGCGGTCTGCGCCGAGCGAGCTGGGCTCTTTCACGTCAATCTCAATGCCCCATTCGACCGGCGGCTGGCCGGCGATGAGCGGTTCGCTGTTGAAATATTTGCGCGCCAGCGTCTGCAGATTGTGGAGTGCGCGCGGGACCACGGTGGCGATGATAACGCCCGTGATGTCCTTGCGGTCATGTCCTTCGAGCTGGAGCAGCTGGCTGAGCCAGACGGCATATTCATCGGCCGTGCGGCGCGCCTCGGTCGCGATCCGCCAGCGCGCGATGATGCTCCCCTCGCGCACCAGCGCGAACACGACATTGGTATTTCCGGCATCGATTGCGAGCAGCATGAAGAGCCTCCAATCCCCCCTTCCGTTCGGGCTGGCTTGTCGACGCCCTGCCCTTCTTTCCAACGTTGAAAAGAAAAGCAGCCCTTCGACATGCTCAGGGCAAACGGAATCAGGGATGTTAAATCAAAAACACGTCGCCTGCGTGAATGACACGGCGGGTGCCGTCCGCCAAGCGCAGGATGAGCGCACCATCGGCATCGAGCCGATCGAACAAGCCATCGAGCGCGCTGCCATCGGGCAGGCGCGCGGTGAGCGCAGTGCCGGACGGATGGGCGCGCGCCATCCAGCGATCGCGTATCGGCGCAAGCCCTTCCACACGCCATTTGCCAAGCCAGCGGGCGAAACTGTCCGCCAGCGTTTCGATGAAATCCCCCGGGGCAACCGCAACGCCGTGCGCGGCAAGGCTTGTGGCGAGCCGGTCGATATCGGTCGGGTGATGGGCGAGGTTGACGCCAACACCAATGACGATCGCATCGGCAGCCCGCTCAAGCAGGATACCGGACAGCTTTGCACCGGCGAGCAACAGATCATTCGGCCATTTGAGCTGCACCCGCCCCGCGCCGAGATATGCTGACACCGCCTCCTCCAGCGCTACCGCCGCGACAAGCGCGAGGGTGGCGGGTGCTGGATCGGCCGCGCGCAATCGAACGAGCGTGCTGGCGTAGAGATTGCCGGGGGGCGATTGCCAGACCCGGCCCTGGCGCCCCCTGCCCGCTGTCTGCTGCTCTGCGCGGAGCCAAAGCCCCTCTGGCGATCCCGTTGCCGCCAGCGCGATGAGATCGGCGTTGGTCGAGCCGGTCTCTGCAACGACACGAATCGTCACGCTTAGGGGAACAGGCCCTTGGCGGCCGTCATCGTCCAGACGCTGAGCGTCGACAACAACACCCAGCCGACCGGCGAGATAAAGACGGCAGCCGCCGCGATGAGTCCGCCTTCGACCCTGTCGCCGGGGCCGAAGGGTTCACCGGGTTCATCAAGGTACATGATCTTGACGACGCGCAGATAATAATAAGCGCCGATGACCGAGGCGACGAAGCCGATCACCGCGAGCGGGAAGAGCCCTGCCTCTACCGCTGCATCGAACACCGCCAGCTTGGCATTGAAGCCGAGCATCGGCGGGATGCCGGCGAGCGAGAACATGAAGATCGCCATCGCCAGCGCCAGCCCTGGCCGCGTGCGCGACAGGCCCGACAGGCTGTCCATCCGCTCGACCGGTTGGCCGCTTGCATCGCGCATCTGCAAGACGACGAGGAAGCTGCCGAGCGTCATCACGACATAAACGAGGAGGTAGAACAGCACCGCCGCCACGCCTTTTTGGGTGCCCGCTGCGAGCCCGACCAGGATGAAGCCGACATTGTTAATGGACGAATAGGCGAGCAGTCGCTTGATGTTGGTCTGGCCAATGGCACCCGCCGCACCGAGCACGATCGACGCGAGCGCGGCGAAGGTGACAATCTGACGCCATTCGATGAGCGCGGGGCCCATCGCCTCGACCGCGACGCGGACGGTGAGCGCAATCGCTGCGACCTTGGGCGCGCTGCCGAAGAACGCGGTGACCGGCGTCGGTGCGCCTTCGTACACGTCGGGCGTCCACATGTGGAACGGGACCGCGCTCATCTTGAAGGCGAGCCCTGCAAAGACGAACACCAGGCCAAACAACAGGCCCTTGGAATGGCCAGCGACATAAGCGGTGGCGACCGAATCGAACGCCGTCGTGCCGCTAAAGCCATAAACCAGCGAGATGCCGTAGAGCAGGATGCCGCTCGCCAGCGCGCCGAGCACGAAATATTTGAGGCCTGCTTCCGCCGAGCGCGCATCCTGCCGCATGAAGCTGGCCAGGACATAAGCGGCGAGGCTCTGCAACTCGAGCCCCACATAAAGCGTCAGGAAATCGGTCGCGGAGACCATCATCCCCATGCCGACGGCAGAGAGCAGGATCAGCACCGGATATTCGGGCCGCAGATTGTCCCCAGCGGTGCTTTCGAAGAAGCGCGGGGCCATGATGATAGCGACGGCCGCTGCGCCGTAAATAAGCAGCTTGGCAAAGGCCGCAAAGCCATCGGCGCGGTAGAGCCCGTAAAAGGCGGTGCCCCCCCCAGAGGCCGGGCCGAGGAGCGCGATTGCGGCACCAATCAGCACGGCGACCGAGGTCCAGGAAATGGCACGCGCGGCCGACTGACCACCCCAGGCGGCGGCCAGCATCAACACCAGCGAGCCGAGCGACAGGACGATCTCGGGCAGAGTCATCACCAGATTGGTTGCGTAATCCATTAGTGCGCCTCCGCGTGCGCGGCCATCGGCGCCGGTTTGCCCGGCGTCGGCAGCGAATCGCCTGCCGGTTGCGCCCGGGCGACGCGCGCGACGAGCGTCGTCACGTCACTGCGCATCGGCGCGAGAAAACTTTCAGGGTAGATGCCCATCCACATCACCGCCGCGGCGATCGGCACCAGCAGCGCCATTTCGCGCATCGACAGATCGGGCATGGCGCGGACATCATCATGCACGATCTCTCCAAAGGCGACCTGGCGATAGAGGTACAGCATGTAGCCAGCGCCGAGGATGATCCCGGTGGTGCAAAGCAAGGTCGCTGTGGTCGAGACCTGATAGGTGCCCGCCAGGCTCAAAAACTCGCCGACAAAGCCGCTGGTGCCGGGCAGGCCGACGCTCGCCATCGTAAACACCAGGAACAGGATGGCATAGCGCGGCATGTTGATGCTCAGGCCGCCATAGCGGCTGATCTCACGGGTGTGGAGACGATCATAAATGACGCCGACGCAGAGGAAGAGTGCGGCCGAGACGAGGCCGTGGCTGAGCATCACGATCATCGCGCCTTCGATACCCTGCTGGTTGAAGGCGAACAGGCCAATCGTCACGATCGCCATATGGGCTACGCTCGAATAAGCGATGAGCTTCTTCATGTCCGACTGCACCAGCGCGACGAGCGAGGTGTAGATGACCGCGACCGCCGAGAGCGCGAGGATGAGCCAGGTCAGCTGCGACGAGGCTTCCGGGAACATCGGCACCGAGAAGCGCAGAAAGCCGTAGCCGCCAAGTTTCAACAGCACGCCTGCCAGGATGACCGAGCCCGCCGTCGGCGCCTGCACGTGCGCATCGGGCAGCCAGGTGTGGACGGGCCACATCGGCATCTTGACCGCGAAGGAGGCGAAGAAGGCGAGCCACAGCCAGGTCTGCGCCTCGGGCGGGAAATCGGTGTTGAGCAGGGTCGGGATGTCGCTGGTGCCGGCGAACTGCGCCATCCACAGCATCGCGACCAGCATCAGCACCGAGCCGAGCAGCGTGTAGAGGAAGAATTTGTAGCTGGCGTACACCCGGTTCGCGCCGCCCCAGATGCCGATGATGAGGTACATCGGGATGAGGCCGGCTTCGAAGAAGATGTAGAACAAGAACAGGTCCTGCGCGGCAAAGGTGCCGATCATCAGGGTTTCGGTGACGAGGAACGCCGCCATATATTCCGGCACGCGCTTTTCGATCGCGGTCCAGCTCGCGCCGATGCAGATCGGCATCAGGAACACGCTGAGCATGATGAGCATCAGCGCGAAACCATCGATGCCGAGCGCCCAGCCGAACTTGCCGAACGCGGGGATCTGGGCATGCTCGACGAACTGCCATTGCGGCCCGCCGATATCGAAATTGCCCCAGAGCGCGCAGCCGAGCGCGAAATCGATGAGGGTGGCGATGAGCGCGAGCCAGCGCGCATTGCCGGGGCTGAGGAACAGGCACAGCGCCGCTGCGATAACGGGGACCGCGATCATGATGGAGAGGATGGGGAGACCGTTCATGACCATCAGCTCGCAATCGCCCAGGTGACGACCGCGGTCAGCCCGATCAGCATCACAAACGCATAGGTATAGATATATCCACTCTGCAGTCGCCCGGCCATGCGGCTGCCCGAGGCGACAATCGCCGCCGCGCCATTGGGGCCGAACCGGTCGATCGTCTGCTCATCGCCCTGATGCCAGAAGAAACGGCCGATCGCGAAGGCGGGCTTGACGAAGAGCAGGTCGTACAGCTCGTCAAAATACCATTTGTGGAGCAGCCAGTCATAGACCGCGCTGAAGCTGCGGGCCGTTTTCGCAGGCAGTTCCGGCGCGCTGATATAGGCGTAATAAGCCCCTGCCAGCCCGACGATCCAGGCGATGGCGGCGCTGAGCTTGACCAGCAACGGCACTTCGTGCGTGGCGTGGGCGAGATGCTCACTGAAGGCGATTGCGCCCTTCCAGAATGCCTCGCCCGCTGTCGGCTCGATAAACGCGCCGTGGAAGACGAAGCCCGCCACAACTGCACCCGCCGAAAGCAAACCGAGCGGCACCAGCATTGTCCAGGGGCTTTCGTGCGGGTGATAGCCGCCGGTGCCGTCGCCATGCGCGGCGTGGCCGTGGTCATCATGATGCGCGTGATCGTCATGGCCGTGGTCGTGCGCGTGCAGCGCGTGCTGGATATGCTCCGACGTCGCCCAGCGCGGCTTGCCCCAGAAGGTGAGGAACATCAGCCGCCACGAATAGAAGCTCGTCAGCAGCGCGACGATCATCCCGACGATCGACGCGCCGAGATTGCCCGAGGCCCAGGCCCCTTCGATGATCGCGTCCTTGGAATGGAAACCGGCGAAACCAATCGCGGGCAGCCCCTCGATCACGCCGGGCAGGCCGACGCCGGTGATGGCGAGCGTACCCATCATCATCGCCCAGAAAGTGAGCGGGATGGATTTCCGCAAGTCGCCATAATGCCGCATGTCCTGCTCGTGGTGCATCGCGTGGATCACCGAGCCCGCACCCAGAAACAGCAGCGCCTTGAAAAAGGCGTGGGTAAACAGATGGAACATCGCCGCGCCATAGGCGCCGACACCGGCGGCGAAGAACATATAGCCGAGCTGCGAACAGGTCGAATAAGCGATCACGCGCTTGATATCGGTCTGCACCAGGCCGACGGTCGCGGCGAAGAAGCAGGTCGCGGCGCCCACCGTCATCACCACGCCCATCGCGAACGGGCTCGCCTCGAACATCGGCGAGAGGCGGCAGACCATGAACACGCCCGCCGTCACCATCGTCGCGGCGTGGATGAGCGCGGAGACGGGCGTCGGGCCCTCCATCGCATCGGGCAGCCAGGTATGGAGGCCGAGCTGCGCGGACTTGCCCATCGCACCGATGAACAGCAATAGGCACAGCACCGTCATCGTATCGGCACGGAACCACAGAAAGCCGATCGTCGAGCCAGCCATGCCGGGGGCGAGGCGCAGGATCTCGTCAATCTGGACGGTGTTGAAGACCAGATAGGTGCCGAAAATGCCGAGCATGAAGCCGAGATCGCCGACGCGGTTGACGACGAAGGCCTTGATCGCGGCGGCATTGGCGCTGGGCTTTTTGAACCAGAAACCGATGAGCAGATAGGAAGCGAGGCCCACGCCTTCCCAGCCGAAGAACATCTGGACGATGTTGTCGGCGGTCACCAGCATCAGCATCGCGAAGGTGAAGAGCGAGAGATAGGCGAAGAAGCGCGGCTGATCCGGATCCTCGTCCATATAGCCCCAGCTATAGAGGTGGACGAGCGCCGAGACCGAGGTGATGACGACGAGCATCACGGCGGTGAGCGCATCGACGCGCAGTGACCAGACGATGTCGAGCGAGCCCGAGCGGATCCAGTCAAACACCGGGGTAACGCTCGGGCTGGCGGTGCCGGCGACGAAGGAAAGGAAAATCGGCCATGACAGCGCGGCAGACGTGAACAGCGCCGCAGTGGTGACAAGCTTGGCGGGCACGTTGCCGATGGCGCGGTTGCCGAACCCAGCGATGATCGCCGCGAGCAAAGGCAGGAAGACGATGAGGGTGATGGCGTTCACAAGGTTTCCCCGCAGCGTTCCCCGGCGAACGCCGGGGTCCAGAGCCACGCAGCACGGCGTTCGTGATTCTGGGTTCCGGCCTTCGCCGGAACACACATTCCTATGAGCACCATCACCCCTTCATCCGGTTGACGTCATCGACCGAGATGGTGCCCCGGCCACGGAAATAGATGACGAGAATGGCAAGCCCAATCGCCGCCTCGCCCGCCGCCACGGTCAGCACGAACATCGCAAAGACCTGGCCGACAAGATCGTGGAGATAAGCCGAGAAGGCGACGAAGTTCAGGTTCACCGCGAGCAGGATCAGCTCGATCGCCATCAGGATGACGATGATGTTCTTGCGGTTGAGGAAGATGCCGAGCACCCCCATGGTGAACAAAATCGCCGCGACGACGAGATAATGAACGAGGCCGATCACAGCTTTACTCCCTCGCCCACCGGCGCGTCGACATTGCGGGTGGCGTCCTGCGGGCGGCGCGCGACCTGACGGGCGATGCTCTGCGGCTTCACGCCGCCACGCTGACGGTGGGTGAGCACGATCGCGCCGATCATCGCAACCAGCAGCACGAGCCCGGCACCCTCGAAAATATAGAGATAGCGTGTGTAGAGCAGATTGCCGATCGCCTCGATATTGGGCGTCGCGTCAGGCGTGGGCGCGAGGCGGCGCGCAAGCTCGATGCCGCCCGACTGCCAAGCGCCCACCGCCACGAACAGCTCGGCCGCCAGCGCGACCGCAAGCGCGAGACCCGGCCACAGATAGCGCACGAAACCGCTGCGCATCTCCGCGAAATCGATGTTGAGCATCATCACGACGAACAAGAACAGCACCGAGACCGCGCCGACATAAACGATGACGAGCAGCATCGCGATGAACTCGGCACCGACCAGCAGCATCAGCCCGGCGGCGTTAAAGAAAGCGAAAATCAGCCACAGCACCGAATGCACCGGATTGCGCGACGCAATCGTCATCGCGCCCGATGCGAGCACGATGGATGCGAAAAGGTAAAAGGCGAAAACCTGGATCACGATACGGAAATGCCCTGATGGATCAGCAAGCCGTTCATCCTGAGTAGCCGTTGAGCCTGTCGAAACGGCGTATCGAAGGAACGCGTGCCCTTCGATACGGGCCCTCGACAAGCTCGGTCCCTACTCAGGGCGAACGGGGTGGGGAAAGAGTCGACGCCCATTACCGATACGGTGCATCGGCGGCAAGGTTTGCAGCGATCACGCGCTCCCACCGGTCGCCATTATCGAGCAGCTTCGCCTTGTCGTAGATCAGCTCCTCGCGCGTTTCGGTCGCGAATTCGAAATTCGGCCCTTCGACCACCGCATCGACCGGGCAGGCTTCCGCGCACAGGCCGCAATAAATGCACTTGGTCATGTCGATGTCGTAGCGCGTCGTCCGCCTGCTGCCGTCGTCGCGCGGTTCAGCCTCGATGGTGATCGCCTGCGCCGGGCACACCGCCTCGCACAGCTTGCACGCGATGCAGCGCTCCTCGCCATTGGGATAGCGGCGCAGCGCATGCTCGCCCCGGAAGCGCGGGGAAATAGGGTTCTTTTCGTACGGGTAGTTGATCGTCGCCTTGGCCTTGAAGAAGTATTTCAACGTCTTCATGTGCGCGCCGATGAACTCGTAGAGCGTGTACGACTTGATGAATTGCGCGATGCTCATGAAAGGCACGCTCCTGGATACTTGGTGTCAGCGAGAGGAGCGTAGACCGTCCACCCCTTGCCCTGTGGGCTGCCCGGGCATGGCACACGCACAAGCATCAGGTATCCCGATACAAGCACCACCCAGATTAGGCTGAGCGGCAGGAAAATCTTCCAGCCCAGACGCATCAGCTGATCGTAGCGGTAACGCGGCACGGTTGCCTTCACCCAGCTGAACAGGAAGAAGAAGAAGCACATCTTCAGGAACAGCCAGATGATGCCGGGCACCCAATAGAGGACCGGGATATCCAGCGGCGGCAGATAGCCACCCCAGAACAACGTCGCGTTGAGCACGCACATCAGGATGACATTGGCATATTCGCCGAGCCAGTAGAGCGCGAAGGCCATCGACGAATATTCGGTCTGGTAACCCGCGACGAGCTCGCTCTCCGCCTCGGTCAAGTCGAAGGGCGCGCGCTGCGTCTCGGCGAGCGAGGAGATGAAGAACACCACCGCCATCGGGAAGAGCAGCGGGTTGAACGCGAAGCCGTTGATCGGCAGCCAGGCGAAACCCCAGACATTCTTCTGCGCCTCGACGATCGCGGCGAGATTGAAGCTGCCGGTCCACAGCACGACCGAGATGAGCACGAAGCCGATCGCGACTTCATAAGACACCATCTGCGCCGCCGCGCGGATCGCCGAGAAGAAGGGGTATTTCGAGTTGGACGACCAGCCCGCCAGGATGATGCCGTACACGCCGAGCGACGACGCCGCGAGCACATAGAGCAGCCCGACATTGATGTTCGAGAGGATCAGATCCGCCTGAAACGGCACCACCGCCCACACGATCAGCGCCACCGTAAAGGTGATGATCGGCGCAAGCAGGAACAGGCCCTTGTCCGCGCTTGAAGGGATGATCGTTTCCTGCAGGAACACCTTCAGGCCATCGGCGAAGGATTGCAGGATGCCGAACGGGCCGACGACATTGGGCCCGCGCCGCAGCGCCATCGCCGCCCAGATCTTGCGATCGGCATAGATGATCAGCGCGACCGCGAGCATCACCGGCAGCGCGATGAGGAGGATATCGATCAGCGTCCAGACGAACCACGCCCATTCGAAGCCGATATAGGGGGAGAGCCAGCTGGTCATGCGTGGCTCACCTTGCCCATATCAATACGGCCAATATTGCCAGAAAAATTGATGTCGCCAGCGCGGCACATCACCATTGCACCCATCTGGGACTGTTTTCGCTTGGGGCCCCAGCTGATGCCACGTCGGCCAGCGCTTCCACAAGTGGCCCGATGGAATCGTGCATGGGTTAATTCCTCACTTCCGCAAATATGCCGTTCCCCCGCGGAAGCGGGGGCCCAGAGCCAAGCAGCGGCGCGCTCGCGGCTCTGGGCTCCCGCCTGCGCGGGAGCACTGGTGCGTGTAAAAAGCGTCATTCCGCCGCCTCCGCGAAATCCTGGCCGTGGATGAGCTCCGCCGAGCAGCGCTGCATCGTCGGGCTCGCGCGGCAGATGGCGTTGGTGAGGTAAAAATCCTTGATCGGACAGCTGACCTCGCCCTCGCCCCCCGATTTGTTATCGCCATCGAGCGCGGGGGGTGCCCAATCGAACGTCACCAGGCCCAATGCCCCAAGCGCCGGCACTTCCCGCGCCATTTCTGCACGTAGCTGATCGAGCGTATCGAACGGTAGCGGCTTGCCCATCACCGCTGAGAGCGCGCGGAAGATCGTCCAATCGTCGCGCGCGTCGCCGGGGGCGAACACCGCCTGCTCGCCGCGCTGGACCCGGCCTTCGAGATTGACCCAGGTGCCCGATTTCTCGGCATAGCTGGCACCCGGCAGCACGACATCCGCCGCCGCCGCGCCCTTGTCGCCATGATGGCCGACATAGACCTTGAAGCTATTGGCGAACTGGCTGAAATCCACTTCGTCCGCGCCGAGGAAGAAGGTGAGCTTGGGCTTTGCGGCGACGATATCGGCAATGCCGCCGGCTTGGGCATAGCCGAGCATCAGCCCGCCCATCCGCGCTGCTGCCATGTGGACGACGTTGAAGCCGTTCCACCCGTCCCTGACGAGCTTGTAGGTCTTGGCGAGCTTGAGCGAGGCGGCGTGCCCACCTTTCAGCGCCGCACCCCCGACGATCACCATCGGCCGGTCCGCCGCCTTCATCGCATCCATCGCCGCCTTGGGCAGCTTGCCCAGCAGGCCCAGATCGTTGCCGAGCCATTCGACCTTGTAGGTCAAGTCGGTCTCGGGGCCGATCGCGAAGACCTTCGCGCCCTTCTTGATCGCCTTGCGCACGCGGGTGTTCACCAGCGGCGCTTCCCAGCGCAGATTGGTGCCGACGAGCAGGATGACATCAGCCTGTTCGGTACCCGCGATCGTGGTGTTGAAATTGACCGCCGCCATCGAGGTGACGTCATAGGCCATGCCCGTCTGGCGCCCTTCGAGCAGGGTGGAGCCCATGCCGGCGAGCAGCGCCTTGGCCGCGTACATCGTCTCGCAATCGACCAGATCGCCGGCGATCGCGGCGACGCTGCTGCCGGCATTGAGCGCGGCGATCTCGGCAAAGGCCTCGTCCCAGCTCGCTTCGACCAGCTTGCCGCCCTTGCGGACATAAGGCCGATCAAGCCGCTTGCGGACGAGCCCGTCAACCGCGTGGCGCGTCTTGTCGGTCGCCCATTCCTCGTTCACGTCTTCGTTAATGCGCGGCAGGCAGCGCAGCACCTGGCGCCCGCGACTGTCGAGGCGAATGTTGGTGCCGACCGCGTCCATCACATCGATGGTGAGGGTCTTCTTCAGCTCCCAGGGCCGCGCCTCGAACGCATAGGGCTTCGACGTCAGCGCGCCGACCGGGCAGAGATCGACGACATTGCCCGACAACTCGCTCGACACGGCATGTTCGAGATAGCTGGTGATCTGCATATTCTCGCCGCGCCCAATCGCGCCGATTTCCTCGACGCCGGCGACTTCCTCGGCAAAACGGACGCAGCGCGTGCACTGGATGCAGCGCGTCATCACCGTCTTGACGATGGGGCCCATATATTTCTCGGTGACCGCGCGCTTGTTTTCGTCATAGCGCGACGCGCCGCGGCCATAGGCGACCGACTGATCCTGCAGGTCGCACTCGCCGCCCTGATCGCAGATCGGGCAATCAAGCGGGTGATTGATGAGCAGGAACTCCATCACCCCCTCGCGCGCATTCTTGACCATCGGCGAATTGGTGAAGACTTCTTGGTTCTCGGCGGCAGGCAGCGCGCACGACGCCTGCGGCTTGGGCGGGCCGGGCTTCACCTCGACAAGGCACATGCGGCAATTGCCCGCGATGCTGAGGCGTTCGTGGTAGCAGAAGCGCGGGATTTCCTTGCCGGCGATCTCGCACGCCTGCAGCACCGTGGCACCCGCGGGGACTTCTACCTCGACGCCGTCGACTTTGAGTTTAGGCATTGTCTGCGCTCAAACCTTCATATTCATGGTTTCGCCGCTGCCGCTGCTTGAACCGATTCGGGGCGAGAAAAGCGATTCCACAAGCCGTCTGCGACATATCCACGAATGCTCGCGGGGGTCATCGAAAGCTGGGCGCCTTGGTTCAGACATTTACTTAATGCGGGAACCAATGCTCGCGCCGCCGCTCGTTCGCCAGTACTTCCGGGTATGGTACGAAGCAAGGCGTCAGAGCCGGTCACATCGGTAAAGACGATGCAATCTGCAAATGCGCCGAGCGCACGCGCCTTGGGCAATGCGTCGCCAATTGAAACATAGGTGCGATCGATAACCTCGACCGCCCCGGCGGCAAGTGTCGGCGCCGTAGGGTGGCCCGCAAGATATGTTTCCTCGACCAACAACCCATGCAGCATCTCGCGTCCAAATCTGAACCCAAGCGCACTTTGCGTCTCGCTAACCTGTTCACCGAGACAGTCACGCATTTTGAAAGTTTGAACCAAATCGGTGATCTTTGCGCTCTGTAAATCGATACCGATTCCGTCGCTATGGGACAATATTGCGGCGGCGGCTTTCTTATTGCTTTCGTAAATGCACCGACCAAACGCTTTCTTTATTAGGCCCGCTTCCCTTCCGGGAACCGCCTCAGGCTTTACCGGAATATGCGATCCGGTCTGAACTTCGGGCTTCAGCTGCCCGAACGCCGATGCAGGAGCCAAGCCAAGAAGCAAAACCGGAAGAAACATTGGTGGTAATTTCAGTGCGCTTGAGGCGGTCATTTCGCCACCTCCATCATCGAGCTCAACCCACTGCCGCGCTTGTCGGCAAATTGCTGCTCGATCTCCGGCAGGAAATGCCGGATCGAGCCCTGCATCGCCCATGCCGCAGCGTCGTCCCGCACGCAGAGGGCGGGGACTTCGATCTCGATCCCGTCTGTTTTGAGTTTAGGCATTCAATCAGGCTCCGGGCAGCGCGGCGAGCCGGCTGTACAGCGAGGCGGCGACGAGCAGCCGTATCTGGAAGGGCTTTAGATGAACTTCTGCCTGTTCAGGCACGCACGCTTGCAGCGCTGGCGTCATCTCTTGAAACGCCGAGCCCTCCTCAACGCTACCCGGCTGGGCCAGCACGAGCGTTACGGCCTGTGTCGGGGCGGCACCGACGACGCAGCGAAACAGCGTGGCATCGTTCAGTGCGTCGCTCTTGCCGAACGTGACCCGCTGAGGCGTGGCGGGCGTCAGCGCACGCGCACGCGCCAAGCGCGAACCATCATCCTCCTTCAGGAAGTTTTCGGCGAGCACGCCGCGCAGGTCGTTGAGGCGGATCGACAATGATGTCGCCTCAGCCTTCAGACAGACGGTAAGCACCGAACTGATCCGCTCGGCGGCCTTCTTGAATTCGGGTGTGACCGGGTCAATTCCCGCGACGGCCATGGCCCCCGCTCGGTCGCGCTTCATTACGCAAGGCGCGATGTTCCGGGTCGCGTCGACACGTGACATGCCGTCATAAGCGTCAACCGGGCCGGCCATCAGCAGCAATGCAAAGGGTGCGATCATCACTCGGCTGCCTCCATCATCGGGCTCAACCCACCGCCGCGCTTCTCAGTGATGCGCCGCTCGATCTCCGGGCGGAAGTGGCGGATCAGGCCCTGGATCGGCCAGGCCGCTGCGTCGCCGAGCGCGCAAATGGTGTGGCCTTCGACTTGCTTGGTGACCTGATAGAGCGTGTCGATCTCGCTGATCTCGGCGTCGCCGGTGCGCAGCCGTTCCATCACGCGCCACATCCAGCCGGTGCCCTCACGACAAGGCGTGCACTGGCCGCAGCTTTCATGCTTGTAGAAATAGGACAGCCGCGAAATCGCTCGGACGATGTCAGTCGACTTGTCCATCACGATGACGGCGGCGGTGCCGAGGCCGGAGCCGAGCGCCTTCAGCCCGTCAAAATCCATTGGCACGTCCATGATCTGCTCGGCCGGGACCAACGGCACCGACGACCCACCCGGGATCACCGCGAGCAGATTGTCCCACCCGCCGCGCACGCCGCCGCAATGCACCTCGATCAACTCGCGGAAAGGAATGCTCATCGCTTCCTCGACCACGCAAGGGCGGTTCACATGGCCGCTGATCTGGAAAAGCTTGGTGCCCTTGTTGTTGTCCCGCCCAAAGCTGGCGAACCATTCGGGCGAGCGGCGCAGGATGGTGGGGCCGACCGCGATCGATTCGACATTGTTGACCGTCGTCGGGCAGCCATAGAGCCCCGCGCCCGCCGGGAAGGGCGGCTTGAGGCGGGGCTGGCCCTTCTTGCCCTCAAGGCTTTCGAGCATCGCGGTTTCCTCGCCGCAGATATAGGCGCCGGCGCCGCGGTGGCAGAACACGTCGAAATCATAGCCCGATCCGCACGCATTCTTGCCGATCAAGCCCTTATCATATGCCTCGGCGATGGCAGCGAACAGCGTCTCCGCCTCGCGGATATATTCGCCGCGAATGTAGATGTACGCGGCGCGCGCGCGCATCGCGAAACCGGCGACCAGCGCGCCCTCGATCAGCTTGTGCGGATCGTGGCGGATGATCTCGCGGTCCTTGCAGCTGCCTGGCTCGGACTCATCGGCATTGATGACGAGGAAATTGGGGCGATCGGGCTTCGGCTCCTTGGGCATGAAGCTCCATTTGGTGCCGGTCGGGAAACCCGCCCCGCCGCGCCCGCGCAGGCCAGATGCCTTGATCTTGTCGATGATCGTATCCGGCCCCAGCGCGAGGAGCGCCCGGGTATTGTCCCAATCGCCACGCTTGAGCGCAGCCTCCAGCTTCCAGGACTGGAAACCGTAAACGTTGGTGAAGATACGATCCTTGTCAGCGAGCATCTAGCGGGCCCCAGGCGATACGACGGCGAGCCGATTCAAGACCCAGCGCATGCAAAAACTCCAGATCAGCCCGCCAAACGGCGCAAGCGCAGCAAACACCGCCATCTGGCGCAGCGTCATCGGGTGACCGAAAAACAAGCCGAACAAGATCATCAGCGCGACCGTCATCGCGGCCCAGACCATACCTGCGGCGACCGGCCGTTCGCGTACGTCGGGAAAGAGCGCTGCCGTCATCACCGCCCCTGCCCGATCAGCTTTTCCATGACGATATACGCGGCGACGCCGGTGCCGAGGATCAGCCCGAGCACGATAAGGCCAAAGGCGAGCTTCACCAATGCCACGAGCACGAACAGCGCGAGCAATGCGAAACCGATGGCGATCAAGATGTTCATGCTGTCATTCCTCTACGAGTTCGAGTCGTTGCTTTACGCGGCGCATGTCGTGAGACAGTCCGTCAACGCTATGCTGCAACGCTGCCAAATGCGTGTTCACGCCGAGCAACTGCTGCTCGACGGCGGTCTGTCGCATTTCGACATTGATCATACGATCAGACAACCCCGCAATGTCGCCGCGTATGGCTTTCGACATTTCGCTAATGAAGCGCGTTTCCTCAACCGTCATGCCCATTCCCCGCGATAATCGTGGTTCTCGGTCACCATGTTCTTCAGGCTCGTCGGCCCGCCGGCGGGGCAGCTCGTCTGTCGCCCCGTCTGCGAGCCGGGTACTGGGCTTTCGCCGCGCGCCAGCGCCTCTAGCACGGCCGTCGTGCGATCATAGTCGAGGTCTTCGAAATTGTCGTCGTTGATCTGCACCATCGGCGCATTGGCGCAGGTGCCAAGGCATTCGACCTCGGTGAGCGTGAACAGGCCGTCGGGCGTGGTCTTGCCCTTGATCAGGCCGTGATTTTTGCACGCGGCAAACACATCGTCCGAGCCCGCCAGCATGCACGGCGTCGTCCCGCAGACCTGGACGTGGTAGCGGCCAACCGGCGCCATGTTGAACATCGTGTAGAAGGTCGCGACCTCATAGACGCGCATGTACGGCATGCCGAGCTCGCGCGCGACGAACTCGATGACGGGCACCGGCAGCCAGCCTTGCGTCTGCGTCGCCGCGCCGACCTGGCGCTGGGCGAGATCAAGGAACGGGATCGACGCGGATTGCTGGCGACCCGGCGGATAGCGGCCGACGATTTCCTTCGCCTTCACGGCGTTTTCGGGCGTCCAGGCGAAATCGCCCCAGCGCGCTCGGGTTTCGGTTTCGTCGGGGATATGGACGTGGTCAGCCAATTACAGATACTCCGTCACCCCGGACTTGTTTCAGGGCATGCCCGAAAATCGGTCGGTACATATACATTTTAACCAACCCTGCTTCCCCGGCGAAAGCCGGGGCCCAGTCGCGCGTACGGAAGCAATCTCGCGCAGCGCCCATTCCCGGCTGATTCGCAACTGGGCCCCGGCCTTCGCCGGGGAAGCGCTTAGGATCGATCCTGGGGCACTGGGTGGAAACCATCAGATGACCTCCAGCGTTGCGCGCGTCATCGCCGATGGGTTGACGCCGGTGTTGGGCTCGCCCTCGCGGTCCATCAGCAGGATATGGCATTCGGCGTCGGCAAAGGGCTTATGCTCGGTGCCCTTGGGCACGACGACCATCTCGCCCGGGCCATAGCGGCGCACGCCATCGCGGAACTCGATGCCGAGCTCGCCCGCGACGACGAGGAACAGCTCGTCGGTATCGGCATGCGCGTGCCAGCTGAACTCGCCCTGCACCTTGGCCACACGGATTTCATTGCCGTTGTAGTGGCCGATGATGCGCGGGTTCCAGTGATCGGCAAACAGCGCGAGCTTGTCGGCAAGGTTGAGGGTGGCGGGGGTGTCAGGCATCGCGCTGAAGCACCTCAACTAAGCTGTTCATCACCGAGCGCTCTAGTCTAACGCGCCGACGCCGGAGCCCAATACCGATAACGGCGATTAACGCGCACAGACCTAGCACCAACGAAAAGGATGCAATGGCTTCCGGCGTTCTGAACAAGCCACGTGACCAAGCCGACAACCCGTAAACGATCCAAATAGCCGCTAGAACGACAGAAATTCCGAAAGCGGCGTTCTCCCATGTAGCCGGAGGTGTAGGGGTCGCCGACCAATAATCACGGGTGCCATTCACCGGTCGCACTCCCCGAACACGATATCGAGCGCGCCCAGAATCGCCGTGGTATCGGCCAGCATGTGACCGCGCGACATAAAGTCCATCGCCTGCAAATGCGAAAACGCGGTCGGCCTGATCTTGCAACGATACGGCTTGTTCGTCCCGTCGCTCACCAGATAGACGCCGAACTCGCCCTTGGGGCTTTCGGTCGCGACATAAACTTCGCCGGCGGGGACGTGGAAGCCCTCGGTGTAGAGCTTGAAGTGGTGGATCAGCGCTTCCATCGATCGCTTCATCTCGGCGCGCTTGGGCGGCACCACCTTGCGATCGAGCGACGCGATCGGCCCTTCGGGCATTTCGGACAGGCACTGCTTCATGATGCGTGTGGACTGACGGACTTCCTCGACGCGCACCATGAACCGGTCGTAGCAATCGCCGCGCGTGCCGACCGGGATTTCGAACTTCATCCGGTCATACACGTCATAAGGCTGCGACTTGCGCAGATCCCAGGGGATGCCCGCGCCCCGGATCATCGGGCCGGAAAAGCCCCATTTGATCGCATCCTCG
>CAZXBM010000056.1:0-22788 GCA_964638495.1 uncultured Stakelama sp. | reverse complement strand
GTATCTGGTCGGCGCTGATCGTGGAGATCAGTCGGCCATCAAGACTTTGTTCGAAATGGCAGGACTATGTTCGAGCTTCACACCCGCGCGCAGCGGTTCCCCCCCTTGCAGAAAATAGCGCCGGGCAACGGCTTCCGACAGGCGGCCGAGCCGTCGCTCGATTTCCCTGAGGCGGGTCTCGTCAAGGGTCGCTGCGGTCGCGGTGGCGACCAGCGCGGCGAAGGCGGTCGCCTCCACCTGCTGCGCCTCTGCCATGCCATCGTCGAGCAGGACGGGCAGGGCGGCGAGATGCTCGACGATCCGGTCGGCCTGGAAGGCGATGGCGCGCGGGTTGCCGGGATCGAGCGCGACGAGATCAACCACCGGTCCGTGCGCCAGCCCGGCGAGATAGCGCTGGCGATAGCTGATCTGGCTGTCGGCCACGTCGAGCAACGTCGTCAGATCGTCCGCCGTCGCGCTGGTGCAGCCAAAGATGCGCACGGCGCGGGTAACCGCCTGTGCCCGCTCAATCCGCCGACCGAGATCATGGAAACGCCATGCATCGGTGCGGCCCATATGCTCGGTGGACAGGCCAGCGAGCGCGGCGAAGCGCCGTTGCATTGATCCGGCGCGATCGAGCAGCGCGCCGGTGCTGGGTGCCGGCGCATCGAGCAGGCGCGTCATGTCCGCCGACAATCGGTCGCGCGAGCCCGCGCCGATGGCGCGCGCGCTGCGCATGATCGACCGCACATTGTTCCAGCCGCCGTCGCCCGCTTCCATCGCGGTGCGTGCAAAGGCGATCAGATCTGACCGGCGCAGGCTCGGTGGGCGGGGCGCACCACCATCCTCGACGATGATGCCGACGAGCCGCGCGATCGTCTCCGGTGCCAGCGCCGCGCCAGCATCGGCGGTAATCGAATTGCCGAGCATGACGCGGATCAGGCCGAGCAGCGCCTCGCCGCGCTCAAGATAACGGCCGAGCCAGAAGAAATTGTCCGCCACGCGGCTCGGCAAGGTGCCGGGATTGCGGCGGATATGCACCGCCGCTGAATCGGGTAGCAGCGAGACAGGTGCGACGGGCGTGCCGCCGTGAATGGCGACATCGGCCGACCAGCTGCCCTCGCCGATCATCGAGGCGTGCGGATCGGGGTGCTCGCCAATGCGCGCGAAACCGCCGGGCATCACCGTCCAGCCGCCATCGGCCCCGCGCGCGGCGAAGACGCGCAAGGTGAAGGGGCGGGGGACCAGCCGGTCCTCGGTGACGACCGGCATCGTCGAGAGCCGGACATTTTCGACGCCGACATAATCCTGCGGGCGGCGCGCCATGTCCTGCATCAATGCGTCGCGCGCCTCGGAATCGAGATCGCCGATGGCAACTGGCTTGCCGTCGGGCAGGCCGAGCGGCGCCGCGATGAAGGCGGGTGCCACCAGCAGCGTATCGAGATTGTCGGCGACATGCGCCTGCGCGTCATCCTGCCCGCACCACCAGGTGGCGATGTTGGGCATTTTGAGTGGCTCGCCCAGCAATAGCTCGGCCAGGCGCGGCATGAAGGCCTCGAACGCCGGGCTTTCCAGCACGGCGGAACCCGGCGCGTTGGCGACGACGACATGGCCCGCGGCCATCGCGTCGATCAGCCCAGCCACGCCGATCGTCGAATGCGAATCGAACGCCAGCGGATCGAGCAAGCGTGGATCGACCCGCCGCCACAGCGCATCGACGCGCTTCAGCCCGGCAATCGTGCGAATATACAGCTTGTCCTCGAGCACCGCGAGATCGGCACCCTCGACCAGCAACAGGCCGAGATAGCGGGCGAGGTGCGCTTGTTCGGTATAGCTCGGGTTGTAGCGCCCGGGCGTCAGCAGCCCGATGCGCGGATCGGACCGCCGGCACGCCGCCGCCAGCCCAGCGCGGAAGGCAGCAAAAAAGGGCGCATGGCGCTGGATGTTAAGCCGCGCCTGCAGCCCGCCCAATGTGCGCGAGATCGCCAGCCGGTTTTCGAGCGCATAGCCAGCGCCTGCCGGTGCGCGCAGATGATCGGCCAGCACGCGCCATTCGCCATCCGGGCCCCGGCCCAGATCGAACGCCACGAAATGCAGATGGTGCCCACCCGGCGGTGGCAAGCCAACCAGCGGTCGCAGGAAAAAGGGGCTGCCGTTGACGAGCGCCGCCGGGATCGCCCCGCCTGCGGTCAACTGGCCGCTGCCATAGATATCGGCGAGGATCATCTCCATCAGCACCGCGCGCTGTCCGACCGCTTCGGCAATGCCCGCCCATTCGCGCTCACCGATCAGCAGCGGGACAGGTGATACCGGCCAAGGGCGTTCCTCGCTTTCGCCGATAATGCGAAAGCCGGTGCCGATATCTTCGGCCTGCCGCTGGACGCGCTCACGCGCATGGGCAAGATCGTCCCCGACCGCGCCGGCCATTTCCTCCAGCATTATTTGCCAGGCTTCATCATCCGCGCACAGCACGTCGCCCGCGCGGCTGTCGCGACAATAATCGGCGATCCAGCGCGCGGCATGGGTGGCGGGATCGATCAGTTCGGTCGGCACGGTCGCCATCAGTGATGCTGCTTTCCGATTGGCGACGACATTTTTCCCAATGCTGCCGCCACGATCGTCCCCCCGGAATTGCCCAGACGCATGGACACCACAATCAATGCTGCCGTGCAACAAGGAAGCGCCGAACGGCGTTGTATGTTCCGGGGTCGGTTTCCGGGCTGGTTCCGGGTGAAGCGGCACCGCTTGGAAGGTGACGCGCCGGTGCGCAGGCAGTAAGGCAACCGATATGGCCGATGATCCCTTTGCCCTTTTCGATGCGTGGTATGCCGAAGCACGCGCCAGCGAGATCAACGATTCCAATGCGATGGCGCTGGCAACGAGCGATGCGGACGGCCGGCTGGGCGTGCGGATGGTGCTGCTGAAGGGGCATGGGCCCGACGGTTTTGTGTTCTACACCAATCAGGAAGGGCGCAAGGCGGCTGATCTTGCCGCGAACCGCCAAGCGGCGCTGCTATTCCACTGGAAATCGCTGCGACGTCAGGTGCGTATCGAAGGCGCTGTGTCGACGGTGACGGATGCCGAAGCCGACGCGTATTTCGCGACGCGCAGCCGCGATTCGCAGCTGGGCGCCTGGGCTTCGGATCAATCCCGCCCGCTCGATAGCCGCGCGACCTTTGAGGCAAGGTTCGAGGCGATGGCGGCGCGGTTTGAAGGCGGGGCGGTGCCGCGCCCGCCGCATTGGTCGGGCTACCGCGTGACGCCTGCGCGAATCGAGTTCTGGCAGGATCGCGCGCACCGGCTGCACGAGCGGCGGCTGTTTACGCGCACTGCGGCTGGCTGGGACGAAGGCCTGCTTTACCCATGAGCGGCGACCATGATCATCATAACCACCACCATGCCCGCGCTGCGCATCACCAGGCGCACGGATCGCTGACGACGCGCGCGGCAGTTGCGAGCGTCGCCACTGCCATGCTGCTGATGGGGGTGAAGGGCTATGCCGCCTGGCATACCGGATCGGTCGCGATGCTGGGCTCGCTGGCGGATACGGGGCTCGATCTGGTCGCCTCGCTGATGACGCTGTTCGGCGTGCGGCTGGCGGCGCAACCCGCTGATCCCGAGCACCGCTTTGGCCATGGCAAGGCGGAAGGGCTGGTCGCGCTGTTCCAGGTTGCCGTCATCGCGGTATCGGCGGTGGCGATTTTCGGGCGCGCGCTTGACCGTTTGATGACGCGGCAGGCGACGGCGGATGTCGAGCTGGGCATCGGCGCGTCGCTGTTTGCGATCCTGTTGACGGTGGCGCTGCTTGCCTATCAGCGCTTCGTGATCGCCAAGACCCAGTCAGTCGCGATCGGGGCGGACCATGTCCATTACCAATCGGACGTGCTGCTCAACGTCGCCGTGATCGGCGCGCTGGTGCTCGACCAATATCTGGGGCTGCCGGGGGCCGATCCACTGTTCGGCATGGCGATTGCCGTGTGGCTTGCCTGGGGCGCGTGGCGGGCATCGACTGCTGCCATCGACCAGCTGATGGACCGCGAATGGCCCCCCGAAAAGCGCCGCCGCTTCGTCGAGGTCGCGTGCCGCCATCCTGAGCTGAAAGGGCTGCATGATCTGCGCACGCGCACCAGCGGGGCGACCGATTTCGTGCAGTTCCACATCTGGATGAACCCGCAGATGACGATCGCCGAGGCGCATGACGTGACCGAGCGGATCGAGCAGGAGCTGGCGCATGAATTCCCCGGCACCGAAGTGCTGATCCATATCGACCCCGAAGGCCAGATCGACCATCCAGGCAATGATCTGGTCGAGGCGGACGAGATCGCCAAGTTGAAGGAAATAGCGCCATGATTCGCCTGCCGCTGACCCAGATCGATGCGTTTGCCAGTGCGCCGTTTACGGGCAATCCGGCGGCGGTGATGCCGCTCGAGAGGTGGCTGCCTGATGATGTGCTGCTGCAGATTGCCGAAGAGAATAATCTGAGCGAGACCGCCTTCTTCATCCCCGATGCAAGCGGTGAGAGCGATTATGAACTGCGCTGGTTCACCCCCGCCGCCGAGGTCGCGCTGTGCGGCCATGCCACGCTGGCGAGCGGGCATTATCTGCTGACGAGCGATCCGGACCTGCCGAGCGTGACGTTTCGCACGCGGCAGGCGGGTGTGTTGCAGGTCGCGCGGCATGTCGATGGGTATGAAATGGCGCTGCCGGCATGGGGGCCGTCACCCAAGCCCCTGCCGGAGATCGTTGCGGCGCTGGGGCTCGACGGGGCGCATGAAACGCTGTGGCACGACAAGGGCTATGCGCTGATCGTGCTCGATAGCGCCGAGCAGGTGCGAGGGCTCGCGCCTGATTCGGGCGCGCTGGCGAAGCTTGGCCCGCTGATCGTTATCGTCTGCGCGCCGGGCAATACGAGCGATGTCATCAGCCGGGTGTTCACGCCCTATTATGATATCCCCGAAGATCCGGTGACGGGATCGGCGCACGCGGTGATGACGCCTTATTGGGCGGCGCGGCTGGGGCGGGTGCAGTTCAGTGCCTATCAGGCGAGCAAGCGCGGCGGCGATGTCGGCTGTCGGCTGGCGGGCGACCGGGTGATGCTCACCGGGCGCTGCGTGACGGTGATGGAAGGCGTCTTCCTTCTCTAGCCGGCGAGACGACGGGCGAGCGCTTGCATCCGCGGCCTGACCGCCAAGAAGCGGCGATAGAGCCATTCGAGCGCCGCCAGCACATGCCGGTTCCGCGCGGCGAGGCCGAGCGGGCGCAGCAGCGGCACCGCGCGCCACATCGCGGCAAAGACGGCGGCACCTGATAGCATCACGCCATTCTCGCGGGCATGGAAGCGGGCGAGCAGATCGGCCCGGTCAATCGGGCAACTGGCGTCGCCCGCCGCCACGTCGACAAAGTCGATCCGCCGCCCGGCATCAAGCCGCCGCATGAGCGCGATCTCGCGCTGGCACAGCGGGCAGCCGCCATCATACCATATCGTTAGCCTGTCCATCCGCCCGATATGGGGCGGCGAGGCCTGACTGTCATGCTGGACCAAAAGCGGTGGTCGGGTGCGTGGCGAACTTGTTCTCCCACGAACGCGGGAGCCCAGAGTCGCAGGCGCTGGCTCTTTTGGCTCTGGTCCCCTGCGTTCGCAGGGGCACGGCGTTTCAGTTTACCTGAGGACGAATCTCCAGCCGCGCGACGACATCGCCGATGCTGCCCATCACCGTGCGCAGACTGTTTTCGCGCGTGTTGCCGAGGCGGACAAGGACGTAGCGGTGCGGTGCGCCATCCGCGCCCGTCCGATTGAACGCCATGACATATTGCCCGAGATGGCCGTTCATCGAGACGAGATCGGCCGGGCCCTTGTCGGGGAACAGCGAGGGGGTGCCGTCTGCGCCGCCCGGCCGGTTGAGCCATAACTGCCCGCCATATTCTGCATTGGTCGGTGAGGGGGCCTTGATGAACGCCAGCCAATCGGGCGCGATCACCTGGGTGCCGTCGGGTGCCTTGCCGTCGTGGAGCAGCCCGCCGATCCGCGCATAATCATCAAGCGTCATGTGGATCAGCGACCCGCCGATCTGGGTGCCCGCGCCGTCAAATTCAGGAAAGGCGCTGGTGATGCCAATGGGCGTGAACAGCCGGGCATATTCGAACTCGCAATACGCCTTGGCGCGCGTCTGCGGATCGCGGCTGTCGGTGAGCGTGCGGGTGACGATTTCCGACAGGATGATCGTCGTCAGTGAGCTATATTCGAATTTCTCGCCGGGCCGTGCCTCAAGCGGCTGGGCGATCGCGCGCGCCGCCATGTTTTGCGTGCCGCCGACGAACAGCACCTGATTGGTGTCGGAATTCTCGACCTGCTCGCCGACCTCGGTATGCTCGAGCCCCGATGCCATGTTGAGCAAGTGCCGCAGCGTGATGCGGCCGCGCGGATCGCCGGGCTTTTGCCATTCGGCAATGGGGGCAGGGGCGTCGAGTTGAAGCCTGCCGTCCGCGACCAGTTCGCCAACCAGCATCGCGGTGATCGATTTGGCCATCGACCAGCTGATGAAGCGGTTCGCATCCGAATAGCCCGCCGCATAATGTTTAGCGACGACGCGGCCATCCTCGATCAGGATCGCGGCGCGGGTATCGCCCTGCGCGGGCGCGAAGAGCGGCGCGAGCGGCCCGGCATCGATGGCGGGCGCGGGGGTGCTGGCGGACACCATCAGGGCGGCGGCGCTGGCGAGGATACCTAGCGAAACGGGGCTTTTTATTTGCATAGGGGCAGACTAGGCTCGCGGCCAATGAACGCAAGACGCCTTATCCTGCCCGTCGGCCTGATCGTCATCGCCGGTGTGGCGCTGGCGGCGTGGCTCTATATCCGCGCGCTGCAGCCCCAGCTGCAACTCGGTGTCGGGTACGGCGCCCGCGTCGCGTGCGCCTGCCGCTATATCGGCAATCGCCCGCTCAACAGTTGCTACAAGGATTTCGAGCCCGGCATGGAGCGCATCCAGCTGCGCGACGACCCCGCGACCAAGACGGTAACGGCATCGGTGCCGCTGATCGCCAGCCGATCGGTGACGTTCGATCCAGTGCTGGGGTGCCAGCCGACGGCGTTGGGGCGGTAGGGCGGGTTTCAGCTTAATCGAACCTACCCCAGGATCCGTTCGCCCTGAGCCTGTCGAAGGGCTGTCCTTCCTGCCGACGGTCGAAAGAAGGGCAGGGCTTCGACAAGCTCAGCCCGAACGGGTTTTGGTGGCTAAGTTAAGCTGAGATCGCCCTAAGCCGCCGCCAGCGCGCGTTCGGTTTCGGTGATCCAGCCGCCGCCGAGGACGTGGTCGCCCGCGTAGAGGACGGCGGCCTGGCCCGGTGCCACGCCATATTCGGGTGCATCGAACACAATGCGGTCGCCCAGCAGGTGCGCCGGGACGGGCTTGGCGAGTGAGCGGACCTTTGCGGTCACGGGGGCAGCGACGGGGCCAGTCACTGGGCCAGTCACTGGGGCAGTGACGGGTCCGGCAGGATCGCCGCCGATCCAGTTGACGCCACTCAGCCGGGCCGCGCCGACCGCGAGCGCGCGGCGGGGGCCGACGATGACGCGGCGTTCGGGGGCGTCCAAGCGGATGACGTAGAGCGGCTCGGGGGTGCCGCCGATTTCGAGCCCGCGCCGTTGGCCGACGGTGAAGTGGATGAGGCCCTTGTGGTGGCCGAGGACGCGCCCTGCCTCGTCGACGATCTCGCCCGAGGTGTCGGCGGCCGGGCGCAGTTTCTTGACGAGGCTGGCATAATCGCCATCGGGCACGAAGCAGATATCCTGGCTGTCGGGCTTGGCGGCGACGCCCAGCCCCATTTCGGTGGCGATCTGGCGCACCAGCGGCTTGGGCATGCCGCCGAGCGGAAAACGGAGATAGTCGAGCTGCGGCGTGGTCGTCGCGAACAGGAAATAGCTCTGGTCGCGTGCAGGATCGATCGCGCGGTGGAGCTCGGGGCCGTGCGCGCCGATCACGCGGCGGACATAATGGCCGGTCGCGAGGCAATCAGCCCCCAGATCGCGCGCGAGCTTGAACAGATCAGTGAATTTTGGCCCCATATTGCATTTGATGCAGGGAATGGGGGTGCGCCCGGCGAGATATTCATCGGCGAAATCGTCGATCACCGACTCGCGAAAGCTGCTCTCGTGATCGAACACATAATGCGCGATGCCCAGCCGATCGCACACGGCGCGCGCATCGCGAATGTCGCGCCCGGCGCAGCAGCTGCCGGCGCGGCCAACCGCCTCGCCATGATCATAAAGTTGCAGCGTGATGCCGATCACTTCAGCCCCGGTGCGCACCGCGAGCGCCGCCACGACCGAGCTGTCGACCCCGCCCGACATGGCGACGACGATGCGCTGGCCGCCAGGCGGGCCGTTCAGCTGAAAATCTCCGGTCATCATTGCCGCGCCGATACGCGCATCGCGCGAGTGATGCAAAAAATTCAGCGACCTTTCGGAAAGCTTGCGACCGGCTTTACCGGACCTTCAGAACCACGTGGTTATACACTGAAGATCGGTTGAGAAATTCGAGAAGGCGATCAAGTGGATTTGAGTTTTGCGCGCTTTGCCTTTGATGGCACGCTGGTCGATCTGTCGGGCGATTTCGCCACGCTGATGGCAGGCGTATCGGTGCGCCAGGCAGCGAGCCGGACGGCAATGGCGGCAGCGCCCTTGACGCCGCTTGCGACCGACAATGGATTGTTGAACCCGTCGCATGGTGCGTTCAACCGCCCCATGGCCGCGACGATTTTCCACTGGAAGCAAGAATGAAGGCAGAATTTACCTAGCCGTTTCAGTGGATGTTCAAGTCCGGCAGATAATGGTCGTTAGTGAGTTTGAGGGGGCCCCCGCCCCGATCGAGGTAGGCATGATCGAAAACCAGAAAATACGCCCGGCAAGGGTCATCGGGCCACTTGGCGAGCCATTGACCCTTGAGTCATTGCCGCCGCCTGAAACGACCCGCTGGGTTGTCCGCCGCAAGGCCGAAGTAGTGGCCGCTGTGAATGGGGGGCTGTTGACGGTGGACGAGGTGTGCCAGCGCTATAATCTGACGATGGAAGAATTCGCCGGGTGGCAGCGCGCGATCGACCGATCGGGCATGCCCGGGCTGCGTGTGACCCGGATCCAGCATTACCGCTCGCTTTATGAGCGCCAGCAGAAATATTGACCGAAGCGGGCGTGCGCTCATCGCCCGGGAACAAACCGGCCTGCCCATGAGTATTTCTCCCATAGGCCCGATCATCGGGTGCAACGGAGGGTGTCATGATCGGTTTGATAATTTGGCTCGTCATTGGCGGTGTGGTCGGCTGGCTGGCCAGCATCGTGATGCGGACAGACGCCCAGCAGGGCATGTTGCTCAACGTCGTTGTCGGCATCATCGGCTCGGTGATTGCATCGTTTCTGTTTGGCGGCGGCATTAACCAGGGCATCTCGGTGACCACCTTCGTTTATTCGTTGATCGGCGCGATTCTGCTGCTGGCCCTGGTGAATTTGGTGCGCCGCGGCACCGTGCGCTGAACCTGATTACCCAAGCGACGCTCCCTAAGCCAAGCTTTACTGGAGCCGCCCGGCATGTGCCAGGCGGCTCCATTTTTCTATTCTAGCAGGAAGCGGACCGAGACGATTGCGGTCGTGCGGGATTCGCCCGGTAAAATTTGCGTGCTGGCGGAATCCTTCGCGCGGGCGAACATGACCGGGCCGGGCGCGCTTGGCTGATCACCACCCTCGACGATCGAGACGATGCGCGCAACCGACAGGCCGGCCGCGCGCGCATAGAGCGCCGCGCGGGCGCGGGCGCGCTTGATCGCATCGACCCGCGCCTCATCCATCGCGGCATCGGGCTCGGCCAGCGACAGGCTTGGGCCATCAATCTGGTTCGCCCCCTGCGCCACGAGCAGATCGAGAATCGCCCCGCTGCGCGCGATCTCGCGAAACCGGACCGACACCGTGTTGGTCGCCTGATAGCCGGTGATCGCTGGCGGTTGATTGTCGGCAAAGCGATATTGCGGGCTGAGCGTTGCCGCCGTCGTCTCGATATCGCGCGCGGCGATGCCCGCGTTCTTGAGGGCCGCCAAGACCCGGCCCATGCGGGCGGCATTATCGGCAAGCGCGGCAGCGGCGGTGGGCGCCTGGATGACGACGCCGGCGCGGATCGTCGCGATATCGGGCACGCGCGTCGCCATGCCTTCCGCCACGACATCCAGCAGCGTGCCATCGATCATGGCCGTGCCGACCGGCGCGGGCGCAGCAGATTGTGCGGCAGCCGGCGCCAGCGGGGTTGCGCCGGCGACAAGCAGCGCGGTGGTGAGGAATGCACGCATGAAAAGTCTCCTGTCGGCGCCCGAATCGGCCGCCTCGTGCCGATCAATGGCAGGGGAGGAGCAACGCTGGCTGAACGAAAGCGGGCGCGACGCAACGCTTTTTTGACCATCATTGGTGATCGGCGGCCTTGCGATCGCAACCGAAACATTGCAGAGGCGCTTGCCTGTAAAACACCCCCTTGAGGTTGGTGCTTTATTTATCTAATACAGCCCGAGAAATCGGAGCGGCGCCAAGCCGATACGCGAGAGATGAGTCAGATGAACTACGAACCGGGAACGCTCAATAACTCTGGGCGCCTGTCGCTGCCGGGGCAGGGCGATGCGCAACCGCGCCGGCTGTGGTGGATCGTCGCCCTCGCGGTCGTCGTGGTCGCGCTGGCCGCTGTCTATTTCCTGACGCAGGGCAATGCCGAGCAGCCCGCCGGCGGAGGGCGCGCCAAATCCCAGGTACCGACCGTGACGGTGGCGGTGCCCGGTCGGCAGCAGGTCGGCCGCACGATCTCGGCCACCGGGACGCTGGCGGCCAAGGTCGACATGCCGATCGGCGTGGCCGGCGAAGGCGGGCTGGTGACGCAGGTGCTGGTGCAGCCGGGCCAATGGGTGCGGCAGGGCCAGGTGCTGGCGACGATCGACCGATCGGTGCAGGTGCAGACCGGCGCATCGCTGAGCGCGCAGATCAACGTCGCGCGATCCGATGCGCGGCTGGCGCAGGCCGAGCTTGATCGCGCCGCATCGTTGGTCGATCGCGGGTTCATCTCCAGGGCCGATCTCGACCGCAGGGCAGCGACGCGCGATGCCGCTGAGGCTCGCGTGAAGGTGGCACAGGCGCAATTGGCCGAAGCCAATGCGCGCACCGGCCGGCTCAACATCCGCGCGCCGGCTGCGGGCCTTGTCCTCACGCGCAATGTCGAACCCGGCCAGGTGGTGGGCGCAGGATCGGGCATCTTGTTCCGCCTGGCCCGCGGCGGTGAGCTGGAATTGCGGGCGGCGCTGAGCGACACCGACATGACGGCGGTGAATGAAGGCATGAGCGCGCAGGTGACGCCGGTGGGCAGCGACCGGCAGTTCGCCGGCCGTATCTGGCAGGTGTCGCCCGTCATCGATCCGCAGACGCGGCAGGGTATCGCCCGGATCGCGCTTGGCTATAATGAGGCGCTGCGCCCGGGTGGTTTTGCGGCCGCCATCATCAGCAGCGGGACGAGCAGTGTTCCGCTATTGCCGCAATCGGCCGTGCAGAGCGACGACAAGGGCAATTTCGTCTATGTCGTCGACGCCAACGATCAGGTCGTGCGTCGCTCGATCAAGGTCGGTCAGGTATCCGATGCGGGCGTTGCGATCGCCGAGGGCCTGAGCGGCACCGAGCGCGTCGTCATTTCCGCCGGTGCGTTCCTCAACCCCGGACAAAAGGTGATGCCGGTCGTCGCCAAGACACAAGGCTAAACGGTCATGGGTTTTCGTAACATCTCGGCCTGGGCGATCCGCAATCCGGTGCCGCCCATCGTGCTGTTCGTGGCACTGCTGATCCTGGGGATCGCCAGCTTTTTGACGATGGACGTCAACAACGACCCCGATGTCGAGTTTCCGGCTGCAGAAATCCAGGTGTCGCAGCCGGGTGCCGCGCCGACCGAGCTTGAAACACAGGTAACGCAGCGCGTTGAATCGGCGGTGCGCAGCATCAACGGCGTCGACGAGATCAATTCCAACGTCAGCGAGGGCAACAGCTCCACCTTCGTTCAGTTTGCGATCGGCACCCCGATCGACCGGGCGGTGAACGATGTGCGCAACGCGATCGACCAGATCCGTGGCGATCTGCCCGATGGCATCCTTGAGCCGCAGGTCTCGCGCGTCGACATTGGCGGCGATGCAATCGCGTATCTTTCCGTCTCGACGACCGACATGACGCTCGAGGAACTGAGCTGGTATGTCGACAATACGGTGTCGAAGCGCCTGCTTGCAGTGCCGGGTCTGGCCGCCGTGAGCCGCAACGGCGGGGTGAGCCGCGAAATCCGCGTGATTCTCGATCCGCTCAAGCTGCAGGCCCATGGGCTGACGGCGGTTCAGGTCAACCAGCAGCTGCGCCAGACCAACCTGAATGCAGCCGGTGGCCGCGCGCAGATCGCCGGTTCGGAACAGTCGGTCCGCGTATTGGGCAACGCGAAGGACGCCTTTGCGCTTGGCGATACCGATATTGCGACTGGCGGCGGCCGCACCGTCAAGCTGTCAGACCTCGCCGAGGTGAAGGACCTTTACGCCGAGCAACGCTCGCTTGCCGTGATGGATGGCCATCAGGTGCTCGCCTTCAGCATCGAGAAGGCCAAGGGATCGTCCGACGTCACCGTCTATGACGCGGCGATGCAGACCATCAAGGATTTGGAAAAAGAGAATCCCAAGGTCAAGTTCACCCAGCTTTTCAACAGCGTGGACTATACCAAGACACAGTATCATTCAGCGATCGAGGCAATGATCGAGGGGGCCGTGCTGGCCGTGATCGTGGTCTTTGTGTTTCTGCGTGACTGGCGCGCGACCGCAATTTCCGCGATTGCCATCCCGCTTTCGGCTATCCCCACCTTCTGGTTCATGGACCTGATGGGCTTCACCCTCAACGGCCTCAGCCTGTTGGCGCTCAGTCTTGTCGCTGGCGTGCTGGTCGATGATGCGATCGTGGAAATCGAGAATATCGTTCGCCACATGCGGATGGGCAAATCAGCCTATCAGGCGTCGATCGATGCCGCCGACGAAATTGGCCTGGCCGTGCTCGCGACGACCATGTCGATCGTTGCCGTCTTCCTGCCCGTGGGCCTGATGCCGGGCGTTTCTGGCCAGTTCTTCAAGAATTTCGGCCTGACCGTGGTTGTCGCGGTGCTGATCAGCCTTGCCGTGGCCCGCCTGATCACGCCGATGGTTGCTGCCTATTTCCTGAAAGCCAAGGGCCATGCCAGCCATGGTGAGGGCTGGTTCATGGACCGCTATATGCAGGCGCTGCGCTGGTCAGTGCTGCATCGGTGGAAGACGGTGGGCGTGGGCGGGCTGGCGCTGGTTGCGACCGTTGTTGCGTTTGCCGGTTTGCCCGGCGTGATCAAGCCGATTCCGCTTACCTTCCAACCGACGATCAACACCGATTACAGCCGCATTCGCATCACGCTGGCGCCGGGCTCGACTCTAGAGCAGACCCGCCAGGTTGCAGACCAGGTGACAAATATCGTCAAGGACGCGCCCGATGTGCAGGGGGCTTTCACCAACATCAATATCGGCAATGCCAGCGTTTTCCTGACGCTGAAGCCCAACCGCCCGCGCACCAGCGTTGAGTTCGAGCGGGCCTATGCGCCGCAGCTGAGCCAGATCGCCGATGCGCGTGTGTATTTTCAATCGCGCAGTGGCGGCGGGGGTGGCGGCTCGGGCCGCGACATCACCATCACGCTTGGCGGCAGTGATCCCGTGCAGCTCAATGAGGTGGCCAATCAGCTGGTCGAGCAGATGGCCACGCTCCCCGAACTGCGTTCGCCGCGCGTCAATGGTGACTTGAAGCGGCCCGAAATCACGATTCGGCCGCGGATGGACCTGGCCGCGAACATGGGCGTGACGACAGCGGCGCTGAGCCAGTCCATCCGCATCGCGACGCTGGGCGATATCGACCAGAATGTCGCCAAATTCTCGCTGTCGGATCGCCAGATCCCGATCCGGGTGGCGCTGTCGGAAGATTCGCGGCGGAATCTGTCGACGATCGAGAACCTGCCGGTGCCCACTGCCAATGGTGGATCGGTGCCGCTCAAGGTAATCGCCGATATTGGCTTTGGTGCCGGCCCGACGCTGATCCAGCGCGCCAACCAGACGCGGCGGATTACGCTTGGTGCCGATCTTGCCCCCGGCAAGGTGACGGGGGATGCAATGCCCAAGATCCAAGCATTGCCTGCCCTCAAGAATCTGCCGATTGGCGTGCGCGAGTTGCAGATTGGTGAGGCCAAATGGCAGGCGGAACTGCTCGTCAATTTCGTGATTGCGGTGGTCGCCGGGGTGATGCTCGTGTTCGCCGTGCTGGTGCTGTTGTACAAGCGCATTATGCCGCCGCTGGTGAACATGGGATCGCTGATGCTGGCCCCGCTGGGCAGCGCGATTGCGCTGCGCATCTCGGGCGACGCGCTGTCGCTGCCGGTGTTCATCGGCCTGCTGATGCTGCTCGGTATTGTCGCCAAGAACTCCATCCTGCTGGTGGATTTCGCGCTGGAGGAAATACAAAAGGGCGTCGCCAAGGTGCCCGCCATCCTCGATGCCGGGCACAAGCGCGCCCAGCCGATCGTGATGACCACGATCGCCATGGTGGCGGGCATGGTGCCGATTGCGCTGTCGCTGACGGGCGATGCCAGCTTCCGCGCACCCATGGGCGTGACGGTGATTGGCGGGCTGATCCTCTCGACGATCCTGACGCTGGTGATCGTGCCTGCAGGGTTCAGCATTGCGGTGGGCATCGAGGAATGGATTGGGCCACGGCTTGGCAAGCGGCTGCTCACCTATCGCCCTGGCGACGACGGCGTCCCGGTGATCGACCAGCAACCCGGCCCAAAGCCCATCGGTTATCGCCCGAATGACGGTGAGCCTCAGCCGGCCGAATAAACAGGCGCGTAATTCGCTTGTGAACAAACCCGGCTTTGGGGGATTGTTTCGGCGATGAACCTGTTCGCCCACCCTCCGCGCGCCGAACCGGGCCCGCCGCCGGCCCTTGTTCGGATGCGGCTGATCGCGACCGGTTTGCTGGTGGCGATGGCCGGGCTCTATCTGACGGCGCGCGCGCTGACGCCGCTCCACCCGGCCTTTGGCTTCCTGCGCGCCTTTGCCGAGGCGGCGATGGTGGGCGGGCTGGCGGACTGGTTTGCCGTGACGGCGCTGTTCCGGCATCCGCTCGGGCTGCCGATACCGCATACCGCGATCATCCCGCGCAACAAGGACCGCATCGGCGACAATCTTGCCGCGTTCCTGCGCGACAATTTTCTGGTGCCAGGGGTGGTTGCGCGCAGGATGCGGCGGCTTGACCTCGCTTCCGCCGCCGGCCGATGGCTGGCCGCGCCATCGGGCGGGAACGGACGGCTGCGGCGGGGGGCATCGCGGCTTGCTGCCGACATACTCGAGGCGTTTGACCAGAAGCGCCTGGGCGGGATGGTCAAGGCCACGATCGGCCAGCGGCTGCGCGCGCTCGACATTGCCCCGCTGCTTGGCCAGGCGCTCGATGCGGCGATGGTGAAGAACCGGCACGTGCCACTCCTCAACGGCATCATCCGCTGGGCCGGGCGGACATTGGCGGCCAACGAACATCTGATCCGCGCGATGGTGCATGAGCGGGCAGGCTCGATCATGCGCTGGACCGGGCTTGACGAAACGCTCGCCAACAAGATCATCGACGGGCTTGACCAGATGGTTGCCGACATGGCCGATGATCCGGGTCACCCACTGCGTGGCAAGGCCGAGGAGGGGCTGGCCAAGCTCGCCTTCGATCTCCAGTTCGATGACGCCATGCGACTACGCGTCGAAGCGCTCAAGCTGGAGATTATCGACAATCCGGCCATGCAGCGCTGGCTTGACGGGCTGTGGGAATCGGCGCGCCACGCGATGCTGCGGATCGCGCGTGATCCTGATGCCAGCCGATCGGGCAAGCTGGGCGAGGCGCTGCAACAACTGGGGACGACGCTGCAGGAGGATGCGCGGTTGCGGGCGACGATCAACCGCTTCGTGCGCCGTGCCGCCGTCGGCACCGCGGCCAGCTATGGCGATGCGATCGTGCGGCTCGTGTCCGAAACCATTCGCGGCTGGGACGCGCAGACCATCACCAAGCGGGTGGAGAATGCGGTCGGGCGCGACCTGCAATTCATCCGCATCAACGGCACCGTGGTCGGCGGGCTGGTGGGGCTGACGATCCACAGCATTGATTTATTGCTGTAGCGTGCTGCTATCGCTCGCGCCAATTGAGGACGAGCCAGCCGCGCTCCTCCGCCATCTTGCGCAGGGGCCGGTGGGCGTTGACGGCGATGGGCATATCGGCCCAGGCGAGCGTCGGTTCATCGGAGACATGATCGGTGTAGAAGCGAATGTGCGGTTCGTCGTGCGCGATGCTGTGCGTGTCCAGCCATGCCGCGATCATCCGCAGTTTCGCCGGCCCGTAGCAATTCTCGCCGTCGATCCGCGCCAGCACCTCCCCATTTGGCCCGCGCAACATGTCCGTCGCGATCACGGCGTCGAAGCCAAGCCGCGCGGCGATGGGCTCGGCGTAATAGCGGCACGATGCGGTGGCGAGCACGAGCAGCCGGCCCGCCGCCCCGTCTCCCGCGATCTGCCTGAGCGCGGTCGGGTGCAAACCGTTAGCCACGATCCTATCGGCAAAGCGATCAGCCAATTCATCCATTTGCGCACCGGGCACGGCCTCGCCGATCATCAGGCGCTGGGCGTGCTCCTTCAGGCGCGATCGGCTGAGCAATCCTGCAAGATGCGCCACACCCAACACGCCAAGAGCGGGCAACAGCACCAGCCGCCACGGTGCCCGGCTGCGCGCGGCATGGAGCAGGAACGGTGTCCACGTCGCCTTGCGCGTGATCGTCTTGTCCATGTCGTAAATCGAGATGCGCTGCATGCACCGATCATAGACAGCTATGTTCTTGCCGATCCAGCGCGATTGCAGCAAAGATGCTCGGCATGAGCGCCATGGCTGAATTTTCGCATGAAAATGTCGGCGGTGCCGATACGCTCCGCTTCAGCGGCAGCCTCTCGCTGGCCAAGCTGGGCGATTTCCCCAATCGTCTGCGTGCCTATGAGGGCAAGATCGACCGGATCGACCTGAGCCGTGTCGAGCGCATCGACACCGTGGGCGCATGGCTCATCCATCGTTTTGCCGAGGAACATGGGGCCACCATCGAGGGGTTGGGCAGCGATGCGGCCCATTTGCTCGAACAGGTTTCCGCCGCCGACCAGCAAGTGGCGATGCGGCCGGAGGCAAGCGGACCGGTGGTGCGCGTGCTGGGCGAGATCGGCGAAGCGACGATGGTGTCGATCAAGACGCTCTATGGATTGCTCGGCTTTTTCGGCGCCACCTGCGTCGCCTTTTTCAATGTCGTCACCCATCCTCGCCGGTTTCGCTTCAACGCGACCGTGCAGCGTTTTGAGGTCGTCGGCGTGTCGGCGCTGGCCATCATTGGGCTGATGAGCTTCCTGATCGGCCTGGTGATCGCCCAGCAGGGCGCGGTGCAGCTCCGGCAGTTCGGGGCGGAGGTGTTCACGATCAACCTGGTCGGCCGCATTACGCTGCGCGAACTGGGCGTGTTGATGACGGCGATCATGGTCGCCGGACGATCGGGCTCTGCCTTTGCCGCGCAGATTGGCACGATGAAGCTCACCGAGGAAATCGATGCGATGCGCACGATCGGCGTGTCGCCGATGGAGGCGCTGGTGTTGCCGCGGGTGCTGGCCGCGGTGCTGATGATGCCATTGCTGGGATTTTATGCATCGGTCGTCGCGATTTTTGGCGGCTGCCTGTTGTGCTGGCTGTCGCTTGGTATTCCGCCCGTGACCTTCATCCAGCGGCTGCGTGAGGTGGTGCCGATTACCGATCTCTATGTCGGCCTGGTCAAGGCACCGGTATTTGGTGCCATTATCGCCATCGCCGGCTGCTTCCAGGGCATGCAGGTCGAATCGGACGCCGAGCAGGTGGGATCGAGAACGACATCCGCCGTTGTTCAGGCGATTTTCCTCGTGATCGTGCTCGATGCCTTTTTCGCGGTGTTCTTTACCTGGCTGGGCTGGATCTGATGGCGGGCGATGTCGTCATCTTGGTCAAGGGACTGAAGACGAGCTTTGGCGAGCAGGTCGTTCATGAAGGGCTCGAGCTGCAAGTGAAGCGCGGCGAGATTTTCGGCGTGGTCGGCGGATCGGGCACGGGCAAATCGGTGCTGATGCGGTCGATCATCGGCCTGCAGACGCCCGATGACGGCGAGATCAAGGTTTTCGGCGAATCGACCATTGACCGCGACGAGAACGAGACGATCGACATCCGCCGGCGCTGGGGTGTGCTGTTTCAGGGCGGTGCGCTGTTTTCCACGCTGACCGTGGCGGAAAATGTGCAGGTGCCGCTGCGCGAATTCTATCGCTCGCTCGACCAGGGGCTGCTCGATGAGATCGCCGCGTACAAGGTGGTGATGACCGGCCTGCCGGCCGAGGCAGGGCCGAAATATCCAGCCGAGCTTTCAGGCGGCATGCGCAAGCGCGCTGGGCTGGCGCGGGCGCTCGCGCTCGACCCCGAATTGCTGTTCCTCGATGAGCCGACGGCCGGTCTCGACCCGATCGGCGCGGCGGCGTTCGACGAGCTGACCGCCTCGCTGCAGAAGACGCTGGGGCTCACTGTTTTCCTGATCACGCATGACCTCGACACACTGTACGCGATCTGCGACCGGATCGCGGTGCTGGCTGACAAGCGCGTGATTGCGGTGGGGACCATCGACGAACTGCTCGCTTTGGACCATCCATGGATCCAGGAATATTTCAACGGCCCCCGTGGCCGCGCCGCGACGGCCGCCGTCGAAGCCGGCAACCGACGGGCCGGTACGCATGCCAAGCCGGGGACTAGCTACTGATGGAAACGCGCTCCAACCATGTCCTTGTCGGCACTGTCGTGCTTGTCCTGCTGATTGCGCTTGCCCTGTTCGTCGTCTGGCTTGCCCGGCTGAGTGGCGGCGCAGACAAGGAGTATGACATTTTCTTCAAGCAATCGATCAACGGCATCAACAAGGGATCGAACGTTTCCTTTTCGGGTGTCGCCAAGGGCGAGGTGAAGGAGATCGCGCTCTTCAAGGAAGATCCGCAATTCGTGCGCGTGCGGGTCAGCGTCGATACTGATACGCCAGTGCTGCAGGGCACCACCGCGACGATCCAGGGCGTCGGCTTTACCGGCGTAAGCGAGATTCTGCTCGACGGGGCGATTAAGAACCAGCCGGCCATTGCGTGCCCCGACGTGAACCCGCAAAGCGCCTGCCCATTCGGGGTGCCGGTCATCCCGACGCGGCAGGGCGGCCTTGGCGCGCTGCTCAGCTCGGCGCCGCAACTGCTCGAGCGGCTGTCCAACCTGACCGAGCGGCTGACCGATTTGCTGTCGGACCGTAACCAGGCATCGATTACCGGCATTCTCGACAACACCAACAAGCTGACCAAGGCGCTGGCCGACAAATCAGGCGATCTGGGCGCGACGATCAGCGATGCGCGGGCGACCATCAAGCAGACCGGTGAGGCCGCCGCCGCCTTCACCCGGCTCGCCAATTCGGCTGATGGCGTGCTGACGCAGGACATCAAGCCCGTGACCGCCAATCTCAACAAGGCAATCGCCTCGGCGCAGCACAGCCTGGAGCAGCTCGATGGGCTGGTGAGCGATGCGCGGCCCGGCGTTCAGGCCTTCTCGAAGCAGACCATCCCCGAGGTTGGCCAGCTGGTGCATGATCTGCGGATCATGGCGGCGTCGCTCACCTCGGTCGCCGAGAAGATCGATCAGGGCGGTGCTGCGTCCATCCTGGGCGCGCCCAAGCTGCCGACCTATAATCCGGGCAAAGCGCCCAAGCCGCAAAACAAGTGAGGCCCGCCATGATGCGCCCAGCGATGAAGCTTCTGCCCGCCCTGCTCGTGATGGTGCCGCTGGGTGGCTGTATCAGCCTTTCCCCTGCGCCGCCTGCGCTGCTGCTGACGCTGACCGCTGCGGCCCCGATTGCGCCCGGCCAGGCGAGCAATTCAAGCGATGCGAAAACGATCACGATTGAGGTGCCGGCCGTTCCCGCGTCGCTTGCGACAACCCGCGTGCCCGTGCAGACATCGCCAACCTCGATTGCCTATATCAAGGATGCGCAATGGGCAGAGTCGCCCGCCCGCCTTTTCGCCCGGCTGATGTCTGACACGATTGCGGTCAAGACGGGCCGTGTCGTGCTGACACCGGCGCAGTCGCGCTCCGATCCGGGCGCGCGCCTGGCGGGGGAACTGCGCAATTTCGGCGTCGACGGCGCAACGGGTGAGGCGGTCGTTACCTTCGATGCGGCGCTCGTGCGGGGCGAGTCCAAGATTTACGAGAAGAAGCGCTTCGAGGCGCGCGAGCCGGCGGGGACGATTGCCGCCGGGACTGCTGCCGATGCGATCAACCGCGCCGCCAACCGGGTGGCGAGCGATGTCGCCGATTGGATCGGTCGTTAGGGTCTGATCGGGCGGACAGGCACCGGCAGGTTGCACAGGTCCGCCGCATGCGCTGGCACGGTGAAGAAGGGCGGCGCGCGGTTTGCCTTGGCATTCAGATAGCGGGGAAACGCCGCCGCTGTCGGCTTCAAGAATTCGAACCGGGGGCGCTCGGCAGTTGGCACATCACTGGCGATCACCACGCGCTTGATCGGCACGCGCATGGCCGCGTCTTCGTAAAGTCCCAGCCCACCGCCCGTGCCGCGCGGGAGCGCGGACAGCGCCGCCATACCGTCGATCACGCGGCCAACGAGCGCGATGTTGCGGTCCAGATGGCGCGGGGCGTGGCCGATCACGGTATAAAGGTCGCCACCCGTCCCGGTATCCGGTGCCAGATTGCGCGCAACACCGACCATGCCATAGCAATGCGGCAGCCATTGCCGCTTGCCATCGCCCGCCGTCGCCCAGCCATCGGCGCTAAAGCCGGTGACGCTGGCATAGCTGTCCCGATAGGGGTTGCGTTGAAGGGGGTGGTCGCCAGCGGGCCACTCATATTCTGCAGGCGGCGCAAGCGCGATGCCAGGGGCGGGGGACTTGGTCTCGGTCGCATCGCCCCACTGCGTGACGTAATTGTCCTGCACGCGGTAGATGGTCGCATCGTTCCACCAGCCTGCGCGGGCGATCATGCGCATATTGGCGACATGGACGGGGGCAAAGCTGGCCGCGAGCCAGATTGCCACCCGACGGCCATCGGCAAGATCGATCAGCATCACATCATCATCGGCAATCGCCTGCCAGGCCGTGGATGGCGCGGCATCGACAATCTGCGCAGCACTGGGCGGCGTGGGTGCTGCAGCCGGTGCAGTTGCGGGCGGGGTGGCGGCCTGTGGCGCGGCGGCAAGCAGGGCAATCGACAGCATCTTGATCATGGATGCCATGATGACACGCCAACGCCGCTTGCGGAAGGCCGACTTGACCGCTAGGGCACCCACCTTCCTGCGCATGCGGAGCGGTGGCCGAGTGGTCGAAGGCGCTCGCCTGGAAAGTGAGTATACGTCAAAAGCGTATCGAGGGTTCGAATCCCTCCCGCTCCGCCACCTTGGAACAAAGCTGGGCACCGCGCCAGGCGGTGTTCCAGAACCCCCTGCGGCCGCGAGTGTCCGCAGTAGATCGGACTTCAATCCCAAGATGCGAATCTCGCCGTCGTTCACTTCGACCCGCTGCGCCAGCGCGCGGAGATGGTCACGGCGGTAGCCACCACCGGGGAGGCTCATCCGCTGGCGAGCGGTCTGCGCGAACTTGGCAAGCATGGGCGCGGTGATCGCTTTTTGGCCTGCGCTCTCCAGCATCGCCGAGGCGCGTTCTGCATCGACACGCGATTGGTCACGAATGGCCTTGAGGTTGGCGATGCGGTCCTTGAGGTCGGGATCGCCCAAGTCGGCAACGCCGCTCTCGATGGCATCGTAAAGCCGTTTGAGGCGCAGGTCTGTCTCCGTCGCCCGCTTGTTCAGCTCGGCGATGTGATCGCGGCGGCGCTGGGTGCGTTCCTGCCGCCTGTCGAGAACTGCGGCCAACACTTCCTCCAGTCGCGTGGGATCAAGCAAACGTTCCTCCAGATGCTTGGCCACCAGCGCGTCCAGTTTTTCCATCGGCACGGTCATGCCGCTGCAAGCGGTCGGCCCCTGCCGAGCCTTGCTCGAACAGGTATAATAGCGGTAGCGCCCGCCCTTGCCGGTGCGGATGGGCATGGCTCCGCCGCACTTGGCGCAGTGGATTAGACCGGTCAGCAGCGTGGGGCCGCCAACGACCTGCGGCGGGGTCACCTTGGGGTTGCGCGCCTTCATGCGCGCCTGCACCGCATCGAACGTGGCCTTATCAATGATTGGCGGCACCGCGACCGGGATCACTTCCTCGTCGGGCTTGTTTTCGCCGTTCTTGGTGCGGCGATTGAACTCGTGCCTTCCGATGTAGGTCTGGCGGGTCAACATGCGGTGCACGGTGCCGATGCCCCAGCGCCCGCCGTCACGGGTGAAGATGCGCCGCTCGTTGAGGTATTTGGTGATGGCCTTGACGCCCATTGAGCCGGATGTGCCGTCACCCTCCAGCGCGAGCCGGAACGCCAGTCGCACGGTGTCGGCATGGAGCGGATCGATCTCCAGCTTCTTTTTGATCTTGGCCCCGCGCTGCTCGGCGGCGACGACACGGTAGCCGATCGGCGGCAATGAGCCGTTCCAGAAGCCTTGGCGCGCGTTCTCCTTCAAGGCGCGCAGGACGTGCTTGGCATTTTCCTTGGACTGATACTCG
>CAZXBM010000055.1:0-23215 GCA_964638495.1 uncultured Stakelama sp. | reverse complement strand
GACCGTCGGCTTATCGGCGACTTGCTTTGTTTGCTGAATAACTGGAACCGGGCGAATCCCGTCACCCTCCCCCACCGTCACCCCGGACTTGTTCCGGGGTCCACCTCTCCCCCGCCGCGCCGCTCGTGGTTGCGCGGTGGGCCCCGGAACAAGTCCGGGGTGACGACAGGTGGCGCAGATGGCTGAACAGCGCAATCACCGCCCCCGCCCTCGACTCGCCCCCGCGCAACCGGTTAGGAACGCGGCCATGGACCAGACACACATCCTGCTCACCGGCAGCAGCCGGGGCATCGGCGCGGCCACCGCTTCAGCGCTCGCCCTGCCAAATGTCCGCCTCATCGGCCATGGTACCGCGAGCGGCATCCCCGCCGATTTCAGCGATCCCGCCGCGCCCGCCAAGCTGTGGCAGGCCGCGCTCGACGCGATGGACGGGCGAATCGACGTCCTCATCAACAATGCCGGTATTTTCGAGGCCAACCCGATCGACCAGGAAGACGCCGCCTGGGTCGCGAATTGGGAGCGGACGATGCGCGTGAACCTCACTGCCTCGGCCGAACTGTGCCGCCTCGCCGTGCTCCACTGGCAGACGCGCAGGGTCAGCGGGCGCATCGTCAATATCGCCAGCCGCGCGGCCTATCGTGGCGATAGCCCCGCCCATTGGCATTATGCGGCGTCAAAGGCCGGCATGGTCGCGATGACCAAGACGATCGCCCGGGGCTATGCGCGCGAGGGCATCCTTGCTTTCGCGATTTGCCCGGGCTTCACCATGACCGGCATGGCCGATGACTATCTCGCCAGCCGCGGCGGCGACAAATTGCTCGCCGACATCCCGCTCGGCAAGGTCGCAGACCCCGCCGAAATCGCCACCGCCGCCCGCTTCCTCGCGCTTGAAGCACCGGCATCGATGACGGGCAGCGTGCTCGACATCAACGGCGCAAGCTATGTCCGCTGAGGCACCCGCCACCGTGCCCGACAGCTGGAAATTTACCCTCCCCTGCACGCGCGCCGAGGCCGAAGCAATCGATGCGGGCGAGCTGGCAATCGATGCCGTGCTGATGACGACCGAAACGGTCGAGGACGATGTCGAGCATTGGCGGCTCGATGCCTATACCGAGCAGGAGCCCGATGCGGCGATGATCGACGCTTTGCGCGCGCTCGTCCCAAGTGCGGCGGGGGTCGCGCCGCTCATCGAGCCGCTGACCGCGCAGGATTGGGTCGCGATGAGCCAGGAAGGGCTCGAGCCAATTATTGAGGGCCGCTTCGTCGTCCACACCAGCGCGCATCCCGCCAAACCGCCACCCGGTGGCCGCGCCTTCCTCATCGATGCCGGCCAGGCCTTCGGCACCGGCCACCACGCCACCACCTCGGGCTGCCTTGCGATGATCGACGCGCTGGCAGACCGACCCTTTGCCAATATCATCGATATCGGCACCGGCACCGGGCTGCTCGCATTCGCCGCGGCTCATTTGTGGCCCTCAGCGCAGATCATGGCGACCGATATCGACCAGATGGCGATCGTGGTGACGGGCGAAAACGCGGCGGCAAACGGCATCACCGGCGTTGAGCTGATCGTCGCTGATGGCGCGCTCGACGATGCGATCATGGCGCGCGCACCCTATGATCTGTTGATCGCCAACATCCTGGCCGGGCCACTCGTCTCGATGGCCCCCGAAATCGCCGCCATCGCCGATGCGAGCGCAACGATCATCCTCGCCGGGCTGCTGGAAACGCAGCGCCCGCAAGTGGTGGAAGCGTTCGAAGCCTGCGGTTGCACGCTCGACCAGATGGACACACGCGGCGACTGGACGATCCTGCGCCTGCACGCGGGCCCCGTACGTTATGTGCCGGACAAGCCCTTCGACGCCAAGGGCCGCGACGGCTGGGCACTCGATATCTAGCCTCAATTTTACGTTGATGAAAACACCCGTCATTGCGAGCGTAGCGAAGCAATCCACAGGGCCGCACGCGGAATGGCTGGATTGCTTCGCTACGCTCGCAATGACGATTCATATTTCAAGCACGATGCCCTAGCCCCACCTAAGCCCCGCAATCCCTCAGCTGCGCCGTGCAAAGATCATCGCGGTGTCGATCCCGCCGTGGTTTTCAAATCGCACCAGCATGTCGGCAAAGCCATGGTCGTGGAACAGCGGCAACACGGCGGCCAGCGAATATTCGTTCATCTGCATCGTCGGCGCATTGGCGGCCTTGCCCTGCAGCAGGTTCATCACCGCTCGTCCGACCCGGCTAGCATTGCGGATGCGATACCGCAGTTCATACCCCCAGCTCCTGTTCCGCTTGGTTGACAGCTGGATCAGGCAGCCGCCGCCCGGCCCCACGCGATCGAGCAGCTTGGCCAGCAGCGCCATGCCGCGCGCCACGGGGATGTGCTGCAGCACGATGCAGCTGTTGACGAAATCGAACGTCCCCTCCACCTGCGAAAGATGGTCGTCGGACGGCACATAGGTGATGGCTCGATCGGCACTGTTGCGGCGCGCCTCTTCCAGCATGGCCGGCGCGATATCGACCCCCACCACCGCCGCGAAATGCTCGGACAGCGGAATCGTCATGCGGCCGACGCCGCACCCGAAATCGAGCGCCCGCCCGCGCGGCAGCGCGCCGAAATGTCGCTCGATATAGGTCAGCCAGTGCGCCACGAAGTCCCGGCCGCTCTCGAAGAATGCCTGCCGGTGTTGATCGATGCTGCCGATGCGAAATCGCTGATCGGTCAGCACGGCATAATAAGGGTCGCGCTCGCCCCACAACCGCCAATTGGCATCGCTATCGTCCATGCTGGCGCTTTATCCGCTTCCGCCTTGCCTGCCAGCCCTTATCTGCGTGAGACGTTAGCAGATCGGTCCCGCTTATTGCTTTGATCGGGCATAATCCTGGGTGCCATGGGTGATGATCACGTCTTCGGGCAATATATCGGCCACGGCGATGCCGGGCATTGCCTTCAGCCGCTCGTAAAGCGGCGCAAAATCCGTCTCGACCGTCAGCCGGAGCAGTTCGTCAAACGAATCGATCACGAAGTAATTCTGCTGGAAATCGTCGATCCGGTAATCGGTGCGCATCACGCGCTCCATGTCAAAGCCGATCCGGTTGGGGCTGGGATCATCAAGCGCGAAGCGGCTTTCGGACGCGCTGGACACGATACCCGATCCATAGATGCGCAAACCCCCGGGCTCGGCGATCAGCCCGAATTCAACCGTGTACCAGTAAAGCCGGCTGAGATATTTCAGGCCGCCTAGCCCAAGCGCGCGCTGCCCGCCCCGGCCATAGGCCGCAAGATAATCGGCGAACACCGGATCAGCCAGCATCGGCACATGGCCAAACACATCGTGAAAGACATCGGGCTCCTGCAGATAATCGAGCTGGTCTGGCTGGCGGATGAAATTGCCCGCAACAAAGCGCCGATTCGCCATATGATCGAAGAACACATCGTCGGGCACCAGCCCCGGCACAGCCACCACCTGCCAGCCGGTGAGCGCCATCAGCCGATCTGACAGCTCCGCAAAATCGGGGATGCCGGGCTTCGACAGGCGCAACACGTCCAGCCCGCGCAGATAGGCGTTCGATGCGCGCCCGGGCAGCAGTTTTGCCTGGCGGTCGAACAGCTTGTCCCACACTGCATGCTCCGCCGCACTATAGCGGTCCCAATGCTGTGGCACAGTCCAGTCGGCGCACGCGCCATTGGGTGGACGATCGATAAGGTGCACGTCGTTGGTCATGGTTGCGCCATATCACATTCAACCAGCGGCAAGAAATAGGCTACTATAAGCCATTCATGAACTTTGGACCGCCCCACCCCGCCCGCCTGATCGCTGAATGGCCACGTGCCTTGTGGGCCGTCGGCAGCCTGACCATGTCGGGCAGGCAATTGCGCGCCGCACCGCGCGGCGATGGCCGCCCGGTCATGGTGCTGCCGGGGCTCGCCAATAGCGATCTGTCAAACACCGTGCTGCGTCGCTTTCTCCAATCGCGCGGCTATCGCGCCTATCCCTGGGGGCTGGGCCGTAACCTCGGCCCGCGCGCCATTGGCGACGATGGCGCGCGATTGATCGCCCGGATCGCGGCGATTCATGCCGAAACGGGCGAGAAGGTGACGCTCGTCGGAGTCAGCCTGGGCGGCATGATGGCGCGGTTTGCCGCTCATCGCCGGCCCGATCTGGTCCGCGAAGTCATCACGATCAGCTCGCCCTTTGCCGGCAGCCCGCGCGATACCAATGTCTGGCGCGCGTTCGAGCTGCTGAGCGGCGACCGGATCGATAGCGACCGTGTGCGCGCATGGGGTGCCGCCTGTGCCGCCCCCCTCAGCATCCCCTCAACGGCGATCTGGAGCCGCAGCGACGGGCTGGTCAACGGCTTCGCCTGCCGTGCGCCGGATCAGCCGCTCGCCCGCGATATCGAGGTGCGCAGCAGCCATGTCGGCGTGCAGCTGCGCCCCGTGGTGCTGCTGACGGTCGCCGACATCCTGTCTCATGCGCCGAATCAGGCCGAATCCGACACTTAAACAGGTCAACAAACGCTTTCGAGTGCGATACAACATCCGCATGGACCAAAACACACCGCACCTGCCCAAGATCGTCATCATCGGTGCGGGATTTGGCGGCCTTGCCGCCGCCCATGGACTCCGGCACGCCAAGGCCAATGTCACGCTGATCGATCGGCAGAACCACCATCTGTTCCAGCCCCTGCTGTACCAGGTGGCGACCGCCGCGCTCTCGCCGGCTGACATTGCCGCCCCCATCCGCGCGGTGGTGCGCGATTACAGCAACACGCGGGTGCTGCTCGACAACGTCGTCGCCGTCGATACGCACGCGCGGCTGGTGCGGCTCGAAAGCGGCGTAGCGATGCCGTATGATCAACTGGTGATCGCAACGGGCGCGCGCCACAGCTATTTTGGTCGTGACGATTGGGCCGAGAATGCGCCGGGCATCAAGACGATCGACGATGCCTTGTGCGTCCGCTCCAAGATTCTGGTCGCGATGGAGCGCGCCGAAACCGATCGGCAGGAAAATCCGGCAACCCGCAGCCAGCACCTCACCTTCATCGTCATCGGTGGCGGACCGACCGGGGTCGAGATGGCAGGCGCGATTGCCGAGCTGACGCGCCACGCCGCCAATCTCGATTTCCAGCACCTGTCCTCCAGCTGCATCAAGGTGATGCTGGTCGAGGCGGGGTCGCGGCTGCTCGCGGCTTTTCCCGAGGATCTGGCGGCCAAGGCAAAGGCCTCGCTTGAATATCTCGGTGTGGAGGTCCGATTGGGCGGGCGCGTGACTGATATCACCGCTGATGCGGTGATGATCGACGAAGACCGATTGAGTGCCGCCGTCATCATTTGGGCAGCAGGCGTCAAGGCATCGCCCGCCGCGACCTGGCTGGGGGTGGAAGCGGACCGCGCAGGCCGCGTCATCGTCGAGCCCGATATGCGCGTGCCGGGCCATCCGGACATTTTCGTCATCGGCGATACTTCGTCGGTCGACGGGGCCAATGGCCGCCCGGTGCCGGGGGTCGCGCCAGCCGCCAAGCAGCAGGGCCAGCATGTCGCCCGGACGATCGCCGCGACGATCAAGCGCCAGACGCCGCCAGGGCCGTTCGCCTACAAAAATTACGGCAATCTGGCGACCATCGGCCGCAAACGTGCCGTCGCTGATTTCGGGCGCACCAAGCTGAGCGGGTTTGTCGCGTGGTTCGTGTGGTCGACGGCGCACCTTTTTTACCTGACCGATTTTCGCAGCCGGTTGATCGTGGGGACGCAGTGGCTGTGGAGCTATGTCACCTTTGATCGTGGCGCACGGCTGATCACGGGGCTTGGCGACGGCATGATGCCCACAACGGTGTGGAGCGATAACGAGCCGAAGTAGCGCGCACTCAATAGCGGCTGTAGGGCTCGCAATTCTCGGGATCGCGGCGGCAGCGCTTGTCGGCCTCGCGACGTTTGCGGCCTTCGCGTGCATCGGCCTTGCGTGCCTTGCGGCCATAATTGCGGTCGGCTTCGTCGCGACTGGTGGTGGTCCAGTCGACCGCCTGCGACACGACCTTGACCGGCGCGGTAACGATTCCCACCGCCGTCTTTGCCAGGCAACCGCCCAGCAGCATCGGCGCGGTGGCCACAATGATGATCGCCATCTTACGCATGCACATGCCCCACCGAATTACTTGGATTCGGCAATCGCCTTTACACCAAGTCCTGGATAATCGGTGAAAAAACCGTCGATGCCCAGCGCCAGATACGCGGCAATTTCGGCATCGATATGGCCATGTGCGGCAGGATCGGCTCCCACGCGAAAAACGGCAGGCAGGAAGGCATTCTCTGCTCGAAAGGTCCAGGGATGGAGCCTGAGGCCTGCGGCATGCGCGTCTACGACAAGCGTCGTCGGCGCGGCGGTACCATCCCAGATCAGGTTCTTGTTGGGGCCGATGCCATAAGCATAGGCGGCGATTGCCTTCAGCCCTTCAGGCGTTGCCATCGCCGCATAGCTGGAAGGGACACCATGCGTGCCCGCATCGGCCGGGCCACCGCTTGCATCCATCAGCTGGATCAGGCGGATGCGCGTCATGGCGTGCAGCGCCTTCAAATTGTTGACCTCGAACGACTGGATGAACACCGGGGCATCGGCGCTATCCCATCCCGCCGCCTTCAGCTGCGCGACAAGGCGCGCCTCCATCGGCTTGCCGATCGCGGCGAAATAGCTCGGGTGCTTGGTCTCGGGGTAAATGCCGATCGTGCGGCCGGTGCGCGCCGTCTCCGCCTTGGCAAGCGCAATCACCTCGGCCAGCGTTGGCACCTCGAACTGGCCATCATAGCGCGTATTGTCGCGCCGCAGCTGCGGCAGGCGTTCCTTCGCTCGCAGCGTCTTCAGCTCGGCAAGCGTGAAATCCTCGGTGAACCACCCGTCATGCCCTTCGCCATCGATCGTCTTGGTCGCGCGGCGATCGGCGAATTCAGGGTGCGCCGCCACATCGGTCGTGCCGGTAATGTCATTCTCATGTCGCGCGACGAAGATATCGTCCTTTGTCAGCACGAGATCGGGCTCGATGAAATCGGCGCCCTGCTCGATCGCCAACATATAGGAGGCAAGCGTATGTTCCGGGCGTAACCCGCTCGCGCCGCGATGGGCGATCACGATGGGAGGCGACAAAGGTTTGACGGCAGCCATCGGTACAGTCTGCCCGCTCACGGGGATAGACGCCAGCCCGGAGGTCATCACGGCGGTCATCGCCAAGATTGCCGCCAACGCGTGATTCCGCTTGCCTAGGGCACCGCAATTCCGTTTCATATGGCCATCCTTTTTCGCGAACCCCAAATAGCATTCGTGCGTTACAGCATCCCTTCAGGAGGGGCATCCATGCATTTCACGATCAATGGCCAGCGATATGAGGCCAACCCAGATATCCGCGCGTCGCTGCTCGATCTGCTGCGCGATCATGTCGGGCTGACGGGGACCAAAAAGGGCTGCGATCACGGCCAATGTGGTGCCTGTACTGTTATCGTCAACGGCCGGCGGATCAACGCATGCCTGACGCTGGCGGTAATGCATCAGGATGATGAGATCGTCACCATCGAAGGCCTTGCGACCGGCGATGCCCTCCACCCGATGCAGGCAGCGTTCGTCAAGCATGATGGCTTCCAGTGCGGCTATTGCACGCCGGGGCAAATCTGCTCGGCAGTCGCGATGCTCGATGAGGTGCGCGACGGTTGGGCGAGCCATGTCAGCGGCTCGCTCGATGCGATTACCCTCGATGATGACGAGATTTCGGAGCGGATGAGCGGCAATCTCTGCCGCTGCTCCGCCTATCCCAACATCGTCGACGCGATCCGCGAGGTAGCCGGGGCATGAAGCATTTCGACTATGTGAAAGCCGAGAGTCCCGAAGCAGCGGTTGCTGCAGCGGGCGAGAATGTTCACTTCATCGCGGGCGGCACCAACCTGCTCGATCTGATGAAGCTGCAGATCGAAACACCGGGCAAGCTCGTGGACATCAGCCGGCTCGATCTCGCGTCGATCACCGAGACGGCGGCGGGTGGCCTCTCGATCGGCGCGCTCGTCACCAACAGCGATCTGGCCCAGGATGCACGCATCCGCAGTGCCTATCCGGTGCTCGCCCGCGCGCTGCTCGCGGGTGCCTCGCCGCAACTCCGCAACAAGGCGACGACGGGGGGCAATCTGCTCCAGCGCACCCGCTGCTATTATTTCTACGATACCGCGCGCGCCTGCAACAAGCGCGAACCCGGCATCGGCTGCGCGGCGCAAGGGGGGCATAACCGGATCATGGCGGTGCTTGGCACCAGCGACGATTGCATCGCCACCCACCCCAGCGACATGGCGGTCGCGATGCGCGCGCTCGACGCCGTCGTCGTGACGCTGCAACCGGGCGGCGATCGTCGGCGGATCGACCTTGCCGATTTTTATTGCCTGCCCGGCGCCACGCCGCAGATCGAGAACGCGCTCGCGCCCGGTGAACTGATCACGCATATCGAGCTGCCCCCAGCCCCGGCCGGCACGCAGATTTACCGCAAGGTGCGCGACCGGGCGTCCTATGCCTTCGCGCTCGTCTCAATCGCTGGCATCGTTTCGGTCCAGGACGGCAAGATCGCCAGCGCCGCGCTCGCCTTTGGCGGGCTCGGCACGGTGCCGTGGCGCGATCCGGCGGTCGAAGCCGCGCTGATCGGCCAGGCACCCTCGACGGCAGTGTTTGAAGCCGCCGCCGATGCGTTGCTCGCCAAGGCGCGCGGGCAGGGCACCAATGATTTCAAGATCCCGCTCGCCAGGCGGGTCCTCATCGCGAGCCTGAGAGATTTAACGGCGCGCGATCTGACGGGAGACGCTGAATGAGCGAACACAAGATGGATGCCGATTACGGCGTCTCGGCGCTTGATCGCGGCGTGCAGGGCCTGCTCGGCAAGGGGCTGGACCGCACCGACGGGTTCGCCAAGGTAACCGGCGCGGCGCTCTATGCGGCCGAGCACAAGCCAAAGGGCAAGCTCGCTTATGGCTATGCCGTCACCGCGACGATTGCGGTCGGCACCGTCAAATCGGTCGATACCACAGCGGCCAGCACCATGCCCGGCGTCATCACCATCATTACCGACGATCCCCGCCTCCCGTCCGAATCGCCCAATATCGGCGCGGAGATGGCCCCGCGTTTCGACGGCGTGGTGGAAAGCTATGGCCAGATCGTCGCGCTCGTCGTTGCCGAAAGCTTCGAGGAGGCCCGCGCCGCCGCCATGGCGGTGAGCGTCGACTACGCCCCGCAAAAGGGCAAGTTCGATACGATGGCCGATATCGCCAACGCCAAACCGCCGCACGAAGGATCGATGCTGCCCGATGCGATCAAGGGCGATGTCGATGCCGCAATGGCGGCCGCCGATGTCACGCTCGATGTGACTTATGCGACCCCCTATCAGGTCCACGCCGCGATGGAGCCGCATGCCGCCATTGCCGAATGGGACGGCGATGACCTGACGCTCTACGGGTCGATCCAGATTTTTCGCGCTGCCCGCCCGCTGCTCGCCAAATCGCTCGGCATCGATATTGAGCGGATCCGCATGCTGTCACCCTATATCGGCGGCGGCTTTGGCGGAAAGATCGGCGGGCCGGAAATCGTGCTCGCCTCCATCGCCGCGCAAGCAGTCGGCCGCCCTGTGCGCGTGGCGCTCACACGGCAGCAACTGTTCCACTCGATCTTCGGCCGGTCGGACACGCACCAGCGCATCCGCCTCGCCGCCGCTGCCGATGGCAAGCTCACCGGGATGGCGCAGGACAGCGTCGTCAGCCAAAAGGTGGGCGTGAGCTTTTTCGAGCCCGTCGCGCTCGGCGCGCTGTCGCTCTATGCGGCACCCGCGCGGCAATTCACGACCAGGATCGTAAAACTCAACGTCACTCGCGCGGGTGCCGTGCGCGCACCGGGCGAGGCCGTTGGCATGATGGCGCTCGAAACCGCGATGGACGAAATGGCCGAGCAATTGGGGCTCGACCCGATCGACTTCCGCAAACGCAACGAGCCCGATATGGATCCGATGCGCGGCGTGCCCTTTTCCACCCGCCGCCTCACCGATTGCCTTGATGAGGGTGCAGCGCGCTTCGGCTGGGACAAGCGTGTCGCGACACCGGGATCGGTGCGCGAGGGCGAATGGCTGGTCGGCATCGGCATGGCGACCGCCGCCCGCGTCAACTTCCTCGCCAACAGTGATGCGCGGGTTCGGCTGACGCCAGAGGGCACGGCTGTGGTCGAAACCGACATGACCGATATCGGCACCGGCACCTACACCATCCTCGCGCAGATTGCGGGCGAGATGCTCGGCCTGCCGATCGACAAGGTGAAGGTGATGTTGGGCGATTCTGATCACCCCGTCGGGGCAGGCTCGGGTGGCTCGTTTGGAGCTGCGTCGAGCGGATCGGCGGTGCAGCTCGCCTGCGACGATATCGTCGCTGAACTTGCGCGGCGGATGGAGTCCAAACCGGAAGACATGACGCTGAAGGACGGCCACGCCATTGCGGGCAACAAGCGCGTGCCGATTGCCGAGCTCGTCGCCGGTGAACCGATCGAGGCGATGGGCATTTTGCGGCCTGGCAAAAACAGCCGCACCTTCAGCCAGGCCACCCACGGCGCGCAATTCGCCGAGGTCGCGGTCAACGCGGTGACGGGCGAAGTGCGCGTGCGGCGGATGCTCGGCGTGTTCGATTGCGGGCGCATTCTGAACGCGAAGACCGCGCGCAGCCAGGCGCTCGGCGGGATGATCTGGGGGCTTGGCTATGCACTGCACGAAGACGCCGTGCTCGATCAGCGCAGCGGGTCCTACGTCAATCGCGATCTCGGCGAATATCACATTCCAGTGAATGCCGATGTACCGCAGATCGAGGCCTATTTCGTCGAGGAAATTGACAACCATGCCAGCCCCGTCGGCGCGAAGGGCATTGGCGAGCTCGGCATTTCGGGCGCGGGCGCGGCGGTCACCAACGCCATCTACAACGCCACCGGCGTGCGCGTGCGCGACTGGCCGATGACGCTCGATCAGATCATGCCGGGGTTGCCGCCGGTGTGAATATGCGCCTGATCGTCCCTCAAACCCGTCATTGCGAGCGCAGCGAAGCAATCCAGCCGCTCCGCTTGCGGCACACTGGATTGCTTCGCTGCGCTCGCAATGACGGAAGCAGCGTTACTGGAAGTTGCCATGGCCGATAACGACACCGTCCTCACCGCCGCCACCGCGTGGAAAGGCGCGCCGCTCGCCATTGCGACGGTCGTCTCCACCTGGGGATCGGCACCGCGCCCGCGCGGCAGCCATATGCTGGTCCATGCCGATGGCCGGTTTGAAGGATCGGTGTCGGGCGGGTGCGTCGAGAGCGATATCATGGCCGCCGCCGCCGAAGTGATTGCCGGCGCGCCGTTCCAGCTCAAGCGCTACGGCGTTGCTGATGCTGCCGCCTGGGAAGTCGGGCTGCCCTGCGGGGGTGAGATCGAGGTGCTCGTGCAGCCTGTATCTGCGGAAGGGTTCGATCCCGAATTGTTCGACCGGATCAGCGAAGCGCGTGATGCTGGCCAGGCGCTCAGCGTCACTACCGATCTGGCGTCGGGCCAAAGCTCGCTCCGCCCGGTCGAGGGCGCGGCCTTCATCAACCGCTATGATCCGCCGCGCCGCCTGCTCATCATCGGCGCGGTGCAAATCGCTCAGGCGCTCGCGGGTCTCGCGCGCGAGCTTGGCATCCAGACCGTGGTGATCGATCCCCGCGCCCGCTTCCTCACCGACGAGCGCTTCCCCGGCGTCACGCTCGATGATCGCTGGCCCGATGAGGCGGTTGCCGCCTATCAGCCCGGCCCCGCGACGGCGGTCGTCACGCTCAGCCATGATACCAAGATCGACGATCCAGCCCTCATCGCAGCCCTCGCCGCCCCGACCGGCTATGTCGGTGCGCTCGGCTCACGACGCAGCCATGCCGCCCGGCGTGAACGGCTGGCCACCGCCGGCGTGGCTGAGGCTGATCTCGATCGGATCGACGCCCCTGTCGGCCTTGATATCGGTGCCATCGGCCCGGCAGAAATCGCGCTGTCGGTAGCGGCTGCGATGATCGCGGCGTTCCACGCTCCCCGGCCGTGATCGCACCCGAACGCACGCTGCTGGTGCTGCTCGCGGCGGGGCGCTCGGATCGATTTGGCGCGGCCGACAAGCTCGCGGCTGACTGGCGCGGCAAGCCCCTCGCGCTCCACGCCGTCGCGGCACTGGCCGAACTGCCCTTCATGGCGCGGGTTGCCGTTACATCATCAACAACGGTCGATTTTGCCGCGCATGGCTATCGCACCCTCATCAATCCAGCGCCCGATCAAGGCCTGTCGGGGTCGCTCGCCCTTGGCGTGCGGGCGGCGCAAGAGGCTGGCGCGGCGGCATTACTCGTGGCCCTGGCCGACATGCCCTGCATCACCGCCGCGCACGTCATGCGGCTGTTGGCGGCGGCGGACGGGCCGGCTGCGGTTATCGCCTCAAGCGACGGGGTCCGCCCATCGCCCCCCGCGCTGTTTGCCACCGGTTGTTTTGCCACCTTGTCAGTGGCGAGCGGCGATGCCGGCGGCCGGGCGCTGATCCGTGATGGCATTCACATCGTCACCGACGCAGCCGAGCTGATCGACATCGACACCCCTGAGGATCTGGAACGGCTGAATGCGATAGATGTGCTTAAGCTGAAATGATCCTGCCGCGGACCGTTTGCCCTGAGCTTGTCGAAGGGCTGTCCTTCTTGTCGACGGTCGAGAAGAAAAAGCAGGGCTTCGACAGGCTCAGCCCGAACGGGCTCAGGGGGTTGATTCGATCAAGCGCGGAACATCGTCTCGAAGAGAAACTATTCGTGCCTGAGCGCGTCGATCGGGTTGAGGCTCGCTGCGCGGCGCGCCGGGAAGAAACCAAACACCACGCCAATCACCGCGGAAATCGCAAAGGCGATGATGTTGATCTGCGGATCGAACAGCCAGGTCAGCTTCAGCGGGATGACGAGCGCGGCAATCACGACCTGCGCCAGCGCGAGACCAATCAGCCCGCCCAGGCATGAAAGCGCAATCGCCTCGATCAGAAACTGCATCAGTACCTCACGCGCCACCGCCCCAATGGCGAGCCGGATGCCAATCTCGCGCGTGCGCTCCGTCACGGAGACGAGCATGATGTTCATGATGCCAATGCCACCGACGACCAGACTGATCGCCGCCACCATCGAGACGATCCCCGTCAGCAGCGTCGTCGTTTGGGTCAGCGTGTCGCTGATCTGCTTGGTGTCGAAGATGAAGAAATCATCGTCCTTCCCTTCAGAGATATTGCGGCGTTCGCGCAGCAGATCGGTCAGCACCGTCTGCACCTGCGCGGTCGAATAGGCCTGATCGACCCCCACCAGCATCAGCCTGATGTCGCGGTTGCCCGACAGGCGGCGCTGCACGGTCTTGAGCGGCATGATCACCACATCGTCCTGGTCGCCGCCAAAGCCGCCCTGCCCCTTGCTCGTCAGCACACCGACGACATCGCAGCTGATCCCTGCAATCCGCATCCGCGTGCCGATCGGGTCGGCGTCGCGATACAGGTTGTTCTTCACCGTATTGCCAAGAATGCAGGCGGATTTGCCCGCCGCCTCTTCCTGCGCGGTAAAGTAGCGGCCAGACGCGAGCGCCCAGGGCTGCACCTCGAAATAGTCATTGTTGGTGCCGTTGATCGTCGTCGACCAGTTGGCCCCTTCATAGATCACGGTCCCGGTCGACTGCGCCTGCGGGGCAACCGCCGTCACCCCGGCAATCTGCTGGCGCACCGCCGCCACATCGGCTTCCTTGAAGTCGGGCGGGCGCGGGCCGCCGCCGCCACGGCCAAAGCCCTGACCCGGGCGCACCTGCAAAATGTTGGTGCCAAGCGACGCGATCGATGCCTGCACCGCCACCGTCGTCGCCTTGCCGAGCGTCACCATCGTCACCACCGCCGCCACGCCGATGATGATGCCAAGCGTCGTCAGGAACGAGCGCAGCTTGTGCCGCGCGATGGAACGGATCGCCAGGCTGATGGTGGTAAAGAACATCAGCCGCGCCCCCGGGTCTTCATGCCCGTTTCCATTTTCTCGACCAGCCCGTCCTTGAAATGGACGATGGTATGGGCAAACGCGGCCATATCGGCCTCATGCGTCACCATCAGCACGGTGATGCCGATCGTCTTGTTGAGCGCGGTCAGCAGCTCCATAATTTCAAGCGACCGCTCCGAATCGAGGTTGCCGGTCGGCTCGTCGGCCAGCAGCACTTCGGGGTTGGTCACCAGCGCCCGGGCAATCGCCACGCGCTGCTGCTGTCCGCCGGAAAGCTCGGCAGGGGTATGGTCCCACCACTGAGCCAGGCCCACCTTGTCGAGCGCGGCCATGGCGGTGTCGTGCCGCGCCTTCTTGGCATCGCCGCGATAGAGCAATGGCAGCTCGACATTTTCCAGCGCCGTCGTGCGCGCGAGCAGATTGAAGCCCTGAAACACAAAGCCGAGATACTTCCGCCGCAGCAAGGCGCGCTGATCGCGGTCGAGCGTCTCGACACGGTTGCCCTTGAACAGGAAGCTCCCTTTTGTCGGCACGTCGAGGCAGCCGAGAATGTTCATCGTCGTTGATTTACCCGATCCCGACGGGCCCATCACCGCGACGAAATCGCCAGCGGTAATGTCAAGGTCCACGCCCTTCAGCGCCTGAAACGCGGTCGCGCCACTGCCATAGGTCTTGGTCACGCCCCGCAGCGAGATCAGCACGGGCCGGTCGGCGCTGGCCGTCGCGATCGTGGCGGGGGCGTTACTGGCCACCACCCGCCCCGCTCCTGCGCTGGCCACCACCCGCACCGGCGCCCGCAGCGCCTGCACCGCCACGCTGCCCGGCCTTGGCGGCGCTGCCCGAAAGCTCAGCCGTCACCACCTTCATGCCGGGCTTCAGCTCGCCACCCGTTACTTCGGTCATGCTGCCATTGGTATCGCCGATCACCGCCTGCACCTGCTTCAGGCTGCCATCGTCCTGCTGGATGTAAAGCGTCTGGCGTGATCCGCGCCCGACCGTGGCGGTGCGTTCGCCCCCCCGGCGGAAACGCGGCGGGCCAAAGGCGCTGGCAATGCCGCCGCCCTGCCCCGCCGCGGTCGGCTTGAAGCGGAAGGCAGCATTGGGCACCAGCAGCACATTGGTTTTCTGGGTCGTCGTGATGTCGGCGGTCGCGGTCATGCCCGGGCGAAGCCGGATATCGGGGTTAGCAACCGACAGCGTCGCTGAATAGCTGACGACCTGGTTGGTCGTCGTGGTAGGCGTCGTCGCGCTCTGCGCGGATAGGTTCGATCCGAGATCGACCCGGGTAATCGTCGCCGGAAAGGTCTGGCCGGGAAAGGCATCGACGGTGAAGGTCGCGCTCTGGCCTCCGCGCACTTCGGCCACATCGGCTTCGTCGATCGCGACCTCAAGCTTCATCCGCGTCAAGTCTTCGGCGATGACGAACAGCGTTGGCGTGTTGAACGATGCCGCCACTGTCTGCCCCGGCTCGACCTGCCGCGCGAGCACCACGCCATTGACGGGCGATCGGATGACCGAGCGGACCAGATTATACTCGTTCGACGAAAGCTGCGCCCGCGCCGAAGCAACCTGCGCCTGCGCCGCGCGCACGCTGGCGACCGCCCGGTTGCGGTCGGCAATCGCCTGTTCCATCTCGGTCTTGGACGGCACTCGGCCGTTCGACAAGCGGCTCACTTCCTCCAGTCGGCCAAGCTGGGCGTTTGATTGCGCCTGTGTTGCCTGCGCCTGCGCCACCGATGCAATGTTGGCATTCAGCTGCGCCACGCTCTGGTTCACTGAATCGCGAAAGCGCGATTCATCGATCACTGCAATCACCTGTCCCTTGGCAACCCGGTCGTTCACGTCGACCAGCACCCGCGCGACCAGCCCGGACACTTCCGATCCGACATCGACCTGATTGGTCGGCGCAAGCTTGCCGGTGCCCGAGACGGAGACGACAAGCGTCCCCTTTTCAGCAACGTCGGTCGCGTAATTGGGCTTGGCGGCGGGTGCCAGGAATCGCATGACCAGCAGCACCAGCAGCACCACGCCAACGCCGACAAGCACCCATTTGCCCCAGCGCCGCCATGCAGGCACTGGCCGCACGCCGAGAAAATCGTTGAGATCTGAAGCGCTAGCGTCGGCCATTGACGATCCTTGGGACTATTGTTCGGTCGGGGGTGCGACGGAGGGTGGAACGGCAGAGTCGGCGGGAGAGTTGGCTGGGCGGGAAGGCTGGCCGTCGCCACGCCGCAGCGGGCCCGCGTCAGGCACCGCCTTGGGGTCCCAGCCGCCACCCAGCGCGGCATAAAGCTGCACCAGCGCTTGTGCCTGATCGGCGATGACGGTCGTCAGCCCGCTCTGGGCGGAGAACAGCGCGCTTTCGGTGTTGTTGAGCGTGGTGATGTCGGTCAGCCCGGCACGGTACTGGCTGCGCGCGAGGATGGCGGCATTGGTCGATGCATCGAGCGCAACCTTGAATTCGCGCTGCCGTGCCTTTGCGGTTTCCAGCGCCGTCAGTGCATTCTCCACATCCTCAAGCGCGGTCAGCACCGCGCTTTTGTACGCGCCAAAGCTCTGCTCGGCGGCAGCGCGGCGAGACCGGATCACTGATTTGCTCCGCCCGGCATCGAAAATGGTCTGCGCCAGCTGGCCAAAGACCCTGCCGGTGATGATGTCAGTCAGCGTGCTGATCATGCCCGAATTGGTGCTGATGCTGGCCCCAAAGCTCAGCTGCGGATAGAGCTGCGCCTGCGCCACGCCGATCTGCGCCGTCGCCGCTGCCAGATTGCGCTCGGCGACAAGCACATCAGGTCGCAGCCGGATGATGTCGGCCGGCAAGCCCACCGGCACCGCATCGGGGCCCTGCGGGATTGGCTGCGTCGCCACCAGATCGGCCTTGAGCGCGCCGGGCGCCTGCCCCGTCAGCACGCCCAGCCGGTTCGCGGCTTGCTGAAAACTTTGTTCAAGCGATGGGATCTGCGTCGCGGTCTGCGCCCGCTGCGACCGCGCCTGTTCGGCATCGAGCGAGGAAACCAGCCCGGCCTGCACCCGGAAACCGGCGATTTCCAGATTATCGTCCTGGATGCCCAGCGATCCGCGCGCAATCGCCAGGCTCGCCTGCGCCGATCGCGCGATAATATAGTTGCGCGCCACTTCGGAGGCGATCGCGCTTTGCACCTGCGCCACGTTGAACCGGCTCGCGTCGAGCGACCCGCGCGATGCCTCCACCCCGCGCCTTATGCCGCCGAAGAGATCGAGCTGGTACGATGCATCCCCGCTGACCGAATAGCTCTCGTTGATGATGCCGGCGTTGGTGATGCTGCCAAAGGTCCGGCCGCGCACGTTGATGTTGCGCGAATAGCCAAGCGAGCCGCTGACGCTCGGCAATTGGCTCGCGCGCGACTGCACCAGCGCCTCGCGTGCCTGCCGCAAGCGCGAAACGGCCTGAGCGATATCCAGATTCTGCTTGAGCGCCAACTCGATCGTGGCCGTGAGCTGGGGGTCGTTGAAGCTTGTCCACCACTGCGCCACATCGGGCACCGCCCCCGCCACCGCCGGCGTGGAATAGCCGGGCGGCACCCCAAGCGTGGCATTGGCAGGCGGGCGATAATCGGGGCCAACCGCACACGCGCCAAGCGGCAGGGCAGTCGTCAGCATCAGCAAAAGGCGCTTACCGGTCATAGAGGTGACTTATCCGCGCAGGACACCGCCGTCCAACGGAATATTGTCGCAAATTGTCACTGTTCGGCGCGCTATTCGATCTCGAGGATAATGGCATCGACCGCCAGACTATCGCCGGGCGCAGCGCTCAGCGACTTTACGGTTCCGGCCTTTTCGGCCCGCAGGATGTTTTCCATCTTCATCGCCTCTACAACCGCCAGCGGCTGGCCAAGTTCCACCCGGTCACCCGCCGCGACATCAAGCCGCATCAGCAGCCCCGGCATCGGGCACAGCAGGAAGCGCGACAGATCGGGCGGCACCTTGTCGATCAGGTGGCGTGCATAGGGCGCGATATGCGCCGGGAGCACGCGCACGACATGGCTCGCGCCGCGCGTGGTGAGCTTGAAGCCGGTCCGCGTGCGCGCGATTTTCACGATCAGCGGCTCGCCGTCGATCTCGGCCTCCACCACCCGGTCGCCGGGCGTATATTCCATCGCCAGATCGAGCGGCACGCCGTCGACGGTGATCTCGTCCTCATCGAGCTCGATATTATGGTCGCGGCCATCGATACGCACGGTCCAGTCGGCGGGCGGCTGGAGACGATCCCCCAACTGCCCGTCGGTGCGGCGCGCGCGGTCGGCCTCGGCCGTCGCGGCAAAGGCAGCAATCGCCGAGAGCGCGCGGATCAACTCGCGCGAAGCGGGCGCGCCGTGGAACCCTTCCGGATATTCCTCGGCAATGAACCCCGTCGTGATGTTGCCCGAGCGGAAGCGCGGGTGTTGCATCAGCGCCGACAGGAAATCGATGTTATTGCCCGGCCCCTCGATCTCGAACGCATCGAGCGCGCCAATCTGCGCATCGATCGCGCCCAAGCGGGTGGGGGCCCAGGTAATCAGCTTCGCGATCATCGGATCATAGAAAATGCTGACCTCGCCCCCTTCGCGCACGCCGTCATCGACGCGGGTATAGCTCTCAAGCCCCTCCCCTTCAGGGGAGGGGCTTGAATAAGGCGTGCCCTCACTCTCAGGCGGATTATACCGCACCAGCCGCCCGGTGCTCGGCAAGAAGCCGCGATACGGATCCTCGGCGTACACCCGGTTCTCGATCGACCAGCCATTGATGCCGATCTGGTCTTGCGTGAAAGGCAGCGCCTCCCCCGCCGCCACGCGGATCATCTGCTCGACCAGGTCGATGCCGGTAATCGCCTCGGTCACCGGATGCTCGACCTGAAGCCGGGTGTTCATTTCAAGAAAATAGAACCCCTCGCCGGTGGTGTCCGCGCCCGAGACGATCAACTCGACCGTCCCCGCCGAATAATAGCCCACCGCCCGCGCCAGCGCGACCGCCTGCTCGCCCATCGCCTTGCGCATCTTTGGCGTCACGAACGGCGATGGCGCTTCCTCCACCACCTTCTGGTGGCGGCGCTGGATGCTGCACTCGCGCTCGTTGAGGTAGAGGATGTTGCCCTGCTGGTCGCCCAGCACCTGAATTTCGATGTGGCGCGGGCTCTCGATGAACTTCTCGATGAACACGCGGTCGTCGCCAAACGACGCCAGCCCCTCGCGCTTGGTCGCCTCGAAGCCCTCGCGCACATCCTGCTCGCTATAGGCCAGCCGCATCCCCTTGCCACCGCCGCCCGCCGACGCCTTCATCATCACCGGAAAGCCGATGTCCTTGGCGATCTTCACCGCTTCGTCGGTATCAGCAATTTCGCCCAGGAAGCCGGGCACGACATTGACCCCCGCGGCCTTGGCGAGCTTCTTCGATTCGATCTTGTCGCCCATCGCCGCAATCGCCCCCGGCGGCGGCCCGACAAAGGCGATGCCAGCCTCAGCGCAAGCGCGCGCGAAACTCTCGCGCTCGGAGAGGAAGCCATAACCGGGATGGATGCAATCGGCGCCTGTCGCCTTCGCGGCGGCGAGGATGAGATCGGCCTTAAGGTAGCTTTCGGCGGCGGGCGCTGGCCCGAGGCGCACCGCCTCATCCGCCATCAGGACGTGGGGGGAGCGCGCATCGGCATCGGAATAGACCGCGACGGTTTCGAGGCCCATGCGTTTCGCGGTCCGGAACACACGGCAGGCGATTTCACCACGATTGGCGACGAGGATTTTTTTGAACATCACTTGTGCTCTGCCAGTTCCTTGAGGGTTTCGGTGCGCTGCTTCGTCAGGTTCGCCAGGCAGCCGAGCCGATATATAGGCAGTTCCCGCCCCCCCACATTGGCATAAACCTGAAGGCTGCATTGGGCATCTCGATAAGCAATCCAAGCCCGCTGGGATGTCAACAGTGCTTGCGAAAAACTTACGTTACCATTTGCTTTGCGGGCGGTGGCATCGAAATCGCCATCGCGCGCCTTCAACTTGGTAAGCGTTATTCGCCATTGCTCATTAAGCGCCGCATCCGCCGACCGATACGCATCGCTCGCACAAGCGATCAGATCGCCGGTCTGCACCGAACCGCAGCGTGGATCATCTGCCGCCGGCATAGCACCACCCATTAGCGTCAGGAGTATGAGCGCCTTCACGCCGCCTTCACCGCAGGCGCGCCGCGCAAGAGCCCCTCGGCGCTCAAATCCTCGTCGATCTCGGGCCAATGGATGCCATAGCCAGCCCCTGCCTTCTCCCAGCGCGCACGTTGCTCAGGGGTCGCGTGCAATAGGCGCGGATACCAGGCGAGCGGCACGGAGATCGTGCGCCCGTCCATCAGATCGACGATCAGGCTCGCGTCGTCAAAGCGCACGTCGAGCACGCGCTCATCGGCGACCTTAGCCGAAATATTCATGCCATGCCTCCAACAGCAACGTCCGGTTCGCATCGACCATAGCGATAATGCCACCGATCTCGTGCGCGCGAAAGCCACGGCTTTTTGCGACTTCGACCGGATCGAGCCAGACCTTCATCGTCGCCTCGCCGCGATCGATGTGAATATGCGGCGGCTCGTTTGGCTCGTGGCTGTAGAAATAGAAGCGGAAAGCCCCAATACGCAGAACGGTTGGCATTCAAGCCGCCACCACCCGCATCGGTTCCTCGCCCGCCATCGGCCTTAACCCCAGCCGCTCGAACATCGCGCCGTCGGCGCTGTCGCCGCGGTTGCCCGTCGTCAGCAGCTTGTCGCCGGTAAAGATGCTGTTGGCGCCCGCCATGAAGCACAGCGCCTGCGTCGCCTCGCTCATGCTCTCACGCCCCGCGCTCAGCCGTACCATGCTGAGCGGCATCGTGATGCGCGCGACCGCCACTGTCCGCACGAACTCGATATCGTCGATCTTCGCCAGCGGCGTATCGGCTAGCATATCGCCGAGCACCGTGCCCTTCACCGGCACCAGCGCGTTGACCGGCACGCTTTCCGGGTGGCGCGGCAGCGTAGCGAGCGCATGGACGAAACCGACCCGGTCGCTACGCGTCTCCCCCATCCCCACAATCCCGCCGCAGCACACATTGATCCCCGCCGCGCGCACATGGTCGAGCGTATCGAGCCGATCGCCAAAGGTGCGCGTGGTGATGACATTGCCGTAATTTTCCGGCGAAGTATCGATATTGTGGTTGTAGTAATCGAGCCCCGCTTCGGCCAATTGCGCCGCCTGATGCGGCTCGAGCATGCCGAGCGTCATGCAGGTCTCAAGCCCCATCGCCTTCACGCCTGCGACCATCTGCACGACTGCCGCCATGTCGCGGTCCTTGGGGTTGCGCCACGCAGCCCCCATGCAAAAGCGCTGCGATCCGCTCGCCTTGGCCTCGGCAGCGGCGGCGAGCACGGCCTCCACCTCCATCAGCTTGTCGGCCTTCAGCCCGCTCTCGGCGGACACGCTTTGCGAGCAATAGCCGCAATCCTCGGGGCAGCCGCCGGTCTTGATCGAGAGCAGCGTGCACAGCTGCACCTCGCCCGCCGCATGATGCGCGCGGTGAACGCCCTGCGCGCGCCACATCAGTTCATCGAAGGGCAGATCGAACAACGCGGCGATTTCAGCGCGGGTCCAGTCGGTGCGGGGAACGCCGTGTCGTGCGGTCATCATTTCAAGATTGCCTCTTTAACGCGCTGTTCTAGCAGTTGACCTTCCGCTGGCGTGAAACCCAAGGAGGTGAGAATTTGCCGTCCGTTAGAATCGAACAGGTAAACGCGCGGGAGACCGACTAAGCCCTTGGGTATTTGGCTGAAGTCGGCCCCCAGGATCTGCTTATACGCGCTCACATTAGCGACTAGATAGTCAACATCGCTCATGCCGGTACGCGCCAGGAATTGGGCGACATCCTCGGCAGGCTGATTAGGATCGGGATCGCCATCACTTCGATTGATATAAAGAAAATTATAGCTGCCGCCTAAATCCTTACGGATCTTGACGAGATACGATGCCTCGGCCACGCAAGGCGGGCACCAGCTAGCCCAAAATGCAATCAGCGTCGGCTTTCCCGCACGAATTTGCGATGCTAGTTGGAGGCGCTTGCCGTGTCGCGATTTCAAAGAAATATGCGATAGCGACGTGATCGAGCGGCCCGCAGTCGGAGCAATGTCTTGCTCTGCGGCAGGTGTCGCGGCCGACCAGGCGAGAGCCGCCAGCATAATGAACCATCGTCCAAGTCGTGAAAACGACATATGCGCTCCTATGCGTCGAGAGGGGCCATATTGTGCCCCAGCAGTTTCAGCACTTCCGCGGCCGCGCTCACCAGATTAGTGCCCGGCCCGAAGATCGCCTGCACCCCCGCCTCGCGCAGGAAATCATAATCCTGCGCGGGGATGACGCCGCCCGCGATCACCTTGATATCGGCGCGGCCCGCATCCTTGAGCAGGCCGATCAGCTCGGGGATCAGCGTCTTGTGCCCGGCTGCCAGCGACGACGCGCCGACCACATCGACGTCATGCTCGATGGCCAGTGCGGCTGCCTCGCGCGGGGTCTGGAACAATGGCCCCGGCACGATCTCGAACCCCAGATCACCGAACATGCTGCTCACCAGATTGGCGCCGCGATCATGCCCGTCCTGCCCCATCTTGGCGACGAGCATGCGCGGCTTGCGGCCCAGCCTACGTTCGGTCGCATCGACGCCCGAGCGCAGCTGCGCCCAGCGCGCGTCGTCGCCATAAGCACCGCCATAGATGCCGCTGACCGGCGTCGGGCTGGTCGCATAGCGGCCGAACGCATCCTCCATGGCGGATGAAATTTCGCCCAGCGTGGCGCGGGCGCGAGCGCAATCGATCGCGAGGGCCAACAAGTTGCTATCAAAATTCCGTTCGGGCTGAGCTTGTCGAAGCCCTGCCCTTTCTTCTTCGACGGTGGAAACGGAAGGCAGCCCTTCGACAAGCTCAGGGCGAACGGATGTGGTGTTCATCGCGTCGCGCGCGCCTGCCCGCAACGCATCGAGCGCCGCACGACACGCCGCCTCGTCACGCCCCGCCTTTACCCGCTCGATCCGGGCGATCTGGCCGGCGCGCACCGCAACATTGTCCACGTCGAGAATGTCGATCGCGTCCTGCTCGGCGAGCGCATATTTGTTGACGCCGACGATCACATCCTCGCCGCGATCGACCCGCGCCTGGCGC
>CAZXBM010000054.1:0-23860 GCA_964638495.1 uncultured Stakelama sp. | reverse complement strand
GGACTTTATCACGATCGCAAGAGGGAGTTTTTCAACAGAATAGGAGCGCAAAGCGTGCGATCAAGGCTCCTCAAATCAATACTAATCCCGTTGACCTGCAGGGACGCGGTGTGGCACTCACCCGCACGTTGAACACAGAACTGTAAACGCATTGTAAAATGGCGTGCCTCTGTGCGGCGAAGTGTTTGAAATGCGGGTGTAGCTCAATGGCAGAGCAGAAGCTTCCCAAGCTTACGACGAGGGTTCGATTCCCTTCACCCGCTCCACTTCCCCGCCCGCCAGCATCCATATGCGTCTGGACAACCACCTGAAATCCAAGGTATTCAGCGGATATCGTGCCGCAAGCGTTCACTCGTTTCCGCATTTAGCCGTTGGTGAGTGGGGGTATGCCTGGGGGTTCTAGCCAAAGCGGCCAACTGGATACCCCCAAGCTTGGGGGTATCGCGGGGAGCAAGCCCCGGAAAGGCTGATGCTACTAGGGCGCTGACAGACGTTGCGATCCGCAAGGCCAAGACCGGTTCCAAGCCCGTCAAACTGGCGGATGGGGGCAGGATGCACCTGCTGATCACCCCAGCCGGGCGCAAGCTCTGGCGGCTGAAATACCGAATCGATGGGCGCGAAAAGTTGCTGGCGATTGGGGCCTACCCTGAAATCAGTTTGGGCGAAGCGCGCCGCCGCCGCGAGGAAGCCCGCGAAATGATCGCTCTGGGCAAAGACCCTTCGCGAGAGAAGCGGCGCGACAAGCTGCGCTCTCGCATCCAAGCCGCCGATACGTTCAAGGCGATCAGCGATGAATTCTGCCAGAAGCGCAGACGGGATGGGCAGAAGGGCTGGGCACCCACTACCGCCACGCGCAGCGAATATCTGCTTCACTGGTGTGCGGTTCGATCGGCCATCTGCCTATCGGCGAAATCGAGCCCATGGACGTCCTGACAGCAATTCGCCGGATTGAAGGTATGGGGAAGCTCGAAAGCGCGCGGCGCAGCCTGCAATTGGCGGGCGCTGTGTTTCGCTATGCCGTCGCCACTGCGCGGCTTGCGTCGGACCCTAACTGACCCGCCACGCAGGTACTTGCGGATCGTGTTCCGCGACAAGCCAGTGCGACGCTCAATCTCCCGGATCGGCATCTCATCACGAAAAATGCCAGCGCCGGATAACGCTCAATAACGCCATGTCGATCACTCCATTGTCCCCCGACCAGGCAGCCAGGGGGAAGGTCAAAACATGCGTCACTTCTCAGTGGAAATTATGCGCCTCCCGGGTCAGCTCTCACTGGAAATCAACAATCTTGATTTCACTCCCCTTGATATGGGCAAGAATTAAGCAGCAAGACTGATTAATCGGCTACCGCGAGCGCAATTGGCGCAGCATCGCTTTTTAGCTGGCGGCTGTAGAGCCAGCCGATCCCGATGAGGCTGAAGCCGAGCGCGACGAACGAGCCAATCCTCAACAGCCCCTCAAGTCCCGAGGCATCGAACAGGAAGACCTTGGCAACGGCGGCGAGCACCAGGAACAGCGAGGCGATCCGCCAATCGCGTCGGTGCGCCCTGATACCCCAGAGCAGGAAGCCAACGGCAAGCATGATCGCGAGCAGCGAGCGCAGGATATCCTCGGTTGGCGTGACGCCCGGGAGTGTCAGCAGGCTGCCGTGGAAGGCCTGGCGCAACACTGCCCAGCTGAATCCTGTGACCAGCACCATCGATGCGAGCTGCACCGGGCGTTCGGTCGCTCCTTTCCTGTCGGGCAACAGGCGACGAAGCAGCATGATACCCGCGACCGGTATTGCGACCAGCGGGATCAGCAGGTTCGCCAGCGGCAGCTCGCCGACCGCCTGCACTGACCACAGAGGATTGTGCAGGAACAGGCCGTACCAGATCGCGTGCAGCGTTCCCGACGCCGCCAGGGCGATGGCGAATGGACGGGCGGTTGCACGCCGCGAGAGCAGCCAACTGAGGCCGATAAGCAACCCAGCCCAGACGAGCCGCTGGGCAACGCCGGACATGATGAAGTTGCTGCCGACAATCTGCGCAAAGCTCAGCCGGTAGAGCGTGTGGACGCCGACGATGCCGATCACCATGGTCAACGTCGCGACCAACAGATACTCGGCACGCGCCAGCGTCTGGCGGGTCCGGGCGAGCGCCGTGGCGACGAGCAGCGCGGGGATCAGGAGCTGCTTGAGCACCAACGCCGCCGGCAAGAGCGCCGGATCGACGATCATCGGCACGCCAACGAGCGACAAGACAGCGCCGCTCGTCCAAATGCCGACCGGGATCAGTGCCCAACCGACGAGAATGACGAACAACGTCGCCGCTGCCGGGGCCATCCGGGTCGACATCGACTGGCGGCTCCACAGCGCGCACGCGACGATGCCGAGCGGGGCAACCAGCGGCAGCAACCCAATCGGCACGACCTGAGCGATCGCGCCATAGCCGATTCCCGCGGCCACGATCTGCGCAATCAGCGCGACGGCGCGGTTCTGGGCGCGGACCGCGAACAGGATGCCCAGTGTCGCCACCACAGCCCAGCGCAGCGGCGAGGTGGCGGCTATTGCACCGGTATCGACGCCGATCAGCCGCAGCCATTCGTGTAACGTCGTGCTGTCGGTAATCGCGAGCAGCGCGACGGTCGCGGCGGCATAGCTCGAGGCATGTCGCGCTTCTATGGCCGAGTTGCGCCGTTCGGCGAGGAGCAGCATCGCTGCCGATACACCGGCAAGGGCAACCGGCAGCGCCCATCCGGGCACGATCTGCGCCGCCGCGCCATAAAAGAGCGCCCCGCAGATGCCGAACGCGCCGTTGCGCATCTGTGGATTGACAGCGCGGGAAGCGAACAGCGTGAAGACGAGCGGAAGGCCACCCCAGCGGATTATCGCTTGGGCATCCAGGCTGCCCGCAACACCGGTAACGAGGTGCGAGACCTCGCTGCCGAGCAGCGCGTTGTAGGCCATGCCAAACAGCGCGAGGCCGGAGGCGGCCGAGGCTATCCCCTCGATCCGGGTGTCGCGCGCCGGGACACCGAATAGCAGCAGCGCGCCGGCGATCGCCGCAATGGCGACTGGCCACAGCCATTGCGGCAGCGCGAACAGCGCGGCGCAGCCGATCAGTATTGCTGCTGTCGTCGTCAGCCAAGCAAAGCGCGTGTCGGCCTGTCGGTCCGAACGGCCCCAGCCCGTGACGATGCCCGCCACCGGAACAAGGCACGCGGCGATTGAGACGAGCGCAAAAATCTCGTCGCGCTCGGGTCGGTAGAAATGCACGAGCGGGAGGACAAGGCCCGCGATCGCAAGACCGCATAGCTCGATCGCGCGCTGAACCGAAGGCGGCGACTGCCACAATTTCCACAGCAGCGGGCCACCATGGACGACGGCAAGCGCGAGCGCGATCAGGGCAAAGTCACCCAGCGCCGGATCTGGCCAGATCGCGAGCAGCAACACCGACAGCGGCAGGCTGATCGACGGAACGATCGCGAACCCCTCGTCGCGCCAGGCCAACCATTGCGCGGCGGCTGCGAGCAGGATGAACATGCCCCAGTTGAGCAGCGCAAAACCGCCGAGCGCGACCATGATCGCCAATTGTGCCGCGCCCAGCAGCGCCGAGCCTGCGCGCAGCAGCTTCGAGCGCGGCCCGTCGAGCACGATTAACGGCAGGCCGACCGTCAACACCAGGACGAGTCCACCGACCGACAGTGCCGACGCTGCATCGAACGCGCGTGAGGCGAGGACCATCGTCAGGCTCCAGCCCGCCCCACCGAGCAGCGCGAGGATTCCCAGCCACGCCCAGCGCTGCATCCTTGATACGCCTGCCAGCCCTGCAATCGTCAGTGCCAGATAGACCGCGAGCAGCGGCACGTTCGGGGCCATGCCGCCGACCATCGCCGGAGCCGCGAGACCTCCGGCAAGACCAAGCACCGCGCTTGGCGGGCCGAAACGGATCGACAGAGCCATTGCCGTTGCCGTCACAAGCGTAAGCCCGATGAACGCCGTCAGCGGGTCAATCAGTTGATAGACATTGGCGGCGATAAGGACCGCCGCATAGAGCGTGGCAATACCCGCGCCCGACAGCGCCTGGCGCACGCGCGGATCATCGACGCGCTCTTCGTTCCGCTTGGCGGCTTCGGCGCCGCCGATCAGTCCGATCCCGAAAATCAGGCCGCCGATCACCCGTACCCAGGGCGTAAAAATCTTGAGGAGCCCCGCATCGACGGCATATTTGACGATGAGTACGCCCGCGATGGCAAGCGTGATGCCGCCCGCCCAGATGGGGAGACGGCGACCGAACAGATCCTCGAAATTGAACGTCCAGCCGGTTGGCGGCGGCGCTTCCACGGGGGGAGCGGGCGGCACAGGGCGTGGGGGCGACATCGGTTCCTCCGCCCAGTCTTCCGGTTCCGGTTCGGCAACGGTTGCCGTACTGTTGATCGGGGCGGTGTACGCAGCGGCAGACACAAATTCCGGCTCGAAGATGGGCTCTGGAGCGGCGAAGATTTCTGGGTCCACCGGCAGTGGTTCAGGATCTGGAACGCGTTCGGCGACCGGTGGCGGTGTGGCCTCCGGCGCGGCTGGGGGCATCGTCACAGCAGCCTTCGTAGCCGCACTCATGCGCCATTCCCAGCGAGCAGAATCGAGCTCTTCGACGCGCCGCTCAAGGTGGCGCAGGCGATTACGCATCCGGTAAAGCTGCACGAATGCAACGAACAGCGCGATGACGATCAAGCTCACGTCTATCTCCTTCGACTCGCACAATAACGACAAACTATTCACTGTTCAATTAAAATAATAGACACTGTCTAATTAATAATATATGCAGATTATATGGGCCGTCGTTCCGACCATAGCCGTTCCGAATTGCGCGAACTTATCCTCGCCGAAGGGCATGCGCAGATGGCCGCGAGCGGCTTTGCCCAGTTCTCGGCGCGCGCCTTGGCTAAGGCCATCGGCTACACCGTGGGGACGGTGTACAACGTCTTCGGCACACATGATGCGCTGGTCCTTGCAATCAACGCGCGCACGGTGGAGCAATGGACCGCCGAACTGCGCGCACGGCTCGACGCTGTTAGCGACGATCGCATCGGCGAACTGGTCCGTGGCTATTTCGATTTCGCGCTGTCGAACCGTCACGCCTGGGCTGCGATTTACGATCACCGGTTGCCCGACGGGGTTGAGCTGCCCGAATGGTATGTCGCAACCGTCGGCGAGCTCACCGGGACGATGCGACGGGAAGTGCAGCGCGTGCTGCCCAAAGCTTCACGCGATCACGTTGCCGCACTCTCACGCTCGCTGCTCGCCTCGGTTCACGGGCACTGCGTTTTCGCAATCAACGGTACATTCGCGAAACTGGGCGAGGCGGCGCCACTCGAGGCGGCTCTGGCGCGCGTTCGCGAAGCAATTGCCAGCGCGGAAAGACAATGTTCACCCTAAGCTGTCTCGCCAAGGTGATCGGCGACGCGGGGGCATGATGGCAAAGCGATTTTCAATCGGGGCACTGGTTCGCGATCTTGAATCGCCAATCGCGGTTCGCGGGTTCAGTAGCGGCTGGTTTTCGGACTCCTGTGCGCTTCTGCTGGCCACGCCCGAACTAGCGGTCAATTAAGGATCCGGCGGTTTCCGGTTGGCCGTGCACATCATCCTGCTTGCCGCCTATGCACGAGCGCAGATTCATGTTGAGCGCAAGCGCGCGGGGATTTCGCTCGACATGAATCTGCTCTAGAAGATTTGCATCAGGGGTAGCAACGTAACGAGCAGAATCGATCAGTTGTCGATGTGAAAGTCTGCGGTTAGCCTTCGCCAGAACCCAGCTCGAAAATCGTCTCCAGCCCGTCTTCCCTACCCCACAGCCCCCCGCACAAAAAGCAGTGGCAGCCACGGGCAGGCGTGCCGAAGCGACGCCTGCGCCGATGACTGCCATTGCAATCGGCTGTACCCGCCGATCAGAAGTTGAAGCGGAAGCCGCCGGCGAAGCGGCGGCCGAAGCGTTCCCATTCGATCGTCTGCGTCGTTGAATCCGGCACGTTGATGCCGGTTGCGCGCAGCAGATTGCCCGGATCGGAGAAGCGCCGCCCCGGCTGGTCGAGCAGGTTGGTCGCGTCGAAATACACCTCGAAGTTCCGCGTGATGGAATAGCGGGCCGAGAAATCCATCTCGTCATCCGATGCCCAATAGGTGTCGCCACCATCGGTGAGATCATCGGCAATGCCATCCAGCCAGTTGGTGCGCTTCTGATACTGGAGGCGCAGCGATACGCCGTATTTCTCGTAATAGCCGCCGAGATTATAGATGACGTCCGATGTGCCCGGCAGGCGCACCCGGCGCGCTGGGATGGTTAAGGCTGGGTTGGCGTTGAGAACGGTCGGCTTCGTCACCTGGCTGTCGTTGACCGTGACGTTGGCGGTGATGCCAAAGCCACCCATCCAGTCAGGCAGGCCAAAGTCGCTGGTCCAGGGTTCAAGCTGGAGCTGGGCCGCCGCTTCAGCACCGAAAATGCGACCGTCCCCGCCATTGGTGATGCGTGATAGGATATAGGGTGAACGGTCAAAGCCGGGGCTGTTCAGCTCATCGGAACCAAAACTTCGCCGTTGAGTGTACAGCACATCTTCCACCTTTTTGTAGAAAAAGCCGACACTCAGATAACCTTGTGGGCGGAGATACCATTCGAAATAGGCATCGACGCCGTAGGCGCGTTCCGGTTTCACATCGGGGTTGCCACTCGAAATCGTCTGATTCGGGTCGTTGATGACAATATTGGGGCGGAGCTGGTCATAGTCCGCGCGCGCGGCGCCAGAGTTGAACGACAGGCGGAGCTTTTTGGTATCGTCAACATTGTAGTTGAAATGAAGGCTTGGGAAAAACAGAGTCTGACTTGACTCGGCAGTGACCAATCCGCTTGGAGTATTGCCAATCAGCTTAACGGCCGCACCCCGGTTCTTCAAATGCTCGATGCGAACGCCACCGAGGATCGAGCCCCAGTCATATTTGAGCGTGCCCATCACGAAGCCGGCATAGACCTGCTCGCGCACGTTATAATTGTTGCCGGGGACGGGGTTGAGCGGGAAATTGGCGCGCGCGGCGGCAGAGGCGGCACGCATCTGCTCGGTATCGAAATAGCGGAAGGTATAGTCGTCAGGGATCTGGCCAAGAAAGGCCCGGTCGAGCGAGAACTGATTGTAATTGCTGGGCAGACCGATCGCGGCGAGCTGGGCCGGCGTGTTGAGCACGATGTTGCGCTCGTTCGCCACCTTGGTCCGCTGATCGAACTGGAAGCCGGCCTTGAAGGTCGCATCGCTACCCAAAAAGCCGGTCTGGCGGGTGAGGACGAGCTTGCCGGTATAGGCATCGGTGGTGTCGACGGCATCGAGCACGGTGAGCGACGAGGGTGCCTTGGCGAAGGTGTCGATCGCGATGACGCGGGTGCCGATCTCAAAGCGGGTCGGGCTGCTCAGCTGATTGGTCGTGAACAGCCGCAGGCCCGCGCGGCCGGGATTGCTGAAATCATACGCAAGAGTGGGGCGTAGCGAGCGGGTGCCGGGGCTGTCCCACGCGACTTCACCGACGACCGAGCGGTCATCGCGCGACTGGGTGTAGTTGCCCAGCCACATCAGGTGCCAGCCATCGGCAAAATCATGGTCGCCGGCCAGCGTGTTGGTGAAGATGGACTGGCGGAAGGCGCGCAGCGTGTTGCGCTGGCGAATGTCGATGCCATAGACCGTGCCCGTCCGCGGGGTGTTGCCGATGCAGATATCGGCATAGCCGCTCGTCGTTGGCGAGCTGTTCAACGTCGTCGGGCAATCGGCGGGGTTCCCGACGAGATCGCCCTGCCGATCGTCGAGATCGAAGCGGTAATTGTCGCGCGCTTCATCATCGGTGAAGATGGTGTAGACCGACCGCGCCGAGAAGGTGTGGTCGGGATCGGGCTTGTAATCGAGCCGGCCGGACACCGACCAGTTGCGACGGGTGAGGCGATAAGGCTTGTTCTCCGCCTCGGCCGCCCAGAAGCGGGTCTGATTGCCGGGGCGCTGATCCTGCGCGACGCGTTCGTAATCCACTTCGAAATTGTCGGTGATCTGGCCACGCTGGAAATAGCTGCCCGAGACGAGCACGCCGAGCTCGCCACCGCCCAGCTTGAAATGGTCGGAGGCGACGAGCGAGGCTTCATACTGGGCGCGGCTGCCATATTCGGCGATGCCCGCCCCAGCCTTGCCGACGACGTTGGCGCCGAGATAATCAAATGCCGAGCGGGTGATGACGTTGACGTTGCCGGCCACCGTTTCGCCGGGCATTTCGGGCGTCACCGCCTTCGAGACGATGATCTGCCCGGCAATGGCCGACGGAATCGAATCGAAGCGCGCATCGCGCCCTTCGGGGCTGACGACGTTGATCCCGTCAAACGACAGCGTGGTCCAGTAATTCGGGGCGCCGCGCAGTGAGATGTAGCGCGCCTGGCCCTGATCGCGCTCGACCGCGACACCCGGCAGGCGGCCGGCCGCCTGGGCGATGTTCTGGTCGGGCAAGCGGCCGACGGAGTCGGCAGAGAGGACAGTCACCAGCGAATCAGCATTCTTCTGGATTTTAAGCGCCCTCGATTCGGATTCAGCGATGGGACGCTCACCCGTGATGACGATTTCCGCGGCTTCGTCGGTGCTGGGTGCGGGCTGCGCCTGCTGCGCCTGCGCGGCACCCGGCGTGAAAATCCACATCGATGCCAAAGCGATCGCCGACGCCATCGGCGACCGCGTGTTGTTCCTCGTCATGTTATGTCCCCCGACCGATAAATTCTTGGTGTGATTATCGATGTTTTTCTGTCCCGGGGGTGCGATGACAGCGATCTATTACTCCGACATGACTTGACGATGATGTTTGAGTTAAGGTTCTGTGGAGTTTTGTTGCTGCGCCGCAATAATCGCTGGCCGGGCGCGCTGCAGCGCCGATTGTCATCGCGCTGCCATCAGCGCCAACCAAGGAGGCGCGAAGGATTGAGGGGGTGAGCGATGGTGAGAACGGGAACGATCACGCTGCTGGCGATGCTGCTGGCGGGATGCGCCCACGTGACCACGACCCCGGTGGGCGCAGGCGAGCAGGCCCGGCCAATCCCCGCCTTCAGCGAAACCGACGCCGTTGCGAGCCTTGACGATGCCGCCGACGATCCGGCGATCTGGCGCAACCCCGGCAATCCCGCGCAGAGCCTGATCGTCGCGACCGACAAGAAGGCAGGCCTCAACGTCTATGGCCTGGACGGTCATCTGCGCTCCAGCATTGCCGCCGGGCGCGTCAATAATGTCGACCTGCGCAGCGATGTGATGATCGGCGGCCAACGCTCCATCCTGGTCGCGGCGAGCGACCGCACCACGATCGGCGACGGGCGCCTCGCGCTGTTCGCGCTGGATGGCGACCGCGCGACGCTGAGCCCCATCGCGCGCGTGCCGATCGCCATGGCCGAGCCCTATGGCCTGTGCCTCTACCACGCGGGGGATGGCCTCTACGCCTTCGTGGTCGGCAAGGACGGGTCGATCATCCAGCTGCGGATCGATGTTGCGGGGGCCAGCCCGACCGCCACGCCGGTCCGCACGATGAAGCTTGCGACGCAATCAGAAGGCTGCGTCGCCGACGACCGCACCGGGACGCTGTACGTCGCCGAGGAAGATGCCGGTATCTGGCGATTTGGCGCAGCAGCGGACGCATCGACGACCCCGGTGCGCCTTGCCAGCGTCGATGGCGTGCGGCTCATCGCGGATGTGGAGGGGGTCGCGATTGCCGCCAAGGGGCGCCGGGGTGGATGGCTGATCGCGTCGAGCCAGGGCGATTCGGCCTATGCGGTCTGGCGTTTGCCCGATTACCGCTATGTCGGCCGCTTCCGCATCGCTGCCAATGGCGGCATCGGCGGCACCAGCGAAACCGATGGCATCGAAGTATCGACCGCGAATTTCGGGGGTGCCTTCAAGGGCGGCCTGATGATTGCGCAGGACGGCGACAATGCGCCGAGTGCCCAGAACTTCAAACTGGTGCGCTGGGCCGATGTGCCGCGGGGGCTGCGGCGCTGAGCTGCCGGGGGTGAGCGAGGTGATGGTGGGCGGGTGACTGCCCCTCCTCGTGCTGCCGCTGGTGGCGTTTACGGGGGACCGCACGGTTATGAGCCGGGCATTTCGTGGTCGGTGTGGAAGAAGGTGGTGGCGTGCGGTGTGGCGGGGGTGATTATTCGGCTGAATGTGACGCTGTTGGTGGGGTTTTTGTCAGCGGGTGGGGTGTCGGATATTGGGCCGTAGCACGAACCCGCTGCGCGGGAGTGGCGCTGGTGGTGAGATAGGGACACACACCCGAGCGCTGGCGATAGATTGAGCGGTTTCGGTCGCGGGCAGAACATTTCGACTCCTTCAACCCGAGGAGTCGAACGATGAACGACCTGATACCCGTTATTGCCGCCAGCCCGCTTCGCCAGCGGCTGATCGACGACATGACCATGCGCCGGTTCAGCCACGAGACGCAGCGCAACTATATCCGCGACGTCGGGCGGTTTGCGACGTGGCTGGGGCGCTCGCCGCATACCGCTTGCGCCGAGGATCTTCGTCAGTTCCAGATCGAGCAGCAGGATGCCGGCGTGCCCGCGCCGACGATGAACAGCATCGTTGCGGCGCTGCGGTTCTTCTTCACGCACACGCTCGACCGGCCCGACCTCGCGCGCAAGCTGGTCCGGACCGCGCATGCCCGCAAGATCCCCGTGGTGCTGACGCTCGAGGAGATGAAGCGGCTACTTGAAGCGACCACGTGCCTGAAGCATCAGGCCGCCTTGTCGGTCGCCTATGGCGCGGGCTTGCGCGTCGCCGAGGTCTCGCATCTCAAGGTCCGCGATATCGACAGCGAACGCATGCTGCTCCGCATCGAGCAGGGCAAAGGCGGACGATACCGCAACGCCATGCTGCCCGAAGGCCTGCTCGTGCTGCTGCGGGACTGGTGGCGCGCCGGGCGGCAGCAGGGCGTGCTGCACACCGACGGCTGGCTCTTTCCGGGGCGGAGCGCGATGGTGCCGATCAGCCCGCGGCAACTTTACCGGGTCGTCGCCGAGGCAGCCGAAGCGGCCGATATCGCCAAGCGGGTCGGGCCGCATACCCTGCGGTACAGCTTTGCAACCCACCTGCTTGAGGACGGCGTCGATATCCGCGTCATCCAGGCGCTGCTCGGTCGCGCCAAGCTCAACACCACCGCTTTCTATACGCAGGTGGCGACCAAGACGATGCGCGCGGTGACCAGTCTGCTCGACCGGCTGCTGCTTCCCGGGGGAACGCCAGATGGTTGAGGCCCGATGCGCGCCTCCATTGAGGTCGCCGACATCTTCCGGGCGGCAGCGCCCACCAGCGCCCGGACCCGCCAAACGTCGAAATCCCCATAGATCACCGCCTGGGACGCGCGGGTTCGGGCACCGCCGACTTTCCGACGCCTCACGGCGTCCGAAACTCTGAACGCTTCCACCCTGACCGCTTTCCGGCAGCTAGGCCCGAAACGCAGACGTTGAGCAGCAATCATCGAGCCCGCAAAAGTGGACGTCCATTCACCCCACACTGCCGCTAAATGGACGGTAAAAATGGGGGTCGCGGATTAGCGATTGCCTTCGGCTGCAAAGGATTGCATCACCGCTCTGACTAGACGTCGGGATAGGCAGCACATGGCGCGGATCGATCGGCTGGTGATCTTGGGCGGGGGCACCGCGGGGTGGATGACCGCCGCAGCGCTCGCCAAGACGCTTGGTCGGACTGTCGCCATCCATCTGCTCGAATCGGATGCGATCGGCACGGTCGGCGTCGGTGAGGCGACGATCCCGACGATCCACTGGTTCAACGACCTGATCGGGCTAGACGAAGCCGAGTTCGTCCGCGCGACCAAGGCCAGCTTCAAACTCGGCATCGAGTTCGTCGATTGGGCACGGCCCGGGCAGCGCTATTTCCACCCGTTCGGGCGCTACGGCGTCGATCTCGGGCGGGTGCCGTTCCACCAATGCTGGCTCAAAGCACAAAGCGATGGCGCGACTACCCCGCTCGCCGCATTCTCGCTCGCCGCCGAACTTGCCGCTGACAATCGTTTCGCCAAGCCGTCGAACGATCTCGGCTCGATCCTGTCGACTCTGGGCTATGCCTATCATTTCGACGCATCGCTCTATGCAGCGCATTTGCGGGGGCTAGCCGAAGCGAATGGCGTGACGCGGCATGAGGGCAAACTCGAAACCGTCGAGCGTGATCCCGTCACCGGCTTCGTTACCGCGCTGACGACCAATCGCGGCGCGCGGCTGGCGGCCGATCTGTTTGTCGATTGCTCGGGCTTTCGCGCCGTCCTGATCGGCGACGAACTCGGCGCGACCTTCGAGGATTGGTCACACTGGCTGCCGTGCGACCGCGCCGTCGCGGTGCCGTGCGCGCGCGTCGCCGAGACTACGCCTTTTACCCGCTCGACGCTGCGGCCGGCCGGGTGGCAGTGGCGCATCCCGCTGCAACACCGCACCGGCAATGGCTATGTCTATGCGAGCAGCTTCATTTCGGACGATGAGGCGGCGGCGGCCTTGCTCGCCAATCTCGATGGCGAGCCGCTCGCGGAGCCGCGCCAGTTGCGCTTCAAGGCGGGATTTCGGCGCGAGGCCTGGGCCAAGAATGTCGTCGCGATCGGCCTGTCGTCGGGGTTTCTCGAACCGCTCGAATCGACCAGCATCCATTTGATCCAGAGCGGCATCGCCAAGCTGATCGCGCTCTTCCCGGAGACCGATTGCGATCCCGCGCTCGCGCGGCAGTTTAACGATCTGTTCGGCCGCGACATGGACGGGATCCGCGATTTCCTGATCCTGCATTATCACGCGACGCAGGGGCATAGCGCGCCGCTGTGGGAACACACTCGCAACATGGCCCTGCCAGACAGCCTGATCGAAAAGGAGGCGCAATATCGCCGCTCGGGCCGCCTGATGCTGTCGAGCGAAGAGCTGTTCCGCGAGGCGAGCTGGCTCGCGGTGTTGAACGGCCAAGGCGTGGTCGCTGCCGATCACAGCCCGATCGCGGATACACTCGACGGCGCGGCCAATCGCCGCCAGCTCGATCAGCTCGCCACGATCATCGCGCGCGCCGCGCCGACGCTGCCCAAGCATGACGATGCGATTGCGGCACTGATCGGATCGACGGCTCGGCAGGCCGGGGCGTGACGGCACCGAGCGTCACGGTTCACCGTATCGGGCGCGAGCAGGAACCGGTCGTGGTCATTGAGCATTTCGCGCCCGATCCGGATGCGTTGCGCACGGCGGCGCGAACCGCCGCGTTCGAGCCTGCGGGCGAGCATTATCCCGGCATTCGCGCCGCGCTCCCGCCCGGCTATGTGCCGGCGGTACGCGCCTGCCTGAGCAATGTGTTCCGCGAGGTTTTCGGCTCGAACGAGGCGGCTTCGGTAATCGATCTATGCTGGTCGATGGTCACAATGGCACCTGACGCGCTGTCGATCGAGCAGCGGCTGCCGCATATCGATGCACTCGAGCCGGGGCGGCTGGCGCTGGTGCATTTTCTGGGGTCTGGCGAGGAGGACGGCACGGCCTTCTACCGGCATCGTAGCACCGGCTTCGAGACGATCGACCAACGCCGCTCCGCCGCCTATTTCGCTGCGCTGAATACCGATGTGAAGCATCATGGCGCACCACCGCTGGCGTATCCGACCGGCGACACGCCGATATTCGAGCGGATCGCGCGTTTCGATGGGCTTCCCAACCGGGCTTTGGTCTATCGCGGCCGGCTTCTTCACTCGGGCGACATCACGCCGGGCCGCATGCTGCCCACCGATCCGGCGACGGGTCGGCTCACCGTTACCGGGTTCTTCGCGGCGCGCTGACGGCGGCAGGCGGCCTGACCGCGAGGTAGACCGTGCTCCACAATTGCGCGGCGTTCGATTCGTCGACATCGGTTTTGCCCGCGCCGAACGCGACCGGCTGATAGCGACCGCCCGCAAAGCGCCACGACCACAATTCCGAGCTTTGCAAACCGCGCGTTGCGCCGATCACGCGCCACAACGCCGCCTGCGCCGACGCAAGCCGCGCGCGCACCGGCGCGGGCAGATCGCGCCGGGCCAGCTGCCGTTCGAGACCCGCCGCGAACAGCGCCTGCTGCCACGACCAGATCACCGCACCGTGATACGCGCCCGGCGTGAAGCGCGCTTGCGCCTCCCCCCCGGTAAAGGCGGCATTGGCGACGAGCAGCCCGGCATCGGTCATCAACCCCGCCGGGAAGGGCCGCATCAATGCGGCAACATCACGGTCGAGTTCGGCGGGGGCGGGATTGCCGAAGAGCAGGGCAAATCCCTCATCCGAGTTGATGATCGGCACCGGCTTGCCAGCCGCATCGATCGACAGCGCGTGGAATGCGAGCGGCGCACGCTCGAGCGATGCGACGGCAGGCGCTGCGGGGACGCCGATCGTCGCTGCATATGCCTTGATCGCGCTCGCGGCCTTGGGCGCTGGAATTTCGACGCGGAACAAGGGCGGGGCCTTGGCTTGCCAGGTCCGGGCCATTGCGGCGGCATCAGCGAACGCAGCGCGGTCCGCTGGCGTCAGGTATCGGTCGAGCTGGCCAGAGCGATAAAGCCGGTCGGCGGCAACGAGCGCGGCGGGCACCAAAGCGGCGTTGACGTCATACGGGTAGATGCCCCGGCCAAGCCCTTCATCGCTGTCGCGCCACTCGCCCGACATCCGACCCGGCTTGATCGCGATCAGCGTCGCGACCGACGGCGCATCGGCAAAGCCGTGCGCTTGCTGCAACACGAAGCGCAAATTGCGCACGAGCAGCGTACCCACGGCATCACGCTCGCCCGGTCGTGCCGCGCTTTCGAGTTGGCTCGCCAGGAACGCCGCCGTGCGCGCCTTCCCCGGCCCATCGAGATAGTCGGCAACGACCGGTGCGAGCATGTAATCATCGTCGATCATGCCGTAATCGAGCTCGGCCCCGTCGCCGGCAGCGCCGGCCTTGCGGTTCTGCAGCACCGCAAATTCACCGATGCCCTCCTCATGCGCGACTTCGCCGCCCGGTGAGAGCCGCGCGAACACCGAGCCTAGCCCCGCCTCGATTGCGGCCGGCTGAAGCGCTGGCATCAGCAAGCGCACCGACATCAGTGTGTCGCGCCCGAAATAGGTGTTGAAGCGCCAGGAGCCCGCCTGGAATTTCTCGCGGTAGCTGAGGAATGCGAGCGCACGCCGCGCCACAGGATCGGGCGCGGCGCGCGCGTTGAGCAATTGCCCGAGCGGCAGCGGCGTCAGCGGCGCATCGCCGGTCAGCGCGGTGATTTCGATCCGTATGCGCCCGCCGCGCCCTGCGACGATCGAACCTCGCTCGATCCGGCCTTCGAGCACGCGCACCGTCAACTCGTAACCCGGCGCGCCGTCCAATCGCTTGCGCGCATAACGGATCGTGTCAGGGCCGTATTGCGCGTCGGTCGCGACTTCGGGCGGAAAGCGGCCGACCGCCTGATAATCGCGCAAATAGCGGACGTTGGACAGCACCGCCTGTTTCGGCGTGAGCCGCGCCGCATTGATGCTCGCCACGGTGGTGATGCCGTGCAGCGCGCCACCCGCACCCGTCAGCGGCATCGGGCTACGCTCCAGCGTCCATGTCGCCGCGCGGTCGAGCGAGGTGAACCACAGGCCGACCCCGCTATTCCCCGCCGGGAAGGCGACGAGAATGCGCGGGTCGCGGCCCGAGCGCAGCAGCAGATGCGCCGCAACCTTGCCGTCGCGGACGAAGGCGTTGAGGTTTTCTCCCTCGACCAGCCGGTAGCTAAGCTCGGGCGCAGCCGTCGCGGCCCGCCTCACCGGGGCCGGGGCGGGGGCCGCAGCGATCGAAACGCCGTAGGCCAAGGCGGCGACGGCAGCGATCGGACGCAACATGATCATCGCCGGTTCCTATTTCAAAAATGTGGCGGCGGACACCAAATTGGTCCGCCGCCACAAGGTGCTGGGGAAATGGTCGCTCGGGGTATCAGAATCTGAAGGTCACGCTCCCGGCGTAGGTGACGCCGACCAAGCCGCGCCCGTAGAACAAGGAATTGGTAACGGTCTGCGACAACCCCTGACGCGGATTGCCCTCGGTAATACCGGTCACGCTGAACAGATTGTCAACGCTACCGCCGAATTGAAGGTTCCGCGCGACATTGATGTTGAACCCAGCGCTGGTGACGCCATATCCGGGCAGCGGCAGGCCGTTGTTCGGATCGGCGAAGATCGCGCCGATATATTTGTACCGGCCATACACTTCACCAAGTTCGTGCGGCAGATGGAAGGTCGGGCTGATCGTGAACAATCGTTTCGGCGTGCGTTCGGGCGTGTTGCCATTGAACTGCGGCACCGGCGTGAACACCACCGCCGATCCACCGACCGGCGCACGGCCAAGCCGAGCATTGGTGAGTGACGGATCTTGAAATACGCCGACGGCGTCGATTCCGAACCAGGGAACGGGCCGATAGCTCAGATCGACCTCGATCCCGTCGGTCTTCAAATCGGCCCGGAAATCGCCCTGCAATGTTGGATTGGCAGCGTCGAAAAAGCCGTACCCCTGATTGTTAAACTGCGTGCGGAATACGGTGACCGACCCACGCAGGCCATGCCCCTGATAGCGCAAGCCGGCTTCGTACAGGATCACGCCCACCGCGCCGCCCGGGTCAGTCTGGAAACCGCGCGCATAGCGGCCATACACCGCCAGGTTCTTGAAAATGCGGTAGTTCGCGCCAACGGTATACGCCGTCTCGTCGTTGCTCCGCCGTTGCTGGCTGAAGGTTCCATCGAAGGTGGCGCCGACATCGCGGGCAAGCCCGACCGTCCCCGGTACGACCGGCTGATTGATCGCAGCGGTGTTCCCGATGAACTGCGTAATCCGATAGCGTTCGTGGCGAAGACCGAAATCGAGGTTGAAATTGTCGCCGATCTTCACTTCGTCATTGCCGTAAAACGATACTGAACTGGTTTCCGATCGATTTATACCCGCGCCCCAATTGCCATAGCTGATCACACCATTGTCGGTCAGCGTGCCGACGACATTGTTGTTCGCATCAAGCGCGACAAGATCATAAATGTGCGAATCGTTGCGCACGTCGTTGAGGACGGGCGATGTGGCAGACTGATTCTGGCTCGCCCTGACGTTGTAATATTGAATGCCGCCGGTGAACGAATTGCGAAAAATCGAGAATTCGTTTTCGACCCGCAAGCCGAAATTGGACGCGAAGTCCTTCCCGGCCTGTTGATCATGGTTGAGCACGGTTTGCTGGAGCAAGCCATTGCCGTTGAGCGCGTTGAGCGCCGCGGTGTCGTTTGATGCGATCACGCGGCCGCCGGTCAAATCTCTTATCCCGAAACGAACAGCGGCCGGGAAGGCAGCTTGACCCGCCGTAAGCCGGTCATTGAGCGGCGAGCTGCCGGGTGTCAGATAGCTTACCGCAGAGGCGAGTCCGCCATTGCCGGTGCCACTGCCCGGAAATAAGCCATTGAAATCCCAGCTATAGTCAAGATAGCGCGCCTTGGCGAACACCTCGAGGTGTTCGGTCACCGGCTTTTTGAAATCGACAGCGATCTGCTTTGTGATCGCCCGAATCCCGTTTGCCGATGAGAAGGTGCGCAACCCGTCGGCTTCGACGAAGCGGGATACCGGCAAATCGATCTGCGCAAAGGCAGACCCGTTGATATTGTCGCGCTTGGCATCGAACCCGGCAATGCTGCCGATTTGACCATTGGCGAGGCGGATCGGATAATCCGCATAAAAGGCATCGGTCTGATCACCGATCTTGGCCGTGACCTTGATCGAGCCACCGCCGTCGAAGCGATATTCCAGCGCGCCCTTCAGATGATAGGTCTGGTGGATGAAAGGATTGTTGCGGATACCCGGGCTGGAGCTGATATATCCGCCGATGTTGAATGCGAGATTGTCCTTGAGCGGCGCGGAATAATAAAAGTCGGCGCGCTTTTCGCCATAGGACTGAACCTGCACCTTGGCGATGCCCTCGGCTTTTTCGAAATTGGGCTTGCGCGAAATGAAGTCGATCGTTGCTGCCGCACCGTTGACACTGAGCACGCCCGACGAGCCGCCGCGAACCGCTTCAAGCCGTTCGATCGTGACGTCATATGCGAAGAAACGATCGGGCCCGCCACCGGTGTAAAGCACAGGCAGACCGTCTTCTTCCAGCTGGATGAAGCGTTGGCCGCCGCCCTGCAGACCACGCACCGAATAGTTGTTCGAGACCGCGCCCCCCGTCCCCTCGACAAAGATGCCGGGCACCAGTTCGAGCAGTTCGGCGACAGATTTCGGGACCTTGCGCTGTATTTCGGCTTCAGACGCCTGGGTAATGTCGGCCGATGCGGTGATCAACGACCGATTCTTCGACGTCGTGCCGATAACGATGATGTCGTTGTTCTCGGTAGCATCAGCGGCTGGATCGGTTGGGGCCGTCGTCTCGGCGGCCGGTGCCGTCTGGGCAAAAGCGGGCATTGCGAGGCAGGCCGAACCGGCCAGAAGGAAGGCACGAATAGTGATGCGCGAGTTCATAAACTCTCCCAAGGTAGTTTTTTATGAGAATCCCGCGTTGAATCGCAGTGATGATGGCGGCCTGTTTAAATCGATTGCAGCGCCGTTGCAATCGATTGTTTTATCGACGCGTCAAACCAGAAGAATCACGCGGAATCGCGGATGATGAGCGCCGGTGGCATGATCGTCGACGGCGTATCCACGCCTGCGATCCGCTGAAACAAGGTTTCGACCATCACGCTGGCACCCGGCGCGATATCCTGCCGCACCGTGGTGAGGCGCGGCACGGTTTGATTCGCCAACGGCAAATCGTCGAATCCGATGATCGCGACTTGATTGGGCACGGCAATCGATCGATCGGCCAACACGCGGAGCGTTCGCATTGCGATCATGTCCGACGCGGCAAGCACGCCGTCAAACTGTCCGTCGATCAATCCGGTATGGTGGCTGATATCGGCCTCCATCGCATCGACTGCGAGATGCGTCGGCAGCAATTCGACGTTCAATCCGGCGCTTGCCGCCGCCGCTGCAAAGCCTGTATGACGCGCAGCAATCTCGGGCGCGCCGACGTCGCCGAGAAAGGCCAGCCGCCGCGCACCGCGCGCAATCAGATGCTCCGCCGCCAGCCGACCGCCCGCTGCATTGTCCATCCCGACAGTACAGTGGCGTTGCCCCTCGCGATGATGCCCCCACGTAACGAGGGGGCGATACCGGCTGGCGGTCTGTTCGATCGCGTCGAACTGGTCGGACTGGCCGATCATCAACACGCCGTCGAGCATGCCGGACTCGACGATCCGCGTCAGCCAGTCGGGCGATTCTGGAATGACGCGCGACAACAAGATGTCGTAACCGTTTTCGGTGATCAGATCGGCCAACTGCCCAAGCATCGTCATGAAGAACGGATCAGAGAGATGCTGGCGACGTTCATGGCCGAGCGGGATCACCACGCCGATCAGCCCGGTCCGCTTGGTACGCAGGCGGCTTGCCATTTGATTGGGACGAAAATCATGTTCGCGCGCAATCGCCTCGATCTTCTCGCGCGTCTGGATATTGACCAAAGGATTGCCGGCGAGCGCGCGCGACACGGTTCCCGCCGAAACCCCCGCGAGCCGGGCAAGGTCGACTAGATTGCGGACACGGCCCCCCGGCCCCTGCCCTTGTCCGGTCCTACGATCGTCAGAATCCCCCATTGCCGCTCACGATAACCTCATGCGACGCGAGCGCAACCCGACGCTTATCGCCGTGCCAACGTGGCACTGTCTCCGTCGAGCAGCAGGTGCAGCACCGGTGCCGGTCCCCCGGCGAACGCTGCACGCCGGGCGTCGACATCCTCAGGCATGGTCGACACCTCCGGCATGTCGGCAAAGCTCCACACCGACCGATCGGGCAAGACCTGAAAGCTGTAAGCCTGCGCCGGCGCATCCGCTGGATTGGCGAAGACGAGACCCGTCCCGTTGATCGGTCGCCACGCGGCACCCCAGCGCTCCGCGACGAGGCCGTACAGACCGGTCGGCCCGACCGGCCCGCTCGGCGCGAACACTTTGGCCTGGGTCGACCAGAACAGATAGACCGAGCCGCGATGCATGATCACGTGCGGCCGCTCGAGTTCGTTATTCAGGCCCGTTGCCGAGACGATTGGCGGCTGTAGCACCCAGCCCCCGTCGTTCCAGCGCGCCGCGCCGATCACGCCATTCCATGGCGACGGCGCGCGTGCATCCGATGCGGTGAAGAGCAGCCAGTCATCGCCGCCGGGTTCGCGAAAGAAAAAGGGATCACGAAACGCCTTGATCGTCCCGACAGCACCGCCGCCGGTCATGTCGGTCTCGTACCAAATGCCATCGGCGCGCACGCATTCGACCGGCGTGCTCCATGCGCCAAGCTGCGGACCGCCGTCGGCGATCGTCAGCGACGCGCGGGTCTCGAAGAGCTGCTGGGTGACAGTCGGCATCGCTTCGCCGCGTGTACCGACAGCGGTGAAGAACAGCCGCACCGCATCGCCCGCTTCGCTCAGCACTGTCGAGCCCGACCATTGGTGACTGCCGGGCGCATCATCCTGGTCGAACACCGGCCCCAGATCGCGCCAGCCCGCGTCGGTGCGATGAAACAGTTGCAACCGTGCGATACCGTGGCGCTCTTCAGGATCGAGCGCCTTTGGCGCAACCAAAGCGATCACCAGCAAACCACCCGCAATCTCCGCGAGCACTCCGCTCTCGGCTAGCACCGGCCAGTGATCCCACACGTCATGCCCAGGCAGCACGTCGAGCACTGCCGCGCGGGCAAAGATCGGCGCAACCGCCCTCGATACGGGGCTGATGGTCGCAACATGCTCGGGCAGCCACGGGAACGGGATCATGGTTGCTATGGCATCCTCGCGCTAGGGTGGGGGACGGATGCGACACGAATAGACGCGTTGCAAACCTTTGCAATCACAAAAGTCCTTGTGCGAGCATCGCCGTGCCTGTCGGCCGGAGCCCGTCGCGAGGAGAGACCATACCAGCGGACACCGCGCCAAAACCCCGGCTTAGCGTTGCGCGAATTCTTCAGATGGATCTGGGCTTTCTCGGGCTGCAATTCAGCGTTGGCCTGCAACAGGCCAATATAGGCCCGATCTACTCGTTCCCTGGCGCGAGCGAGCGACCGCGCGGTGAAGCGGATCGGACGGCGCACGCCCTATTTCCTGGTCGGCGCCACGCTATGCAGCATCGCTGTGTCCGCAATGCCCTACAGCCTTGCCGCGACGCTGCCGTCAGACGCGCTGCCGGCCGACTGGACGCCTACGGCGCTCGAAGCGGCGCTGCGCGATGCTGCCAACAGGCCTGACCTGATCGTGGCGCTGGCCGCGGCCGGCCGCATCCGCTTTCCGGCGGATGTGGAGTTGCCGCTGTGGGAAGCACGCGCATTGGTGGCGCTCGGCTTTTCGGTTCAGGCGGGGTATCGCCTGCAGGAGCGGGTGGTGCTGGTCGGCGAAGACATCCCGCTGGCTGCCCTGTCGGTGCACTGAAACGTGCCGGCGCCGTCCTCAGATCCCATCGACCACGACCGCCCTGCCCTGCGCTTCGAGCGCTGCCGTGATGGCCGCGATACAGGTATCGACCAGCGCCTGATCGGTCGCGCGCACCACAAAGTTTGCGCCGACACGGCCTTCGCGGAAAAACGGATAGCTGCCGATCGCCACTCCTGAGTGAGCGCGCTCGGCGGCGTGGAGCAGATCGGCCACCTCGCTTTCAGCGACCCAGCAGCCGATCGTCCCCGACAGCACCGGCAACCCGCCCTCGAGCGTGCCCGTGAGCGCGTCGAGCATCCCCGCAGTAATATGCGGCACACCCGCCATCACGAAGATGTTGCCGATGCGGATGCCCGGCGCACCCGACATCCGGTTTTCGATGAGATCGGCGCCATTGGGCACGCGCGCCATGCGCTTGCGCGCGTCCGTCAGGCCGCCACGCGTGGCATAATAGCCCTCCAGCACGGCCAGCGCGCGCGGGTGGTGGACAACATCGACGCCCAGTGCCGCGGCAATCGCGTCAACGGTAATGTCGTCATGCGTCGGGCCGATACCACCGGTGGTGAACAGATAATCGTTGCGCGCCCGCAGGATGTTCACTGCTTCCACGATCGCGTCTGTCTTGTCGGCGACCACGCGAACCTCCGCCAGGCGGATGCCCTGGACGTTCAGCCAGGCGGCAATCTGCGCGACATTCTTGTCCTGCGTGCGGCCGGAGAGGATTTCGTCGCCGATCACCACGAGCGCGGCGGTCCAGATGCGGGGCGTGGGATCGGTCGTCATGTGTGCCGCATAGCCCAGCCGTCCCCCCTCGCAAAGCCCGCAGCTTCTCGCTATATGGAAAGCATGACGGTGTATGAGAACGTAACCGCGCAAGCGCCCATGACGCGCACCGGCGCGATCAAGCTGCACGATGCATCGGGCTTTGAAGGCATGCGCCGCGCCGGGCGGCTTGCCGCTGCAACGCTCGACATGCTGGTGCCGCATGTGGTGCCCGGCGTCACGACCGGTGCGCTTGATGATCTGGTTCGTCGCTTCATTGCCGATGGCGGTGGCGTGCCGGCGACGATTGGTTATCGCGGCTACACGCATAGCTGCTGCATATCGATCAACCATGTCGTCTGCCACGGGATTCCGGGCGATAAGACGCTGAAAGACGGCGATATCGTCAACATCGATGTCACGCCGCTGCTCGATGGCTGGCATGGCGATTCCAGCCGGATGTATCTCGTCGGCGATGTGGCGCTCAAGGCGCGTCGGCTGGTTGAGGTTACGTATGAGTGCTTGATGCTGGGCATCGAAAAGGCACGGCCGGGCAATACGCTGGGCGATGTCGGCCATGCGATCCAGGCCCATGCCGAGCGCCATCGCTACGGCGTGGTCCGTGATTTTTGCGGGCACGGCGTTGGCCGCCTGTTCCACGATGCGCCAGAGGTCGTCCATGTCGGCCGGCCGGGCACCGGGCCCGAGCTGCGTCCCGGCATGTTCTTCACAATCGAACCAATGATCAATATCGGCCGCCCCGATGTGAAGCTGCTCGATGATGGCTGGACGGCAGTGACGCGCGACCGATCACTCTCGGCACAGTTCGAGCATTCGATCGGCATTACCGAGGATGGCTGCGAGATTTTCACGACCAGCCTGCAAGGCCTGCACAACCCGCCTTACTAAGGCCCCGTGGCCGACTGCGCTGCTGCAAAATCAGGCAGTATCGGTGGCGATGCACGACGCTTGAGCAGCGTTTGCGTTCCCCTTTGCCCCCTTGCCCCCTGTTCACCGCCCTCTCGCAAGGCTGGCACGCTTGTTGTAAGGGCAAAGGACAAGCAGAGGCGCATCCCGCCAGAAAATCGGGGCATATCGTGAAAAAGATCGAGGCGATCATCAAACCCTTCAAGCTCGATGAGGTGAAGGAGGCGCTGCACGAGGTCGGCGTATCCGGCATCACCGTTACCGAGGCCAAGGGCTTTGGCCGGCAGAAAGGCCATACCGAGCTGTATCGTGGTGCCGAATATGTCGTTGATTTCCTGCCTAAAGTGAAGCTTGAGGTCGTGGTGGAAGACGCCATGGCTGATCGCGTCGTTGAAGCGATTGCTGCCGCCGCGCAGACCGGTCGCATCGGCGACGGCAAGATTTTCGTGATGCCGGTCGAAACCGTGCTGCGCATCCGCACCGGCGAGCGGGACGAAAACGCAATTTGACGCAACGCAGCATTATGTGAAGACTGGCATGCGCGCCGCAACATGATTCTCCGGTTCGCGGCTGAGACAATTCAATTCGAAAGGGCACCGACATGGCCAATGACGCCGGCACTATCCTGAAGATGATCAAGGACGACGAGATCGAGTGGGTCGATCT
>CAZXBM010000053.1:0-23971 GCA_964638495.1 uncultured Stakelama sp. | reverse complement strand
AGGACGGCAACCCCGACAGCGTCGTCCCCGGCCTGTTCGCGGTGGGCGAGGCGGCGTGCGTATCGGTGCACGGCGCCAATCGGCTTGGCTCCAACTCGCTGATCGATCTGGTGGTATTCGGCCGCGCGACCGGCAAGCGGATTGCCGAGATCACCAAGCCACAAGGGCCGCACAACCCGCTGCCCAAGGGTTCGGAGGAGCTGGCGCTCGGCCGACTCGATCATTTTCGTAACGCCAAGGGCGCGACGCCCACCGCGCAGATCAGGGGCGCGATGCAGCGTACGATGCAGAAGAATTGCGCCGTGTTCCGCGACAATGCGCTGCTGGCCGAGGGCAAGGCGAAGATCGGCGAGATCTATGCCTCGATGGGCGATGTGGGGATCAACGATCGCTCGCTGATCTGGAACACCGATCTGGTCGAGACGCTGGAGCTCGACAACCTGATTGCGCAGGCAGTGGTGACGGTGCATTCCGCCGCCAACCGCGAGGAATCCCGCGGCGCGCATGTCAACGAAGACTTCCCCAATCGCGACGACGCGGACTGGATGAAGCACACGATTGCGACCTTCGATGGCTGGGGCGGGAAGGGCGGCGCGGTGGCGATCGATTACCGCCCGGTGCATGATTACACGCTGACGGACGACATCGAGTATATCAAGCCGAAGAAGCGGGTTTATTGAGGGCTGGGTTTGTCGAGTGGGAATGGCCGATATCGGTGGAAAGGCGACTGTCGGCTTTTGGGCGTGCCATGTCGTTAGCAGACACTCATTCCCGGTATTCAGGTGTAGCGAGCGCAGCCTCTAAAGCTTTCAAACCTCGAAGTGGAAAACCCTCTAGGCTCCCGAAGTAGCCCCACCTCTCACGATATACGTCGTCAGAGTACTTTGCCCGTGCCGACGCGGCAACGACTTGGACAGCCTGCGCAAAGCTGTCCGTGGTAACATAGCCTTCAAGGACTGGCTGTGCGGTCCATCGCCAGACATCCCCAATCTGGTATCCATCCGCGCTCAACGCCGTGCCGCCGTCCCGCAGCGTCAGACGCGCGATGCGTTTATTGTCATGTGATAGCCCGGCAGGTTCAAGCGCAAGACCCCAGCGTCGTGGCTCTTCGTCGAATAGAACCCCGACGTGACTTCCGCCAGCGGCGACCTGTAAAGCTGCCCTCACCAGATCGCCGAGGCCGTCTGTCATGCTCCCGAACGCCGGGACCGTGAATGTGCGACCTCCTACGGATACAGTGATCGAGGCCCAGCCCGCCTCGGCAAGCTCAAAGGAGAAGCTGATGGCTTCTGGCTCGGGAATGCTCGGTAAGTAATCAGACAGGTTGGCCATGGCGGACAGGATGACACGTATAGCGACCTCGTCAACGTCCGCTTGGTGGCGCGACTTGCGCCATCGCTAATGTCCGAAACTGGGGCGAAAGCGGCATGGCGGCTTTTAGGTGCGCGGATTGATTTCGCTGCAGTCATATTCCCCTTTGCTGATCTGTTCCTATCGGCCAACGGAAACGCCAGGCAGGCGCAAGGTCGCGATCAAACAGCAGCGGCTGCCCGTTTGCGTGCGATAGTGGCGACCCGCTCGAAAATCTCGCGCAGCGTGCTGGCAGGTGCCGCTTCGACCGCGCCAGCCTCGACCTCCGCCGGTGACCAGGCCATTGACGGCATTTCGTCATCGAGCATGCTCCATTCGGGAAACATCCGCGTCTCAACCGTATCGGACAGCAACAATTTAACGTCGGAATGGCGATTATCGCGCATGATGCGGGCGTAGAGCGCATCGATTGCCGGGGCCGCCCCTTCGATAAGCTGAAGATACAGATCGTGTCGGCAAATCAGCGCGCCGGTAACCTCGTCCCGCGCATTGTTACGCCGCGCACCCACCAAGATTCCGGCGAGCATCGCGCGGTCGAACCCGAACGGGTTCGAGCAATAGATTAATTGTTTCACGGCACGAACTCCTGTCGGCGTCGGGAGGACAGGCTACGCGATCCAAGGCGGTGCAGATAGCCCTTGGCCAAGGGCGCTCGAACCTGGGATTGATGATGGGCTGTTTTTCTGGAGCGAAACTGGTCACCCTCCCCCACCGTCACCCCGGACTTGATCCGGGGTCCCGCTTTTTCCGACGTCTGGCATCTGTGGGGCGAGGCAGCGGGCCCCGCGGGTCAGGCCCGGGGTGACGAGTTTCTTTTCGCCGATTGAGTCTTGATCGTGCCCCTGCAGCCCCCGCGTGATTGACGCGCTGTCGCAAAGCCATGACAGTGGTTCTCTCAAACGGGGCAGGCGACGGGGACGATGGCGTTTAAGGGGAGGATCGCGATTCCGGCAGCGCTGGCCTTGGTTTTTGCGCTGTCGGGGGGCGATTCTGCTGCCCAGAAGCCGCCCTATACTCCGCCCCAGCACACCCGCCCGCCGCCCGCGATCGGCACTGGTCCTGCGGATTTCACCGCTTATGCCGATGGTGGCATGGCGATCGAGCGGGATCGTGCGCCGGCCGAGGCGCTGGCCGAGCATCGCCGCATCAGTGGCGCGCTCGCCGGGCTGCTGCCGCAGCGCAGGGGCGTGGTCGACGCCTATGTGGTGAGCATCGCGCTCGACAGCGATCCCGTGTTCGGGCGGGAGGCGCGCGAGGCGGGGAAGGTGCTGGCGCGGCGCTATGATGCGGTGGGGCGGACGATCGTTCTGGCGGGGAGCGATGGGGCGGCGCCGAGCGCGTTGCCGCGCGGGTCGATCCAGCATCTCGATCTGGCGCTCGCCCGCATCACCGAGCTGATCGACGCGAAAGAAGACGTGCTGGTGCTCTACACCACCAGCCACGGTGCGCCGATCGGCATTGTCTATAATGACGGCGATGCAGGCTTTGGCGCGATTTCGCCCAATCGGCTGGCGGGCGTGCTCGAAGCGCTGGGCATCAAGCGGCGGCTGGTGATCGTCAGCGCCTGCTATTCGGGCAGTTTCGTCCCCGCCCTGGCTGATTCCGATACCGCGATCCTCACCGCATCGGCGGGGGACCGCTCGTCGTTCGGCTGCCAGTCCGACAATGACTGGACATTCTTTGGCGATGCGTTGATCAACCACGCGCTGCGCAAGGCGCAGTCGCTCGCCGCCGCCAGCGATGAGGCGAGCGCGCTGGTCGCGAAGTGGGAGGCGCAGGAACAGCTCAAGCCCTCCCTCCCGCAATCGCTGATCGGCAATCGCGCCAAGGCCTGGCTCGCCAATCTCGACAAGCGCACGCCTAAAGCGCCGACAACGCCGGTCGGGGTGCCGGCGGTGACGGTGCTGGAGAAGCGGTAGAGTCTAGATTTGACCACCCGCTCTTTAGCTTGGACGCAGCCTAGCCGTGAAGAATGCGAGGATTTCATCACGCGCCTTAAGCGTTGGCTCGCCTTCGCGGTCGATCAAGTGAACGGTGGTCACGCTGTGCGGTGTGTCGACATGCTTGGCGAAGAATGGGGGGACATCGGGATTTGCCGCTTCATCGGGCAATGTCCGGCCGTCAAATCTGGACCCTAACGCCGCCCGATATGCTGCAAAGCGCTGAGCAGTGCAGATGCGATCGCCCGCAAACCGAAAGGCCATGACGCTAAGGTCGTCCTTTTCCAAGCGCGCCCGCACCGCAGCAAGTTCCTCGTCGCTGCTTTCCAGCGCGTTGGGAGCGTCGAGCGGAAGCGAAGGCTGCGACAGGACAGGCGCAAGCATTGCGGGCTCGAGCATCATCGACAGGCCAAAGTTTCCCGTCCAACACATGCCAATTGCGCCAACGCCGGGCCCTCCGCATTCGCCATGCGCAGCGCTGGCCAACGCACGGAGCCATGATGTAACTGGACTGGCGCCCTTGCCAGCGAAGGCGTGAAACTCTGCGCTGATGCAAGCACGCTGGAAAATTTTTCCGCCTTCCTCTGCGGCCCCGACAGCGCCATCGCGCCCGAACAACGAAGGCATAAAAACGGTAAATCCGGCATCGCGGACCCAGCGTGCGAAGCGTGCAACATGCGGGGAGATACCGGGCATTTCGTGCATGACGATAACCGCCGGGCCGCTGCCAGCCACATAGACGGTCTTTTCGATATCCTCCAACGTCACCCGGCGCTTCGTGAAGTCTGCAAGATCATCGTCCCGCTCATTGATATTCGCCACAGCCTCGCCAGCCCTTTTCTGAGTATTAATTTGCAACTCAGCATGGGCTATTGTAGCTGAGTTTCAATGTCAAACTCTGATCTTCACTCCATCAGCGCGCGCGCGCCTATCCCCAAAGAAGTCTGCCCCATGGCGCTGGCCGCGGAAGCTATCGGTGATCGCTGGACCTTGCTGATTTTGCGCGAGGCATTTTTTGGTGTTGTCCGTTTTGAGGACATGGCCGCCGATCTCAAGATTGCGCGGTCTGTTCTGACAGATCGGTTGGGTAAAATGGTCGACGCCGATCTGTTGGAACAGGTCACCTATCGCGAACCGAATAAGCGCGTGCGCGCCTGTTATCGGCTGACGGAGAAAGGTCGGGGTACGGCGCAAGTGCTGATTGCGCTCATGCAATGGGGCGAGCAGGCAATTACGGGTAAGGAGGCACCGATGCAGCTTGTGGACCGCAAGAACGGAGCAAGGCTGAAACTCGGATTGCAGCACGTAGACGGTGAAAGCATCTCATTCAGCAACGCGTCGATTTTGGTGAAGTAGCGTATTCAACTTTTGGCAAAGATCGCGTCGGAGATGGCGTGCGATCACGGCTCAAGGCAACCCACTCGGCCAGAAACCCCCTACCGCCAGCGCAGATTGTCGCGGCTGAGATCGGCGACTGACTTCGCCCCCATCAGCTTCATGTCGCGGACGATTTCGTCCTGGAGATTGCCGAGCGATCGCTCGACCCCCGCCTGGCCTGCCGCCGCCAGCGCATAAAGATAGAGCCGCCCGCCCGAGCACGCCTTGGCGCCGACGCTCAACGCCTTGAGCACGTGCGACCCGCGCGTGATGCCGCCGTCGCAGATCACGTCGATCCGGTCGCCGACGGCATCGACAATTTCGGCGAGCTGATCGAAGGGGCTGCGCGATCCGTCCAGCTGCCGGCCGCCATGGTTGGAGACCATGATCGCGGTCGCGCCGATATCGACCGCGCGCCGCGCATCGCCGACCGACATGATCCCCTTCAGGCAGAATTGCCCGCCCCAATCGGCGCGGATCGCCTCGGCGGTTTTCCAGTCGAGCGACTGATCGAGCATCTTGGTGAAATACTCGCCCACCGACATGGATTTGCGCGACCCCTCGTCGAGATGGTCCTTCAGGTTGGACAGCTCGAACGGCTCGCGGAGCAGATAGTCGAGCGTCCAGCGCGGGTGCATCGCGAAACTGAGCGCGGAGGAGCGCGTCAGGCGCGGGGGCGAGGTGAAGCCGGTGCGCAGGCACCGCTCGCGGTTGCCGCCGACGATCGTGTCGACCGTGAGCGCGATTGCGTCGAACTTCGCCGCCTTGCACGCCGCGATCATCGCCGCGTTCAGCCCCTTGTCCTTGTGGACATAGAGCTGGAACAGCTTGGGCGAGGCGATCGTCCGCCCGATCTCCTCGATGCTGACGGTGGCGAGCGAGGAGATGCCGAACCAGGTGTCGAACGTCTGCGCCGCTGCCGCCACCGCGCGCTCACCCCGCCAGTGGAACAGCCGCTGCAACGCGGTGGGGGAGAGGAACAACGGCATGGCAATCTGCTTGCCCATCACCGTCACGCGGGTGTCGATTTCCTCGACGCCTGCGAGGACATTGGGGACGAGATCGCAATCGTCATAGGCAGCGCTATTGCGGACACGGGTGCGTTCGTCGTCTGCTGCGCCATCGATATAGTGGAAGACCGGCCCCGGCAGCCGCGCTTTGGCCAGCCGCCGGAAGTCCTCCACATTATGGCATTGATCGAGCCGCATTGCCGCTGGCTAGGCGGCTCGACCAAGGAGGGCAAGCGATCAGATCGTCATGCCGCCGTCGATGTCGATCGACGCACCGGTAATGTAGCTCGCCTCGTCGCTGGCAAGGAACGCGGCGAGCGCTGCGACCTCCTCCACCTTGCCATAGCGGCCGAGCGCCAGGTGCGGCTTGAGCATCGCGGCGACTGGTCCATCGGCGGGGTTGAGATCGGTATCGATTGGCCCGGGCTGGATGACATTGACGAGGATACCGCGTGGCCCCAGATCGCGCGCCCAGCCTCGCGCCAGCCCGGCGACCGCCGCCTTGGTCGCGCCATAGACCGCGCCGCCCTGTACCGGCATCGTATGCGCATTGACGCTGCCGATGATGACGATGCGCCCGCCGTCGCTGAGCAGCGGGATCGCGGCCTTGGTGCCGGCAAACACGCCGTTCACATTGACCGCGAAGGTCTTGTCGAAATTGTCCTGCGTGTCGTGTGCGACGGGCGCGAAATTGGCGATGCCGGCATTGTGGACGAGGATGTCGAGCCCGCCCAGCGCCTCTGCCGCCTGCTGGACGGCCGCTGCTGTCGCCGCGCCGTCGGCCGCATCGGCCTTGATCGCCAGCCCCGTGCGCCCGGCAGCGGTGATTGCCGTGACCGTCTGGTTGGCGGCGGCTTCATTGCCAGCATAGGTGATCACGACATCGGCCCCGTCTGCCGCCAGCCGCCGGGCGATTGCGGCACCAATACCGCGTGACCCACCCGTGACGAGTGCTTTTTTGCCGTCCAGTTTGCCGCTCATGTCATTGTCCTTTTGTGCCAGAGGTTAGTCAGGGCCGGGCCCGTTGCGTCTGCACGTCAGATGGGGTGCCCGGGCGATTGATCAATCGGCGGCGTGCAAGCAAATCTTGGCGCGCACAAACAATCCGCGTTGCCCCTGCACAAACATTTGCGAGCGCCCACCGCCTCATGTATCGGCGGAAGGCAAGGGCAGCTATGCCTGCCGCCAGTGATGGGATGCGTTGAGCAATGGCCGAATTCTTTCTTCCCGCAAACAGCAAGATCAAGCCCAAGGGCAAGGTCCACAAGGCGACCGGTGAGGCCACACGTATCAAGAAGTTCAAGGTCTATCGCTACGATCCCGACACCGGCGAGAATCCGCATTTCGACACGTTCGAGATCAACCTGGACGAGTGCGGGCCGATGGTGCTCGATGCGCTGATCAAGATGAAGGCCGAGCAGGATAGTTCGCTCACCTTCCGTCGTTCATGCCGTGAGGGGATTTGCGGATCGTGTTCGATGAACATCGACGGCACCAACACGCTCGCCTGCACCAAGGCGATCGAGGATGTGCGCGGTGACGTTCAGATCACGCCGCTGCCCGCTATGCAGGTGATCAAAGATCTGGTGCCCGATTTCACGCATTTCTACGCGCAATATGCCTCGATCAAGCCGTGGCTGCAGACCGTGACGCCGCCGCCCTCGGGCAAGGAGCGGCTGCAATCGCCGGCGGACCGCGCCAAGCTCGATGGCCTGTACGAATGCATCCTGTGCGCCTGCTGCTCGACGAGCTGCCCGAGTTATTGGTGGAATGCCGACAAGTTTCTGGGGCCCGCGATCCTGCTCCAGGCCTATCGCTGGCTCGCCGACAGCCGCGATGAGATGACCGGCGAGCGGCTCGACGAGCTGGAGGATCCCTTCCGGCTCTATCGCTGCCACACCATCATGAACTGCGCGAATGTCTGCCCCAAGGGTCTCAACCCGGCCAAGGCGATTGCCGAGATCAAGAAGATGGAAGTCGAACGGATCGTGTGATTTTTCCGCCCGGCTGCGGGCGTTGTGTTGTTGGGGCTGGTGTGGATTGGGTTCACGCGAAGGGCGCGCAGGCACGAAGAGCGTGCGCGTGGGGTGAGGTTTTCCGGCGGAAACTGGATTGTCGCTGAATTGAATAAGAGCAATTGCCGTTGGCACCACCCCTCCGCGTCTCCGCGTCTCTGCGTGAATCCCTTATCTGGCTAGCCGCTGGAAGATTGTTCGCGCAGAGGCGCAGAGGGCGCGGAGCTGTTGTGATTTGGGTGGGGCGTCGGAGCCCGACGGGGAGAGCTTATTGGGAGCGATAATATCGGCTTCGCCGGGGGACGTCCCCCGGGCGCAGCCCCTCTGCGCTCTCTGCGCCTCTGCGCGAACAAATCCCCCGTGCCTTCTGCGCGAACCATTCTTCTTTGCGATTTTCGTGCGGCGCGATACGGGCTGACGATTGACAGAACAAGAAAGTGCAGCGTTGACGCTCCCCGGTTTCCTCTACCACCTTTCCGCCGATCACCCCGGCTGGATGACCTGGGAGTTGGCCGATTCAACGCGCTTCAACAGCCTGTTCGGTCGCTTCCTGCTCAAGGTGGAAGGGCGCATCGCCCGGGTGCGGATGACGCCGCAACCGATCCACACCAACCTAAGCGGCCGTATCCATGGCGGCGCGCTGCTTGGCTTTATCGATATTGCGCTGTTTGCTGCCTCGCGCGGGTTTGGCCTGATCGAGGCGGGCACGGCGGTGACGCTCGATTTGTCGACCCAGTTCATTGGTGCGGGCTCCGTCGACTCGCCGCTTGAGGCGCAGGTGGAGTTGCTCAAGGAAACCGGCCGGCTGCTGTTCCTGCGCGGCCTGATCGTGCAGGCCGATAGCGACGAGGTGATCGCCGCCTTTTCCGGCACGATCCGCAAGCCGACCAGCGCGCAACCGGTGGCGCGATGACCTTTGTGCTCGACCGCTACAACAAGCTCGTCGCCGCCGGCGAATTGCGCCCGGACCCCGAACAGCAGGAGGCGGCGCTGCAGCTGGCGGCGCTGGCAACGGCGCTGGAGGCGACGCCCCGGCGCGGATCGGTGCTATGGCGCGCGCTTGGCCGCCTGCCAGAGCCGCCGCGCGGGGTGTATCTGTGGGGCGGCGTCGGGCGCGGCAAATCGATGCTGATGGATTTGTTCTTCGGCTGCGTTGATATCCGCCGCAAGCGCCGGGTCCACTTCCACGAGTTCATGCTGGAGGTGCATCAGCGCCTGGCGGAGGAACGCAAAAAGGAGCTTGGTGACCCGATCGGGCCGGTGGCGGCCGCCATGGTCGGCGAGGCGCGGTTGATCGCGTTTGACGAGATGGTCGTCAACAACACCGCCGATGCGGCGATCCTTTCGCGGCTCTTTACGGCGATGTGGGCCCGCGGGCTGACGGTGGTCGCCACCTCCAACCGGCCCCCGGTCGATCTCTACAAGGATGGGCTCAGCCGAGACTTGTTCCTGCCCTTTATCGGGCTGATCGGTGAGAAGATGGATGTCGTTGGCCTCAACGGCCCAGTCGATTACCGGCGCGACCGGCTCGGCCAGATGGATATGTGGCGCGTGCCCAATGGCGAGGAGGCGACCAAGGCGCTGTCCGCTGCTTTTTTCCGGCTGACCGATTACCCGCCCGAAGACCGCGCGCATGTGCCGACCGAAGACATTGGGGTGTCGGGCGGGCGCACGCTGCATGTGCCCAAGAGCCTGAAGGGCGTCGCGGTCTTTTCCTTCAAGCGGCTGTGCGGCGAGGCGCGGGGTGCGGCGGATTATCTGGCGATCGCCTGGCGGTTTCACACCGTCATCATCGTCGGCATCCCAGAGCTGGGGCCGGAGAACCGCAACGAGGCCGCCCGGTTCGTGACGCTGATCGATGCGCTTTATGAGAATAATGTAAAGCTCATCGCCGCCGCCAATGCTGCACCCGAGGCACTATACCCCCAAGGCGATGGCAGCTTTGAGTTCGAACGCACCGTGTCACGCCTGAAGGAAATGCAGTCCGATCTGTATCTGGCCAAGGGGCACGGCGCGCATTGAGGCTGTAGCACGGCCTTAACCCACACCGCGCTATGGCCGGGCCGATGAACAGCGGCGCGCACGACAGGAAGATGACGCTGGACGTCGTCCGCGGGATCGCGATCCTGCTGGTGCTGCTGTTTCATTTCCGCATGCCGACCGGCGTTGCAACGCTCGATGCCGTGCTCCACCCAATCGGCAATGCAGGCTGGGCAGGCGTCGATCTGTTCTTCGTCCTCAGCGGATTTCTGGTCGGGCGGGCGATTTTGGCCGAAGCGTCCGCGCCCGGCGGGTTGCGCCTCCGCCGCTTTTTCTTCCGCCGGGCGCTGCGGCTATGGCCGGCGCTCTATGTGTATCTGGCGGTGCTGTGGCTCGTCGGCGGCGCGCAGGGCTGGCACATGATCTGGCCGGTGATGCTCCACATCCAGAACTTCACCGATTGGGCGCCGAGCCATTTATGGTCGCTGGCGGTCGAGGAGCATTTCTACCTGGCGGGCGCGGTGCTGTTGCCGCTGCTGCTGCGAGGCGGCGTGGGCCGCGTGGTTCTTGTCCTGGCCATCATCGTCGCGGCAAGCCTGGCGCTGCGGATTGCGGCGCTGGCGGCTGGCGTCGCCCCGCTCGCGGTGCAATGGCAAACCCAGTACCGGCTCGATGCGCTGGCGATCGGCGTCCTGCTTGCCTGTGGCAGCCTGTATCGCCCGACATGGATGGCGCGGGCAGGGCGATATCGGGCGTGGTTGTTTCTGGTCGCAGGTGGCGGCTTTGCAATGCTGACGGGGGCGGATGCGGCGATGCTGGAAAATGGCATTGGCTTCTCGCTTGCGGCGGTCGCATCGGCGGCGTTGGTGTTGGCGATGCTCGATGCGACCATTCCCGCCACCTTGCTGCTGCCGGCCCGCGCCGTGGCATGGCTGGGGACGATCGCCTATTCGCTCTATCTGTGGCATGCGAGCCTCGGCCTTGTCGCTGCCCCGCTGGCCGCGGCATGGGGGATCGCGCATCCGCTGATCGTTTTGTCGCTCAAATTCGCGCTGGCGATCTCTATCTCGACCCTGCTCTATGTGCTCGTCGAGCGTCCGGCCATGCGTGCGCGCGATCGGCAGTGGCGGCCGCTCCCGCTCAGGGGGGGATTTGCGCGTTGGGGGGCAGCGACCAATGTAGTGGACCACGGCCCGCGAGGTGCCAGCTGAGGCCTGAAACCGACCCACAATGGCCGGTCGGCGCACCTTTAATGCTAATGAGAATGATACGCAAATACTGAAAGGCTGAATTGCCTTTTGCGGTTGCTCCGCTCGGTCAAACGGCCTAAGCCGCCATCGCTTTGCGGGGCTATCATGCCCTCGCCCCATCGCGGAAGGATGAAGATGGCTCGCAAGAAAATCGCGTTGATCGGTGCCGGCAATATAGGCGGCACGCTGGCTCATCTGGCGGCGATGAAGGGCTTGGGCGATGTCGTGCTGTTCGACGTTGTCGAAGGCGTGCCACAGGGCAAGGCGCTCGATCTGTCGCAATGCTCGCCCGTCGAAGGGTTTGATGCCAAGATCACCGGCACCAATGATTACAAGGACATCGCTGGCGCAGACGTGATCATCGTCACCGCCGGTGTCGCCCGCAAGCCCGGCATGAGCCGTGACGATCTGCTCGGCATCAACCTGAAGGTGATGAAGGCAGTGGGCGAGGGCATCGCCGCCAACGCGCCCGATGCGTTCGTGATCTGCATCACCAACCCGCTCGATGCGATGGTCTGGGCGCTGCGCGAATTTTCGGGGCTTCCGCACAACAAGGTGGTCGGCATGGCCGGCGTGCTCGATTCGTCGCGCTTCAGCCATTTCCTCGCGGAAGAATTCCAGGTCTCGGTCAAGGACGTCACGAGTTTCGTGCTCGGTGGCCATGGCGACACGATGGTGCCGGTCATCAGCTATTCGACCGTGTCGGGCATCCCGATCCCCGATCTGATCGCGATGGGCCGCTCGACCAAGGAGCGCATCGACGCGATCGTCCAGCGCACCCGCTCGGGCGGCGGCGAGATCGTCGCGCTGCTCAAGACCGGCTCGGCCTATTTCGCGCCCGCCACCAGCGGCATCGCGATGGCCGAGGCCTATCTCTACGATCAAAAGCGCTTGCTGCCAGCGGCGGCGCACCTGACCGGGCAGTACGGCGTGGATAACCTTTATGTCGGCGTGCCGGTGGTGATTGGTGCCGGCGGCGTCGAGCAGATCGTCGAGATCGCGCTCGATGATGAGGCGAAGGCGAACCTCACCGTCTCGGTCGATGCGGTGAAGGAGCTGCTGGTGGCGTGCAAGGCGATTGATGGTTCGCTGAACTGATGATGTTTCTGGCGCTCTTGGGCGTCTTCTTGGTGGCCCCGGTACTGTGTGTCGGGGGCCTCCAGTGGTTTGTGTTTCGGTTCCTTGGCTTCAGGTGGCTCTTTGCGTTGAGCGTGGCTGTTGCCACGGTCTGCGCCGCTAGTCTGATTGCCGACTATTCTACGCCCCCGATCTACGGAAACCGCTCTGGCTACATCACTCTCGGCAATATCTGGGTCGAGTTAGCTCTCATGCAGTGCTTAATTGTCATCGGCATCCCGCTGATCCAGCGCTACGTTGCGTGGGAAAAGAGCGCCGTCGCCCGTCGGGACTCTTGGCAAATCGAACAATCGGAAAGAATTGAATGAGCATCCTCGTCGACAAACACACCAAGGTCATCACCCAGGGGATGACCGGCGAAACCGGCAGCTTCCATACGCAGGCGGCGCTTGCATACGGCACGCAGATGATTGGCGGCGTCACGCCGGGCAAGGGCGGGACCGAGCATATCGGCCTGCCGGTGTTCAACACGGTTGAGGAGGCCGTCGCGAAGACGGGCGCGACGGCATCGGTCGTCTATGTGCCGCCCCCCTTTGCCGCCGACTCGATCCTCGAGGCGATCGACGCGCAGGTGCCGCTGATCGTGTGCATTACGGAAGGCATTCCGGTGCTCGACATGGTCAAGGTCAAGCGCTCGCTGTCGGGCAGCAAATCGCGCCTCATTGGCCCCAATTGCCCCGGCGTGCTGACGCCCGGCGAGTGCAAGATTGGCATCATGCCCGGCAGCATCTTCAAGAAAGGGTCGGTCGGCGTCGTCTCGCGCTCGGGCACGCTGACTTATGAGGCGGTGTTCCAGACGTCGAACGCCGGGCTCGGCCAGACGACTGCGGTCGGCATTGGCGGCGATCCGGTCAACGGCACTAACTTCATCGACATGCTCGAGCTGTTCCTCGCCGATGACGAGACCCAGTCGATTATCATGATCGGCGAAATCGGCGGATCGGCAGAAGAAGAAGCTGCCCAGTTTTTGAAAGACGAAGCAAAAAAAGGCCGCAAAAAGCCGATGGCTGGTTTTATCGCCGGTCGCACTGCCCCTCCCGGGCGGCGCATGGGCCATGCCGGTGCCATCGTCTCGGGCGGTCAGGGCGGTGCGGAAGACAAGATTGCCGCGATGGAAGCCGCCGGTATCCGCATGGCGGACAGCCCCAGCGAACTCGGCACCACATTGCTCGCGGTGTTGAACGGGTGATGTTTTTGCCTTCTTCCCGGTGGGGAGAAGGATACCGAAGCTTGCCAGCTTGCTGGCTAGCGAAGGTTGGATGAGGGTGAAGGCGTTCGATTGGCGGGCGTACCAGCCCCCTCACCCAGCTCCGACTAGGCCCCGCTGAATTAGCGGGACCAAGTCTGCGCAACCCTCTCCCACAAGGGGAGAGGGGAGGGAAGGACAAAGACCATGGGTTACGAAGGTCAGGATTTCGAAACGCTCGCAGGCTCGGTGAGCCCTGCCTTTGTCGATACGCTCTATGCGCGCTACAAGGCGGCACCTGACAGTGTCGAACCCGGTTGGCGCAGCTTTTTCGATGGGCTGGAAGGCGCCGCCACTGGTCCTAGCTGGGCGCAGGCGACCTGGCCGGCCACCACGACCGATGATCTGACCGCCGCGCTCGACCCGACCCAGATGGAAGCCGCGCCCAAGCCCGCCAAGGGTGGCGCGCCCAAGGCCGCCGCCGCCGCTCCCACGCCTGCTGTCGACGTGACGGCGGCCGCCGCCGATTCAATTCGCGCGATGATGCTCATCCGCACCTACCGTGTGCGCGGGCATCTCGCCGCCAAGCTCGATCCGCTCGGCATCACCAAACAGGAATTGCCAGCTGATCTGACGCCGGAATATCATGGCTTTTCGGGGGCCGATCTTGACAAACCCGTCTATCTCGGCGGCACGCTTGGCCTGCAATGGGGCACCGTGCGTGAGGTCGTGGCGATCCTCCAGAAGAATTACTGCGGCTCGGTCGGCCTTGAATATATGCATATCGCCGATGTCGAGGAGCGCCGCTTCCTGCAGGACCGGATGGAGGGCCAGGACAAGGCGATTGAATTCTCGCCCATGGGCAAGAAGGCGATCCTCAACAAGGTGATCGAGGCCGAGCAGTGGGAGAAATTCCTCGGCCGCAAATATGTCGGCACCAAGCGTTTCGGGCTGGACGGCGGCGAGAGCATGATCCCCGCGCTCGAAAGCGTCATCAAATATGGCGGGCAATATGGCATTCGCGAGATCGTCTATGGCATGGCGCATCGCGGCCGGCTGAACGTGCTCGCGAACGTGATGGCCAAGGCGTACCGCGTGATCTTCCACGAATTCGGCGGCGGTTCCGACAACCCTGATGACGTGGCCGGATCGGGCGACGTGAAATATCACCTCGGCACCAGTACCGACCGCGAATTTGACGGCATCAACGTCCATATGTCGCTCGTCGCCAATCCATCGCATCTTGAGGCGGCCGATCCGGTCGTGCTCGGCAAGACCCGGGCGATCCAGACGATCTCCGGCGATCTGGAGCATCACAGCGGCTCGCTGCCCGTGCTGATCCACGGCGACGCGGCGTTTGCCGGGCAGGGCATCGTGTGGGAATGCCTGGGCTTTTCGGGTATTCGCGGCTATAACACCGGCGGCTGCCTGCACTTCATCATTAACAACCAGATCGGCTTCACCACCAGCCCGCAATATGCGCGCTCCTCGCCCTATCCAAGCGACGTCGCCAAGGGCGTGCAGGCGCCGATTTTCCACGTCAATGGCGACGATCCCGAGGCAGTGACCTTTGCCTGCAAGATGGCGATCGAATTCCGCCAGACCTTCAAGCGCGACATCGTCATCGACATGTGGTGCTACCGCCGCTTCGGCCATAACGAGGGCGACGAGCCGAGCTTCACCCAGCCGCTAATGTATGATCGCATCCGGCAGCATCCGCCGGTGAGCGATGTTTATGGCAAGAAGCTGATGGCCGAAGGCGTGGTCGATCAGGCCTGGATCGACGACGCGATCGCCCAATTCACGACGCTGCTCGAAGGCGAGTTTGAGGCTGGCGCCAATTACAAGCCCAACAAGGCGGATTGGTTTGCGGGCCGCTGGTCCGGTTTGCATGCGCCCGCCGACCCGGAGACCGCGCGACGCAGCGTCGTCACCGGGCTCGAGCCAAAGCTGTTCGATAGCATTGGCCGGACGCTGACGACGGTGCCGGACAGCGTGAAGATCCACAAGACACTCGCCCGCGTGATCGACGCCAAGCGCGAGATGTTCAAGACAGGCGAGAATATCGACTGGGCAACGGGTGAGGCGCTGGCGTTCGGCTCGTTGCTGTCGGAAGGCTATGGCGTGCGTCTGTCGGGCCAGGATTCGGGGCGCGGCACGTTCAGCCAGCGGCATGCGGTGTGGGTCGATCAGACCGATGAGCACAAGTACGTGCCGCTCTGGACGATCGAGCATGGCAGCTTCGAGGTGCTGGATTCGCCGCTTAGCGAATATGGCGTGCTCGGCTTTGAATATGGCTATGCGCTAGCCGACCCCAAGACTTTGGTGCTGTGGGAGGCGCAGTTCGGCGATTTCATGAACGGCGCGCAGATCATGATCGATCAGTTCATTGCAGCCGGCGAAGCCAAATGGCTGCGCGCCAATGGCCTGGTGATGCTGCTGCCGCACGGTTATGAAGGGCAGGGGCCGGAGCATAGCTCGGCCCGGCCGGAGCGTTTCCTGCAGCTATGCGCGGGCGACAATATGCAGGTGGCGAACTGCACCACACCAGCCAATTATTTCCATCTGCTGCGCCGGCAGATGCACCGTCCGTTCCGGAAACCCCTCATCGTCTTCACGCCCAAATCACTGCTGCGGCACAAGCTGGCGGTGTCGAAGGCGGCGGACTTCCAGGGTGAAAGCCACTTCATGCGGATACTGTCAGATCCGTGGGCGCCGAAGGACGAGGATGTGAAGCGGCTCGTGCTGTGCACCGGCAAGGTCGCCTATGATCTGATGGAAGCGCGCAATGCCGCGGGGGACAAGAACACCGCGATCGTCCGCGTGGAGCAGCTCTATCCCTTCCCCGGCGACCCACTGACGGTGCGGCTCAAGCGGATGACGAACCTGGCCGATGTTGTCTGGGCGCAGGAAGAGCCGAAGAACAACGGTGCCTGGAGCTTCGTCGAGCCGTTTATCGAGCAAAGCCTGACGGACGCCGGCGGCAAGATCGCGCGGCCGCGCTATGCCGGGCGGATGGCAGCAGCTTCGCCCGCTACCGGGCTGATGAAGCGCCACCAGACCGAGCAGGCGGCCCTCGTTGCAGAGGCGCTCGGGCATAATGTGCGCGAAGAAATTAGGCGTACGCGCAAGAGCTGAATGATGATCCTTTCTTGCTTCCCCGGCGAAGGCCGGGGGCCAGTCGGGAAGGCGGAGATGATAACACGCAGCGCTCGCCAGCGACCGATGCGTAACTAGACCCCGGCCTCCGCCGGGGAAGGAAAGAGACAGAGAAAATGGCAACCGAAGTCAAAGTCCCCGTTCTCGGCGAATCGATCACTGAAGCCACGCTTGGCGAATGGCTGAAGCAGCCCGGCGATACCGTCGCGCTCGACGAGCCCGTCGCCAGTCTGGAGACCGACAAGGTCTCGATCGAAGTTGGCGCGCCCGCGGCGGGCGTGATGGGCGCGCATGCGGTGAAGGTGGGGGATACGGTGCAGGTCGGCGCGATGATCGCGACGATCGAGGCTGGCGGCGCGGCTTCGGCGGCGGCCTCGCCAGCACCTGCCGCAGCGGCTGAGGCTGCCCCTGCCGAACCTGCCGCGCAGGCGGCGGCCTTGTCGCCATCGGTGCGGCGCGCGGTCCTGGAAACCGGCGTTGATCCTTCGACCGTCACCGGCACCGGCAAGGATGGTCGGCTGACCAAGGATGACGTGTTGGCCGCAGCCTCGGCTCCAGCGCCGACACCTGCTCCGGCTCCGGCGTCTGCACCGACCCCCGCGCCTGCCGCAGCACCAGTTGCCGGCGAGCGTCGCGAAGAGCGCGTGCGAATGACGCGGCTGCGCCAGACCATCGCCAAGCGGCTGAAGGAAGCGCAGAATACCGCCGCGATGCTCACCACTTTCAACGACGTCGACATGACAGCGGTGATCGAGGCGCGCGCCAAGTATAAGGATCTGTTCGAAAAGAAGCACGGCGTGCGGCTGGGCTTCATGGGATTCTTCGCCAAGGCCGCGTGTCTGGCGCTAAAGGACATCCCGAATGTCAACGCCTCGATCGATGGCGACGAGATCGTCTATCATGATTATGCCGATATCTCGGTCGCGGTCTCCTCACCCGGCGGGCTGGTGGTGCCGGTGGTGCGCAATGCAGACGCGATGTCGGTCGCCGAGATTGAGCGCACGATCGGCGATTTCGGCAAGCGCGCCAAGGACGGCACGCTCAAGATTGACGAGATGCAGGGCGGCACCTTCACGATCAGCAATGGCGGCGTGTTCGGCAGCCTGATGTCGACGCCGATCATCAACCCGCCGCAGTCCGCGGTGCTGGGCCTGCACCGGATCGAGGACCGTGCGGTGGTGGTCGATGGGCAGATCGTGATCCGCCCGATGATGTACCTAGCCCTCAGCTACGACCACCGCCTGATCGACGGCCGCGAGGCAGTGACGTTCCTCGTCGCGCTCAAAAATGCTATCGAGGACCCGACGCGGATATTGATCGATTTGTGAGGCTATGATGAACTGGCGAGACTATATCTATTCGAACCCGGAGATCGGCTTCGGCAAGCCGATTTTTCTTGGCACTCGAATAAAAGTCGAGTTTGTCCTCAAGCTCATGTCCGCTGGCTGGAGCGCGGACCAGATGGCGGAAGAATATCCAGGTATCCTTCCCGAACATCTTCTTGCGGCGGCCGCCTTTGCTGCGGATATGATGCAAAATGAGGAATATGTAGCGATCGGCCAGGCGAAGGCTGCTTGAAGTTTTTGCTCGACGTCCACATAGGTACCGTGATTTCCCGCGCCTTGGTCGCGGGTGGCCACGATGTATTGCGGGCTGCGATCGACTATCCGACGTCGGCCGATGCCGAGTTGCTTGCGCTGGCCGTTGAAGAGTGCCGGACAATCATTACGCAGGACAGCGATTTTACTGACCTGATTTTCGCTTTTTCGGCGGCTTCGCCTCCAGCGTTGATCTACTTGCGCTGCGATCCGATGGACCAGCAGGAAATGGTGATGAGAATTTTGGAAATTCTGGAAAGCGATATGCTCAATGGCCATATTGCTGTGCTGACGCCATCAACGACACGATTTCGACCGTTCCCGCCAACGAGCAATAACAATGGATAACCCGGTGCCCTCGCTACCTTGGGTGATGTTTCCCAATTACGGCTTCCCGTCGATGGGTTGGCGGATGGGCCCTGGGCAAGATGTATATGAGGCGTTTTTTAGCTGGTTTGAATCGCTAAACGATACCGAAGCGGCGGCATTTGCACAGCACAACCCCGAGCCACCGGAATGGTCTGGTTGGTACCGACGGGTCCGTAATGATAATTGGGATTGAACCATGGCTGACTACGACTACGACGTCCTCATCATCGGCTCCGGCCCCGGCGGCTATGTCGCGGCCATCCGCGCCGCACAGCTGGGCCTCAAGACCGCGTGCGTCGAGGCGCGCGAGACGCTTGGCGGCACGTGCCTGAATGTCGGCTGCATCCCGTCCAAGGCGATGCTCCACGCGTCCGAATTCTTCAACGATGCAGCCAACGGCATGATGGCCAAGCTCGGCATCAAGCTCGGTTCGGTCGAGCTCGACATGGAGGCGCTCCACGCCCAGCGGAAGGACGCGGTCAAGCAGCTCACCGGCGGCATCGCCTTCCTGTTCAAGAAGAACAAGGTCGAGTGGTTGAAGGGCCATGCCAAATTCACCGGCACCGACACGGTCGACGTCGCGGGTACCAGCTACCGCGCGAAGAACATCGTCATCGCGACTGGCTCCAGCGTCACGCCGCTGCCCGGCGTCACGGTCGATAACGACAAGCAGATCATCGTCGATTCAACCGGCGCGCTCGAACTCGCCAAGGTGCCCGAGCATCTCGTCGTGATCGGCGGCGGCGTCATCGGGCTCGAGCTAGGCAGCGTGTGGAAGCGGCTGGGTGCCAAGGTGACCTGCGTCGAGTTTCTCGATCAGATCCTGCCCGGTTTCGACGGCGAGGTCCGCAAGGAATCGAACAAGATCTTCAAGAAGCAGGGCATCGAGTTCAAGCTCTCGACCAAGGTCACCGGCGTCGCGGTCGATGGGGGCAAGGCCAGCGTGACGGTCGAGCCTGCCGCCGGTGGCGCGGCCGAGACGATCGCGGCGGATTGCGTGCTGGTCTCGATCGGTCGCCGCCCCAATACCGATGGGCTGAACCTCGAAGCGGCGGGTATCACCCCCAACAAGCGTGGCCAGATCGAGATCGATCACAGCTTCAAGACCGGCGTGCCCGGCATCTGGGCGATCGGCGATGTCGTGCCCGGCCCGATGCTCGCGCATAAGGCCGAGGATGAGGGCATCGCGGTGGCCGAGAATATCGCTGGGCTGACCGGCATCGTGAACCATGATGTGATTCCGTCGGTCGTCTATACCTGGCCCGAAATCGCCGGCGTGGGCCTAACCGAGGAAGTGGCCAAGGAGCGCGGCGAGATCAAGGTCGGCAAGTTCCCGATGGTCGCCAACAGCCGCGCCAAGACCAACCACGAGCCCGATGGCTTCGTAAAGGTCATCGCCGACGCCAAGACCGACCGGGTGCTGGGCGTGTGGATGATCGCCTCAGTCGCGGGCTCGATGATCGCACAGGCAGCGCAAGCGATGGAATTCGGCGCGACATCCGAAGATATCGCCTATACCTGCCACGCCCACCCGACGCATGCCGAAGCGTTCAAGGAAGCGGCGATGGCGGTAACAGGCAAGCCGATCCATATTTGAGGGGCGAGGTTTAGTCGCGCCGACCGGGTTCCCCGTTGCCGCGGCTTTCTTCGCGGTAGCGTGTAAGCGCCGCAGTCGCCGCGCCGCCGATCAGGTCGATCATCTGGCGCGCGGCACGGGCACCGGCCTCGTGCGGGTCAATTGCCGGCTGCGCATCGACGGCGGGCTGGGGCGCGCTATTGGGTGAGGCGGCGGGTGTGGCGGCGCGGCGCGCGGTCGCGCCTGCAATGACCGCCATCAACCCAGACACCAAGACTTCGCGGCCGATCGGGCTGTTCGCCGTCTCGATCAGTAGATTGCCAGATTTGCGCAGCTCCTTGGGCAGTTTCACCCCGGCAACACGCTTTGGAATACGCGGCGTGTCGCTGCGGGATTTGCCCTTCTTCTGTTTCTTCGATCCCATCGTCGCCTCGTCAAAGTGTATGGTTTGTATAATACACTAAATGGGTGCCATGTCGATATCGTTCAAGGGGGCGCCGCACTGGTGGTGGGTGAACGCCATGACTGGGAGGATGGCTCGGCGACAGGGGCCGATTGCGTTGTTCGTCGGGGTGGCTGGCCCGATAATGATCAACAGTCCGTCATGGCGTTCTACGCAAAAGGCTAGGCAATGGCCGCCATCGCAGCGATACGGCTTATGGGCCGTACTGCGGTCGCGCTACAGCCCGGCTTCCACCGCGACACGGATCATGTCAGCGGTGGTGGGTGTACCGAGACGGTCCATCAGGATGGCGCGATGCATCTTCACTGTCTTTTCGGACAAGCCCAGCTTTGCCGCGATCTGCTTGTTGAGCAGGCCGTTGGAGGCAAGTTTCAGCACCTGCCACTGGCGTTGCGACAGCGTTTTCACCATCTCTGCTGCGCGCATGCGGCGCTGGCTGGTCGGCACTGGGGCGTCGTCGTCTATCTCGACCTGCGATCCCAGGAAATAGACCAGTTCGTCGTCGCTCTCGTCAAAGATCGGCGCGACCAGCACGGCATTGCGAAATGGGGTGCCGTTGCGCTTGTAGTTCAGAATTTCGACCAGCACGGGCTTGTGCTCGCGCACCCCTTTTCTAATCTGTTCGGACAGCCACGGTTCCGTCCCCGGCCCCGACAAGAACCGGCAATTGCGCCCCAACACTTCCTCGCGCGGGTAGCCCGTCAGCGTGCAAAACGAATCGTTGCAGGCGATGATCGGGTTATCGGGGTGGCGGGGGTCGCTGATAACCGACGCGATCGGGCTGCGCTCGATAAGGGCGAGCAGGCGGGGGTCGGGGGCGTGTGTTTCGACTATTGTCGCCATGCGGCGGGCCATCCGTTAGACGGGCGAAGTCGCCGCAAAATGGCAGCCGACGCGAAGCCTGTCCTCTTCCCAACACCGTCTAGGACAAATTGACGACAATTGCCACCTTGGATGGCATTAGCTGAAGACGAGATGGCCGGGTGCGGTGGCGGTCCTGGTCGGTATCGGCATCGCGGTTGGTGCAAGGTTGAAACCACCATGCCGGTCTTTGCGCTCCTCCGGCCCGCGCCGTCGATCGATGGCGACAGGGATATTGCGCACCCGCTGCTCGAATTTGAAAGCCAGCGCGTTGTCGGCCAGCATGCCGACATCGGTGGCCAGTTTTTGCGCGGTTACGAGTGTTGTTTCGACTACAGCCGCATTTTGCTGGGTAGCCATGTCCATGTTGCCGACCGCGCTGGTTATTTCGGTGACGGCAAGCGATTGCGCATGATTGTCCTCGCTCATGGCGGCAAGAAGCTTATGCACCTCGCCGACATCGTCGGAGATAGTGTTGAGCGCCCCATCGACCTTCCGAACGGAATCGACGGCGCTCACGATCTCATGCTGCGTGACGGTCAACTGATCGCGCGCGCGCTTGGCTTCCTCTTCAGCGCGCATCGCCAGGGCTGAAACAAGATCGGCTACCACCGCAAAACCGCGACCAGCATCACCGGCGCGACCCGCCTCGACGGCAGCGTTCATTGCCAGCACGCGCGTTTGAAACGCAATCTTGTCGAGGCCCTCGATCACTGAATCGATGCCCTTGGCGCTTTCGCTGACGCGCCCCATCGCCAGCACCGCCTCTTCCGCTGTCGCTCGTCCACCGCCCACTGCGGCGATCGCCTGATCTGCGCGTTTGACCGTTGAGCTTGCACCGGTGGAGCTCGCTTTCAGCCGCGAATCGATCTGGCTCAGCGCCGCCGATGTTTCCTCAAGGCTGGCGGCGGTGCTGGCCGTGCGGCGCGCCACATCTTCCGACGAAGCCATAATTTCGTCGCTGCCTGATCGGATGCTTTCGGTATCGGCTATCACGGCGCGGATCATCCGGCGCAGGCCGTCGAGCGACGCGTTGAAGCTCTCCTTCATGTCCGCATAGGCTGGGGGAAAATCGGTGCCCACATTCGCTGTCAGGTCGCCTTGCGCTAGCAACTTCATGTTTTCGGTCATTGAGCGGACGACGCGCGCATTGGCTTCAGCTTCGTCGTTCAGGGTGATTTGCGCGGCAGCGGCTTCCTTGAAGGTGAACATCGCCTTGGTCAGACGACCGACACATTCAGTATAGTCGGTAAAGATGATCCGCGACGTGAGATCGCCGGCGGCCAGCGCCTCCATGCGCACGACCGTCGTCACATAAGGATCGCAAATGGCCTTGCGGAAAAACACCGCCGCCGGCACCGCAACCAGCGCAAAAACGACCCCAAGAACAGTGCGCACGCCGCTTGGCAGCACGAAATTCGCGAGCATCAGTATCAGGATCATGCCGGTAAAAAGGCCGAAAGCGATCGTCATCTTCAATCGGATCGGCGCATGCCGGACATACCAGTTCATCTTCACCTCGAAAACTTCTTTGAGCGCTCCGATACATTATAGGGGGAATTACGGAGGTGCGCGGGGGCCAGGCAAAAAATGGTGGCACCGCTGCATCGGAATTAGTCGCCGCGACCTTCTTTGCGGGAAGCGGGGCCATCGGCTTGTCCTGCGGTGCGCGCGGCCCCATGTCCGGCACGGCCTTAAGCGTTCTTGCGATTTTCGAACAAATATGGAACAAACCCCTTCATGCTGACCCATATTTCCGTGCGCGGCGCGCGCGAACATAATCTCAAGGACGTGAGCGTCGATATCCCGCGCGATACGTTGATCGTGATCACTGGCCTGTCGGGCAGCGGCAAATCCAGCCTCGCCTTCGATACCATCTATGCCGAGGGGCAGCGGCGCTATGTCGAGTCGCTCTCCGCTTATGCGCGCCAGTTTCTGGAGATGATGCAAAAGCCGGATGTCGACCATATCGAGGGGCTGAGCCCTGCGATCAGCATCGAGCAGAAGACGACAAGCCGCAATCCGCGGTCGACCGTCGCCACTGTCACCGAAATCTATGATTATATGCGGCTGCTCTGGGCGCGTGTCGGTATTCCTTACAGCCCCGCGACCGGCCTACCGATTGCCGCGCAAACGGTGTCGCAGATGGTCGACCGGGTCATGGCGCTACCCGAGGGTACGCGGCTGTATCTGCTCGCACCCGTGGTGCGCGGCCGCAAGGGTGAATATAAAAAAGAACTGCTCGAATGGCAGAAAGCGGGCTTTACGCGCGTGCGGCTGGACGGCGAGATTTACGAGATCGACCAAGCCCCCGCGATCGACAAGAAATACAAGCACGACATCGAGGTGGTGATCGACCGGCTCGTGGTGGGCCCCGATCTCGCCACGCGCCTCGCCGATAGTTTCGAAACCGCGCTCAAGCTGGCTGAGGGGCTGGCCTATGTCGATCTGGTCGATGGCGTCGTGCCCTCCCTCTCCCCTTCAGGGGAGCAGGGGGGCGGATCGTCCCCCGGACGATCCTCAACCGTGCGGGGCACGGTTGACGCCCTGCTGGCCGGGGAGAGGGGGAGTAGCGTGCGCGAAGCACCGCAGTCCTTTGCCGCCGAGACTCCCCCCCCCCCCCCCCCCCCCCCCCGCACGGGGGGGGGGGGAGGGCAGAAAAGCGCGGGGCCACCGCCC
>CAZXBM010000052.1:0-24057 GCA_964638495.1 uncultured Stakelama sp. | reverse complement strand
CGATCCGCACGCCAAACTGCTTGCGTTCCTTCAGATAATTGACCGTCATGTCCATCGCGCCGCCGCCGACGCCGAGCAATTCCGCGGAGGCGCCGACCCGGCCGGCACGCAGCAGCCGGCGAAGCGGATCGCCGCCATGATCGACCTCGCCGATCACCGCATCGGCATCGACCTCGACCCCGTCGAAATGGAGGCGCGCGGCAAGCGAGGAATCGGCCAGACGCTCGGCCTCCGCCGTCAGCCCGGCGGCGTTGCGGTCTACCGCGAAGAGCGTGATGCCGCTGGCGTCATCGGGGGCGCCGGCGGTGCGGGCGGCAACGATGATGACATCAGCGACATGGCCGTGCGTCACGAACTGCTTGGCGCCGCTAAGCTTGAAGCCGTTGCCCGATCGCTCGGCCTTCATGGCGACGGTGGCGCGGTGCTTGGCGGACTCGTCGATGGCCAGCGCCGCCACCGTCTCTCCAGCAAGGATGCCAGGGAAGAAGCGCGCGGCATGCGGCGTCCCCTTCAGCGCCTCGACCGCGGCGACAGCGGTGGCGAGGAAGGGAGAAGGGGAGAGATTGCGGCCGATTTCTTCCAGCACGATGCCCGCCTCGACATGGCCAAGGCCGAGCCCGCCATCCTCCTCGCCGATCAGGATGCCGGTCAGGCCGAGTTCAGCGAACTGCTTCCACAGATCGCGGCTGAAGCCGGTCTGGTCATTGGCATCGCGCAGGCTGCGCATATGCTTGACGGGGGCATGCTCGGCGACGAAGCCGCGCGCGGTGTCTTGCAGCAGGAGTTGTTCTTCGTTGAGGTAGAGCGGCATCTTTTTCTCCCTCTCCCCTTCAGGGGAGTTTGAGGTCGGATTGTCCCCCGGACAATCCTAAACCGTGCGGGGGACGGTTTACCTCAAACTGGCCGGGGAGAGGGGCAATCTCTCGATCCGGCCCATTTATGTTTCTCTGCGAGACTGCCCCTCTCCCAACCCTCTCCCCTGAAGGGGCGAGGGCTTTGAATGGTCAAGCGCTCGGCAGCTCCAAGATACGCTTCGCCACGATATTCAGCTGGACCTCGCTGGTCCCGCCCTCGATCGAATTGGCCTTGGTCCGGAGCCAGGCGCGAGGGCCCGCGCCGCCGGTCGAGCGATCGCTCTCCCATTCAAGCGCGTCCGATCCGCCGGCGGCCATCATCAACTCGTGGCGACTTTTATTCAGTTCGGTGCCGTAATATTTCATCATGCTCGGCTGGGCAGGGTGGGCGCGCCCCGCCTTCAGCTCATCAATAAACCGCTCGGACATCATCCCGAACGCCTTGGCGCGGACCTCGAACTGCGCGATCGCGGCGCGCAGCAGCGGATCGGCGAGGCGGCCATCATGGTCGAGCCCCACGGTCGCGATGGCGCCCTCGATCAGCGGATTGCCGCTGACCCCGCCGAGCCCCATGCCGCTGATCATCTCGCGCTCATGCCCAAGCAGATATTTGGCGACGTCCCAACCCTTGTTCTCGTCATGCACGCGATTGGCCTTGGGCACCTGCACATTATCGAAAAAGGTTTCGCAGAAAGGAGAATAGCCGCTGATCAGCAGGATCGGCTTGGTCGAGACGCCGGGCGAAGCCATGTCGAACAGCACGAAGCTGATGCCGCCCTGCTTGTTGGTCTTGTCCGTCCGCACCAGGCAGAAAATCCAGTCCGCCTTGTCGGCGTAGCTCGTCCAGACTTTCTGCCCGTTGATGATGTAATGGTCGCCCGCATCCTCGGCTGAGGTGGCGAGACTGGCAAGGTCAGATCCGGCATTGGGCTCCGAGTAACCCTGGCACCAGCGGATTTCACCGCGCGCGATCTTGGTGAGATGCTCGAGCTTCTGCTCCTCGGTGCCATATTTCAGCAGTGCTGGTCCGAGCATCGAAATGCCGAAGCTGTTGAGTGGGTTACGGCACTTCATTGCGGCCATTTCTTCGCGCAATATCTTGGTTTCGGCAGGCGAGAGCCCACCGCCACCATAGGCGACGGGCCAATCGGGCACGGTCCAGCCGCGCGAGGCCATCGCGTCCATCCATTCCTTCTGGCCGGGCTGGAAGTCAGGGTTACGGCCGCCCCAGTTGGCGTCCTTTTCGGAACGCACCGGCGCGCGCATTTCGGGCGGGCAGTTCGCCTCCAGCCAGGCGCGGGTTTCGGTGCGGAAGGTGTCTAGGTCTTCACTCATCATCATACTCCCAATCCCGTTCGTCCTGAGTAGCGGCTGAGTAGCCGAAGGCGTATCGAAGCCGCGTATCGAAGGACCGGCAACACGCGCTCCAACTGTCCTTCGATACGGGCCTTCGACAAGCTCAGTCCCTACTCAGGACGAGCGGTGGTTCTAAAGTTCACTTATTGAAGCGCCCGCCGCTCTCGGCATTCGCCTTCAACAGCTCAGCAACCTTGAAGCCGTGCTTTTCCAGCCCCGCGACAATCTTCTTTGCGCCCTCGGTATCCGCCCAGAACATCGGCCCGCCGCGGTATACCGGCCAGCCATAGCCATAGATCCACACGACATCGATATCCGACGCGCGCTGCGCCATCTTCTCCTCGAGGATCAGCGCGCCCTCATTGACCATCGTATAGAGCGTGCGCTCGATGATCTCCTCATCGGTGATCTCGCGCTTGGGCAAATTTGACCGCGAACGGAAATCCTCGATGATTTCCGCCACGCGGGGCGAGGGCGAGGGATTCCGCTTCACGTCATAGTCATAAAAGCCCGCCGACTTTTTCTGCCCCCAGCGGCCTTCGGCGGCGAGCGCATCGCGGATGCTTTCGATGCGGGTCGGGTCGCGGTGCCAGCCGATGTCGACGCCGGCCAGATCGCTCATCTGGAAGGGGCCCATCGGCATGCCGAACTCGACATGGACGCGGTCGATCTGTTCTGGCGTCGCGCCCTCCATCAGCAGCTTGTTCGCCTCGACCTGGCGCGGCATCAGCATGCGGTTGCCGATGAAACCGTCACACACGCCCGAGACGACCGCGACCTTCTTGATCGCCTTGGCCAGCGCCATCACCGTCGCGAGCACATCGTCCGCTGTCTTCGCACCGCGCACGACCTCAAGCAGCTTCATCACATTGGCGGGCGAGAAGAAGTGCATGCCCAGCACGTCCTGCGGACGGCTGGTGGAGGCGGCGATCTCATCGACGTTGAGGTAGCTGGTGTTGGAGGCGAGGATCGCGCCCTGTTTCACGATCGCATCGAGCTTGCCGAACAGCTCCTTCTTGACGTCCATATTCTCATAGACCGCCTCGATCACGAGATCGCAATCGGCAAGATCATCGAGGCTGAGCGTAGGGGTGAGCGCGCCCATCGCCGCTTCGACCTGTTCGGGCTTCATCCGGCCCTTGGCGGCGGAGGCCTCGTAATTCTTGCGGATAACGCCAGCGCCGCGATCGAGCGCTTCCTGCTGCATCTCGACGATGGTCACCGGGATGCCGGCCGATAGGAAGTTCATGCTGATCCCGCCACCCATCGTGCCCGCGCCGATGACACCGACCTTCTTGATCGGCCGCAGCGCGATATCGCCAGCGATCCCGTCGATCTTGGCAGCCTGGCGCTCGGCGAAGAACAAGTGGCGCTGTGCGGCGGACTGGACGCCCATCATCAGCTTCATGAATTCGGTCCGCTCAAAGGCAATGCCCTCGTCGAAGCTCGATCCGTCCGCTGCCTTTTCCACGCACGCGATATTGGCGGCTGGCGCATCGAAACCGCGAAAGCGTTTGGCGTTCTCCTTCTTGAACGCCGCGACCGCATCGGGATCGGCTACCGCGACCTTTTCGCGGGCACGGGGCAGGGGGCGCGCGGCCGCAATGTCGCGCGCAAACGCAATGGCATCGGCGGCCAGCGAGTTTTCGCCGGCAAGACAGTCGATCAGCCCGGCCTGCATAGCTTTGGCGGCGGAAATCGGATCACCCTTCGCGGTCATTTCGAGCGCGACGGCAACGCCGGCAATGCGAGGAATGCGCTGCGTCCCGCCTGCGCCCGGCAACAGGCCGAGCTTCACCTCGGGCGTGCCGATCTTCGCCGAGGGCACGGCGATACGGTAATGGCAACCAAGCGTCACCTCGCAGCCGCCGCCCAGTGCGGTGCCGTGAATCGCTGCGACGACGGGCTTTTCGCTCGCCTCGATCATATCGACCACGGTCGGCAGGCCGGGCTCCTGCATCGCGCGGCCAAATTCGGTAATGTCGGCGCCGGCGAAGAATGTCTTGCCATCGCAGCGAATGACCACCGCCTTGATGCTATCGTCCCCGGCGGCTTCCTTCAGCCCGGCTTCGAGGCCTTGACGTACAGCCGCGCCCAGCGCGTTGACCGGCGGGTTGTTGGAAATGATGACGAGCACATCGTCATGGCGTTCGGTGGTGATAGGCGATGTCATTTCATTCTCTCCATTGTTCCCCCGAGAAAGCGGGGGTCCAGAGCCGCAGGCGCGGCGTTTGTGATTCTGGGCCCCTGCCTGCGCAGGAGCACCAGCACTGCAGGGTCAGATTAATGCACTATAAATCAATGTTTTAAGCTCACGGCGGATGGGGTAAGCGCTGGAGGGCTGAAGCTGGGTCATGAAGACCATCGTCATACGCTCGACAGGGTCGATAAAGAAGGCGGTCGAGAACATCCCGCCCCAATAATATTCGCCTTCCGATCCCGGCATCATCGATTTTGCGACATCGATATTGACCGCAAAGCCGAGCCCAAAACCGGTGCCGGCATTCGCCGCCTCGCTGAACATCGATCTCGACATGCCCGCCAGATCGCCACCGCCCGGCAGGTGGTTGCGCGTCATCAGATCGATCGTCTTGCGACCGACGATTCGCACGCCGTCGAGCGTACCGCCGTTCAGGCACATGGTGCAGAAGCGGTGATAATCGAGCGCGGTCGACACCAGGCCTCCCCCGCCCGACAGGAATTTGGGCTTGCGACTCCACGCACTCGCCTCGCCCCGGTCGTACATCGCCATCTTGCCACCGGGCACAAAATTATAGCAGTCGGTCAGCCGGTGAACCTTGTCCTCAGGCACGTTGAAGAAGGTATCGTGCATGCCGAGCGGCTCGAACAAGCGCGTGCGATAGAAATCGTCGAGCGCCATCCCTGACACTCGCTGGATGATCGCGCCCAGCACGTCGGTCGCGACTGAATAATTCCATGCCGCGCCGGGCGAGAATTCAAGCGGCAGCTTGCCGAGCGCGGCGACGAACCCGTCGAGATCGAGATTGCCGTGCCAGTTTTCCAGCCGACCCTCGCGGTACGCCGCATCGATGTTGGAGCGGTTCTGGAAACCATAGGTGAGCCCGGATGTGTGGCGCAGCAAATCGACCATCCGCATCGGCTCGCTGGTTGGCGTGGTCATAAAGGGCACGCCGCCGCCGCCGCCATTATAGACGCCCAGCCCTTTGAACTCGGGCAGGACATGATGAACCGGCGTATCGACCGAAACCTTACCCTCTTCGACCAGCATCATGAAGGCGATGGAGGTAACGGGCTTGGTCATGCTCGCAATGCGGAACAGCGACGTTTCGTCGATGGGCGCGCCGCCTTCGCGGGCGCTGCCCTGGCTCGAGAAATGGACGATTTGCCCCTCGCGCGCGATCAGGATCTGAGCGTTGGGCAATTTGCCCGGCGCGACATAGCGTTCGTTCAAATGGGTATCGATCCGGTCCAGATATGTGCTGTCGAATCCCAGCGATTCTGGTGTCGCGCTGTTCATGCCTTACCCATACCCTCGCTTCGAAACGCTGGACACCCTATTGCCTTGAGTGGCGCACGAATCAACACTAACCTTGGTGCAAATGGCAGATAAGCCAAACCCGACATTCAAGAGTGGAGAGTTGCCGTGTCGAACAATGGGCCAGAGATCGCGCCGAACGAGCCGCTGATCGCGCTTGATCCAGCCTGGCCCAAGATGGGACTGAAGGATATCGAGGCCATACTGACAGCACCCGGCGCGCGCTTCGAGATGGAAACGGTGGAGATCGGCGGTGTGCCAACGCGCACCTGGAAGAATGCACCGGCGAATCTGGCCATGCTGACCCAGTTCGCGCGCGCCTATGGTGATCGCGAATTCACGATTCATGAGGATGAGCGGGTAACGTACGAGGCGCATTTCCGCGCTGTTGCAACGCTGGCCAATCGGCTGCACGCAATGGGCGTGTCGAAGGGCGATCGGATCGCGCTCGCCATGCGAAACCTGCCCGAATGGCCCGTCATCTTCTTTGCCGCGGTCAGCATCGGTGCGATCATGGTGCCGCTCAACGCGTGGTGGACGGCGGGTGAACTCGAATATGGCATCAACGATTCGGGTGCCAAGCTGCTGATCGTCGACGATGAGCGCCATCAACGCCTGTCGCAGCTTTACCCATCGCTCGCCGGCGTAGCGCATGTTCTGGTTGCGCGATCCTCGACAACCTTGTCGGGGAAGGCAGGTCGGCTGGAAGACCTGATCGGCTCGGCGCATGATTGGGCATCGCTGGCCGATGCGGCGCTGCCCGCCGTCGATATCGCAGCGGACGACGATGCGACGATCTTCTATACCAGCGGTACGACCGGCAATCCCAAGGGCGCGCTTGGCAGCCACCGCAATCTGATTACCAATATCTTCTCGTCCGGCTATTCTGCCGCGCGAACGGCGATGCGGCGCGGCGATGAGGTGGCACCGCCCAATGCGAAAACGATGCTCACGGTGGTGCCACTCTTCCATGTAACGGCGTGCAGCGCGGGGATGATGGGCGCGTTCGCGTCCGGCAGCACGCTGATCTTCATGCGCAAATGGGATGCGGTGCGCGCGATGGAAATCATCGAGCGGGAAAGAGTGCATATGACGGGCGGCGTGCCGACGGTTGCCTGGCAGCTGCTCGAGCATCCTGACCGGTCAAAATATGATCTCTCGTCGCTGGAGACGATTGCCTATGGCGGTGCGCCGTCGGCGCCCGAACTCGTCAAGCGCATCTATACCGAATTTGGCGCGCTGCCCGGCAATGGCTGGGGCATGACCGAGACGATGGCGACGGTGACGGGCCACAGTGCAGAGGATTATCTCAACCGCCCGACCAGCGCAGGTCCGCCTGTTGCGGTCGCCGACCTGAAGATCATGGACGACACAGGCGAGCATGAGCTGCCGCTTGGTGAGGTGGGTGAGCTATGGGCGCGCGGGCCTATGATCGTGAAGGGCTATTGGAACAAGCCGGAAGCTACGGCGGCGACTTTCATCAAGGGCTGGGTCCGCACCGGTGATCTCGCCCGGCTGGACGACGAAGGCTTTGTCTACATTGTTGATCGCGCCAAGGACATGATCATCCGTGGTGGCGAGAACATCTATTCGAGCGAGGTCGAAAACGTGCTCTATGCGCATCCCGCGGTCACGGACTGCGCGTTGATCGGCATCCCGCACCGAACGCTGGGGGAGGAGCCGGCCGCCGTCGTCCACCTCGCGCCTGGCATGGCGGCGACTGAGGCTGAGCTACAGGCCTGGGTCAAGGAACGCCTTGCGATCTTCAAGACGCCGGTCGCCATTCGCTTCGTCGCAGAAACGCTGCCGCGGAATGCGAACGGGAAGATCCTGAAAAAGGATTTGAAGGTGCTGTTCGAGGATCGAGTTGGCGTAGCCGCCTGAGGCGAACACGAGCTATCTGGCGCGCGCGCTGGATGGCTACATCGCTGATCGCGCTGATCGAATAGGTGACCACCGCACACCGATTCGGGACCCTGTCACCGTTAAACCGACTGATCGTTCCAGTTGGTCCAGCTGGGATTTCGCAGCTGAAATCTTGGATTTTCCGCCCGGCTTTTTTGCGACAATCACCCTTGGGGAAATTTTTAATCAATGGGGCATATGGCCGGACACCAGGGGAAACTGAGCAACCGGCACCGAGGTCCCGGCCTGCAAAATTGATATGAAGGCAGTCCCCAATGCTATCAGGTGACGTTGACGACATCGATCGCGAATTGCTGGCGATGTCGTATGACAACCTGCGGCCAATGCTGGGCATGAATGTTGTCGCAAGCGGTGGGGCATCAATCATCCTGTGGTCCGGTGGCGCACACTGGGTTTGGATATGGTTTGCGGCGGCGCTAGCGCTGGCCGCTGGACGCTTCGCATATGGCGCCTCAATTACCCGCGACGTTATCTTCAACGGCACATTGATCCAGCTTGCCCGCTGGCGACGCCAGTTTGGCATTGGCCTATACGCCTCTGCAGCGTCGTGGGCGATATTGTCGCTATCGGTCAGCCAGTTGGAAGTGACCGGCCATTACATGGTCACCATGATTTTGTCGGCCCTGGCAGCCGGTGGGTCCGGGATCATCGCCTCGATGCGGATCGAAGGGCGCATCTACATTGCGGCAATGCTCGGGCCGGGCTCTTTGCTCCTTTTCAGTCACGATGAAAGTGGCCTGATCATGACCTTCCTGGGCTTGGTCTTTCTGGTCGTGATGCTCTTAGTCCATAACCGGAATTATCGGGCAGTCCGCCACGGGATTGAACTGAAGCTGGAAAACATCACCCTCGTACGAGACTTGAAGGCACTCAATGGCGACCTCGAAGAGCGTATTGAAGAGCGCACAGAGGCTCTTGTAAATGCGGCCAATTCTGACAGTTTGACGGGGCTGCCCAATCGGCGGCGTCTGTTGTCTTGGATGCACACGCAGCTGGATGCCACCGACAGCCGGGAAGCGGCAGCGCTATTCCTCGATCTCGATCGTTTCAAACAGATCAACGATGCGATGGGGCACGGCGTGGGAGATCGCGCCCTGCAAGCCGTTGTCGAGCGTTTAAGCGCGTTGGTGCCGGCGCGTGCGATGTTTGCGAGGTGGGGCGGGGATGAATTCGTTCTGGTACTCGGGCATCGTGATGACGCGTCATTGGAAGCTGCGCGTATTGCTGCCGCATTGATCGAGGCGGTTCACCGGCCTTTCGAGATTGACGGGCAGAGCATTTGTCTCGGGCTGTCGATTGGCTTGGCGATGTTCCCCACGGATGCCCCCACGCACGAAGCCCTCATCCTCGCTGCCGATTTGGCGGTCGCGGAGGTGAAACGCCAGGGGCGCGGCAAGCTCCTCTCCTTCTGCGAATCCTATGCGGAAACGCAGAAGCGCCACTTTGATGTGTCCCGGGCATTGTTCGAGGCAATCGAGATCGAGCAACTCGTGCTGCATTATCAGCCGATTATCAGTCGGCGCACCGGTAACATTCATGGCTATGAGGCGCTGGCGCGCTGGAATCACCCGGTGCTGGGTTCGGTCAGCCCGGTTGAGTTTATCCCTATTGCAGAAGAGTCGGACGGCATCATCGCCCTGGGCGATTTCGTGCTGCGGCGGGCATGCGCTGATGCGGCAAGCTGGACCACCCCAGATCATGCGCCAAGCGTCGCCGTCAATGTATCGGTCAAGCAATTGCGCGAGGCCGATTTCGCGCTGCGTGTTGCGCAAATTCTGGCCCAGGCCGGGCTGCCGGCGGGGCGACTGGAACTGGAAGTCACGGAATCCATTTTCGCCGACGATCATCTGGACGCAACCCGCTCATCGATCGAGAGTTTGCGCGCGATTGGCGTGTCATTGGCGATCGATGATTTTGGGACGGGCTATTCATCATTGTCCCGGTTGCTGAGCCTGCCGGTGACGGCGGTAAAAATCGACAAGTCGTTCGTCTGCGCCCTCGATGGCAATGGCGGCGCGGTGGTTGAAAGCACGCTGCTGATCGCACAGCGTCTGGGTATTGCAGTAATTGCCGAGGGCGTCGAAACCGAGGAACAGTTCGATAGCCTGGCTGCGATGGGGGTGGAGCTGTTCCAGGGCTTCTACTTCGGCAAGCCGGCCCCAACGATCGTCAGCCGTCATGATTTGCATCATGAAATCAATCGGTTCGCCGGTGTCGCTGGCGGCTGATTGCAAAGTCCGTCTGCGGCGCGCTGCCACTGTGGCGCAGGTGCGGCGACGGATGTAAACGGTATCAATTCCAGAGCGAGCATGGGACCCCGCCGCGCCAGCAGCAATGCAAAAAAGGCGTAACTCCCTCCTTTTCCGATGAAAATTAGTCGCCAGCGGCATCGTTGATCGGCCGCGCTGTTACCGGATGGAACCTGCGCTGTTAACTGTTTTCGGTAAGGGATGATTAGGGCGGGTAAACGTTAATAAGCGTCAGTTGCGACGACGGAATGTCGAGCGGCGACGGGAGAGAATACACCAATCGATGCGGCATCTGCGCGGGCCTGCGCAGGTGTCGTTAGCGACCTCCAATCGATCAATTTTCGCGGTCACCAGCGCTCGCCTGCTCACGCCTCGCTGTGGCTAGAGCGGCCGCACGCTTGTGCCTAAACAAAATGGGAGAATTTTCATGATTTCAGTTCGTTCCATTACCGGCAGTGCCAGCCTCTCGGCTCTCTCGGCCGCGGCCCTTGCGGCCAGCCCGGCCACCGTCGCGACCGTTGCAGCCGGTGCGACCGTGCTCGTGGTCGCGGCTGCCAATGCGATTGTATCCAGGTCAACTAATGCGGGCCGTGATCAGTCGATCACCTTGCCAAATAATCAGGTCGTGCTGTCGGGGCGGTCCAATGGGACTCGGGTCGAATGGCGCCAGATTGGCGGCCCTGCTGGCGCCGTGATCGTTTCGCCGAAATCGCTGGCGACCAGCGTCAACCTGCCACGAGCCGGTACGTACACCTTCGAGATCCTGTCGCGCAGAACTTCCGACAACGTGATCGGTTCTGATCGTGTCAGGATCACCGTTCTGCCGGCACCGGCGGGCGTGGCGGGCGTGGCGGTGTGGAAGCCACTAGCGATTGGCGCGGGCGGCTTCGTCACCGGCATCGATCTCCACCGCGACGGCGCTGAGCGCGTTATCCGCACGGATACCTATGGTGCCTATCTATGGGCGAACGATAAATGGAACCAGCTGGTCACAGCCACCAGCATGCCTGCGGACGAACGCTTGCCGACCGGCGGCGGCGTGACCGATGTCGTCATCTCGCCGACCAACAGCCAGCGGCTCTACATGTATTACAACAACCGGTTTTATCGGAGCGACAACAAAGGGGTGAGCTGGACGCGCAGTGCGGCATTCGGCGAGGCGGCAGCCAACGCCAATGACGATTATCGCACCGGCAGCTTTAAGGTCGCCGTCGATCCGCTCAATGCTGACATCGTCTATGTCGGTACTCGCGACAATGGTATGCGACGCAGCAGCGATGGTGGCGTCACCTGGACCACGATCGGGGAAATACCGGTCGGGCTGCACCGATATGATGCGCAAGGCCGTCTGACAGATACAGGTGGCGGCGTGAGCATCTTTTTCGATCCCGCAGGCGGGCGCACGGGCAGCCAGACAAGCGTCGTCTATGCGTCATCATGGGGTAATGGCATCTGGCGTTCGGCCAATGGCGGCGGCAGCTGGGTCAAGATCGCCGATGGCAACAGCAGCCCCATCCAGGCTTGGCGTTCCGAAGTTGCCAGCGACGGCACCGTGTATGCAATCGACAAGCCGAATGGCAGCGGCGGGGTATGGCGCTATCGCGGCGGGGCCTGGACCAATGTGTCGCCGGCCAACAGTCTGCAAACGTTGACGGTTGATCCTACCAATCCCAATCGGCTCTATGCTTTCAGTGGTTCAGGTGACCCGTGGCGCACGATTGATGGCGGTGCGACCTGGACCCGGCTCGAAACGCCCAATATTCGCACCGCGAACGGTGACGTGCCCTGGCTCGCCTGGACCAGCGAGGATTGGTTCTCAACAGCGCAGGCACATTTCGATCCAAAGATCCCAGGCAAGATCTGGCTAGCACAGGGAATTGGCGTATGGACCGCCCAGGTCGATGACACCGCCCGCAAGCTGACCTGGCAGGCAACTAGCCGCGGCGTCGAACAGCTCGTAATCAACGATATCATCTCCCCGCCGGATGGACAGCCCGTGACGGCGGCATGGGACCGGGCGATTTTCTACAACGAATCGCTCGATAAATTCCCGGCCACCCATGGTCCGGCTTACACTTTTAACAGCGCATGGGACCTCGACTGGAGCACATCCAATCCAAAGTTCATCGTCGCCAATACCTCCGACCATCGGTATTGCTGTACCGACCAGCGCGACCCGACCGAGGCGGGATGGTCGATCGACGGCGGCAAGACTTGGACGACCTTTGCCAACTTCCCGCAGATCGACGCCTCCATCAATCCAGATAACCCGACCAAAAGATTGGGCTATCCGCATGAACGCTTCGGCTTTGGCGATATTGCGGTCGCGGCCAACAACATTGACAACATCATCTGGCTGTCGAGTTGGAACCGGCAGCCCGCCTATACGCTCAATCGCGGCGCAAGCTGGTCTATCGTCCGTCTGCCGGGCGAGGTGAACGGCGAATATCACTCACACTTCGCCAATTTTCTGAATCGCAAGGTGCTCGCCGCCGATCGTGTTCTGGCGTCGACTTTCTATTATTATAACGCGGGCGGCACCAACATTCAGGGCGTGTGGCGGACGCGTGACGGCGGCAAAACCTGGACGCGCTTGTTTGTGGGAGAGATCACCAATTTCTCGGTGTTCAACGCCACGCTGAATTCGGTGCCGGGGAAGGCGGGCCATCTGTTCTTCACCCCGGGGTCGTTGAGCGGCGATCCTGATATCCCCCTGAAGCGCTCGGTGGATGGCGGCGCGACCTGGACCGATGTGCCGGGCATATCGCGGGTGCATGCCTTCGGCTTTGGCAAGCCCAAGGTCACTGGCGGTTATCAGACGATCTTCGCTGCTGGTACCGTCAATGGCCAATATGGCATCTACCGCTCGACCGACGAAGGCGCGTCGTGGCAATCGATGGGCTTCCCGAACAACAGCCTCGACACCGTCCGCACGATCGACGGCGACAAGAACGTGTTCGGCCGGGTGTTTGTCGGTTTCGCCGGTTCCGGCGCGACCTATGGCACGATGAACTAATCGGCGTGCCCCAATCCCGCTCGCCCGATCTGCGGGGCGGGCGGGATTGGCGGTTCAGCTCGAACCGCCGACCACTGCCTCGACCGCCTTGCGCCACCCGTTCAGCCGGGTCGTGCGGGTGAGATGTGGCATTGTCGGCTCGAACCGTTCCACCGCCCCGCGCATCACGCTGGCCTGTTCCAGGTCCGCAAACAGCCCGCACCCAACCCCCGCCAGCATCGCCGCCCCGAGTGCGGTCGTCTCGGCGAAGGCGGGGCGCTCCACGGTGATGCCAAGCATGTCCGCCATGTCCTGCGCCATCCAGTTGTTCGCCACCATGCCGCCATCGATGCGCAGGCTGGCCCAATCGACGCCGTCAGCCGCGAAGGCGGTCTTCAGATCATGCGCCTGATGCGCCATTGCTTCCAGGGCGGCACGGACGATGTGCGCGCGCGTATTGGCAAAGCTAAGGCCGGAGATGCTCGCGCGCGCCTCTGGCTGCCACCATGGTGCTCCAAGGCCGGAAAGGGCAGGGACGAGGTACACGCCGCCATTGTCGGCCACGCTGCGGGCCAGCGCCTCGGTCTCAGCGGCGGTGCCGATCAGCCCCACCGAATCGCGCAGCCATTTGATGAGGCTGCCGGCGACGAACACCGATCCCTCCAGCGCATAAGCGCGCTTGCCGTCGAGCTGCCAGGCGATCGTCGACAGCAGGCGATTGTGCGAAACCGGCGGGATCGCGCCAGCCTGCGTCAGGATGAAGGCGCCTGTGCCAAAGGTCGCCTTGGTTTCTCCGGGTTGGAGGCAGGATTGGCCGATTGTCGCGGCTTGCTGGTCGCCTGCCATGCCACAGATCGGGATCGGCGGGCCGAACAATGTGGTCTGCCCGAAATGCCCGGCGCAATCGACAATCTCAGGTAGCGCTGCACGCGGCGCGCCAAACAGGTCGATCAGCCCGTCGTCCCATCCGCCGCTGCCAATGGCCATCAATGCCGTGCGGCTGGCATTGGTCGCATCGGTGATATGAACGCCGCTGCTGGCCTCGTTGGCCGTCAGCTTCCAGATCAGCCAGCTTTCGACCGTACCGACGGCCAGCCGATCGCCGGCCTCCGCCAGTTGCGGCCAATTGGCCATTGCCCAGCCAATCTTCGAGCCGGAAAAATAGGGGTCAAGCAGCAGCCCTGTCTTGGCCTGCACCGCCGGTTCGTGGCCCGTTTCCTTCAGCGTCCGGCAAATGCCCGCGGTGCGACGGTCCTGCCAAACGATGGCGGGAGCCAGCGGCTCGCCGGTGGTCTTGTCCCAGAAGACGACCGTTTCGCGCTGGTTGGTAATGCCGATCGCCGCGATTCGCTCTGCGCCGCCGGCGCGTTCGATTACCGCATGGATCACCGCGAGGGTGCGGTTCCAGATTTCAGCAGCATCGTGTTCGACATAGCCCGGCTGCGGATAATGCTGCGTCAGCTCAAGGGCGTGCGTCGCGACGCATGTGCCGTCGGGCCTGAACAGCATCGCCCGGGTGGAGGTAGTGCCCTCATCGATGACAAGAATAAGATCGCTCATCGGGGTTACGCTAGCCGGGATTACAAGCGAGTGGAATGCCGCTATGAATAGCTGATGGAAGATCCGTCCGGCCCTATCGCGCAACGCACCGCACAGGACGCTGATCCCGCCGCCGCCGTTGTTGTGTCTCCGCCAGCCGTCATCAGCGGTTTAACGGTTGGCGACGCGCCTGTCGCGGCAGCCGATGGTGTATCGTTGCGCCGGGACCGGATGTTGGCTGCGCTGACGTTGATTGCCGGGGTAGGTCTTATCCTTGCATTGCCTTTTGCGCTGAAGGCTGGCGCGGAATTCTTCCTGCCCGTTACCGCAGCGCTCGTGATCGCCATTGCCCTTGTGCCGCCGCTCGAATGGCTGGAGCGGCAGCGGGTGCCTGCGTCAATCGCGTCGTTGATCTGCGTGATCATGTTTCTGGGTGCTGCCAACATTGCGCTCGCGGCGATCATCGTGCCGGCGGTGCAGTTCTTCCGCATGCTCCCTGAACGAATCGGCCAGATTCAGATGAACATCGCGCCGTTGCTCGATCTGTACACCAGCCTCAACAAATATGTTGATGATACGGCCATGCGCCTTGCTGCGGGTGGCGCGCAGAAAATGGCGCGTGCGGCAGAAGCCACGACGGTGCCGCCGCGTTCGCTGGTCGAGCTGATCGCAAGCACCGCGCCGACGGTGTTCATCCAGGTTTTCTTCGGCACGCTCGTGGTGTTCTTTTTCCTGTCGAGCTGGACCCGGCTGCGGCGGCGCACGATCACCAGCCGATCAAGCTTCGATGGCGCGATGGCGACGGCGCGCGTCATCCAGGACGTGGTCGATGACACATCTTCGTATCTGGGCACAATCACCGCGATTAACCTGTCGCTCGGCCTGTTCATGGCCTTTTCGCTGTGGTTGATGGGGATGCCCTTTCCCATGATGTGGGGCGGCATTGTCGCGTTGCTCAATTATGTCCCTTATTTCGGGCCGATCGTGGCAGCGCTGCTGCTGGCGCTGGGAGGGCTCATGGTATTCAGCGATATCTGGGTTGCGATGATACCGGCTTTCATCATGATCGGCTCACATCTGATCGAGGCGAACGCGATCACGCCCTTCATCGTTGGCCACCGGCTGACAATAAACCCGATCATGATTCTGATTTCACTCAGCTTTTGGGGCTGGGTTTGGGGGGCGCCGGGGGCATTGCTGGCGGTGCCACTGCTGATTATTCTTCAGACGGTCATCGGTGCGGCAGGCAAGCCCGACATCGCCGGCTTCCTGTTCGAACACGGCACGCTTGACCATCAACGACGACGTGATGAGCAGGGATCGGGCGTTCCACCTTCTTGACCGGTTGACAGCGTGCAGCACCTCAACTAGGTGCCGCGCCTCACGCTTCATAAGCGGGTGTAGCTCAGTTGGTTAGAGCGCCGGCCTGTCACGCCGGAGGTCGCGGGTTCGAGCCCCGTCACTCGCGCCATGACGTGCGGTCCTTCATCACAGATGCGGAAAAGACTTCGCGGCATGGACGACGCCTGGGAAGAATCGGCGGCTGCCTGGATCGCTTCTCAAGGGGAGGCGGGCGACTTTACCCGGCGGCATGTGCTCGATTCGGCAATGCTCGCACGCATTGAATCGCGCGGCTTTGCAAATGGGCTGGACGTTGGCTGCGGCGAGGGTCGGTTTTGCCGCATGATGGCACCCCATGTCACCCGCACCACGGGAATCGATCCTGCGCCATCCCTGATCGCCGAGGCAAAACGCCGGGACCCTGCCGGTGATTATCGCCTGGGCCGCGCCGAGGCGCTGGCATTGGCGGATGGAAGCTTCGACCTCGTCGTATCCTATCTATCGCTCATCGACATCGAGTTGATCGACCGCGCCATTGCCGAGTTTGCGCGCGTGCTGGCTCCCGGCGGCACGCTGCTGATCGCCAATCTCAACGGCTATAACACCGCAGCGGCACATGGTGGATGGCAACGCAACTGGCGTGGCGGCAAACACCATTTCGCGATTGATGCGTATCTGGAGCCGCGGCCGGTTCGTGCTGCGTGGCGGGGGATTGATGTCATCAACTGGCACCGGCCGCAATCGACCTATATGTCGCTGCTGATCGATGCCGGGCTTCGCCTGACGATGTTTGACGAGCCAGCACCGAGCGGCGGCGACGCGGCAAAGGCTGAAACCTATCGCCGGGTGCCCTATGCGCACGTCATGGAGTGGCGGCGCGATTAAGCCAACGCCGCCTGGAGAGACGGTTTACGCGCGCCAGCGCCCCGTTTCCATCCAGCGAAGCAACGGTTTCATCGGCATGATCCAGACAATGCCGGTCACCGCATAAAAGCCGGTTTGGAGCAGCACTGGCCAGCGACCGATGATTGGGGAGAAGCTGACGACCAGAATTGCCCATATGGCAATTGCCGCCATCATCAGCAGTGCCCCTGCGGGTTTACGCCAGCTTGGGGTCATGACAGTGGCTCCGGGGCTATCCAGCCGGTTTCGGTAACGATGCCGTGGAGCGGCACGTCCCAGGGCTGAGTGGGCAGGGTATCGACCCGCTGAATGGACCAGGCAACACCAATCCTCAATACCGACGGAAGGTCAGCAAAGGCCCGGTCATAATATCCCGCGCCCTGGCCAAGCCGATTTAGGGCGCCATCAAAGGCGAGGAGCGGGGCAAGGATGATATCGGGCGTGAGCTCATCGGATCCCGGTTCCGGCTGCTTCAGCCCGAAGGGGCCGGTGGCAAGAGGTTGGCCCGGCACCCATGACAGGAAGCGCATCGGTTGGCCGCGACCAGTGATGTGCGGCAAGGCGAGGCGATAGCCGCGGTCGATCGCCGCCTGCCCTAGAAGCCCCGGGTCCGCCTCGCCCGGAAGCGGGCAATAGCCCGCGACAATGCCAGTGGTTGCGAGCATCTCGAGGAAATCCATTGGTGGCTGGATTGGCGGCGCGGTTCGCGCAAAGACGATGCGGCGCTCTCGCATTGTCGCGCGCAGCGCGGATTTCGCCGATACCTGATCGGTCATCGTCATCATTATCCCCGTGGCCGGGGCAGGTGGCGGGACCGCCATGGCCGTTTGCCTGAATATCCTCTGACGCCAGTAACGTCAGGTGGGGACCATTTTCTCGGACCAGGATCCGCGAAGGGACAGCCCCCCAGGATGAAGAATCGCCTCAGGGATGTTCGTGAAGCTCGTACCGGGCAGTACCCACCATCAATACATTTAGGCGCTTGCGATTGAATTCTCAAGGGCAGTGGCAATTGCTTCCAGCCGCTCTGCCAGCCGGGCCATGTCCGGTGCGTCGATTTCGGTTGTTGATGGGGGCGGTGGCGGTGCCATGGGGGCGGGGGCGGTCTTTTCCGCTTCATCCAGCGCATCGGCTAGCATGAGGGCGACGAACAGCATCGTTCGCTCATCGCTCATGCCGCCGGACGCGCGCCGCGCATCGGGCCACCGGGCGTGCAGCCGTGCGGCAATATTGCGCACCTGCTCCTCTGTTCCAGCCGTGCAGGCGACGCGGTGCTGCCGATCGCCGATCTGGAGTGTGACCTCGGCCATTATTCTGTCCCCGATGCGAGGATCTGATCGAGTGCCGCAATCGCGTCGGCCATTTCGGCCCTTAGTGTTGCATGGCGCGTCGTGAGCGCATCGCGCTCAAGGGCATGGTCGGTCAGCACGGATTCGATCCGCGCGAGCGCCCGCTCAATCCGTTCCGGCGCAGAAGAAGGTAACATTTCTGCCATATGCCGAGGGTAGCACGTCACTTCCGCACGGCAAGCCGGGAATCGCCTGCAGGCGACCCCAAGGTTGACGGCGCGGCTGCACCACCGCAAAGACGCGCCTCATCATCGACTCGTCGGCAAGACAGCGCGCAGGGCGCGTGCCGGCCACCCGGAGAAGCCACCGATGGGCGCAGCCCCGACCGATCTTGCAAATGCCATCAGGGCACTGTCGATGGACGCAGTGGAGGCCGCCAATTCTGGCCACCCGGGCATGCCAATGGGCATGGCGGACGTCGCCACGGTCCTGTTCACGCAGTTTCTGAAGTACGATCCCGCCGATCCCAAATGGCCCGATCGTGACAGGTTCGTGCTCTCTGCCGGGCATGGATCGATGCTGATCTACTCGCTGCTTTACCTTACCGGATATGAGCAGCCGACAATCGACGACATCCGCAATTTTCGCCAGCTCGGCAGTCACTGTGCCGGTCATCCGGAAAATTTCGAACTGCCTGGGGTTGAATGCACGACTGGTCCGCTCGGGCAGGGCGTCGCGATGGCCGTCGGCATGGGCATCGCAGAGCGCCATCTGAACGCGGTTTTCGGGGATGAGATCGTCGACCATCGCACCTGGGCAATCGCCGGCGATGGCTGCCTGATGGAAGGTGTCAATCACGAAGCGGTCGGGCTTGCCGGGCATCTGCGGCTCGGGCGGCTGAATGTGCTGTGGGACGACAACCGCATCACGATTGACGGGCCGGTCAGCCTCTCGTCGAACGAGGATATCCCCGCGCGCTACCGGGCAAGCGGTTGGCATGTCGCTGAGTGCGACGGCCACGATTTTGCCGATATTGCTCGCGCACTTGCGGAGGCCGTTGCTGATCCCCGCCCGTCGCTCGTCCGCTGCAGGACGATCATTGGCAAGGGCGCACCCAACAAGCAGGGTACCAGCAAGACCCATGGCTCCGCCCTTGGCAAGGACGAGGTTGCCGCCGCGCGCGAATCGCTTGGCTGGCATGCAGCGCCGTTCGAGATACCGGGTGACATCCGTGCCACTTGGCTGGATTTCGGCAAGCGCGGCGCCAAGGCGCATGTCGATTGGCAAGCAAGGCTGGCAGGCCATGCCGACAAGGCCGAATTTGAGCGCCGCATGGCCGGCGACGTCACGCTTGAAGATGCCACTGGCTGGGCGTTTTCGAATTGGGATAGGGTGCCGACCTCGGTCGCGACCCGCAAATCATCCGAGTTCGCGCTGGAAGGGCTGACGGCGGCAATGCCCGAACTGGTCGGTGGATCGGCCGATTTGACCGGCTCCAATTTCACCAAGACGCCCGTGCTGACCAACATGTCGGCCGGTGATTATTCGGGCCGGTACGTGAATTACGGCATCCGCGAATTTGGTATGGCGGCGGCGATGAACGGCATGGCGCTGCACGGCGGCGTCATCCCCTTTGGCGGGACGTTCCTGGTGTTTGCGGATTACGCCCGGCCCGCCATCAGGCTGTCGGCAATCCAGCAGGCGCGGGTCATCTATGTGATGACGCATGATTCGATCGGCGTCGGCGAGGATGGCCCGACCCATCAACCGATCGAGCATCTGATGAGCCTGCGGATGATCCCCAATCTCGATGTGTATCGCCCGTGCGACGCCGTCGAGGTTGCCGAATGCTGGGCGCTGGCGCTCGCGAAGAAGGACGGCCCAAGCTTGCTCGCGCTGTCGCGGCAAAATCTCAAGCAACAGCGCACCGGTGGCGACATGCTGAGCGCAAAGGGCGGTTATCGCCTGCGCGCGGCAACCGCCCCGCGCCAGGTGGTGGTGATGGCGACGGGGTCCGAGGTTGAAATTGCCGTTGCCGTGGCAGATGGCCTTGAAGCGCAGGGCATCGGTGCCGATGTTGTTTCCATGCCCTGCTGGTCGCATTTCGATGCGCAGGACGCAGCCTACCGCGCTGACGTTCTGCCGCAAGATGCATTGCGGGTGTCGATCGAGGCCGGCGTGACGCTGGGCTGGGAGCGCTATGTTGGCGATCGAGGCTTGCGGATAGGTATCGACAGCTTCGGTGCATCGGGGCCGATCGGCGCTCTCTACAAGCATTTCGGGCTGACGGTTGACGCGATTACCCCCCAAATCCTGGCAAAATTGCAGAAATAACGGAGATCAAGTCGATGACGATCAAGGTAGCGATCAACGGGTTCGGGCGCATTGGCCGCCTGGTTGCACGCGCGATGCTCGAACAGGGCGATACAGGCCTGGAACTGGTCGCCATCAATGATTTGACGGATACGAAATCCAACGCGTGGCTGTTCAGCCGCGATAGCGTGCATGGCAAATATCCGGGCTCGGTCTCGGCCGATGGCAATGATCTGGTTGTCGACGGCAAGCGCATCCGCGTCACTGCCGAACGCGATCCCGCGAATTTGCCGCACAAGGAACTCGGCGTCGATCTGGTGCTGGAATGCACTGGCTTCTTCACAGATCGTGCGAGCTGCCAGAAGCATCTCGATGCCGGCGCGAAGAAAGTGCTCATCTCGGCACCGGGCAAGGGTGTTGACCTCACCGTGGTGTTCGGCGTCAATCATGACAAGCTCACCGCCGATCATGTGATCGTCTCCAATGCCTCATGCACCACCAATTGCCTGGCACCCGTTGCCAAGGTGCTGAACGATGCGATCGGCATCGAACGCGGGCTGATGACGACGGTGCATGCCTATACCAACGACCAGAAGATTCTGGATCAGGCCCATAGCGATCCCCGTCGCGCACGTGCCGCCGCGATGTCGATCATCCCCACCACGACCGGTGCCGCGCGCGCAGTCGGTGAGGTGTTGCCCGAACTGAAGGGCAAGCTGGATGGATCGGCCATCCGCGTGCCGGTGCCCGATGTCTCGCTGATCGACCTGACCTTCACCCCCAAGCGTGACACGACAATCGAGGAAGTGAATGCAATCCTGAAGGCAGCCTCCGAAAGCGGGCCGCTGAAGGGCATTCTGGCCTATACCGACGAACCGCTCGTCTCGATCGATCTGATGCATGATCAGGCCTCGTCGACCATTGACAGCCTCGAGACGGCCGTGATCGACGGCAAGCTGGTTCGCGTCGTCAGCTGGTACGACAATGAATGGGGTTTCTCGAACCGCATGGTCGATACGGCCAAGGCGATGGCAGCGTTTCTCTGATCGACATGGGGGCGGGCGGACCGGGCGTGGTCGCGGGTATTGCCCGCCACGCCTCTCCGCGCGCGCCGATGGAAGAGATTGAGCGTGCATCGATCACCCGCGAGCGTGGGGTGGAGGGCGACTGCAAGGGGCGCTTCAAGCCCGGCGGTCGCAACCGGCGGCAGGTCACGCTGATCGAGCGCAGCGACTGGGAGGCCGCAATGGCCGCGCTCGGTGCTGATCATCGCTGGTCGGCGCGACGCGCGAACATTCTGGTCGACGGGCTTGATCTGCCGCAGACGCCGGGCACTGTGCTGCGCATCGGCGAGGTCCAGCTGATGGTGATGGTCGAATGCGATCCCTGCCACCGGATGGACGCGATCGAACCAGGATTGCAGGCCCTGCTACAGCAGGATTGGCGCGGTGGCATATGCACGCGCGTGCTTTCCGGTGGAGAGATCGCGATCGGCGATACGATTCTGGTCGAACAGGTGATGGAGACGGTGGCGTGAAGGCATTTCGAACGCTTGACGACATGGGCGATGTATCGGGCAAGCGCGTGCTGGTGCGCGAGGACCTGAACGTGCCGATGGAGGGAGACCGGGTCTCCGACGATACCCGCCTGCGCGCCACCCTGCCGACCGTGACCGAACTGGCCGATCGTGGCGCGATCGTGCTGGTGCTGGCGCATTTCGGCCGCCCAAAGGTCCCAAGCGCCGATACCTCGTTGTCGCGGGTGACGCCGGCCTATGCCGCCGTGCTTGGCCGCCCCGTCACCTACATCGACTGGGAGGGCGATGCCGCCGCCAGCGCTGCGTTGAAGCCAGGCGATATCGGCGTGCTGGAAAACACCCGGTTCTTCAGTGGCGAAGAAAAAAATGACCCCGCCGTGGTCGCGCGCTTCGCGGCGCTAGGCGATCTTTACGTCAATGATGCCTTTTCAGCCGCGCACCGCGCGCATGCCTCGACGGAGGGCCTTGCCCATGCGCTCCCCGCCTTTGCCGGGCGAGCGATGGAAGCTGAACTCGACGCTTTGGAAAAGGCGCTCGGTAATCCCGAACATCCGGTTGCAGCGGTCGTCGGCGGGGCGAAGGTGTCGAGCAAGCTCGACGTTCTCACGCATCTGGTCGACAAGGTCGATCATCTCATCATCGGCGGCGGGATGGCGAACACTTTCCTTGCGGCGCGCGGGGTGAATGTTGGCAAGTCGCTGTGCGAGCATGATTTGATCGCCACGGTGGAAGGAATCTTCACCGCCGCCGAACGCGCCGGCTGCACGATCCACCTGCCTTATGACGCCGTGGTCGCCAAAGAGTTTCGGGCGAACCCGCCAGTGCGCACGGTCAATGTCCATGAAGTCGCTGCCGACGAAATGATCCTCGACATCGGCCCCGCCGCGACCGAGGCGCTGGCCGATGTGCTCAAGAATTGCCGCACCCTGGTGTGGAACGGGCCGCTCGGCGCATTCGAGACGCCGCCCTTCGATACCGCCACCGTCGCGCTCGCACGCACGGCGGCTGCACTCACCAAGGATGGGTCGCTGGTGTCAGTGGCGGGCGGTGGCGACACCGTCGCCGCGCTTAACCAGGCCGGCGTGGCGGACGATTTCACCTTCGTCTCGACGGCAGGTGGCGCTTTCCTCGAATGGATGGAAGGCAAGCAACTGCCCGGCGTCGCCGCGCTTCGGTCAGCTTAGCGCGCGCTGTCGTCCGCGCTCATGGGGCGCGGCTCATTGAGCAGCGGCACGAGCAGCGTGTTTAGCTCTGTCAGACCAAACGCGCCTGAGGCAGCATAGCGGACCCGACCGGCGCGATCGATAACGAAATTCGTCGGCACGCCCGTTAGCGGCCCATATGGCCCCTTGATGCGGCGAACCGACGGGATGTGCATCTGGGCGAACAGTTTTTTCAGTCGGAAGATCGGCACCGAATCCTCAGTCGTGATGGCGAACACCTTGAGCCCGTGTTTGGCCTGCAGGGCATAATAGGCATCGAGTGTGGGGAGTTCGGTGCGGCACGGCACGCACCAAGTGGCCCAGAAATTGAGCACCACCACCTCGCCACGCAGGTCGCGCAGGTTGACCTTGCTGCCGTCGAGCATCGTCATTTCGAAATCGGGCGCTTCAGCGCCGACGACGGGCTTCTTCGCGGCGATCAGCAGCAGCGCGGCGCACAGCGTCAGGGCGGTCAGCGCCAAGGGGCGGGCGGGGCGGGGCATCGTCACCCACCATAGCGAGCAGGCCGTGTCGCGAAAGCCCCACGGGTGCGACGAAAGCCGTCATGCGTCGGCAATTTCGGCAATCGCGACGCTGCGTTTAAAGATGCGACAAATCCGCGCGCTTGTGCTATTGCGCTTGCATCACTCGAGTACCCCATCGACTTCTCCCGTGACTGAGAGACCTGCGCGCTCCCTATTTTAGCCAATTGGAGCGGCGACTGTGGACCTCAACTATCTTTTCAAGCGCGAGCAGATTTCACTCGTCAATGCCGAGCGAGCGCAGGATCGCAGCGTGCGCGCGGCCCATGCCGGGCTGGCGAGCGGCTATGCCGGGCTGATTGCCGCCCGGCGCTCACCCTATCTTTTTCTCAAGGCGCCGCGCCGCCCGCGCGTCTGAGCCGGTTTCGGCGCGCCGGCCGGGGCCGGACGACGCGCCGTCTTCTCTATATCGGCCCCACCGGTCGCGCCGTTGAAACACGCCGCCGGATCTACTCAAGGAACTACGACTATGCCGATTGGCACCGTGAAATTTT
>CAZXBM010000051.1:0-24081 GCA_964638495.1 uncultured Stakelama sp. | reverse complement strand
GAATCAGGACTTTATCACGATCGCAAGAGGGAGTTTTTCAACAGAATACGCCCCACTAGCGGACATTCCGCTCCTTGGTCGGGGGCGGCATTGCACCTGGGAAATGGGCCATCGCAGGCGAGCGTCGCCGACCGGCAAGACCGTCGATCTCGGCTTGGTATGTCGTTAAATCTTGAACGCCTCCACCGTTCATGAGCTGATCGGCTGTGAACACGCCTTCACCTTTCAAAAGGATGCGAAGCCTTTCACCCTTGGTTTCCAGCCCAATGTCGCACGACGATATGTAGACAACCGGCACCAAGTCCTGTTGAATACGGCCCTTCCAGGTCCTCAATATTCTAAGATAAGCTATTGGCGTAAATCCGGGCTTCCACGCGCTTCCAAAACTCATCGGCGTGACGACTTCGGCGTCGATCACGACACTCGCACTTCTGAAATCGTCTCGCGCCTGCTGCCTGACCTGTGCAGAAGTCATCTTACGTAGCGGGAAGCTACATGCGCTGCCAGCGGATGAGCAGAACAGAGCGCATACGCCCGCCGCAGCTATCGTCAGCAATTTTCGATTAGGCGTCATGCGCTGATGCTGCTCCCGGTCATCCCGTTCCGCAAGGTGGATTGATCCACCAGGAGCAGACACGTCCCCCTCCCCCGTCGGGAGAGGGTTGTGCAGACTTGGGTCGCGCTTCTTCAGCGCGGGCCTAGTCGGAGCTGGGTGAGGGGATCGCCCCCTCGATAACGCCGAACCCCTCATCCAACCTTCGCTAGACAGCAAGCTGTCAAGCTGCGGCATCCTTCCCCCGATGGGAGAAGGGCAAATAGCCAAAGACCACCAACTCACATCACCCCATCGATGCGTCCCCGGCCTGGCTAAATGCCCATTGGAGATTCAACCCTCACGCCACCCAAACCTTGTCGAGCGCCATGCAGAAATTCTTCATGTCCGCCATCGACCCGACCGTGATCCGTGAAACGGTGGGCCAGATCGGCCATGACCGGCCGATTTCCACGCTTTGCGCACGAAACGCCGCCTGCACCTCCTTGGCGGCCTTGGTCTTCCAGTCGATCATGATCATGTTGGCGTTGGTCGGCACCACCGTCAGCCCGCGCGCCTTCAGGTGATCGAGCGTCAGGCCGCGTGCTGATTCCATCTCCGCCTTGCGCGCGGCGATCAGCGACGCGGCGGTCAGGCTCGCGGTGGCGCAGGCGAGCGAGGGCAGCGGCATCGCGCCCGATTGCATGCCGCCGTCATAGCGCATCATTGTCGCGATATTGGCCGGATTGGTCATGATATAGCCAACCCGCATGCCCGCCATCCCGAAGATTTTCGAGAAGGTCCGCAGGACGATCACGTCCTTATACTTGGCCGCAAACGACGAGGCGACAGGCACCCCGGCAAAATGGGTATAGGCCTCATCGACCAGCACCATCGATCCTTCGGGCTTGTTCTTGATCAGCCACTCGATGTCGGCGAGCGGGGTCACCGTGCCCGTCGGATTGTTGGGCGTGCAGATGTAATACAGCCCGGCCTTGGGATCGGCGGCCAGCATCGCCTTTACATCATGGCTGAAATCCGGCGTCAGCGGCACGCGCTTGACCGGCGCACCGACCCACTCAGCCGTACGGCCGGCCAGTTCGAAGGTCGGGTCCGCCGTCACCAGGCCCCTGGTCGGCGAGCAATAGCTGATCACCGCGCGCGACAGGGGATCGCTCGATCCCGGCCAGGGCGCGACATGATCATAAGGCACGCCTTCGACCGACATGACGGCCTTGATGAAATCGCCGCGTTCGTCGTGCGGGGAATAGCGGTTGCTGTTGCTGATCATCGCGGCGGCGGCGCGCTGGCCCGGCATCAGCGGCCCAGTCCAGCACTCGTTCGCGCCGATCCGCGTCTTGGCGGATGGAGCCGGATCGGGCACGCCGGCCGAGGCCCAGGCCGGCCGTCCCGTCGTCGCCGCCAGCGTGCCGACGCCGAAGACGGCGGCAAGCCGAGCCAGATCACGCCGGTTATAGCCGCGTGTCAGCAAATCGTCCTGCGCCGCTTCGGGCAGGGCCAGCGTTCCCGTCAGTGCACCAACTTCAGTCATCCTGCGTTCCCCTTTGTCGATGGTGGCAGGGCTCGACCCCCGCCGGCTTGGTCACATGGTCATCGCGTTCCTGAACATGACGACCGAGATGAAAATCAGATAAAGGCCAAAAATGCGCCGCAGCGGCGTCGCTGGCAGGCTGTGCGCTGCCGCCACGCCAAACGGCGCGGTCAGGATCGACATGGAGGTGATAACGGCGGCCGCTGGCAGGTTGACAAAGCCGAGCGATCCCCAGGGCAACCCGGTCTCCCGCAACCCGATCAACACGAAGCCGATCGCGCTTGGGATCGCGATCAGCGCGCCGATGCCCGATGCCGTCGCGATCGCCCGGTGGATCGAGCGCCCACACAACGTCATCACGGTGATGGCGATGGTGCCCCCGCCGATGCCAAGCAAGGACGAAAAAGCGCCCAGCCCGCCTGCGATCGCGACCCGCGGTGCCATGCCCGGCATGTCGTCCCCCAGCTTCTGGTCGGCCAGTCGCGGCACCAGGAACATCAGCGACATACAGCCGACGCCGACGGCAAAAATCATTGTCAGCACATGGCCATCGACTCGCCCCGCCAGCAGAACCCCAAACGCATCGCCGATGATGAGCCACGGCCCCCAGCTCCACAGGATCGGGAATTCCACCGCGCCACGCTTGGCATGCGACAGCAGCGACCGGATCGAGGTGACGATGATGGTGGCCGCCGACGTGCCGATCGCGACATGGGCAAGCTGCACCTTGTCGCCGCCTAGCAGCGGCAGCACGAGCAACAGCGCCGGCACGACGATGAAGCCGCCGCCGATGCCAAACAATCCCGCAGCATAGCCCGCCGCCAGCCCCGCAAACACGAGCGCTGCGATGGGTATCGCCGAATGGAACAACAATTCAATCAATTGAAACCCTCTCACACAGATCGGGTTCTTCCTGCAGCAGAGCGCCTTGCACGACTATGTTTCGTATTCTGGCTCTGCTAGATAAGCTGCATCTTCCCCGGCCGTAATGCAACAGTCTAACATTGCCTGCCGATCATTCGGGCGCGAAGCTGGCCGAAAACTCAGTCGGCATTCACACACAGCAAGTGCGCGATATAACGGCTTCCTCGTGTCGCGCATAAATGACCCGACGCTTCGTAACCCATCTGGTGCCGTGGCCGTAAGGCAATCGAGCACAAAGGAGCATAGGATGATTTGGGCAAGAACATTGCTGGCTACACTCATGGCGATGGTGATGGCGTTCGCGCCCACTGCGGCATCCGCCGCACCCAAGGCGCAGCTGCTGACGCGCTGGCAAAAGAGCGGGTCGGGCCTGGCGGTGGATTATGCCGGCTGGAACGCGTTTCTGAAGCGCTACGGCGTGCGCCTGGCCGATGGGCGCACCGCCTTTGCCTATGGCCGGGTGACGGCGGCGGACAAGGCCGCCCTATCGGCCACGATCGACAGGCTCGAGGCGGTCGATGTCGATCGGCTCTCCCGCCCGCAGCAATTCGCCTATTGGATCAATCTCTATAATGCCGCCACCATCGAGGTTGTGCTCGGCGCCTATCCGACCAGTTCGATCCTCAACATCAAGGACGGGCTGTTCCCGACCGGGCCGTGGGATCGCAAGATAGTGGCCGTTAAGGGTGAAAAGCTCAGCCTCAACAATATCGAACACGGCATCCTGCGCCCCATCTTCCGCGATGCGCGGGTGCATTTCGCGGTCAATTGCGCTTCGGTCGGTTGCCCCAATCTGGCGCTGACCGCCTATGAGGCACCGACGATCAGCGCCCAGCTCGATGCGGCGGCGCATGCCTATGTCGACAGCGCACGCGGGTTTGCGCTGAAGGGCAACAAGCTGGTCGCCTCGCGAATCTTCGATTGGTATGGCGGCGATTTCGGCGGACCTAAGGGTGTCCTGGCATTTGCCCGGCGCTTTGCCAATGCCGACACGGCCAAGCTTCTGGGCAATCGCACGACCATCGACAGCTATGATTATGATTGGTCGCTCAACGAAGCACGCTAAAGGGCACGACCAAGGGGGAACGCCAAGATGCTGAAGCGGTTTGGGCCATTGATCGTGCTGGTGATAATCGCCATCGCCTTCTTTGCGCTGGGCGGTCAGCGCTATGTCACGCTTGATGCGCTGCGCGATAATCGGCAATTCCTGGTCGATTTCGTGGCACGCAACCCCGTTGTATCGGCGCTGGCGCTGGTCGGCATCTATGCTGCGCTGGTCGCAATTTCCTTTCCGGGCGCAAGCTTGCTGACGATCGCGTCGGGGCTGTTCTTCGGAACAATCGTGGGCGGCAGCCTCGTGGTGATCGGCGCGACGCTGGGCGCGACGATCGTTTTCCTCATCGCGCGCAATGCATCGGGCGATGCACTGCGCAAGCGAATCGGCAACTGGGGCGAAAAGCTCGCCGACGGGTTCCAGAAGAACGCATTCAGCTATCTCATGCTGTTGCGGTTGCTGCCGGTCGCACCCTTCTGGCTCGTGAATATCGTGCCCGCGCTGTTCGGCGTGAAGCTGCGCGATTATGTACTGGCGACCGCGATCGGCATCATCCCCGGCACCTTCGTCTATGCGTCGATTGGCGCGGGCGCAGGGGCGGTGCTGGCGGCCGGCCAAGAGCTGAACCTGAAGGGCGCGCTGCTCAAGCCCGAGGTGATCGGGCCGATCCTGGGGCTCGCCGCGCTCTCGCTGATCCCGATTCTCTACAAGCGCTTCCGCAAGGAGAAAGTCGCGTGACCGAGCAATTCGATCTGTGCATCCTTGGCGCTGGCTCGGGCGGGCTTTCGGTCGCAGCCGGTGCAGCGCAGCTCGGCATGACCGTCGCGCTGCTCGAGCCGCACGCGATGGGCGGCGATTGCCTCAACAGCGGCTGCGTGCCGTCCAAGGCGCTGCTGGCGGCAGCAAAAGCGGCCCATGCCGGCGAGGCGGCAGCCAAATTCGGCGTTACCTATGATCCGCCCCGTATCGATTTCGGCGCGGTGAAGGATCACGTCGCAAGCGTCATCGATACGATCGCCCCGGTCGACAGCCAGGAGCGTTTTGAGGGTCTGGGCTGCACCGTTATCCGTGCGGCCGGCAAATTCATCGATCGCCAGACGGTCGAGGTCGGCGGCCGCCACATCCGCGCCCGCCGCTTCGTGATCGCCACCGGCAGCCGCGCCGGCGTGCCGCCGATCCCGGGCCTGACGGACGGCCCTTATCTGACCAACGAAACGATCTTTGGCCTGCGGACCCGCCCCGATCATCTGATCATCATCGGCGGCGGCGCGATCGGCTGCGAGATGGCGCAAGCGCATCGGCGGCTAGGCTGCGCGGTCACGATTGTCGATCTCGGCCCCATCCTGCCGCGCGACGATGCCGAGCTGGTCGAGATCGTCCGGCAGGCCCTGATCGGCGAAGGCATTTCCATCATCGAACGGGCCTCGATCAACGCCGTCACGCACGAAGACGGCAAGGTCCGGCTGATGCTGGGCGACGGGCAGATCATCGAAGGGTCGCACCTGCTCGTCGCTGCCGGGCGCACCCCGACGGTCGAAGGGCTGGGCCTTGAGGCGGCGGGCGTCGCCTATTCGAAAAAGGGCATCGTCGTCGATCCGCGCCGGCGCACCAGCAACAAACGCATCTTCGCGATCGGCGATTGCCGCGAGGGGCCGCAATTCACCCACACCGCTGGCTACGAAGCCGGCATTGTCATCCAGAATGCGCTGTTCCGCATTCCCGCCAAGGTCAATTACGCGGCATTGCCCTGGGTGACCTTCACCGATCCGGAGCTCGCACAGGTGGGCCTGACCGAGGCAGCCGCGCGCGCCGCCCACGGCAACGACGTCCGCGTGCTCCACTGGCGCTTCGACGAGAATGATCGGGCACAGGCGGAAAAGCGCACCGAGGGCATGGTCAAGGTGGTGCTGGTCAAGGGCAAGATCGCGGGCGCATCGATCGTCGGGCCGGGTGCGGGCGAGCTGATCCAGACCTGGACGCTGATGATCACCGCCAAGCTTGGCCTGCGCGCGCTGACCGGCATCATCGCGCCCTATCCGACCTATGCCGAAATCAACAAGCGGGTGGCGAGCTCTGCCTATACCGCCAGCCTGTTCAGCGACCGAACTAGGACGCTGGTGCGCTTCCTGCGCTGGTTCGGGTGAGATATCGCTAGACAATGGCGACCAACGCTGGACGATAAGGCGCGACGACAAGGGGGGAATAATGAAGCGATATCGAGGGCTATTGACGGCCACGGCGATCATATCGGCGGTCGCCATTAGCAGCCCGGCTATGGCGCAGCTGGCAGGCCTGAAGATCACCGTCGTCGATGAATCCACCGGCACCCCGGTCGCCGATGCAGATGTAATCGTCGCCAACGCCGATATCGGCTTCGAGCGCACCGTGCGCACCGATGCGCAGGGGCAATTGGTGCTCGATGGCCTGTCCACTGCGGGCAGCTACAGCGTGCGCCTGGCGGATACCGATGCGGCGACGGGGTCCGTGCCGCTGTCGCTCCGGTCGAACTTCACCCAGTCGGTCACGCTGCGCCGCGCAGAAGCCGCCATCGTCGTCACCGGCGGGCGGGCGACGTCGGGGGTCAACACCGTCAATGCCGAGGTCTCGGCCACGCTGTCGGGCAAGGAACTGCGCGACTTGCCGATCGAAGGGCGCGATGTCGTCTCCGCGCTGATCCGCCTGCCCAATGTCGTCCCCTCGACAGGGTTTTTCAGCGAAGCGCCGACGGTTTCGATCAACGGCGCGAACAGCCTGTTCACCAATTATCTGATCGACGGGCTCGACAATAACGAGAATTTCCTGGGCGGGCAGAAATTCCCAACCCCGCTCAGCGCCGCCGCTGACGTAACCGTCCTCAGCAACAATTTCTCCGCCGAATTTGGTCGCACCGCCAACGGCATCGTCAATGTCACGTCAAAGGGCGGCGGCAATGAATTCAAGGGCGAAGGCTATGTCCTGTACCGCCCCGGTCGCCCGGTCGACAGTGCCTCCCCCTTCCCGCGTCGCGACTTGACGGGCAACCCGGTCGGCGACAGTTTCAGCCGCATCCAGGGTGGAGGATCGATCGGCGGCCCGATCGTGAAGGACCGGACCTTCTTCTACGCCGCCCTCGAATACACCCGCGACATCAACGACAATGTCGTCGATTCCCCTGCGCTCGGTGTCACCGGCGCGGTGCGCGGCACCAACAGCTTCTATCTCGGCTCGCTCAGGATCGATCACAAGCTGACCGATGACTGGTCACTCAGCGCGCGCTTCAATTATGGCGATGTCGCGATCGAGCGGCCGGGCGGCAGCCTCGGCGGCGGCAACGTCACCTTCCCGTCGGCGGGCTCGTTCGAGGAACGCAAATCGACGCTCGCGGCGCTCACCGCCGTTTATAATGGTGACCGGCTGACCTATCAGGGCAGCTTCCAGTTTAGCCGCTTCGATTGGGATTTCGCGCGCGCGCGTGCAGGTGGTCCGCAGGTCGCGGCGCTAGGGCCAACGGGGCTGACGGTCGCCGTGGTCGGCGACCCCGGCTTTGTCTTTGTAGAGACCGAGAATAGTTACCAAACGCAGCACAAATTCACCCTCGATCTCGGCGATCACCGGCTCAAGATCGGCGGCGAGTTCCTGCACAGCGATTTCGCGCTGGCGGGCGGCGGCAACCCCAACGGCAATTACACCGTCCGGCTGACACAGGCCCAGCTCGATGCGCTGCGGCCACGCGGACTAGCGCTGGGGGCGCAGGACATCCTGTCGCTCAACCCTGTCGTCGCCAATTACGGCGTCGAAATCCGCCCCGCCACCTTCGGCACCGGGCAAAGCCAGGTGAACGCCTATGTCGAGGATGAATGGCAACTACGGCCAAACCTGACCGCGACGCTTGGCCTGCGCTGGGACTATGATTCGCTCTCCGCGCAAGGCGGCAATGGCGGCGATTTCAACAATATCGCGCCGCGCTTCGCGGTAAACTACCAGCCCGATGCGAAGTCCGCGATCCGCTTTGGCGTGGGGCTCTATTACGACAAAATCCCCTATGCGATCATCTCCGACGCGCTCCAGCGCAGCACCACGAGCCCGGCGTTTTTGGGCCAGCTAAACCAGCTGGTCGCGCGCGGCATTTTGCCTGCCAATGCCAATCTGGGCGCTGCCACCTTCGACGGCAATCTCACCGTCAACCCAGCCTGCACCACCGTCGCCGCCTGCCCGCCCGCCTCAAGCGTTGCGGGTTTGCGCGCCACGACCTCAAGCGACGAGATCCGCATCCGCAACCCGAACGGCTATGACAATCCCTACAGCCTGCAACTCACGGTCGGTTATCAGCGCGAGGTCGCCACAAGTTTCACCGCAAAGATCGATCTGATCTATAACCGGTCGTACAATCTCGTCCGGCTGCGCGACTTGAACGCGCCCGCGCCGTTCACGCCCAATGCCGCCGCGCTAACCCCCACGAACATCGCCGCGCTTCGAGCAGCCCCGACCAACGCGGCGCGGCTGGCGCTGGCGCAGAGCCTGGGGCTGGTCCGCTCGCAAGCCGCCGCCGATGCCACGCGGCCGGTGGCACCAGTGGCTGGCGGCGCGCGCCAGATCACCGTGTCCGAAACCGGCGGACAATCCGAATATCAGGCGCTCAACGTTCAGCTGATCAAGGAAAAGGGTGCCGACTGGTTCGCCGGGCGGGTGAGCTACACGCTGTCACGCCTGCAAAACGACACCGACGACATCAATTTCCGCGCCTCGAACGGCAATGATTTCGCAGGCGAATATGGCGCGTCTGTCAATGATCGCCGCCATGTCATTGCGGCCACCGCTTATCTTTACCCGGTCGACGGCCTCACCTTTACGGCAACGGGCTTGTTTCAATCGGGCCAGCCGGTCAATCTGGTGCCCGACGCGAGCCTCTTTGGGACGCAAGATTTGAACGGCAGCGGTTTTTCCTTCGGGCAGCAATATGTGGGCAACGCCAATCGCTATCCGGGTGAGGGGCGCAATTCGGGGCGGCTCGGTTGGTCGCGCACCGTTGATCTCGGGCTGCGCTACCGCGTACCGCTGCTCAACAAGGGGCTGACACTGTCAGCGGATATCTTCAATGTCTTCAACGCCAACAACCTATCGGGCTTCGCCAATGCGGCGACGACGTCCAACCAGGTCCAGTTCGGCGGTGGCGTACCCTTTGTCCAGCGCAATGCCGGGCCGCCACGCCAGTTCCAGTTCGGCGCGAGCTGGTCGTTTTGATGGTGCTTCGTTGATGGATCCCCGTTAATGGAGCCCGGTTAATGGAGCCCGGTTAATGGATTGGGGCCTGCTGCCCAATATCCGCAGCCTGATCGGCCTGTTCGCGATCATCGCGCTGTGTGCCGCGCTGAGCGAACGGCGCGGTGCCCTGCTCGGCTGGCGCTGGGTTGCCGGCGCATTGGGCCTGCAATTCGCGCTCGCCTTGCTGCTGATCAAGGCCCCCCCGGTCTGGGCTGCGCTGGCGGCAGCGAATGACGGCCTGTCGGTGCTCCAGTCCGCGACCGACAGGGGATCGCGCTACATGTTCGGCTATCTCGCCGGCGGCGACCTACCCTTTGCGGTCAAGCCCGGCGCGCCGCCGCCGCTGATCATCGCCTTCCAGATCTTGCCGCTGGTGATCGTGACCTCGGCGCTCGCCTCGCTGCTATGGCATTGGGGCATCTTGAAACGCGTGGCGCAGGGTCTCGGCTGGCTGCTTGAGCGCACGCTCGGCATTGGTGGGGCGGTCGCGCTCAACGCGGGCGGCAACGTGTTTCTGGGCGTGGTTGAAGCGCCACTGATCGTGCGCGCCTATCTGCTGCATATGAGCCGCGCCGAGATTTTCGCCATCATGGCGCTCGGCATGTCGACCGTGTCGGGCGTGGTGCTGGTGCTTTACAGCCAGACATTGAAGCTCGTCGTCGACAATGCCTTTGGCCACATCATCACCGCCTCGCTCCTCTCGCTGCCTGCAACGCTGCTCGTCGCCCGCCTGCTTGTGCCCGGCGATGAAGCGACGCCTGCCGACCGCACCGATGAAGACTTAAAGTTCGACAACAGCATCGACGCCATCATTCGCGGCACGATGGATGGGCTGCAGCTGTTCCTCGCGATCATCGCGGTGCTGATCGTGGTGTTCGCGCTGGTGGCGTTGACCGACAATATCCTCGGTCTCGCGCCCGATATCTGGGGGGCCCCCCTCACCCTGCAACGCCTGTTCGGCTGGATTTTCGCGCCGATGATGTGGCTGCTCGGCGTCCCCTGGGCAGAAGCGCAGATGGCAGGCACGCTGATGGGGACCAAAGCCATCCTCAACGAATATGTCGCGTACCAGCAGATGGCGGCGCTGGGGGCGGATGCGTTGTCGCCGCGCGGCAAGTTGATCACCGTCTATGCGCTGTGCGGCTTTGCCAATCTGGCGAGCATCGGGCTTGGCGTATCGACGCTGTCCACCTTGTGCCCGGCGCGGCGCGCCGAATTTGCCGCGCTTGGCTTTAAAAGCTGGTTCGCCGGCAACCTGGCCACGATGATGGTGGGGGCGGTGATCGGCGTGCTCACGCTCGGCGTGTGAAGGGTATATAACCGCACGATGTTCGATGCCCGCCTGCGCCCGCTGATCGATCCGCCGCTCAATCGCGTGGCGGCACGACTGGCGCGGATCGGCGTTACACCCAATGCGCTCAGTATCACCGGCGCAATCGCCGGCATCGCAGCGGGCGTGGCGATCGGCCTTGACCTGTTCGGATGGGGGGTTGCGCTGATCGTCGTCAGCCGGATCAGCGACGGTCTCGACGGGCCCGTCGCGCGCCAGACGCGCAGCACCGATCTTGGCGGCTATCTCGATGTCGTGTGCGATTACGCGTTCTACACCGCCATTCCACTGGGTTTTGGCTTCGCGCGGGCCGAATGGGCGCTGCCCGCCGCCTGCCTGCTCGGCGGTTTCCTGATGGCATCGACAAGCTTTCTCGGCTTCGCGACGCTCGCCGCCAAGCGCGGGCTGGAAACGAGCGTGCAAGGCAAGAAGAGCTTTTTCTATCTGGGCGGTCTGGCCGAAGGCGCGGAGACGATCCTCGTCCTCGCCCTGTCGGCGCTGGTCCCGGCCTGGTTTCCTCTATTGGCCTATGGCTATGCTGCCATTTGCGCCGCCACGGTGGTCGGTCGGGTGATGGCGGCGGTGCAGTTGCTGCGGGATGATTCGTGACCATCGGGCTGATCCGCTTTGGCATCTTCATCACCGTCTTCGCCGCCTTCGCGCTGCTCGAGCGCCGCCAGCCGGCCCGCGCCTGGCGCACGACAATGCGCGATCGCTGGCTGAGCCATGGCGCGCTCGGCGGACTCAGCCTCCTTATCCCCGCGCTGCTGCTGCGGCTGGTCCCCGCTTTTGCCGCGGTCGGCGCGGCACGGCTGGCGACAGAGGCAGATATCGGCCTGTTCCACTGGCTGGGGCTCCCCGCGCTCATCGCCATTCCCGTCGCCATCCTGCTGATGGATCTCGCCATCTATGCCCAGCACCGCGCCATGCATCGCTGGCCCTGGCTATGGCGGTTTCACGCTGTCCATCATCATGATCACGATCTCGACGTGACGACGGCGCTGCGCTTTCACCCCGGCGAGATTATCCTATCGACCCTCTACAAGGCGGCCGCCGCTGCGCTGATCGGCGCGCCGGTGCTGGCCGTCGTCATCCATGAAACCTTGCTGTCGGCGATGGCGATCTTCAATCACGCCAATATCGCGCTATCGCCCCGGGCCGAGCGGCTGGTGTTGCCCATCTTGGTGACGCCCACCATGCATGTCCGCCACCACAGCATCACCCGCACCGAGCATGACGCCAATTATGGCAATATGCTGAGCGTGTGGGATCGCCTGTTCGCCAGCTATTGCCCCGAGCCGGTGCCGCCCACACCCCCGGTGATCGGCCTGGCCGATACGCAACAGCGTCGGGTCATGGGGCTTGGCTGGCTGCTTGGCTTGCCGTTTCGCTAAAGGCAGTGTGGCGCGCTCAGGCGTGGGGCTTCAGCCCCTTCACCTTGTGCCAGATATACCAGCCGCCCACGCCGATAATCGCCAGCCCGATCACCAGATCGGCACTATGGAAGGCGGCTTTCAGCCAGGGGCTGCTGTTCCACTGGTCCCCCAGCACCATGCCGACATAGGCAAGGCCAAAGCACCACGGCCATGAACCGATAAAAGTATAGAGGTGGAACTGCCCCAGCGGCATCCGCGCGACGCCGGCGGGAAAGGCGATGAACGAGCGGATCACCGGTAGCAGCCGCCCGATCAGCACCGCGCCATTGCCATAGCGGGCGAAAAAACGGTCGGCCGCGTCGATTTCACCCGGGCCGATCAGCACATATTTGCCCCAGCGCAGAAAAGCCGGACGCCCGCCCCGTTTGCCGATTTCATAGGCCGGTATCGATCCAAGATTGCAGCCGATCGCGCCTGCCGTTGCCGCCAGATACAGGTTGAACTGACCCGTCGACACCAGATAGCCGGCAAAGGGCATGATGATTTCGGACGGCAGCGGAATGCACGCGGATTCGATCGCCATCAGCAGCACAATGCCCAGATAGCCGCCGCTCGATATCACCCAGATGGTGAAGCCCGCCAATATGCCCAGAATATGTTCAACCATAATCAGGCCGATTGCGGGAACAGGACGCTAATTGGAAGGGATTTTTTTGCCGCTCGTGCCAACCTGTCGCAGATAGCGTCAGCTGAACAGGAATTGGCCCAGCATCCGGTTGAACGGGAAGGTAAAAAACCCCGCAATCAGCAACGCCCCCAGCACCATCGCGCGCACGCCGTTTCGGTGGCGGCCCACATCATGGCGCCGGGCAGACCACCACAGCACCGGCACCTGAACAAGCACCAGGACGGACAGAAGATGGATAAAGCTGAAACCACCATGATTGGCATTGCGGATCGTCAGCGAAATCAGCGCTGTCAGGATCATCGCGCCAACCCATAGCCGCCCGAGCAGCCGGTGCTGCGCATCGCCCCGGCGGCGCAGCAGCATGATAGGGGTCAGCGCCAGCGCCCCGATCATGCAGGCCAGGTGCGCCCACACATTGGCGGGAATGCGCGCCCAGGCCGGCGCGCCTTTGGCAAGGGCCACCAGGACAAACACCAGCAGCACCGCAGCACCAATCGCCAGCGCCCGCTCGAACGCGTCAGGCGCAAGCGACGAATGTCGCCCCGGATTGGCTGTTATACTTGTTGCCATCCTTGCCCCCCGGCCACTGACCTCACCGGGGCACGGTTGCCGCCTCTGCCGCGCGGCGCGCACGCTTTTCTTCCCGTGCCCGCGCAAACGCGTCACTCGCACAGCCCGCTGTCCCGCCAACGCCTTCGTTCGAGCAGCTGCCGATACCGGTTCTGCCAATGTCTGCCACCGTCTCGCTGCCACGCAGCGCCCAGCTTTGATAGGCGGGCTTCAGCGTATCGGGCCGCAGTTCCTTGGGGATGCGAAACTGCTCATCTGGCGAACGGCGCACACAGACGGTGATTTCATTGCCATTGGCATCGGTCGGGCATTTCTGTGTCGCGCTATACAGATAGGTAATGCCGTTGACCGGGGCATCGGGTGCGTTGGTCGCCTTGGGCTGGATCGGCGTTCGCGTCGTCGTCGGGCCCACTTGCGCCATTCCCGCGCTGGCAATGGGCAACAACAAGGCGGCCAGTGCCAGTGCAATCGATCGATTCGCCATCGCTTCTTCTCCCATCTCACCCTGCCATACGCGCAACTGCGCGCCACAGCTTTAAATTCGCTTGGCCGTTGCAATCGCCAGCCGACAGCCAAGCCGGATCGCACCGCTCAGCAGCGGATAGGCCAGCGCGTTTTCAGCACCGCTGGCAAGCGCTGTTTCCCGGTGCTCCACTTCATCGGCCTGGAAATCGGCAATCGCCGTCGACAGCGCCGGATCGCTTTCGCCCAGTTGGTCGAGCTGTTCGCTGTAATGCTTGTCGATCTCGGTCTCGACGGCGACCGTGCAGGCCATGGCTGCCGCCGGGCCAAGCGTCGCCGTCACCGCGCCAAGCGCAAAACCGGCAACGTCCCAAAAGGGCTGGAGCACCGTCGGCCGTACGCCGCGTTCCGCCATCATCTTGTCAAAAAAGGCGCGGTGGCGCTCTTCCTGCACCGCCATGCCGGCAATCGCGCGCGCGGCAGGCCCGCGATCGCCCATCACCGCCAGTTGGCCTGCATAGATGCGGCTGGCACCATATTCACCCGCCTGGTTGACGCGGATCATCGCATCGGTGCGTCGCCGGGGATCGCCGGGCTTCCAATTGCTCATCGCGCGCTCCTTTGCATCAGCAGTCCCAATATCGCGACACCTCCGCCCAGCGAGAGGATCGCGTTGAACCCGGCAAGCGATATCCCCATCAGGCTCCATTGCGGCACATCGCAGGCGACGACCGGCGTTTTCAGGATACGCGCCAGAACATCGGCAGTCGAGCCGCCCCCACCACTGCCCGGCGGCAGCGCGCAGGCGGTGATCCCCTGCCACCAATGATATTCAACACCGGCATGAAATACGCCGATCGCGCCGCTCGTCATGATCGCGAGCGCGGCCAGCGCTACCGCGACCTGCCTTGCGCCGCCACCCGGCACGACAAAGGCCAGCACCGCCAGCGCGATTGCCGCGTAATGCGGCCAGCGCTGCCAATGGCACATCTCGCACGGGATCAACCCGCCGACGACTTGTGATCCCAGCGCCCCCCCCATCAAGCCGAGGGGCAACAGCAGCGCCAGCCACCGCGCGGCCGCAAAATAGTCTGTCCGCACGGCGATCAGTTCGGCTTGGGTGTCGGCGGCGTTTCCGGATCGGCCGGTTGCGGGTTTGGCGTCCCAACCTTGGCAATCATCGCCACCTGCTGCGCGCCGCCCAGCCGGGCAATCGTCTGCAGCGCGTAATAGAGCTGGAAATCATCGATCTTGCGCTTCTTCAGATCATCGACCGTGGCCGCAAAGCGCGGATCGGGCCGCGTGTCTTCCTCCAGCACCTTGTTGTCGAGCTTGGCCTCGTTGATCAGGTGGCGGCGCAGATCATCCTCGCGGAACACCGGCCGGGTCTTGTAATCGGCATCGCTGATCTGCGGCACGGCGATATCCGGGTCGATGCCGCCTTCCTGCACCGATCGGCCAGAGGGGGTGAAATAGCGCGCCGTCGTCAGCCGCACCTCGGTATTAGGGCCGAGCTTGAGCAGCGACTGAACCGACCCCTTGCCAAAGCTGCGCTCACCCAGAATGAGTCCTCGGTGCTGGTCCTGCATCGCGCCCGCGACGATTTCAGAGGCAGAGGCAGTCCCCGAATTGACGAGCACCACCACGGGCAGGCCATTGGCGGCATCCCCGGGCCGCGCATAATAACGCTGGATATCGTCCTTCTCACGCCCGCGCTGCGACACGATCTCGCCATGATCGAGGAAAGTGTCGGAAACGCTGATCGCCTCGTTCAGCAAACCACCGCCATTGTCGCGCAGATCGACGATATAACCCAGCGGATCATGCCCCAGCTGCTTGCGAATCTGCGCAATCGCGTCGCGCGTGTAATCGCCGGTACGGTCGGAAAAGGTGTTGATGTTGATGATGCCGATATCGCCCTTCACCTCCCATTTCACGGGCTTCTGGACGATGATCTCGCGCACCAGCGACAGTTCGAGCGGCTTGTCGCGCCCGCGTCGCACGATGGTGATGGCAATCTTGGTGCCCGGCTTGCCGCGCATCTCGCTGATCGCCTCGTCGAGCGTCAGGCCATAAAGCAGCTTGCCGTTCAGCCGGGTGATGTAATCGCCCGATTTGATGCCCGCCCGGAACGCCGGCGTATCCTCTTGCGGAGCAATCACCTTCACCGCGCCGTCTTCCTGCGTCACCGTCAGGCCAAGGCCGCCATAATTGCCCTCGGTCTGGATACGCAGATTCTCGTAATCGACACCGTCGGCAAAGGAGCTATGTGGATCAAGGGCTGATAGCATCCCCTCGATCGCACCCTTCACCAGCACCTTGTTGTCGACCTTGTCGACATAATTGGCGCGGATCAGGTTATAGACGTCCATAAACTGGTCGAGCTCGCGATAGGTATCGGTATCGACCTGTGCCAGCGCGCCCGTGGTCACGGGAATGAGCGAGAGCGCTGCGACGATCGCGGTAGCCTGGAGCAGGGAACGAGCCATAAACGCGGATACTTTCGTGGCAGAAAAGACGGGTTTCTTTCAGTGTAGCGGCAATTGCCCGACGATCAAAGCCGTTCGCACGTGAACAAATGCTGACCCCGTTCAGCCGAGCAGCCGGGTCATGTCGATCGCGCGATCCTTGCGGCGCAGCTCGATTGTCACGCGCGGCGCATCGCCCCGCGCTGCCTGGCCAATCGGCGCGCCCTGCGCCACCCGCTGGCCGACCTCAACCGACGCCGATCCCAGCTCGGCGATCAGCGAGGTCCAGCCGCCGCCATGATCGATGATCACGACGGTGCCATAGTGGCGAAAGCGTCGGGCAAACACGATCCGCCCCGGGGCGGGCGCGATCACTTGCGCGCCGCCTGCCACCGCCAGCGTCAGCCCGCGCGATCGCACGCCGGCGTCGGATAACTCCCCCAGCCCTTTGACGAGCACACCGGCCACCGGCAATCGATAGGGCGGCGTGTCGCGCGGCCATGCCACGGTATCGATGGGGGACGCCGCTTCGCCCGGCTTGGGCGGGCGGGGCAGCGGGCCGGGCAAGGTTTCAAGCGCCGCCCGGGTCTCGGCCTGATTGCCGAGCTGATCCATCAGATCGACAATGTCACGCGCCTGCTCGCCCAGCGCGATGGCACGATCCGATTCGAACAGCGCGTCGCGGCCAAGCGCCCGCGACTTCAGCCGGTGCTCAGCCTCGAGACGCGTCAACGCCAGCCGTTCGGCCTCAAGCCGAGTGCGGCCTTCGCCCAGGCTGGCAACGGCTACCGCCGCCCCCTGCTCCAGCCGCCGCGTTCGGGCCAGATCGTCGCGAACGTCAGCAGTACGAGCCTTCACCTGCGGCATCACGGTGCCCAGAACCGCCCGGACATGCACCAGATCATTGACCGAACCGGGTTGCACCAGGCTGATCACCGCCGGGCGGCGGGCCATCGACTGCAACGCACCGATCAGCCGCACAACCGGTCCCTGTTTGGCCGCAAGCCGGGCGCGCTGCGCCACCAGCAACCGGCGGATGATGGTGATCCGCGCCTGCGCTGCCGCGATATCAGCCTCCGCCCGCTGGATGCGCGCGGCCACCGCCGCCTCCTGCACACGCGCCTTGCGGGCTTCGTCGCGCTCTGTGGCTGCTGCATTTTCAAGCCGCTGCGCGCGCTGCTTTGCCGCCGCCGACTGCGCCTTCGCCACGCGCAGCCGTTGCTGTTCCGCGCGCAAACCGCCGCCCACAGGCTGTGCTGGCAGCGACGCGGCCATCGTAGCGATACCGACGCCAAGACAGATCAGTGCTGAAAACCGGCGCCGCATCGGCGCTATCCTTCGCGGTGATAGGGGTGGTTGGCAAGAATGCTGGTCGCCCGCCACAATTGCTCGGCCAGCATCGCGCGCGCCAGCAAATGCGGCCAGGTCGCGCGGCCAAAGGAGAGCAACAGATCGGCCCCCGCCCGCGCCTGATCATCAAAACCGTCTGCTGCGCCAATCATGAAACGTGCCTCGCGCACGCCATCGTCGCGCCAGCGTCCAAGCGTCTCGGCAAAGGCCATCGATCCCATCATCTCGCCGGTTTCGTCGAGCAGCACCAGCCGGGTCTGACCCTCGATCGGCGGCAGCTTGCCGCCTGTGTCGGGCAATTCGGTCATCTTCACTGGCCAGGCAAGGCGCTTCACATAGCGCGCGACCAACTCGGCCTCAGGCCCGCGCCCGATCCGCCCGCGCGCGACGATATGAAGCAGCAACGCGCTTGATCAGGCGTCGTGCGTTGAATCGGCGGGGCTGTCGGGCACCGCGACCGGCGCATCGCCGAATGCCCACATCCGCTCCAGATTGTAGAAGCTGCGCACTTCGGGACGGAACAGGTGGACGATCACGTCGCCCGCATCGATCAGCACCCAGTCGGCGGTCGGCAAGCCCTCGATCCGCGCGCTCTGGCCGAATTCGGCCTTGATCTTTTCGGTCAGCTTCTGCGCCATCGACGCGACCTGCCGGGTCGAGCGCCCACTCGCGATCACCATGTGATCGGCGATGGTGCTTTTGCCGGCAAGCGGGATCGTCACGGTTTCCACCGCCTGATCGTCATCAAGCGACGACAGCACGAGTTGATGCAGCGCCTCGACACGGTCCGTGTCGGACGAACGATAGCTGTGCGGGATTGAGGCCAAGGGAGCTCCTAGAGTGACGACGCGGGCGACGCGCCATCGGGGGTTTGAGTATCGGGGCTTTGAGTATCGAGGGCGTGAGTATCGGTTGGCAGAAAATGACGCTGCCAGGCGGGATCGGCCTTTCTCAGCCGGGTCGCCGACGTCTCATCAGGGCGAAAGCGCAACAGCACGAGGGCTGGCAATCTCCACCTCGTCCAGCTTGATGCCTGATATGCGGGGTGGACGAACCGCCGCAACCAACCCATCGCGGGGGCCGCGCGGGCAGCATGATCATAGCCCGGACGCGCGATGACTGCAATCGGAACCTGCCGCGCGATTTTCCGCCAGCCGCGCCACAGGTGGAACTGAGCGAGATTATCCCCCCCCATCAGCCAAATGAACTGGAATTTGGGGTAAAGATGCGTGAGCTTGTCGATCGTATCGACGGTAAAGCGCGTGCCGAGCCGTGTTTCGATATCACTGACCTTGATCGGCGCATGGCGCGCCATCTTCACCGCAGAGGCATAGCGCACGGCAAAGGGGGCCATGTCGCCTGCCTGCTCCTTGAGCGGGTTACCAGGCGACACCAGCCACCACACTTCATCGAGATTAAGCGCGGTGAACGCCGCCATACTGATCGAACGGTGCCCCTTGTGCGCCGGGTTGAACGATCCACCGAGAATGCCGATGCGGGTCATTCGGGAAATCGACGAACGACTATGATTGTCCCGACAATTGCCTCGTTGAATGCTTGTAAATCCTCGGCTGGGATCCAGTATTCCCGATGCGCGCGACCGCCTGCATCCTCGACACGATACCGGTCAATGAAACTTCGCCGAACTTCAAACCGCGTAACAGAGCCCGATCCGCTGGCAGGCACATTCCAATCGCGCGCGATCTTCACCGCATAGTCTTCGGTCGTAACCGGATAGAAAATCGGCTGATCCGGCAATCGCGGGGGAAAAGCCGTCATGCCAGACTCTTCGATAAGCGCGAGTTCTGCGGGTCCGACGGGACGCCACAGCGTCAAAGTCGAGGTCAACCCGGTACCTGCCGAGCCCATGTCAGGCTGAACATCATGCCTCGTGCTTTGCGATCATCGCATCAAGTTCCGCCATCACCTCTTCATGCGAAACAAACTCCCCCCGGTCGGCGGCATCGATGCCGACCTGAATGAAGGCATGGAGGTCATCGTCGCTTTCTGCCACGCGACGAATGGCTTCGGCGGCATATTCCGCCCCCGACATTCCCTTCGCCAATGCCAGCCGATCGACAAGCGCCCTGGTCTCGGCATCGACGGCGGCTGTAATGGACGCTTCGTTCTTCATACCGCCAATCTATGACTGCTGGTCGGGTCCATCAACCCCGCACCTGCCCGGTGCCGCGCCCCACCCATTTATACGTCGTGAGCCCTTCGAGCGCGACGGGCCCGCGTGCATGCAGCCGCCCTGTCGCAATGCCGATTTCAGCCCCCATGCCAAATTCGCCGCCATCGGCATATTGCGTGGACGCATTCCACAGCACGATCGCGCTATCGACCCCGGCCAGAAATCGCTCGGCGACACCAGCATCGTTAGCGACGATCGCATCGGTGTGGTGCGATCCGTGCGCGGCGATATGCGCCATCGCCCCTTCCACCCCGTCAACCACCGCGATGGAGGCGATCGCATCGAGATATTCGGTATCCCAATCGGCATCGCTCGCTGGCAAGACGCCGGGATCGATCGCGCACACGGCCACGTCACCGCGAATCTCGCACCCGGTGGCGCGCAGGCTGGCGACCAGATCAGCCGGCTCGGCATAAGCGCGGTCGATCAGCAGTGTCTCCATCGCGCCGCACACCCCGGTGCGCCGCATCTTGGCGTTGATCACGATCGAGGCAGCCATCGATGGATCGGCCGATCCATCGACATAGACGTGATTGATACCATCCAGATGCGCGAGCACCGGCACCCGCGCGTCGCTTTGCACCCGCGCGACCAGGCTCTTGCCGCCGCGCGGGACGATCATGTCGATCACGCCCGCCGCCGTTAGCATCGCGCCCACCAGCGCCCGATCAGTCGATTCGACCAGTTGGACCGCATCGCCCGGCAGCCCCGCTGCCACTAGCCCCGATACCATCGCGGCATGGATCGCCCGGTTGCTGCGTGTCGCCTCGCTACCGCCGCGCAGGATCGCCGCATTGCCCGATTTCACGCACAGCGCGGCTGCATCGGCGGTCACATTCGGCCGGCTTTCATAAATGATGCCGATCACGCCAATCGGCACGCGCACGCGGCTCAGCGCGATACCGCTTGGTGCCTCGGCATGGTCGATCACCGTACCGACCGGATCGGCGAGCGCGGCGACCGCCGCGACGCCTGCCGCCATCCCTTCGATCCGCGCCGCATCGAGCTTCAGCCGATCGAGCATCGCCGCCGACAGACCAGATGCCGCCGCCTGCGCCATATCCTCGGCATTGGCTGCCTCGATTTCGGTGGAAGCAGCGCGGATCGCAGCGGCTGCGCGGCGCAGGCCATCGATTTTGGCGGCAGCCGGCAGCAACGCCAGCGCCTGCGTCGCCGCACGGGCACGCGCGCCCATGGCGGCAATAATGTCGGTCGGCGGAACGGCGGCGTTGCTCATCGCTCGGTGCTAGCAGCGCAAACGCCGCGCGCCAATCGCGGCATGGCCAAGATTTTGTCGCGGAGCGCTCCTGCATTTGATAACCTCGTCCCATGCAGGGGGAATTCGAAGCAGCTGGCGATCTCGCCACCGGGGGCCTGGTCGGTCGTGCGTTCGAGCCGCACGACGGCGAACATGTGCGCAGCGGCGCGCATGGGCATGCGCACGGGCACGGGCTGTGCCTCAATTGCGGCACCGCGCTGCAAGGCGAGTTCTGCCATGCCTGCGGGCAGACCGGCCATATCCATAGGACCCTCAGCTCGATCGGGCATGATCTGGCGCACGGCGTCTGGCATTTCGAGGGCAAGATCTGGTCGACGTTGCCAATGCTGTTCACGCGCCCCGGCCAGCTAACCCGCCGATATGTCGCGGGCGAGCGGGTACGCTTCGTCTCGCCGCTCGCGCTGTTCTTGTTCTCCGTCTTTTTGATGGTTGCCACCTTCGGGACGATCGGCGGCCCGTTCGGCGGCGACACGATCAAGGTCAACCGCAATGGATCGACCCTGACGCCGCCCGAGCTGTCCAAGGAGCTGAAAAAGCAGAAGGGGGTGCGCGACAAACTGGTCGCCGCGCGTGCAGCAATGCGCGCCCAGAAGGCCGATACCGACGCGATCGACGACCAGATCGACTCCGTCGCCGACGACATCAAGGGCCTGCAAACTGCCGAGGACCTGACCAAGGGCAAGGTGATCAATATCGACAAGTCGGAGATCAACACCGGCTGGCACTGGCTCGACGAGCGCCTGCAGCACATGCTTAAAGAGCCCAAACTATATCTCTACAAGCTGCAATCGAATGCCTATAAATATAGCTGGGCGCTGATCCCCATCTCGCTGCCGTTCATCTGGCTGTTGTTCGCTTTCCGCCGCGATGTCGGGCCCTATGATCACGCGATCTTCGCCATCTATTCGCTCTCGGCGATGACGATGGGGGTCGTGCTGCTGAGCATCGCCAAGGTCATAGGCCTGCCCGCCGGCATGATTGCAACCATCATTGCCCTCGGGCCACCGCTGCACATGTACAAGCAGCTGCGCGGTGCTTATGGCCTCGGGCGCTTCGGCGCGCTCTGGCGGACGGCCGCGCTGCTGTTTTTCGCGCTGATATCCGGCCTGCTGTTCCTGGCAACGGTCTTCGGCATTATCGCCTGAGCGCCGGACCAATCATGCCGGGCAGGGATAGCGCTTGGTCATGAACGCGGCAAAGGCTGCCGCCGTGCTCGTTTGCGCGCGCTTGGCGACCGGGATCTTGGAAAAGCTGGCGATGATGTCGTCGCTGTTCACGCCGGTCTTGCCCTTGGGCGGCGGGCAGCTCTTGGGCTTGCGCCCAGCCGCGATGTCCGCATCGATGCCCGCGCGATAGACGGTACCCGCAGCGACAATCTCGTTGCGCAGAGTCGCGATATCGGGCGAGGCGAGCGCCAGCACGCCCCTTGCCTTCAGCGCATCAGCCTTGGCGAGGAACTCAGCGACCGACATCGCCTGCGCGGTGCCAGAAATCAGCAACGCGGCGACAATTGCCAATGGTGTAACCTTGCGCATCGGCAAGCTCCCTATCATGTCTGTTTTTGCCCGTCCTGCAGTGTGGCGTCACTAGCGCGACAGCCTATCCCGTGATCAATGTTTACAGGGATAACGCGCGCGCAGCAGCGCGGCAACGGCATCATCGACACTCATCGTCGCATCGGTCTTGGCCATCGCCGCAAACCAGGCAATAATATCGGCGGCGTCCAATCGCCCCTTGCCCGGCGGTGGCAAGCACGTTTGGGCAGCCTTGTCGCCCGTGGTGCCAGCCGCATTAGCCGAGCGAAAATTGGCAATCGCCGCGCTGATCAAGGCGTTTTGTGAATCGAACGCTGGCGAAGTCGGGTCGGTTATTCCTTTGGCGCCTAGTTCGGCATCACGGGCCAGAAACTCCGATACGGTCGTTGCATTCGCCGCCACAGGAATGTGCAGCGCGATAACCATCAGTCCAATCAGCCACGCTTTCATAGCGCCTCCCTCATCGCCGATTCATCGCCAGCAGCAAATGAACCGACGATGAATCGATCAGGCGCCTTGCGGTGCCGGATTGCCGAGCGGGCCCTTGGGCCGGCGCGTCTTGGGGATGGAGGTGCCGCCCACCGGCAACGCCGTCGTCGTCGGGCCATTGTCGAGCCGGCCGATATCGTCGCCCGCGATCAGCTTCTTGATCTCATCGCCCGACAGCGTCTCATATTCGAGCAGCGCCCCCGCTAGCAGATGGAGCTGGTCGATATGGTCGGTCAGCACCGTGGTCGCTTTTTCATGGCCACCATTCACGATCCGCTTGATCTCTGTATCGATCAGTTCGGCCGTCTGGTTCGACATCCGCATCGGTCGCGCGGAGGAATAGCCCAGATACGTCTCGCCTTCCGGCTCGGCATATTCGAGCGGCCCGAGCAGATCGGACATGCCCCAGCGCGTCACCATGTCGCGCGCCAGGCCCGACGCATAGCTGATGTCGCTCGATGCGCCCGATGAGACCTTGTCGTAACCAAAGATGATTTCCTCGGCCACGCGCCCGCCCATCGACACCGCCAGGTTCGCGTACATCTTGTCGCGGTGATAGCTGTAGCTGTCGCGCTCCGGCAGGCGCATCACCATGCCCAAAGCCCGGCCACGCGGGATGATCGTCGCCTTGTGGATCGGGTCCGACGCGGGCTCATGCAGTGCGACGATCGCATGGCCGGCCTCGTGATAGGCAGTCATCCGCTTCTCGTCCTCGGTCATCACCATGGATCGGCGCTCGGCGCCCATCATCACCTTGTCCTTGGCCTCCTCAAACTCGGCCATCGCCACGAGGCGCTTGCCCTTGCGGGCGGCGGTGAGCGCGGCTTCGTTGACGAGATTGGCAAGATCGGCCCCCGAAAAGCCCGGCGTGCCGCGCGCGATGGTCCGCGCCTCGACATCGGGCGCGAGCGGCACCTTCTTCATGTGAACCTGCAGGATCTTGATCCGGCCCTCAATATCGGGGCGCGGCACCACGACCTGGCGATCGAAGCGGCCCGGACGCAGCAGCGCGGGGTCGAGCACGTCGGGGCGGTTGG
>CAZXBM010000050.1:0-24284 GCA_964638495.1 uncultured Stakelama sp. | reverse complement strand
GCCCAGTCGCGAAGGTGGACGTATCACCGCGCAGCATCCGTTACTGACCGGCTCGATACTGGGCCCCGGCCTTCGGCCGGGGAAGCGGTATCTTTCAGCGCTGCACTCTACCGCCCGTCAGCGGCTGTTCGCCTTCAAAAATGCAACGCTTTCGGCAAGCGTCGTCGAGCTGCTGCGAAACGGCACCGACAGACCAAGCACCAGATCATTATGGCTCTGGCCCGGATACTCCCGCAGCACGAAGGGCGCGCCGACTGCCCGCAGCCGCGCGGCCAACCGGGGCGCGTTGCGCGGTTTGACCACGTCGTCCGCTGTGCCCTGCGCTAAGAACAGCGGCGGGGCACCGGCATGGGCATAGGTCACCGGCTGGGTTTCGGCAGGCCGGGGCCATGCCCCAAAGGCACCGCGCGAGCGGGGGCCATCGAACGGATAGAAATCATAGGGCCCGGCGAGCAATGCCGCTGCACGCACCACCCGCGGATCGACGCCGATATCGCGCAGATAATGCGTGTCGAGCGCCAGCATTGCGGCGTTATACGCGCCCGCCGAATGGCCGGAGAGCGTGATCCGGTCCGGATCGCCCCCATAAGCGGCGATATTGTCACGCACCCATTTCACCGCCAGCGCTGAATCCTGCACGAAGCTGGGGAACACCACCTTGGGCACCAGCCGATAATCGGGGATCACCGCAATGAACCCCTTGGCGGCGAAGGCGCGCCCGGCAAAGCCATATTCCTGGCGCGATCCCTTCACCCAGGCACCGCCATAATAGAAAATGACGACCGGCAGCTTCTGCTTGCCGCGATTGGCCGGTGCCCAGATGTCGAGCTGCTGGCGCGGTGCCGTGCCGTAATTCAGCCCCTCGGCGATCTGCGCGACGGGGGCGTCGCTCGCCATCATCTTGTCGATGAGGTTGAGCATCATCGGCGGGGAGGCGAAAAAATAGCCATAGCCGAGCGCAAGCGCGATCAGCGCCAGCAGCCCAAGCAACACATTGCGGATCATGAGTGGGCGGATCATGAGAGGTTTTCCAAAAAAGGCGATGACAGCGATTTGGCCCAGACCCTGCGTCATGCCCAGAGCGGGCGCAAGTCCTGACATGGCGATTGCCACTAGGGTGATTCGGCCTTAGCCATGCCGGCATAATAATGCCGATCAGCACAGGGAGAGACTCGATGCGGAAACTGGCCATTGGTGCATTGGCGCTGGCGAGCCTGATGGCGAGCGCTGCATCCGCAAAAGAACCGGCAAAGGCCAAGGCACCGGCCAAGGCGCTGGGGTTTTCCGCCTCGATCGTGCGCACAAGCTATGGCATTCCTCACATCACCGCGCGCAACTGGGGCGGCATCGGCTACGGCGTCGGCTATGCCTATGCGCAGGACAATTTGTGCATGTTGGCCGAGGAGTTTGCGACCGTGGCGGGCGATCGCTCGCGCTTTTTCGGGCCAAAGGCAACCGCGGTGCTTGGCTTTGGCCCCATCGACAATCTTTCGTCCGATATCTTCTTCCGCTCGGCCATCGACCTGCCGAAATTGCGCCGGGCAATGGGCGCGCAGGGGCCGGATGCCGCGCAGCTGATCAAGGGCTATGCGGCTGGCTATAACCGGCTGCTGCGTGAGCTGGGGCCGGACGGCGTGCCGGCGGCCTGCCGGGGCAAGGCCTGGGTCCGGCCGATCACCACCGATGATATGCTGCGGCTGACCGAAAAGCAGATGCTGCTGGCGAGCTCGCTGGCGCTGGCCCCCGCCGTCGTCAACGCCGTCCCGCCAAGCGACGCGAAGGGCGCGCGCAATGACATCTCGCTGCCTGACCCGGACAAGATCGGCATTGGCAGCAATGGCTGGGCCTTTGGTGCCGAGGTGACGAGCAGCGGTCGTGGTGTGCTGGTCGGCAACCCGCATTTCCCCTGGAACGGGCCATCACGCTTCTGGGAAATGCACCTGACGATCCCGGGCGTGTATGATGCGATGGGCGTGGGGCTGGCGGGCACGCCGCTGGTCACGCTCGGCTTCAACAAGGACATCGCCTGGACCCACACCGTCACCGCCGCCCGCCACTTCACCCTGTTTGAAATGGCGATCGATCCGGCTGACCCGACCAGCTACATCATCGATGGCAAATCGGAAAAAATGCTGACCAAGACGATCAGCGTGCCGATGCCCGATGACGCACCACCCGTCAGCCGCACGCTCTATTCGACGCGCTTTGGCCCCGTGGTCGCGGCCCCTGCGCAGTTGCTGGTATGGAGCAAGACCAAGGCCTTTTCGATCCGCGACGCCAATGCCGGCAACCAGCGCGGGCTTGGTGCCTGGGCAGCGATCGGCAAGGCCAAGACGGTGGGCGAGATCAAGACCGCCGTCTCCAAAACGCTCGGCATTCCCTGGGTGAACACGATTGCCGCTGATCGCTATGGCAATGTGCTGCATGCCGATGTGACCGCTGTGCCCAATGTCTCGACCGAAAAGGCAAAGGCGTGCGCCACGCCGCTGTCAGCGCTGGTCGCGGCGCGCGTGACGCTGTTGGACGGCAGCAAATCTGCGTGCGACTGGGACAATACCCCCGGCACCGCCGCCCCGCGCCTGCTGCCCGCCAGCGAACAGGCGATCTTTGAACGGCGGGATTATGTCGCCAACAGCAACGACAGCTATTGGCTGAGCAATGCCGGCGCGCCCTATCGCGCGCTGTCGCCCATTCTTGGGCAATGGGGCACGGCGCGGACCTTGCGGACGCGCTCGGGCCTGATCGAAATCGCGCGTCGGCTCGATGGCAGCGATGGCCTGCCCGGCACCAAGATCGACCAGAGCATCGCCGAATCGATGGCGTTCGCCAACAAGAGCCTGGCGGGCGAGCTGGTGGTGGACAAGCTGCTGGCGCTGTGTGCCGACAAGCCCGATGTCGCCGCCGCCTGCGCCGCGCTGAAGGGCTGGGACCGCCGCGTGGACCTCGACAGCCGGGGCGCGTATCTCTTCCATCATTTCTGGATCAAGGCGCAGGGACTGCCCGGCCTCTGGGCCACCAAGTTCGACCCCGCAGACCCCGTCCACACCCCGCGTGACCTGGTGACGGAAGGGGCCGTCGGCACCCAGCTGATCGCCGCGCTGAAGAGCGCCGCCGACCAGCTCGCGACCGAGAAGATCGCGCTCGATGCGCGCTGGGGCGATGTGCAGTTCGCGCAGCGCGGCGACCAGCGGATCGCGATCCATGGCGGCGACGGGCAGCTCGGCATCCTCAACGTCCAGATCGCGACCCCATTGCCCAGCGGCGTCACGCCGATCCACGGATCAAGCTATATCCAGGTCGTGACCTTTGGCGACACCGGCCCGCAAGCCGACGCGGTGCTGAGCTATTCGCAATCCACCGACCCCGCCTCGCCCCATTTCGGCGACCAGACGCTGCTGTATTCGGCGAAGCGCTGGGTGCGGCTGCCGTTTACGGCAGCGGAGGTGGCGGCGGATGCGAAGGGGGCGGTGGTGAAGATTGCGGAGTGAGAGGGCGTGGAGGCGAGGACTTATCTTCCCTAACTTGGCCGATTGGGAACGGCCATCAGAGCGACAAATTTAATGAAGCGTTCCCAGAATTCCGGTCCTTCTGCTTAATGGTGAAAGATATCGTGTACTCGAACAGCTTGACACGACCCGCAATATGGCTGGTGGCAAGAACAAGATCTTCAGTTATTTCGTTGGCGACGATCATGCCGCGAACTGACTTTCCTTCGCAGATGTTTGCTTCGACCCAGCCCATGTAACGCAGAAGCTGACCAATAACGCGATCATAGCCGCGCGACACCTTAAGCTCCACAACCACGAAGTGGCCATTGCTATCAATTGCGAGAATATCAATACGGCGGCCCCCGGCATTGTATTCGATACCTGTTAAACCCTCATCTTCATAGAGCTTGAGCCCAGCTTCTAGGTGGTGAAGGTTGCGAGCAAGGTAATTCTGAAGGTCCTTTTCATAGGCGAAGGTTTCACCGCCTTTTGTGGCAGTCCCTACTTCCTCGTCCGTTTCCTCCCATTCCACTTCGGGCAGCTTATCGGCAGCTTCAATATCTGCCTTGTAGCGAGGCTTTGGATCACGATCCCTGTCCCAGAGTCGGAAGCGACCGGGGCCTTCCTTGTAAAAAAGGTCGTGCCCAGAACCGGCCTTGATGCTCGGGTGGTGTTTGCGAACGGTGTTGTTAATCGACATGCCCTCAACGTGCATCTCGACCGTGTTGGCCTTGATCGCTGGATAATTCGCCCTGAACCAAGCGACCGGCTGCGCCTTTGAGAAGAGCGCACCCGGTTGAACGTTTTCTTTCGCCCACTCAGCCATCAGCGTTTTTGTCGGCTTGTCGTACCTGGACAAGATCGATGCTCCTCGCGTTGGGTAAACGATGGCCTAGCATCGAGGACGGTAAAGCCGATAGGACTTCTTTGGTCGGGGCGACAGGATTCGAACCTGCGACCCCCACACCCCCAGTGTGTTATTAGCAGCTTTTGCGGCTCCCTATGGATTCATATAATATGATGTTTTTCAATGGCATGAACCGCACCGGGATCACCGGAGGCCGTGCGCAGGCCTGCCCCATAGGCGACCGACAACGCCGCCTGGTGCTTCAGACACCTGGTCGCGCCGAGCAGTCGCGCCACCTCGTCCGGGCTCAGCACGACAGGTAGCTTGCGGATCCGCTTCATGCGACCCAGCTTGCGCGCCAGGTCCGGCCGGTCGAGCGTGTGCAGGAAGAAGAACCGGAGCGCTGATACGATGCTGTTCATGGTCGGCACCGGCACGCCCTGGTCGGACTGCTCGACCTGAAAGCGTCGCACATCCTCCGGCGTGGCGGTGTCGGGCGAGCGCCCTAGGAACGTGGCGAACCGCCCGACGTCGCGGATGTAGTTGCGCTGAGTCTCGCGACAGAAACGCCGCATCTCCATCTCGTCGATAAGACGCTGGCGTAGCGGGCTGACGGCAACAACGGGTATGATGATGTTCATCGCAGGGCTCCTTCTGGTGGAGCCAGGATCGTCTGCTTGCTTCCCGCAGCGCTCAATCCACGCGAAGCGCTCGTTCCTTCACCTCAACCGTGCCGCACGCACCCTCCCGCGCAGCGGGTTCGTGCTTCCACCCAAACCCAGCCGCCGCTGGCACCGCTCTGTCCGGTGTTCACCGTGCTATTTGCCAAAACTCCAGCGCAGCGACCCGCCAATCTCGCGAGGTCGACTGGGAATCGCAAATATCTGGGCCCCGGCGCCGCCATTGGGATAAAAGCCATTTTCGATATAGTTCTCGTCAAGCACGTTCTTGCCATAAAGGGCCAGTCCGAGCCCCTTGATAGGTGAATTATACGTAATACGAAAACCCAGATTTCCGTGGGCCGGTGACTGGGTCTGCACGAAGTTTTGAATTTCGCTGAATTGTGACGAGACCCGCGCATAGTCGACCCGCCAATCGATCGACGACTTTTCATCAAGCACGGTCTTGAGCATGGCGCCGACATTGAAGGTGAATTCCGGCGTCTTGGGTATCCGGTTGGCCGTCGTAATCGGTCGCAACCCGGAGGCGGTGAAGAAATCAGTCAACCGCTGCGGAACGCGGGTGATCTCGGTGATGGTATACCCGAACGCGCCGTCTATGGAGAAATTTCGCACCGGCCTGACGACAAATTCGCCCTCGAAACCGCGAACGATTGCATCGACGTTGCCGACAAACGCAATCGAGTTACCCGACGCATCAGTGCCCGTCGCCGAGACCTGAAGATCGGTATAGTCATAATTAAACGCGGCAAGTGAGTAGGTAAGCACGCCAGCGCCGATACTGCCCTTGGTGCCGATTTCCCAGGACGATACGTGCTCCGGGTTATACGGCAGCACCTGGGCCTGGTTGTTCGCACGCGCGTTGAAACCGCCGCTCTTGAAGCCGCGCTGGAACGACGCGTAGGCGATAACGTCGCGGGCAAACTGGTACTTCAGTGCAAAATGCGGATCGGTGGAATCAAAGGTTGCCGATACCTGCGTCGGTGGCAGATAGAAGCCTTGCGGATTGCACACCGGCAACACCGTTCCCGGCCGACACGCCGTTTGGGCATCGAATCGTTTTGGCTCGTTGGTGTATCGGACCCCAGCTGTCGCGGTCAGCCGGTCTGTAATCTTGACATTAACTTCGCCAAAGCCGGCATAGCTCGACGTGCGCGTTGAATAATCATTCTGGAACCTGATGATGGGCGTAGCGATGTCGATCGTCTGGAAGGCCTTGGCCACTTCACGGAAAAAATATCCGCCGACAATATAGTCAATCCGGTCACCCCACAGTTTGCCCAGCAGGTTGATTTCCTGCGAAAACTGGAACTGCCGATCGCGATAGGCGGCCTGTCCCCAGAATACGGACTGGCCGTCCTGGTCGGAATTCGAAATCGACGAGAATTCGCGGTAGGCTGTGATCGAACGCACGGTCAGCGCCGGACTGATCACGCCTTCGATCCGGCCGCTGACGCCGCCGCCCTTGAAGCCGTAGCTGTAATCGCCGCCCGCATTGGTCGCGCGCAGGCTTGGTGATGCAAAGGCCGGGTCAATGCGCTGGCCGGCGCGCTGGGCATAGGTTTGAAAGCCCAGCGACGGATCTACGGGCACCTGCCCGCCACTGACGATATTGCCGATCAGTGCAGCGGGCACATTGTTCCACAACACCGCCAATGAATTGGTCGGGTCGATGGCCGTCGTGACGCGGGGCGTCGTTCCGGATTGGTCCGAATAATCGCCGGACAATGTCGCCGTCCAATTGTCCGCCGGGCGATACTCCGCCTTGAGCCGACCCGCATAGCTACGAACATCGCCCAGCGGCTCCCCGCCACTTAGCCGCTGGACGAACCCGCCGACATTGCGCGTGGCGACCGAGCCATGAAGTGCAAGCGTGTCGCTGATCTTGATGTCGCCATCCGCGTCGAGATTGACCCGGTCGCGCTCGCCGACTGTCAGTTGCAGCGTGCCGCGATTGGTAAAGGACGGCCGCTTGCTGGTGATGTTGATGGCGCCGCCAATGGTGTTCTTGCCAAACAGAGTGCCCTGCGGTCCGCGCAGCACCTCGACCTGGGCGATATCAGGCAGTTCGATTGCCCCGCCGATCGTGCGGCCCAAATACACGCCGTCGACATAGGTGCCCACGCCGGGGTCGGTCGAGTTGGCATAATCATTTTGGCCGACACCGCGGATGTAGATCACCGATGCAAACAGCGCGCTGTCGCCGCCGCCCTGAGTAAACGACACATTGGGCACCGTGTTAGTTAGGTCGGCAACCGTGGCGATGTTCTTGGCGATCAGCGTCTGCTCGGTGACGGCGGTGATCGCAATCGGCACCTCCAGCAAAGACTCGCTACGCTTTCGGGCGGTGACGACGATGTCGTCGCGCGTCTCGGCAGCATTGACGCCCCGGTAGGGGACGGCGCTGTCCTGCGCCATGGCTGGAGCGACCCAAGATGAGAAAATCGCTGCACACCCGGTCAGCAACCGCGCTCGCCTCATATCACCCGCTCCAAATTTTGTCCTACAGTTTGTAGTGATATCGTGTTCGGGAGTGGTTGTCCAGCAAAGCCATTTAACGGTTTATCTTCCTAAAACGGCCTTTCGGCGCAAAAATGTAACGGGCTAGCCGTAATGTCCCCGATGTAACGTAGGACAATATCGGCCGTTGTATCAACTTCTCGGTGGATGTGGCGGAATCAGGAGTCCGCGAAAAGATTATCCGGCATGGTCAGCGCCATATCGCGCGATCGCTGAATATGCTGGCGCATCGCGCGCTCGGCATAGTCGGGGTCATCGTCAAGAATTGCGGTGATGATCCGCTGATGCTCCCGATTGGACATCCGCGTCGACTGCGGATCGGCGACCTGCCGAAATTGATAGCGCATGGCCTGAGTGTGGAGATGCGCGAGCATTTCCGGCAGCAGCGGGTTGCCGCTCATTTGAACCAGCAGATTATGAAAATCGTTGTTGAGCGTGATGTAGCCGACAACATCCCCTTTTTCCGCCGCAAGGTTCATCGCAGCGGCAAGCGCGGTCAGGCGCGCACGATCCTCACCGCGATCGACATTTTCCGCCGCCAGTCGTGCAGACAAGCCCTCGAGCATTTCACGCACCTGGAACAGCGCATAGACCTCGCTTCGACTAAGCTGGCGGACGCGGGCACCCCGGTTGAAATGGACTTCGATCAGGCCCTCTGCCGCGAGGCGGCGCATTGCCTCGCGCACTGGTCCACGACTGACCTGATATGCCTCAGTAAGGTCGGACTCGATCAACCGTTGGCCGCCGCGCAATTCGCCGGAGCCGATCGCCTGGCGAAGCTGGTCGACCAGCATATCAACGGTAGATGCCCGAGGGCGCTGATCTTTATCGCTCAGGTCACTCATCATGGGGCGATCATAAGGCCGACACAGTGATTGGAAAGCCCGATGCTCAGTCGGCCAATGCCGCCAAACGATCACGATACGCAGGCGCCATCCGGTCGGGCGTCCACAAATCGCCCCGGTGAAGCGAGACCTCAACCGTTGCCACGCCGGGCATAGCCACGACCCGTTTCTGGGCTTCGGCCATGAACACCGCCGCCATCATGCAAAAGGGATGCGTCACGTCGACCGTGATGGAGATGAAGGCACCACCCTCCCTGCATTCCACGACGACCGTGCGCACCAGCCCCATGGTGTCCAGCCCGGCAGGTGCCCTCGCCGCCGTGCTGCACGGGTCGATGATCGTGTCCAGCACCGCGCGGACATCGTCTTCGGTCCAGATCATGCCGGCATCCGTTCGCGCACCAGGCTCCACGGCGCGTCAAGCCGATTGTGGAGCCCATAGTCATCGGCAGCGCAAGCCGCCTTCAGAGTGTCGATATCCCAGCCATGATGCCGGGCAAAATTGGCGCCGAGTATGCCCGCTTTAATCTCAGGCGTGAGCGCCGGATAGCCGCGCGGCATATCGAACCGCCAGAAGGAGTCGATGAACGGGCGCGGATGCATCCCCGTCGCGCCGGTCGCAAAAAACAGTCGATCATGCGCGCCGGTGGCAAGCAGCGGTGCCATCATGTCGGCGAACTTGTCGGCCATGTTGAGCGACATGACGGGGTTGGTTTCAAGGTTGACGGTGACGTTGGCGTAACGCGAGAGCATTGCTGCGGTCTGCTCCGCAAAGGCAAAGCCGCCATGGACAATCTCGAACGTCACATCGGGAAAAGCCTCGATCGCCGGCACGACATCGGCGACGTCGTACAGATGGCGCGGAAACGGCCCGATTGGGACGGCCTTGTGAATGGCGATTGTCTTCAGCCCCTTGGCGCGCGCGCGTTCGATGAGCGGCAGGACCAGCCGCTCGTCACCAAAATCAAGCACGCGGATGGTGCCGTCGAGATAATCGAGCGGATAGAATTTCAGGCCAATGACCTGATGGTCGTCGATCAGCGTATCGATGCGGACCAGCGCATCGGGCGCCCAGGGATTGACGTCACCATAGATCGCCATGCGGTGCGGCATTGCCCCGCGGATGCGCTCCGCCACCCAGATGGGGGACGAACCATCCTCGAACAGCCCGTATAGCGGCACGCCGTGATAGCAAGCGACATCGATCTGGCTTTCGGCGAAGAGTACCCGCTGCATCAATTCGGGCTGGAGCGTGAACAGCGCATGGAATTGATCGACGGTCAGATAATAGCGCGGATCGCCCTGGGGATGGAGCTGCGAAAACCCCATCCAGTGCAGGCCCGCGATCATGTCCGTCATGAACGGCTGGCGGAAATTCTCGACCCCGAAGTTGAACGCGTGGACGGTCGCGTCGATCACGAACACATCGTCAATCATGAACCGCTGCTTTCGATTGAGCCGAGCACGATAGCGATCGCCGCCTCGCCGATCCAGTTGTCGTCGCGGTAATGACCACCGGCGATGCCAAAACCGCCGACGCAAACACCGTCGATGAAAATCGGGAATCCCCCCGGTACGGCAAGCAAGTCAGGCGATGCGGCCATGGCTTGCGCGGCGAGCGGATCATGCCGCAGCAGATCGGCCATCATCGCGCTGGGCGCCTTCATCGAAAAAGCGGTGACGGCCTTGCGCCGGGCCGCCTCCAGCGGCGGATAGGGGCACAGGTCCATCCGCTGGATCATGATCGGATGGCCGCCGGCGTCGACCGCAACCACGCAAATGTCGAAGCCCAGTCGGGCGGCCTCGGCAATACTAGCCTCGCACAGTGCGCGCACGAGTGCCAGGCGCCGCCCGGTCACGCCCGTCATATCGCCATCGGGCCGAAGGTCGGCAGGCCGAACTGGTAAAAAAGACTGTCGCCGCGCGCGTTGAGGCAAAGCTTTTCGCCACGCTCAACCCGGATCGCCCCCTGCGCGCCATAGGTCGTGCCAGCGCAATCGCCTTCGCCTGCCGCCACATACAGCAGATGGGGGCGCTCGTCGTCCCCGACTTCCACGCTACCACCCGCGTCAATGCGAAGTTGCGCCATACTCAACCCCACCTCGTTATAGGAGCCGAACCGCCGCACCGCTGCACGGTCGCCAGCCGAATGCCAAGCGAACGCGTCGGGAAAGGCGATCAAGGGTGTCTGATATCGTGGCTGCGGATAGGACAAGGCGCGACCATGCACATGTTCCCATACCGCCTGATAGCCGTCCTTTGTCTGCCGCGTACCGTCGGCGGCGGTCCCCGTATAAACGCCGTCATCGAAACTGCCCGCACGCTGAAGGGCGCCGATGCCGTCCTGCAATTGGCGGTGGCTCATATAGCCGCCACCGCTGCCGCCGCCGACCTGCAGCACCAGCGTGCGGCTGGGGCCGATGCCTTTTTGCGTGTAATAGGTGCCTTCGGGAAAATAGCCGATGCTTCCCTCCGGCTGCGGCGTTCCCGGCGCCCATTCGAAATAGCCCTGCAACATGATGCGCACCTGATCGAAATTGTGCCGATGACGCGGCGTAACATAGTCCTGCGTCATATCGACAAGCATCAAGTCGAAATTGTCGAGTGCGCCCTCATCCCCTTTCAGCAGGGACATAAAGGCGATGCCACCGCCGCGATGTGCGGCCGCGGCCCGCCGCTCCGCCGTGGCATAATCCTGCACAAACATGAATCGCCCTCCTGATGGCATTTTTGTAGGACAATCATTGACGACGGTCAATCAGCTCATCGACTCGATCGGGGTAACGTCCGAGCATCAGGAAGGTCGCGGCGCTGGCGAGCAACGATCCGCCGGCGATTTGGAGGGCGAGGTCATAACTGCCAAAGCGGTCGTAAAGCTGGCCGAACAGGACCGCACCCGCCGCTATCGCCAGACCGAAAACGACGTTCAAATTCCCATAGATCGCCGAAAAGGCGCGCATCCCGAAATAGCGCGCGATCAAAAATCCGAGCAGGTTGATTTCGGCGCCTTGGGCAATGCCGAGAAGCGCTACGGCACACGCCGCCCACCAAAAGTCCTGCGCAGGGCCGATGAGCATGAAGGCACCACTCGCCGTGAACGCCAGCGTCACCGCCGCAACGCCCGGCGCCCAAAACCGATCGATCAACTGGCCGACAACGATCCGCCCGACCAGCACCGCTGCAGCGAAGACCGACAGCAGCTGGGCCGCAACCCCCTCAGAAAACCCTTTGTCGGTCAGCAGCGGCGCGAGCTGCGACGCGAGGCTGATTGCAGGCATCGTCACCAGGGTGACGGCAAGACTAAGAATCCAGAATCGCCGGTTGGCAAGGGCCGCGCCGGCGCTGAGCCCGTCAACCGGAGCCGCCTCGCTGGGCGTACGCACGCGCCGCTCAACGAGCCAGAACCAGCTGATCGGCAACCCGATTACCGCGGGCAACCCGGCCAGCACCAAATAGCCAGCGCGCCAGCCAAGATTGGCAATCACGTATGCAAGGATCGGCGGTAGCACGAGTGCCGACAGCGACACGCCGCTGAGCGTTATGGCGAGTGCCAGCCCCAGCCCCTTGTCGAACCAGGTGGAGATCGCCCGCGAAAACGAGATCGGGGTGGTCCCCGCCCCCACCAGCACAAGGAATGCAAACGCCGCATAATAGGTCCAGATCGCGGGACCGATCATCGACAGCGCGATAAACCCCAGCGCGGTCCCGATCATGCCTGTGAACACGACCGGGCGGACACCCAGGCGGTCAATCGCCATCCCTACGAGCGGCGCGGTCAACGCCCCCAGGAAGACTGCACCGGTAGCGAGCGCGATGTCGCCGCGCGACCAGCCGAATTCAGCCTGCATCGCGTTGACGAACAGACTTTGGACAAGACTGAACATCGTCAGCCCGACCCCCATGCCGGCGCTGCTCGCCGCGACGACACGCCAGTGAGCCGCGAACTCACCGATCGCCGAATTGGGTGCCGTCGCGCCGGCGTTGAACATCGTCACGCAAGCAAGGCCTTGCCGGTACCGGCGAATTTGTCCGCATTGACCAGAAAGTGGGAGCCCGCGACATGGATATCGTGCCACGCCTGCGCGATCGGCGAGGAGGAATGAACCGCGCTCCCCCCCGCTAGCCGATACAGGATATCGACCGCCTCGGTACAGGCGTGGGTCGCCTGTGTGGCGGACAACGCGAGCGCGGGATAGGATGACGCATCGGCGCCTGGCGACCACGCGGCTGCGATACTTTGCGCCACATAGGCATCGCTCGCGTCGATCAGCGCAGCAGCCCGCCCCACGCCATCCTGGGCCATCTTGTCTTCGGCGAGCTTGGCCGATGCCATCAACGGCGTCTTGCCACGCGCGAGCTCAATGAATGCCGACAGCGCGCCGCGTGCCAGCCCAAGGGCGACCGCCGCATGTGGTACCGCCATCTGCGCCATCAGCGGGACGGCGGTGTGGGCAGTCGACAGCACCGGTCGCGCCATCGGCCCGTCAAAGACCCGATGAGCAGGGACAAAAACGTCCGACACGGCAAAGTCCACACTTCCTGTCCCGCGCATGCCATGCGTGTGCCAGGTGTCGATAAACTCTGCGTCGGCGGCCGGAAAGAACAAGGTTTTGGCGCTGGGCTTCCCGCCAGGGCCGGCAATCGACGCGCCTTCTTGATCGGTGACGAGCGCGCCGCCCATGATCCATCGGCTGTGCGTGGTGCCGGTGCCCCAGTCCCAGCGTCCGGTCAGGCGATAACCGCCGTCAACGGTGATTGCGCGCCCCTTGGGGTTGAAGGAACCGCCCGTCACAATAAGCGGGTCGGCCCAGATTTCGGCCGCACCAGCCGGATCGAGATAGGCGGCGAGCTGGTTGGTCGTCGCGCCTTTCAACAAGCACCAGCCCGCAGCACCATCGATCTCGCTGACGGCTGCGATGACGCCGCATGCCTCCGCCATTGGCAGCTCCAGCCCACCCAGCGCGCGCGGTTGCAAAATGGCGAACAGCCCCGCCTCCAGCATCCACGCCACCAGCGCGGCCGGCAGCCGACGGGCTTCATCGGCGGCCATGCCATGGGCGCGGATTATGTCCGCGTTTTCCGCGATAGCGACCGTCAAACGGTTGGCAGACATCACCCACTCCTCCAAAAAGTGTAGGACAATTAATATATAGCGCCCTAGCAAGATCGGCCGGGCCATGCCAGCCGTTTGTCGTCCTGACGTTATTGATGGCGGACCGGCGATGGTAAGGGGACCGGCAGCGCCCTACGCCTCAGCCTAGAGCGGCAATCCGACATAGTTTTCGGCCAGCATCGTCTGCGCGGCGGTCGATGATTGGATGTAGTCGAGCTCGGCGAGTTGCATCCGCCGTTCGAAGCCGCCGTCTTCGGGGAAGCGGTGCATCAGCTTGGTCAGATACCAGCTGAACCGTTCGGCCTTCCAGACCCTGGCCAGCGCCCGTACGCCATAGCGCGTCAGCGCGCCTTCGTCCCCCCGCGCGTAAAAGCCGGTTAGCGCCTCGGCCAGATAGGTAACATCCGATGATGCCAGGTTGAGCCCCTTTGCACCGGTCGGCGGGACGATATGAGCGGCGTCCCCCGCCAGAAACAGCCGCCCCCATTGCATCGGTTCGGAAACAAACGACCGCAGCGGCGCGATCGATTTTTCAATCGACGGGCCGCGCACCAGGTGGCGCGCCGCCTCGGTACCGATGCGGCGCAAAAACTCGTCCCAGAACTGGTCGTCAGACCAATCCTCAATCCGTTCGTCGAGCCCGACCTGGATGTAATAGCGGCTACGCGACGGCGATCGCATCGAGGCGAGCGCAAAACCCCGGTCGTGGCTGGCATAGATGATCTCGGGATAGCATGGTGCCACATCAGCCAGCACGCCCAGCCAGCCGAAGGGATAGGCCCGCTCAAAGGTTCTGGCGACGGACTCCGGCAACGCCGCCCGGGCAGGACCGTGGAAGCCGTCGCAGCCCGCGACGAAATCACAAGAAATCGTCCGCCCATCGGCCAGCGCCACGGTTGGCTCGTGGGAATCAATTCCGAAAATGGCCGCTACCGGGGTTTCCCACATGATCTCTAGATCGCGCGCCACCGCCGCGTCGATCAGGTCGCGCGTCACCTCCGTCTGGCCGTAGACGGTCACGCTGCGGCCAATCAGGTCTTCGGTTCTGATGCGCACCAGCCGGTCCCCGTCGGCCAGCGAAAAGCCGTCATGCGGTATACCTTCGGCGTTCAGCCGGGAGTCGATACCGAGCCGGTGGAGCAGATCGGTCGTCGTCCGCTCCAGCACCCCGGCGCGAATTCTCGACAGGACATGAGCGGCCGACTGGCGCTCGAAGACGATGCAATCGACTCCTTCGGCACGCAGCAAATGCCCCAGCAACAGACCGGCCGGCCCCGCGCCTATAATGGCGACGCCGGTACGCCGCGCGCTCACGCCGCAAGTTGCCTTTCCAGGTCCCCCAGCACGCGGTAGCAATCCAGCACTTGATCAACCGCGCCGTTGGGGTCGCGGCCTTCGCGGATCGCGGTGATGAATTCGCGGTCCTGTAGTTCAATGCCGTTCATCGACACATCGACGGCACTGACGTCGATTGGTTCTTCCCTGCCGTTCACTAGGTCGTCGTATCGCGCGATGTAGGTGCCGGCGTCGCCAATATAGCGGAAAAAGGTGCCAAGGGGGCCGTCATTGTTGAAACTAAGCGACAGGGTACAGATTGCGCCGGTCTCGCTCCTGAGCTGGATCGACATGTCCATCGCGATGCCCAGTTCGGGATGGATCGGCCCCTGCATTGCATGCGCCGCCACGATCCTGCCCGTCTGATAGGCGAACAGATCGACGGTGTGCGCCGCGTGGTGCCACAGCAGATGGTCGGTCCAGCTGCGCGGTTGCCCCTTGGCGTTGATATTGGTTCGGCGGAAAAAATAGGTCTGCACGTCCATTTGCTGGACAGTCAGCTCGCCCTTCAGGATGCGGTTATGGACATATTGATGGCTGGGATTGAAGCGCCGGGTATGCCCGACCATGCAAACGAGGCCAGTCTCGCGCTGCTTGGAGAGAACCGCCTGGGCATCGGCCCAACTGTCTGCCAGCGGAATTTCGACTTGAACATGCTTGCCCGCCGTCATGCAGGCGATCGCGTGGGCAGCGTGCAGCTGGGTCGGCGTGCAGAGGATGACCGCATCGACATCGTCCCGCGCCAGCGCGTCGGCCAGCTCGGTCGAATGATGACGCGCGCCATATTTCGCCGCGACTGCCGCCGCCTGTTCAGCGGTGCGGCTGATGATGGAGACGATATCAACACCCTCGATCTTCATCAGACCATCCAGGTGTTTCTCGCCGAACGCACCGGCACCGGCCAGGGCTATGCGCATCGAATAATCTCCTGTGCTGTGACCGTTTTCAGGGAACCGGTTCGAGCACGATGTGCCCGACGGCGGTGTTGGACGCGGGGACGTGGTAATGCCGGTGGAGCGCCCGGACGTTGCCGCCCAGCGCCCCGCGCATGATCAACCACATCACCATCTCGATCCCCTCGGACCCGGTCTCGCGCAGATACTCGATATGCGGGATGTGGCGAAGCCGCGCCGGATCATCGACCAGGTCGTCGAGAAAGCGATTGTCCCATTCACCATTAATCAGGCCGGCGCGCGGCCCTTGCAGCTGGTGGCTCATCCCGCCGGTGCCCCAGACCTGTACGTTCAGATCCTGGGGATAGCTGGCGACCGCGCGCGCAATCGCCTCGCCCAGCGCATAGCATCGGTTGCCCGACGGCGGGGGATAGATCACAACGTTCACCGCTAGCGGCACGACCTTGCACGGCCACGCCTTGGGCTGACCGAACATCAGGCTGAGCGGCACCGTCAGCCCGTGGTCAACGTCCATACGGCTGACCATCGTCAGGTCGAATTCGTCGAGGATGCACGATTGCGCGATGTGCCAGGCAAGATCGGCATCGCCGATTACATCGGGCACCGAGCGCCGCCCCCACCCCTCATCTGCGCTCTGATAGCGTTCCGCGCACCCGATGGCGAAGGTCGGAATCAGGTCCATGTCAAAAGCACAGGCGTGATCATTATAGACCAGGATGACAACGTCTGGCCTTGCCGCCGCCTGCCACGCCCTTGTCCAGTCGAAACCGGCGAAACAGTCCCGCCAATAGGGCTCCTGCGTGCGGCCATGGTCGATCGCGGCGCCAAGCGCCGGCACATGGCTGGACCCGACGCCGGCGGTGATGCGCGCCATCAATAGGGTTCCTTTTTTGATCGCAGCCCAACCGGCGAACGCCCCCCGGCCAGCATCATCGCCTGATACTCATTGGTACTCATGCCGGTCATCGTGCCGACCGCCTGAAGAAAGCTGAGCCCGTCGGTCGAAAAGAGCTTGGCGAGAAAATAGATGTTCCCGCCCTCGTCCAGCGCCGCATTGTAATCGCGGGCGACCACGGCCAGTTTCTGCGCCTCGGTCATGGGCCATTCGTCGAGATAGGCCTGCTCATCGGCCTTGAACCGCGCGCGGTTATCCGCCTTCATCAGCGACATTGCGAATTGGTTGAGCCAATAGCCCTTGCGCGCCCGCGCGGTCGTGAACACCCGCGTACCGGGAATATCCTCAAGCGCCTCGAGATAAGCGTCAATGTCTTGCGGGGTGCTCATCGCCCCTGCCTCTTCAGCAACGCATCCAGACGCGGGAAGACGCGGCGGGCATTGCCCTCAAAGATCGCCTGTTTCGCCGCCGCGTCGATCGCCAGCGCATCGACATACCGCCGCGTGTCATCAAAATACTGGCAGGTGGTGGGATCGATGCCGCGCACCGCGCCGATCATTTCCGATCCGAACAGGATGTTGCGGGTATCGATCACATCGACCAACAGGTCGATGCCGGGCTGGTGATAGACACATGTATCAAAGAACACATTGTTCATCAGATGCGTGTCGAGACCGGGCCTTTCCAGCATGTCGGCCAGCCCGCGATACCGCCCCCAGTGATAGGGCACCGCCCCACCGCCATGCGGGATGACGAAGCGCAGGGTTGGGAAGTCCGCGAACAGATCGCCCTCAAGCAATTGCATGAAGGCGATGGTATCGGCGGCGATGTAATAGCCGCCAGTCGCGTGCATGGCCGGATTGCAGCTTCCCGACACATGGATCATCGCCGGAACGTCCAGCTCGACCATCTTGTCGTAGAACGGATACCAGTAACGGTCAGTGAGCGGCGGGTGGGTGAAATGCCCGCCGCTGGGATCGGGGTTCAGGTTGCACCCGACAAAGCCCAGGTTGGTGACGCAGCGCTCCAGCTCCGCGATCGACGCGGCCATGTCTGCGGCGGGCGATTGCGGCAGCATGCACACCCCAGCAAAGCTCTCGGGAAACAGGGCGACGACGCGCGCGATCAGATCATTGCAATGCCGCGCCCAGGCTTCCGAGACGGCGGCACCGCCAATATGCGGAGCCATGGCCGAGGCGCGCGGGCTGAACAGCGTCATGTCCACACCGCGCTCACGGATCAGCCGCAACTGATTGCCCTCGATCGTCTCACGGATATCGGCTTCGGCAATGTCTGGATAGGGTAGCGGGGCGGTATCGGCAGCAAATGCCGCCTTCTGCGCCTCCCGCCAGGCATCATGCGCCTTTGGCAGCACAGTGTAGTGCCCGTGGCAGTCGATAATCATTGCCATGCCGCCTTGACCATAGCCGGCGAGAGACGGCGCAGCTTGGCGTCCAGCCCGCGCCCCGGATCAGCCAGCTGGCGCGCGCCGATCTCGCGCTGCCACGCGGCGGCGGCGGCGCTCATCATGCTGCCCCTGCCTAGGTCATCGATGGTCCTGACCACTTCCCCCATCTCGGCGGCGCGGCGCAACCCGTGGACCATCATCCGATCGAGCGCATAATCGGCGCGCTGTTCCCATGACTGAGGGCGCTCATTAAGGTCCAGCGAGGACAGCACATCGTCGCGCACCCCGGCGGCCTCGGCCGCGAGCACGCATTCAGCGGTCAACGCCTCCAGCCCCTTCACCATGACCGATCGGATCATCTTGATCGACGATGCGCGCCCGACGGCGTCGCCAACCACGCGTAGGTCGGTAAAGCCAAGCCCGGTCAACGCGTGCTGCGCCACGCCGACGTGCGGACCGCTCAGCAGCAACGGCACCGACAGTTTCGCCTCGACGACCGGGGCCATCACCGCGACATCGACATAGTGCCCGCCGGCGGCCTCAATCGCATCGGCCGCCGCGCGCTTGGTCGCGGGCGATACGCTATTCATGTCGCAGAACAGCAACGGCGTGGTCATCGAGCGTGCGACCTCCTGCGCCACCGCGATCGCCTGATCCGCCGTCACCAGTGACAGCAGCAGCCGCGCGCCTGCCACGGCCTCAGGAAGCGAGGTGCAGCAACGAACCGCCGCATGCGCCAGCGCACGATCCATCGCGGCAGTGCAGACCAGTCGATCGAACACGGTCGCCTGGGCAGCCCAGCCACCGGCACGCGCAAAGCACCGCCCCGCCTCGCCAAATCCGATGATCGTGACCCGGTCCATGGCGACCTTGTTGTGCGGCGCGCACAGGGACGCCAATCGGAACTAGGGAGCAGCCATAAGATTCTACGAAGTTACCTGCGGGTCCTGCTTTTCGGCAGCGACCTCCCGCATGATCTCCATGAAAGCACGCTGCACGCTGGTCGGGCGCCAGTCGACACGCGTGGTGATGCCGATTGTTCGGCTCGGCGCGCCCGGCAGGCAGCCAAGCTCGGTCAGCCAACCTGCCTCTAGCTCGACCGCCACCTGGTCGGGCGACAAGGGTGTCAGATAGTCAGTGTGCAATAGCAACTGGCGTGTCGCAATCACCGATCCGCATTCGATCGGGACAGGTGGCAGGTCGAGCCCCGCTGATGCGAACACCGTCGCCCATAACGTGCGCAGCGGTGTGCCCTCGGCCGGAACGATCCACGGAAAGCGGACCAATATCGCCGCATCGGGCGGACCGGCACTCGCCAGCGGGTGCCCGGCGCGCGCGATGATCGCGGGCCAATCCTGCATTAGCCCTTCCTGCGCAAACTCGGGAGCCAGATGCGGCTTCCTAAGCGCCCCGACCATGAAGTCGATCTCACCCACCCTCAAGGGCTGCGCTAATTCCGCAAACGACCCCTCGACAACGGCGATCAAGGTCGCGGGACAGGCCACATGAAATCGTGCAATCGCCTCCGGTAACAGCCATGCACGCGACAGTGGCATCGCGCCAATGACAATGCGCGCCACCCCTGATGATGCCAGGGACGGCAGCTCCGCTAACCCCGATCGCAGCTCGGCAACGGCAAGCTGCAGCCTGGCGGCGAGCGCATCGCCACGCGCCGTAAAGGCAAGGCCGCGCCCGCTACGTTCGACCAGTCGATAGCCGATCGTCACCGACAGATCGCCGACCGCGCGGTGCAGGGACGGTTCGGTAAGCCCGGTCTGTTCCGCTGCTGCTGCATAGCTGCCACGCTTTTGCAAGGCGACGAACGCGCGAAGCTGCGCGGCCGTCACGCGTGTGCTGCCGATCAACCGGAGGGCGATTTCAGCGCGCGTGGCAAAATCGCGCGTATGGGGCATCGGCGTCATGCCCTTTGCGCCGCGATCAAACAGCAGGATGCCGATATCGCGCTCCAGCTTGGCAATTCCCTGGGTGACGGCGGGCTGCGAAATGTTGACGGCGCGGCTGGCCGCACTGACGCTGCCATGCTGGACGATGGCGACCAGGCACGCCAGGTGACGGACATTAAGCTGATCGGGCTCCATGCTGATCTATTAGTATATGCTTATGTCTGTTGCATAGTTCCCATTGGCCGCACGATCGCCCCTGTGGGACCTTCGCCGGTGGAGGTGACAATGGCTGGAATTGTCGTTCAGCAGATTGAGCGGGCGCCAATCGCCATTATCGATGCTCTGGCGGCGCATGGTGTCGCTACCTGTCATGAGGCGCAGGGGCGCACCGGCCTGCTCGCGCCCTATATGCGACCGATCTATCCCGGCGCGCGGATTGCGGGGTCAGCCGTCACCATTTCCGCGCCGCCGGGCGACAACTGGATGATCCATGTCGCTATCGAACAGCTGCAACCCGGCGATGTGCTGCTGCTTGCCCCCACCAGCACCAGCAGCGACGGGTTTTTCGGGGATCTGCTGGCGACATCGGCCCAGGCGCGCGGCTGTCGCGGGTTGATCATCGATGCTGGCGTGCGCGACGTGCGCGACCTGACGGACATGGCCTTTCCGGTCTGGTCAAAGACAATCCACGCGCAGGGCACGATCAAGGCAAGTCTGGGCTCAGTCAACATACCCGTCGTCTGCGCCGGTGCGGTGGTGCATCCCGGCGACGTGGTGATTGCCGATGACGACGGCGTCTGCATCGTGCCGCGCAGCGACGCCGCAAGCGTTTTGGCAAGTTCGCAGGCGCGCGAGCAGAATGAAAGCGCGAAGCGCAAGCGCCTGGCCGCCGGCGAACTTGGCCTCGACATATACGACATGCGCGTCAAGCTCGCCGACCTGGGCCTGCGCTATGTTTGAGGCACCAGTCATGTGGATGCGCGGCGGCACGTCCAAGGGCGGCTATTTCCTGCGCGGTGCCCTGCCCGCTAATGTGTCGGTGCGCGATGCCTTCCTGTTGCGGGCGATGGGATCGCCGGACCCGCGCCAGATTGACGGCATGGGCGGCGGCGATCCACTGACCAGCAAGGTCGCCATCGTCGGCAAGTCGGCGCGCGCGGGAATCGATGTCGATTATCTGTTCCTGCAGGTGGTCGTCGATCAGGCGCGGGTTACGGACCAGCAGAATTGCGGCAATATCCTGGCCGGCGTCGGCCCTTTTGCGATCGAGCGCGGCCTGGTGCCCGCGCATGATGGGGAAACCCGCGTCACGATTTACATGGAGAACACCGGGCTGGTGGCGATCGCCACCGTTCAGACGCCAAACGGCCTGGTCCGCTATGACGGCGATGCGCGGATCGATGGCGTCCCCGGCACCGCTGCCCCGGTTCGGCTCGAGTTTCGCGACACCGTCGGCTCGTCATGCGGGGCGCTGCTACCCACCGGCAATGCGGTGGACGTCGTCAATGGCGTGGCAGTGACGTTGATTGACAATGGCATGCCCTGCGTCGTGATGAACGCGAGAGATGTCGGCGCAAGCGGCTATGAAAGCCGGGAGGCGCTCGATGCAGCAACGGCGGTGAAGGCCCGTGTTGAGGCTATCCGGCTGGCCGTCGCCGAACGGATGAATCTGGGCGACGTTACCGATAAGTCCGTGCCCAAGATGATGCTGGTTGCCCCCCCGCGACATGGCGGGGCAATATCGGTGCGCAGCTTCATTCCGCACCGGGCGCATGCCGCGATTGGCGTTCTGGGTGCGGTGAGCGTCGCAACCGCCTGCCTCATCGATGGCACCCCGGCCGCAGAGGTGGCAATCAAACCCGATGGCAATCGCAAGACATTGTCGGTCGAGCATCCATCCGGGGAGACGAGCTGTGTCATCGATCTCAATGACACTGGCGTCATCATTAGCTCGGCGGTGTTGCGGACGGCGCGCAAACTGATGAACGGCATCGTATTCGCATGACCGGCACCGCCCAGCATCGCATCGTTAGCTGGTCTGAAACGCCCTCGCCCCCCCGTTTCCAGCCGCCGGCCGGCGCGGTCGATGCGCATTGCCATGTCTTTGGGCCGATGGCGCAATTCCCGTTCAGTCCAAAGGCAAAATATTTGCCGGAAGATGCCGGGGCGGAACGGCTATTTGCCTTGCGCGACAAGCTTGGTTTTGCCCGCAACGTCATCGTCCAAGTCAGTTGCCACGGCACGGATAACCGCGCGACGCTTCACGCGATCGCGGCGTCCGGCGGCACGGCCCGCGGAGTGGCCGCGGTCGATCCGGCAGTCACCGACACCGACTTGTCGGCGCTCCATGCGGGCGGCATTCGCGGTGTGCGCTTCAACTTCCTGAAACGGCTCGTCGATGACGCGCCAAAGGACAAATTCCTGAACATCGCGCACCGCATTGCGCCGCTCGGCTGGCATGCCGTCGTCTATTTCGAGGCGGATACTCTGGCCGAGTTGCGGCCATTTTTGGCGGCAATCCCGACGCCGATCGTGGTCGATCACATTGGTCGCCCTGCTGTCGCGCAGGGACCGGATGGGCCCGACATGCGCGCCTTTCGCGCCCTGCTCGACAGCCGCGCTGACATCTGGGCGAAGGTCACCTGCCCCGACCGGCTAGACCCAGGCGGTGCGCCATGGCACGATTTCGCGCGAACTGTCCGGCCGCTGGTTGCCGATTATCCGGATAGGGTACTGTGGGGGACCGACTGGCCGCACCCTAATATGCAGGGCGCGATCCCCGACGACGGCGCCCTGGTCGACATGATACCGCGCATCGCGCCGACGGCCGCCCTGCAGGAGGCCTTGCTCGTGGACAATCCGATACGACTGTACTGGGCGGATTGATGGCGTCCGGACACCCCGCCGGTCAGACTGCCTTCGCGCTCGTGGCGCCCTTTGCCGGATCGACCTCCGATGAATCGTCAAGCAGCAACACCTTATTCGGCATGGCGTCGAGCACGCTGATCCGGTCATCAGGCTTTTTGGCGAGTGCCTGGACGATGTTGGTGCCCAATCCGGACTGCGCCTCCAAGGGGTGACTGTGCATCCAAAGGATTGCGGGCAAGGCTCGGCGGCCTGTTGTCCGCGACTGACTAGAGCCAAGCGCTGCGAGGAAGGATTGCGATTCGCATTCTTCGTGCCTTGGCCGCCGCTTGTGCCGATGCAGACTCGCGCCTCTTTTGCAAACGGTAAACGCAGTTCGTGATGGCCTTTTTCGCCACTTGGGCGCGACCCTGTCCTTAGTGCGTTGCATCTAACGCATGCATTGAGGTCATGAACGCCAGGCCACCGATGAGCAGCGTCATAAGCAGCCAGGCGGCATGAAATTCGCGACGCGCGCCTTTCAGCACGTTAGGCCGCGCTTGTGTGACCATCCAGCCTACTCCTAGGGGAAGTATCACAGCCAATGACGCGCCGCCCCCAAAATTTGCGACATTTGACACCATGAAGGGCGCAAGCAGCGCAAGCCCGATGCCGCCTGAGAGCCATAGCTGGCCCACCCCCTCCGCTCGCTCTTGTCCAGGCAACCGGAAAATTCCGAGCCTGGCAAGCGCGGCCAGGATCACAACCGTGACATATGCCGCAAGTTCGTATCGCCATTCTTTGAGCGGATCTTCACCAGCCAGCCCGGCCATTGCGCGGATAAGCACGGACTTGAGCCAAGAGTCACCCCCGTCGGCCACCGACACAATGAATCCAGCGATACCGAGGAAACTGAGGAATATGGTGGCAAAGCGCAAAAGATCTTCCTTGCGCCGATCAACTCTTTCGGCGCGCGCCTTCGCACACTGATCAAAAAACGCCTGCGCCTCAACGATGCTCCGGCCAACAATGTCAAACTCGCGCTGGGCGTGCGATCTTTTACGCAGGATATCGAACAACTCCATCCCTTGCAGTTGCGACGATACTTGTTCGAACCAGTTGAGCCCAAAAAACCGAAGATGGCGGACACGAAGAGCAGCAAAGCGCGCCCAGAGCTCATGGTCTTCCGCGTAATCGTCTGGGTCGGCTAAGGCAACGATGCCACCGACGTTGCGATGTATAACGAAGCCATCCATAAATATGCCGTTTTCATGGGCAAAAACAGCTACCAGCTACTCCCAAATGCCATCAGAGGTGATTGCCAGGTGATTGCTAGCGTCGCCAAAGAACTATGCTTAAGCGAAAATTATACAAACAAGTCATTGATTTTATTGGTCGGGGCGACAGGATTCGAACCTGCGACCCCCACACCCCCAGTGTGATGCGCTACCAGGCTGCGCTACGCCCCGACCGAGCGTGGGGCATTATGCG
>CAZXBM010000049.1:0-25001 GCA_964638495.1 uncultured Stakelama sp. | reverse complement strand
GGTTCGGGCACCGCCGACTTTCCGACGCCTCACGGCGTCCGAAACTCTGAACGAAAGCGGTCGTTTATGGGTTCACGACATAGCTAGAGTGGTTTCGGTTAGCGAGCATCGTCGTTGCGATCACGGCGATGCGATCCCGTCCGGGACTGGATTGCTTCAATCAGCGTGAAAGAGAGTGCGAGCCCGAAGAGCGATCGTATCAGGCCAGACAACCTGCAGTGACGCAACAATATCGCGGCAAGGCGCCCTGACGGCGGAACAGCTTGGCTGCCCGGTTGTTATGAATCCAGAACCCCGGCCGTGGAAACAGTCCACCGGCCCGCAACATAGGGAATTTGGTCATGCTTTGGACAATCGTGTTAATTCTGCTCGTGCTCTGGGCGCTGGGGTTTGGTTTTCACTTCGCTGGCGGCCTTATTCACCTGCTGTTGGTCGTTGCCGTCGTTGTCGTCTTGTTCCAGCTGATCACGGGTCGCCGCGCCGTCTGATTGGGACCGAAGCGCGCCTTACGCCTGAGCGGCGGCGTCGACGATCGGCACAAACATCGCCGATTTCAGGCTCGCCCCCCCCACGAGCAGGCCATCGACATCGGCAGCCGCGAGCAGCAGCGCGGCATTGTCCGGCGTGACCGACCCACCATAAAGAATGCGCATCGCAGTGGCCGAAGGGCCGATCAGATTTTTCAATTCGCGCCTGATCGCGCGGTGCATGTCGCTGATGTCGCTGATCGCGGGCAATCGCCCGGTGCCAATCGCCCATAAGGGCTCGTAAGCGATTGTCAGCCAAGCGGGATCGGCATCTTGCGGAAATGACGCCGCGAGCTGTGCCGTCACGATAACCTCTGCCGTCCCATAGTCGCGCTGATCGCTGGTTTCGCCCACGCAGAGAACGACCTTCAAGCCCGCAGCGTGTGCGGCTGCCGCCTTTCCGCGAACGATCTCATCGGTCTCGACCTGATCGGTCCGTCGTTCGCTGTGTCCGACGATCGTCATCCGGGCGCCCGCCTCGACCGCCATCGAAGCCGAAATGCAACCGGTGTGGGCGCCGCTTGCGCTCTGGTGGACATCCTGTGCGGCGATCTGAAGGCCTGGCACACGCGCCGCAGCGGGCGAAATCAATGTCGCCGGGACAGCGACCGCCACGTCGACATTCTGGTGGCCGTGCGCGGCCTGCTCGATCTGGTCGAGCTCTGCGAGTGCCGCCAGGCTGCCATTCATCTTCCAGTTGCCGACGATCATTTTGCGCATGGCGTGCCTTCAAAAGCTGTTTGCCTGCGCACGGATAACGCGCGCGCGGCTACGCACAAGCTTGAAGCGACAGACAACGCTGGGTAAGGCGATGGCAATTCACCAAGTGCCAGGATCGGTTTCCCCTACGCATGCTCAGCTTAATTCGCCGGCTCATCAATTCGCGCTTGGGACTCATCGTCACCTTCGCCTTTCTCGCCATCATTGGTCTTGCCTTTGCCGTCAGCGACATCACCGGCCTTGCCCAGCAAGGAAACGTACCGACAGGATCGAGCATCGCCACCGTCGGCAAGGCGGACATCAGCGTGGTCGAGCTCAAGCGCCGGACGCAGGACGAGATGGAGAATTTCCGTCAGCGTCAGCCCGGACTCGATATCGTCCAATATGTTGCACAGGGCGGTTTTGAGGGCACGCTGGAGCGACTGATCAGCGGCCATGCGCTCGAACAATTCGGCCTGAAAAGCGGCATGGTTGTCAGCAAGCGCGCAGCGGATGGGCAGATTGCCAGCATTTCTGCGCTTCAGGGCCTCGACGGCAAGTTCAGCCAAGCCAAATATGAAAGCCTGCTTGCCCAACGCCGACTGACCGATGCGCAGATTCGCAGCGAAATCCAGCGCAACACCCTCTCCCAGCAGCTTACTGTCCCAACCGAGGGAGCAAGCCAGATTCCGCTCAATGTGGCAGCCCCTTATGCCGCTTTGCTGCTTGAAAAACGTGGCGGCGTGATTGGATTTGTGCCCACCAATGCGGTCGGCGTGGGTGACAAACCGACCGACACCGAGATTGCGACCTATTACAAGCGCAACGTCACACGCTACACCATCCCAGAACGCCGCGTGATCCGCTACGCGCTGATCACGCCCGCGCTGGTCAAGGCCGCTGCAACGCCAACCGAGGCCGAGATTGCCGCAGCGTACAAGGCGCAGGCCGCTCGATTTGGTGCGAGCGAAAAGCGCAGTCTTTCGCAGGTTGTTATCGGTGGCAAGGCGGAGGCCGATGCCCTGGTCGCGCAGATCAAGGGCGGAACCGCTATTGAAACCGCAGCGCGGGCAAAGGGGCTGGAAGCCGCGAAACTGGCCGCGGTCGACAAGGCCGCCTATGCCAAACAGGCAACGCCCGAAATCGCAAATGCCGTCTTTGCCGCGCCCAGCGGGGCCGTGGTGGGACCGCTGAAATCCGCCTTTGGGTGGACCGTCATCCGCGTCGAAACGGTACAGCAGATTGCGGCCAAATCGCTCGACCAGGCGCGGGCAGACCTGACCAAGGAGCTTGGCGCGGACAAATTGATCAGCGCACTGGGGGCGATCCACGACAAGATCGACGATGCGATCGGCGATAACGCGACTTTTGCTGAAATTGTTGGGGATCAAAAGCTGCAGACGCTGACGACGCCCGCCGTCATCGCCGATGGCCGCGACCCCGATAACAGCAGCGCCGCGCCCGACCCCAATTTGAGCCAGGTCGTCGCGGCGGGCTTTGCGGCTGAGAGCGGCGATGATCCCCAGCTGGTGCCCGCCGGTGCGGACGGCAGCTTTGCCGTGGTCGCGCTCGACCGTATCGTGCCGGCGGCCCCCCCGCCGGTTGCGAAAATCAACGATGTCGTCATGCGCGACTTCGCCATCGATCGCGCCCGTCGAAAGGCCAGGATGATCGCCGCCGAGATCGTGGCCAAGGCGAGCAAGGGAATACCGCTAAAGGACGCGGTGGCACAGGCCCCCGTCACGCTGCCTTCGGTGAGGCCGATCGGTGCGACACGCGCAGAGCTGGCGGCCGCCACCAAGGGCGCGCCGCCGCCGCTGGTGTTGCTGTTCAGCATGGCCAACAAAACCGCCAAGCTGCTGGAAGCGCCTAATTCGACGGGCTATTACGTGATCTATCTCGACAAGATCGAGCGCGCGGGCGCGATCGGCAATCCGCAGCTCATCCAGGCGATGCGCGGCGATCTCGGCAAGGTGGTTGGCCGCGAATATGTCGAACAGTTCATCACCTCGATCCGCAAGGATCTGGGCGTGAAGACCAACGATGCCGTTATTGCCCAGACCCGCAAGGAACTGGCGGGCGAGCGCTGATCTGGGCGTGGTGGAGGAATCAGCAATCGACGGCATTGAAGCCGCCCATGCCGCGTTGACAGCGGGCAAGCCGGCCTTGCTTTGGCACAAGCAGGTTGCCGACACCGAAACGCCGGTCGCCGCCGCGCTTAAGCTGATCGAGCCCGGCCGAGGCGATTTCCTGCTTGAATCAGTAGAAGGCGGCGCGGTGCGCGGGCGGCATAGCCTGATCGGCCTGGCGCCCGATCTGGTGTTTCGCGCGCACGGTACACGCGCCGAGATCAACCCCGTTTGGCAAACCGATCGCGCCGCCTTTGCCCCCTGCCCCCAACCCACGCTTGATGCCCTGCGCGCCCTTGTCTCGACCTGCCTGATGGACGTGCCATCGGCTTTGCCCCCCGCGCTTGCGTGCCTGGTTGGCTATTTCGGCTATGAAACCGTGGGGCTGGTCGAACGGCTTGATCGGCCCGCGCTCGATACGCTCGCGCTGCCCGACATGATGTTTGTCCGCCCGACAATCATCGTCATCTTCGATCGGCTGGCAGATTCGCTCTTCATCGTGGCGCCGGTTTGGCCAGAGGCGGGCAAGGCCGCATCGCGCCAGATCGCCGATGCGGTGGAGCGGATCGACGCAACGAGCGCCCGGCTGGCGACCGCACCACTGCCGCCGCCTGTCCGCATGGAACCGACCCAAGTCGCGCTGGAGCCAGTGCTGAAGCCCGGTCGCTATGCTGAGATGGTGGCGGCGGCCAAGGACTATATCGTCGCCGGTGATATCTTTCAGGTGGTGTTGGCGCAGCGCTTCACCCTGCCCTTCACGCTACCGGCCTTCGAGCTCTACCGCGCCCTTCGCCGCATCAACCCATCGCCCTTTCTATACCATCTCGACCTGCCAGGATTTTCGCTCACCGGTTCGAGCCCCGAGATATTGGTCCGCGTGCGCGACGGTGAAATCACGATCCGTCCGATTGCGGGCACCCGGCCGCGCGGAAAGACCGCAGCCGAGGACGCGGAGAACCGGGCCAGCCTGCTCGCTGACCCCAAGGAACGTGCCGAGCATTTGATGCTGCTAGACCTCGGTCGCAATGATACCGGTCGAGTGGCGACGGCGGGAACCGTGCGGGTAACCGATAGCTACACGGTCGAATTCTACAGCCATGTCATGCACATTGTCTCCAATGTCGTGGGCAAGCTGAATCCCAAGCACGATGCGATCGAGGCACTGTTGGCTGGTTTTCCAGCAGGCACGGTTTCCGGCGCGCCAAAGGTGCGCGCGTGCGAAATCATTGCCGAGCTCGAGCCAGAGGTACGCGGGCCTTATGCCGGTGGCGTCGGCTATTTTTCGCCGGATGGATCGATGGATTCGTGCATCGTCCTCAGGACCGCCATCGTCAAAGACGGAACGATGCACGTGCAGGCAGGTGCCGGTATCGTCGCCGACAGCGATTCTGCCTATGAACAGCGCGAGTGCGAGGCGAAGGCTGGCGCCTTGCAGGCTGCCGCTCGTGAAGCGATATCGCGCGCGGGTGCCGCCGGTTTCGGCCAATAAGGTTATTGCGGGGCGCGTCGGTCCTGCTGCGTCTCACGACGCTCGGCCCGCCACCGATCGATCAACTGCTGGGTGCAGCCCGTTTGCCCTGCGGTGCCCGTCGGCGAGCAGGAATTCGGCACGCCGCCACCTTCGCGTCCGATCTCGTCCAGGCTCTCGACTCGGCTGGCCCATGTTCGATTGGCGGCGGTGGGTCGCGTGGTGCGCAGCGCCTTGGGAATGCGATAGGGTTCTTCGATCGTACTACACACGACGATCTCACCGTTGACCGATTCCGGGCATTTTTCGCCGGCATTGATGGTGACGCTGCGGATCCGGGCCAGCGGCGGCTCGCTTGCGGCTGCATCCTGCGCGTTTAAGGGGAACAGCGGGAGGATCAGCAACGCAGCAACCGTGACCGAACGAAACATGGGACGATACTCCTACTTGGTCCAGCAACCACGTTGATGATCGGCTTAAGCCTACCCAAGGCATGTTGGAAGTCCAGCAGGATGCGACAAGTGGAACCGCAGAATTCTTCGTGCAGGCATGCCAGTTGCGCTTGGGGCGGTATTGGCTACAAGCGCGGCGCATGATCCTCGTCATCGACAATTATGACAGTTTCACCTGGAACCTGGTCCATTATCTGATGGAGCTGGGTGCAGAGGTGCGCGTCGTGCGCAACGATGCGCTGACGGCGCAGGAAGCGCTGGCAAGCAATGCCCATGCGTTCCTGATCTCACCGGGGCCCAAGACGCCCGACGATGCCGGCATCTCGCTCGATCTGGTCAGTGCGTGCGCTGAGGCGGGCAAGCCGCTGCTCGGCGTGTGCCTCGGCCATCAGGCGATCGGGCAGCATTTTGGCGGCGCGGTCGTCCGCGGCGGCCTAATGCATGGCAAGACCTCGCCCGTCAGCCATGACGGCACAGGCCTGTTTGTTGGGCTGCCGAGCCCATTCACGGCCACGCGCTATCATTCGCTGATTGTCGAGCAAACGCCGGAATCGCTGATCGTCAATGCAACCGCCGACGATGGATCGGTGATGGGCTTTCGGCATGCAAGCCTGCCAATCCACGGCGTTCAGTTCCATCCGGAAAGCATCGCGACCGAACACGGCCATGCAATGCTGGCCAACTTCATGCACGCCGCCGGGCTTGACCCCAAGGATCGTGCGTGACCGTGCCCGCGCGCTTGCCTGCTCCGGCAAGCCCCTTGTCGACCACTCAGGCGGCTGAGGCCTTCGCCGCCATCCTCGATGCGCGCGTGCCCGACGACGCAATCGCGCAGTTCCTCGTCGACCTCTCTGCGCGGGGCGAAACGAGCATCGAAATCGCGGCGGCCGCGCAAGCCATGCGCGAACGCCTGATCCCCATCGACGCGCCGGCGCATGCCATTGATGTGTGCGGCACCGGAGGCGATGGCCACCACACCCTCAATGTCTCAACGGCTGTGTCGCTTGTGGTTGCCGCAGCCGGTGTGCCGGTGGCCAAGCACGGCAACCGGGCCGCATCAAGCAAAGCCGGTGCCGCCGATACGCTAGAAGCACTTGGCCTCAATATGGACCGAGCAGGAAAAATGGCCGAAGCCAGCCTGCGCGATCTTGGCATTGCGTTTCTCTTTGCTGGCAACCACCACCCGGCCATGCGGCACATTACGCCCATTCGCCAGCGACTCGGTCAGCGAACCATCTTCAACCTGATGGGGCCCCTCGCCAATCCTGCGCGCGTGTCTCGCCAGCTGATTGGGATCGCTCGGCCGGATTACGCGGCAGTCTATGCGGACGCGCTCACCCGGCTGGGCACCACCGCCGCGATTGTTGTGTCCGGTGAGGAGGGTCTCGACGAACTGTCAGGTGCGGGGCCATCTGTCGTTGCAAGTGTGGGCGCCGTTGCGTTTGCGCCAAGGATTTCGCCCGAGGATGCCGGCCTGCCGCGCCACCCGATCGCTGCGCTGCGCGGCGGTGACCCGCAGTATAATGCCGCCGCGCTTCGCCGCCTGCTGCTCGGCGAAACAGGGGCGTATCGCGATGCCGTATTGCTCAATGCCGCCGCGGCGCTGATGGTTGCCGGGCAGGTAGACACGCTGCCCGACGGGGTAGAGGAGGCGCGCGAGGTGCTCGATAACGGGCTTGCAAACACGCTACTGGACTGCTGGATCGCATATTGATGACGACGATTTTGAACCGTATCCTTGAAACCAAGCGCGCCGATGTCGCCGCGCGGAAGGCCTGCATCTCGATGGCCGAGCTCGACGCGATGATCGCGACCCAATCAGCCCCGAGAGGTTTTCGTGCCGCCCTCGATGCCGCAGCAGAACATGGTCCCGCGCTCATCGCAGAGATCAAGAAAGCAAGCCCCTCCAAGGGACTGATCCGAGAGGATTTTGATCCACCCGCACATGCCATCGCCTATCAGGCCGGCGGCGCTGCCTGCCTGTCGGTGTTGACGGACGAGCATTGGTTCCAGGGCGCCGACGCCTATTTGGCCGCCGCGCGCGATGTCGTGCGGTTGCCGGTGATCCGCAAGGATTTCATGATCGATTCGTGGCAGGTGCCTGAATCGCGCGCGATCGGGGCGGACGCGATCCTGCTGATCGTAGCCGCGCTCGACGATGAGCAGCTGCATGAGATTGAGGCGGCAGCCATCGAATGCGGCATGGACGTGCTCGTCGAGGTGCACGATGCCAAGGAACTTGAGCGCGCGCTGAAGTTGAAATCGCGTCTGATCGGCGTCAACAATCGTGACCTTCATGATTTCTCTGTGGATTTTCAGCGAACCTACGAGCTCATCAAGCGCGCGCCGGCTGATTGCACCTTTGTGGCCGAAAGCGGCCTGTCGAGCCGCGCCGATCTTGATGCGATGGCGGAAAAGGGCGTGAAGTGCTTCCTCGTCGGCGAAGCACTGATGCGCGCGGACGATATCGAAGCAGCAACGCGCGCGCTGATCGGCGGATGAGCGACCTGACGCACATCGATGCCAGCGGCGCGGCGCACATGGTCGATGTCGGCGGCAAGGCAGATACCAGCCGCGAAGCCGTCGCATCGGGCCGCATTTCAATGAGCGCCGATGCCGCCCGCGCCATCAGCCAGGGCACCAGCAAGAAAGGCGATGTGCTAGCCGTCGCCAGAATTGCCGGAATCATGGCGGCGAAGCGAACCAGCGACCTGATCCCGCTGTGCCACCCGCTCCCGCTCACCCGTGTCGCCATCGATATTGCGCCGGATGAGACCGGGGTGACGGTCACCGCCACCTGCGCGACGCACGGCAAGACCGGCGTCGAAATGGAGGCCATGACGGCAGTATCGGTCGCGCTGCTGACAATCTACGACATGGGCAAGGCAATTGACCGCGGGATGACAATCGGGTCGATCCACCTGCTTGAAAAGCGCGGTGGCAAATCAGGCGAGTGGATCGCCGGCGTCCCCGCAACTTAATACTGGTGCTGCACCGCAATATCGCGCAACGTCGCTACCAGGGAGCAATCAGGGACTGGAGGCGATGGGGCAGCCCGTGATCAACAAGCAGGCCGATCTGGGTGGGCAGCGTGCGCCAAATGCTGTGGCGGAGCGCCACCGCAAGATCCAGATCGTGGTGGTCGGTGGCGGCGCGGGCGGGCTCGGTCTGGTCGCGCGACTGGGCAAATCGCTTGGGCGCAAAAAGTTCGACATCATTCTCGTCGATCGCAACCAGACGCATATCTGGAAACCCTTGCTGCATGAGGTTGCTGCGGGATCGCTTGACGCTAATCTCGACGAGGTCGGCTATCGCAGCCATGCCTATCGCTGGAACTATCGCTTTTTTGACGGCTCGCTTGAGGCGATTGACCGCGAGGCGCGCCAGGTGATCATTGCGCCGATTCTTGGCGAGCATGGGGAGGAAATCGTCGCACGGCACCGGATTCGTTATGATTATCTGGTGATCGCGGTCGGTTCTGTTTCGAACGATTTCGGCACGCCGGGCGTGCGCGAGCATGCAATTTATCTCGACGACCGCACCCAGGCGGACCGGTTCCGCAAGCGATTGCTCAATCAATGCCTGCGGGTTTCGCGGACCATGAGCGCCGATCCAAGCGCCGATGCGCGCGTGCGCGTCGCCATTGTCGGCGGCGGGGCGACGGGCGTTGAACTGGCGGCTGAACTGTTCAACGCGGCCAAGGGCTTGGCCTATTATGGCCTGGAGGTGTTCGACGAGACCCGCCTTGAGGTGACATTGCTGGAGGCAGGCCCGCGAATCCTCCCTGCCCTGCCCGAGAACCTGTCCAGCGCGGCAACCGAGGAACTCGAGGCGATCGGGGTGAGCGTGCGGACTGGCCAGCAGGTAACCAGCATTACCGATAAGGGCATCGAAATCGCCGGTGGGACGTTCATCCCCGCCGACCTCCGCGTCTGGGCGGCGGGCGTGAAAGGGGCGGAGTTTCTGCAGGGTATCGGCGATCTTGAAACCACGCCCGGCAATCAACTGGTCGTCACCGAAACGCTGCAAACAACGCGCGATCCTCGCATCTTCGCGATTGGCGATTGCGCGCGCTATGTGCCTGCAGGGGCCGAGCGCCCCATCCCCCCACGCGCGCAGGCGGCGCACCAGATGGCGTCCACCGCCTATCATAATATTCGCGCGCTGATCGGCGGCAAGTCGCTGCGGCCGTTCGTCTACAAGGACAATGGCTCGCTGGTGTCGCTCTCGCGCTTTTCGACGGTCGGCAGCCTGATGGGCAACCTTGTCGGCGGCCGAATGGCGGTGGAAGGCCGGGTCGCGCGCCTCATCTATGTCTCGCTCTACGGGATGCACATCGTGGCGATCCATGGCTGGCTGAAAGGCGCGGCGCTGATCGCGATGGGGCGGATCAACCAGGTGATCCGTCCCCGGCTGAAGCTGCACTAAGGGCGGGCATGACAGGTCTGTTGCCCGTCAGCGACGCGCAGGCACGGCTGTTGCAGTTGGCACGCCCTGTGGCCGCAGAGAGATGCAGCCTGCGCGATGCAGCAGGACGCTGGGCTGCACGCGATGTCGCGGCGCTACGCAGTCAGCCCGCAATGGCGCTTTCGGCAATGGATGGGTATGCGCTCCGTTTTGCCGACTTGCCGGGGCCATGGACGGTAATCGGCGAAAGTGCGGCGGGCCGTCCCTTTGCCGGCAGCATGGGGCCCAAGCAGGCGGTGCGTATCTTCACCGGCGCGGCAGTGCCGACCGGTGCCGACACCGTGATGGTGCAGGAAGAGGCCGCGCGGGAGGGCTCTGGGGTGCGCCTCTCAGGCGAAGGTCCGTTGAAACTTGGCGCGAATATCCGTCCCGAAGGCCTTGATTTTACACAGGGGCAAACGCTCATTCCGCGCGGCGAGCGGTTCACCCCGGCCCGGATCGCCCTCGCGGCAAGCGGTGGCCATGGGACGCTCGACGTCAACCGTCGCATCCGGGTCGCGATCCTGACCACCGGCGACGAACTGGTCCCGCCGGGCACCCCTTTGACGGGCGCGCAGCTGCCGGAAGCAAATAGTGCCATGCTCACCGCGCAGATTGCGGATATGCCTGTCGACATCGTTGCGCCCTACATTCTGCCGGACCGGCTCGATGCGATAACCGCTGCGCTGTTGGCAATTGAGGCCGACATCATCGTCACAATCGGTGGCGCATCGGTTGGCGACCATGATCTGGTGCGCCCTGCGCTGGAGGCTGCCGGCGGGCGGATCGATTTCTGGCGCATCGCGTTACGCCCGGGCAAGCCGATGCTGGCCGGATCGCTCGGTGACGCCGTTATATTGGGGCTGCCCGGCAATCCGGTTTCGGCGTTTGTTACAGCTCAACTCTTCCTAAGGCCGCTGATCGCAGCGATGGCGGGTGCCGTTCGCCCATATCAGCAGCCACTCCGAGCAATCCTGGGTGAAGCACTCCCCTCAAACGACCAGCGACAAGACTATCTGCGCGGAACGCTGCGCGATGGCCGGGTGTATGCCGCGTCGAGGCAGGACAGTTCGCTGCTCAAGACCCTTGCCGGCGCGGATTGCCTGATTGTCCGCCCGCCGCATGCGCCAGCGGCGCAGCCCGGTGATCCAATCGAGATTTTGCCGCTCGCTTGACATGAATTGAAGCGTTGCCTAAACGTTCGGCGTCTGTTCTGAACGGAGGAACATAATGCTTACGCGCAAACAGCATGAGCTGATCTGCTTCATCAACGATCGGTTGGCCGATACCGGTGTTTCTCCCTCTTTCGAGGAGATGAAGGAAGCGCTTGATCTGAAGTCCAAATCAGGGGTTCACCGGCTCATCAGCGCGTTGGAAGAGCGCCAGTTCATCCGCCGTCTGCCCAACCGCGCACGCGCGCTCGAAGTGTTGCGCATGCCTGACCGCCCCGAAGCTGATCGCACGGCAAAGGCCCTCAGCAAGGCCGCCAATGTCCGGGTCATGCCGCAACCCGCCAATGACGTGATCGAAATCCCGCTGCATGGCCGCATTGCCGCCGGTGTGCCGATCGAGGCATTCGAGCAGCATTCCATGCTGTCCGTGCCCGCCGCGCTGCTTGGCGGCGGTGAGCATTATGCGCTTGAAGTGGCTGGTGATTCGATGGTCGATGCCGGTATCCTCGATGGCGATTACGCGCTGATCAAACGGACCGATGTTGCACGCGATGGCGAAATCGTTGTTGCCTTGATCGAAGAGAGCGAAGCGACGCTCAAATATTTTCGGCGCGAAGGGGCAATGGTCCGGCTGGATCCCGCCAATCGCGCTTATGATCCGCAGCGTTACGATCCGCGCCAGGTACGGGTACAGGGCAAGCTGGCAGGGCTGCTTCGCCGCTACGATTGACCCTGTTCTACGCGCGCTGAGCCCGTTGCCTGCGCGTCGGGACGCCCTGGATCGTACCGCCTGATCGCCCGCCGACGCGTCGCTGGCGGCACATAGGGGTCCGCGATCCAGGGATGAGCATCGCCTTGCTGGCGCACAGTGCGCACCAGAACGGGGGAAAGCGTGATCGCGATGCCCCCGGTCTGCGCGAGCATAGAGCGATCGAGCCGCAACCAGCGCGGGCGGCATGACTGCGGCAATCGGCGCTCGCTGATCATGATATCGGCATTGGAGCATACCGCCCGCAGCGCGGGAAAGGATAAAAGGTAATTGCTACGGGTCGCCACGATGCGCCACGTGCGAGGCCCGGCAACATGATCGACGACGCAGATATCGCGGCTGCACCGCGCGTTGGGCTGATCAGACAGGAGCAGCGGTTCGCCGTCAACGCCGCCATTCTCGGCGAGCATCGTGCGCGTATAGTCTCCCGCACGGTCACGCAGCAGCGCGATGTCGCCGCCCGGTGTTTGGATAGCGACATGGCGGCCGTCATTCGTCACCAGCAGGTCCGGCGGCGGCGTGGCCACGGCCCAGCCTGCCCCCAGCGCGAAGGGCAGACAACCGAGCAGCCGCGCGCGTGTGCGCCACAATGCCAGCCACAACCCGCCGGCAACCATCAAGCCAAAGGCGGCACCGGGCATTGCCGGCAGCGCGCTGACAGCGCCTGGAATTCCAGCCACCACATGGGCCATGCCCAGCAGCAGCAGCAGCGCTAGCTCGACCAGCCACCAGAGTGGCCGACCGGCCCCGACCAAATCGAACAATAGTGCCAGCGCCTCGAGCGGCATGACGACAAACGTGGTGAGCGGTATGGCGACGATATTGGCAAGCGAGCCGTAGAGTCCGGCTTTGTGGAAATGAAACAAGGCGATCGGCGCCAATGCTGCCTCGACGACGATCCCCGTCAGCAGCAGAGAGGCCAGTTGACGCATCAGCCAGCGCACCCGGCCCTCCTCTCGCGCGGCAAACAACGCCCTGATGCGCGGGGTCTCGTGCAGCGCGATGATGGCGGTGACGGCGGCGAACGAGAGCTGAAAGCTTGGTCCTGCAATCGCTTCGGGCCAGAACAACAAAACGATGATCGCCCCGCTGGCGACCAGCCGTAGCGTCAGCGCCTCACGCCCCATGGCGACGGCAAGCAGGACCATGAGCGCCGCGACACAGGACCGGATCGTCGGCACCTCTGCCCCCGTCAGGATCGTGTAGCCGATCGCCGCGAGGGCGCCGGCCCCAGCCGCGATCAGCGGCAGTCGCGTGCGCAGCGCCAGCCAGCCGCTCAGCGCAAGAACCCGCATGACGAGGAGCATCGTCGCGCCCACCACGGCGGTGATATGTAGCCCGCTCACCGACAGCAGATGGGTGAGGCCGGCGCGGCGCATCGCATCGGCATCGTCCACCGGAATTGCGCCCTGATCGCCCGTCGCCAGCGCGGCTGCAATCGCCCCCGGTCCCGGTGCCATTTGCTGGCGAATGTGCCGCGAGAGTGTCGCGCGCAGATTGCTGTCAGGCCGGTTGCCCCGCGCCACGACGATAACTGGCCCAAAACCCCGCCCGGTCGCGCCGATGCGATCAAACCAGGCGGCCCGCGCATAATCATAAGCGCCCGGCACCGAGGGCGGCGGCGGCGGTACCAGCCGGGCACCCAGCCGGATGATCGCGCCGGTCTCCAATCCGGCGGGCATGTCGGCATCGCTCAAATTCACGCGGAGATGGCGAGGCAATCGGTCCGGCGCAGACCGCCCCAGCCCTTCGATCATTCGTGTCGGGGCCAGTCTGAGGCGTACCAGCCCGCGCGGCGGCAGTGGATCGATCCGCTCCACCTCTGCCTCGAACATGACAATGGCCGGCCTGGCCAGCGGCACATCCGCCACGCGCTCCGCCTTCGTCCAGATCAGCACGATGCCGGCCGCCACCCCAAGCAGGGCGAACGCGATAACGCGGGGCACTCGACCGCCTCTACCGATCGCCAGCGCCACCAACGCACCCCCGGTCGCGAGCAGCAAGGCCCCGGCCCAGGCTGCTGGATCAGGCAGCAACAGCCACGCAATCACGCCTGCACCCAGCATGACCGGCAGCCACAAAAACAGTTGATCGCGCTCGGCCTCCAGCCAGCGTTCAGTTGCTTGGACGAGTATTGAAAAGCGCTGCCCCACCGCGATTTGAAGCGGCGAAGGGGCCGTGCTAGAGGCGCGCGTGGCTGAACTGGCCATCGGGATCCAACACTGGGAGCAGCCACGTTTTGGCGCAAGTTCTGAAATCGATCGCTGTATGAACGACACCGCCACACCGTCGCCCGTCGTGACGCGCTTTGCTCCCTCGCCCACCGGCTTCCTGCACATTGGTGGCGCGCGAACAGCGCTGTTCAACTGGCTGTTTGCGCGCGCACAAGGCGGCAAGTTTCTGCTGCGGATCGAGGATACCGATCGCGCCCGCTCCACCCAGGCCGCCATCGATGCCATCATCGACGGGATGAGCTGGCTTGGGCTTGACTGGGATGGCGACACGATTTTCCAGTTTGCCCGGGCTGATCGCCATGCCGCCGTCGCGCATGAAATGCTGGCGGCCGGCCATGCCTATAAATGTTTCGCCACCGCCGAAGAACTCGCCGAGATGCGCGCGCAACAGCAAGCAGCAAAGGCGCCAATGCGCTATGACGGGCGCTGGCGCGATCGCGATCCGGCAGAGGGAGGCAACAAGCCCTTCGTGGTGCGGCTAAAGGCACCCAAAGAGGGCGCGACGACGATCCATGACCGGGTGCAAGGCGACGTCACCGTCCAGAATGCCGAGATCGATGATTTCGTGCTGCTGCGATCAGATGGCACGCCCACTTATATGCTCGCCGTGGTGGTCGATGATCACGACATGGGGGTGACGCATGTCATCCGCGGTGACGATCATTTGAACAACGCATTTCGCCAGCTGCCGATCTTGCGGGCGATGGGCTGGCCGGAACCCGTTTATGCCCATGTGCCGATGATCCACGGATCGGATGGCGGCAAGCTTTCCAAACGGCACGGCGCGGTCGGCGTCGATGCCTATCGTGACGAGCTCGGAATCCTGCCCGAGGCGCTCGACAATTATCTGTTGCGTCTTGGCTGGGGGCACGGTGATGACGAGATCATCAGCCGTGACCAGGCGGTTGAATGGTTTGATCTTAGCGGCGTCGGCAAATCACCCTCGCGGTTCGATTTGAAGAAGCTCGAAAATCTCAATGGCCACTACATTCGGCTGGCAGAAGACGATCGGCTGGCCGGGCTGGTTGCACCGCGCATTGCCCCTGAACTGGACGCCGACAACCGGGATTTGCTCCGGCGCGCCATGCCCGTGCTCAAGGCCCGCGCTGCCAATCTCAACGACCTGGCAGAAGGCGCTGCATTCCTGTTCGCTGCCCGCCCGCTGGCCATCGATCCCGCCGCCGCAGCGCTTCTGGACGGAGAGGCACCGCAGTTGTTGAAACTGCTCCACACCGCGCTTGACGCGCTGGATGGCTGGGATACGGAAGGGCTTGAAAATACCGTTCGCACGGTAGCTGAAACTGCAGGGGTTAAGCTGGGAATGGTGGCGCAGCCGATGCGCGCTGCCCTGACCGGAAGAAAGACGTCGCCCGGGATTTTCGATGTGCTCCAATTGCTCGGGCGCAGCGAAAGCCTCGGCCGGATTGCCGACCAGATGGGCGGCCAGGCTTGAAGCTCCAGGAAGAAGAGGGACGTATGACCGATACCGCAAAACTCACCGTGGATGGCGCCGACCACGAGTATAAGGTCGTCTCGGGCAGCGTCGGCCCCCAGGTCATCGACATCCGCAAGCTCTATGCGCAGACGGGCAAGTTCACCTTCGATCCTGGCTTCACCTCAACGGCGAGCTGCGAATCGGGCCTCACCTATATCGACGGTGACGAGGGCGTGCTGCTCCACCGCGGCTACCCGATCGGCCAGCTCGCCGAGCAGTCGAGCTTCATGGAGGTTTCCTATTTGCTGCTCAACGGCGAGCTGCCGAACAGCGAGGATCTCGACAAGTTCACCTACACCATTTCCCGCCACACCATGCTGCACGAGCAGCTGATGACCTTTTACCGCGGCTTCCGCCGCGACGCGCACCCGATGGCCGTTATGTGCGGCGTCGTTGGCGCGCTCAGCGCCTTTTATCACGACTCCACCGACATTACCGACCCGTATCAGCGGATGGTCGCCAGCCACCGGCTGATCGCCAAGATGCCGACGATCGCGGCCGCTGCGTATAAATATTCGGTTGGGCAGCCCTTTGTTTATCCGAAGAACTCGCTGTCCTACACGGGCAACTTCCTGCGCATGACCTTCGGCGTGCCGGCAGAGGAATATGAGGTTAACCCGATCGTCGAAAAGGCGCTGGACCGTATCTTCATCCTGCATGCCGATCACGAGCAGAACGCATCGACCTCGACGGTGCGGCTGGCCGGCTCGTCGGGCGCGAACCCGTTCGCGTGCATCGCGGCGGGCATTGCCTGCCTGTGGGGTCCGGCCCATGGCGGCGCCAACGAGGCAGCGCTCAACATGCTGCGCGAGATCGGCACGCCTGATCGTATCCCGGAATATATCGCCCGCGCCAAGGACAAGAATGATCCGTTCCGCCTGATGGGCTTTGGCCACCGCGTGTACAAGAATTACGATCCCCGCGCGACCGTGATGCAGCAGACAGTGCGCGAAGTGCTCGGCGCGCTGGGCGTGACCGATCCGATCTTCGATGTCGCGCTTCAGCTCGAGGAAATGGCGCTGAACGACCCTTATTTCATCGAGAAAAAGCTGTTCCCGAACGTTGATTTCTATTCAGGCGTCATCCTGTCTGCCATCGGCTTCCCGACAACGATGTTCACTGCACTGTTTGCGCTTGCCCGCACGGTCGGTTGGGTGGCGCAGTGGAATGAGATGATCGCTGACCCCGAGCAGAAAATCGGCCGCCCGCGCCAGCTCTACACGGGGCCCACGCAGCGCGATTATCCCGCGCTCGACCAACGCTGACGCATGACACTGCGGTGGAGCCAGACCGCATTGGTCGGCTTCGCCGCCGTGCTCATGGCGCTTGTCGCCTGGAACAACATCGTCGATTATCCGGCGAACTGGCCGTTCGTTCGACATGTTCTCGCGATGGATCAGGTGTTTCCCTCAGCCATGCCGCATGACCGGGCGATCACAGCCGAGCCGATCGTACGGACGGCCTATGCGCTGATCATCGGCTGGGAGGTGATTAGTGCGCTGTTGATAGCGGCGGGTGCAATGCGGATGGCCGTCGGATCCCGTGGCGGCAGGGTGGCGTTTCGCCGGGCAAAGGCCCTCGCGGTCGCTGGCTTGGCGCTGGCGATGCTGCTTTATGGTGTTGGATTTCTCGCCGTTGGTGGCGAATGGTTTCTGATGTGGCAATCCTCGACCTGGAACGGGACCGATGCCGCCGCGCGCTTCTTCGTCGTGCTGGGCATGGTCCTCATCATCCTGTTGCAGGAGACCTCCGAGGCCCCGGCGGACAGTGAATGACGTTCGGTTAAAGCGGCTTAGTCGGTGCGGAGCGGCAAGGTAAAAACGAACCGGGCGCCCTGCCCCGGCGCACTGTCCACCGTTACATCGCCCCCCATCGCGCGGGCAAGCCGTCGTGCGATGTAGAGCCCAAGGCCGCTGCCACCAGGCTCAGTAACATCGACCCGCTCGAACTTTTCAAAGATGCGCGCTTGATCAGCCAAGGCGATGCCCCTGCCCTGGTCAGCCACGATGACGGCGGCCCTGTCCCCCTCGTGCTCGGCGCGGATCCATATCATGCCGCCATCGGGCGAATAGCGAACGGCATTGCCAACGAGATTGACCAATACCTGCAGCGCCCGCCTGAATTCGCCGGTCGCCCCCAGCGTTTCGCCGAGCGACGGTCGGTCGATCCGGACATTGGCCGCCGCCGCCCGCACGCTCAGCAGACCCGCCGCGCGGCGTGCAATATCGGCCAGGTCGATGGCTTCGGACGCCACAAGGAAGTCGGGCCGCTCAATCGCCTGCAGATCGACCAAATCGTCCACCAACCCCAGCAGGTGGCGTCCTGCCGTCGCGATGTCGGCTGCGTAATCAGCATAATCCTGGCGCAGTGGCCCTTCAGACTGGGCGTTGATGCTGTCGGCATTGGCGATGATCCGCCCAAGCGGCGCGCGAAGGGCTTTGTCGAGCCGCATGCTGAACATTTCCGGCAAACCCTGGCCGGCTGTTCGCGGCGCGATCATCGCTGAATCAGCGTTAAGCTCGACCATTGTCGTGGCACCGGCGAATCCAGCGAAATTGCCATTACCGCCAGATCGTGGCGTCGCAGATAGCAGGACTGGCAGCCCCGTCGCGCGAATTTGCGCCGGTTGCGCATCAAAACGCTGCCGCATGGCCAGCGCCCCCATGATCGGGAACATGCCGTTGGCATCTTCGGCCAGAATGAACAGCTGGGTCAGCGGCCGGCCGAGCAGGTTCACCGAATCGAAGCCATGCTTTGCACCGGCATCGGCAGACAAGAAGGTGAGGCGCAGTGCCGAATCCGTTTCCCACAGCCAGTTCGCAGCGCTCCGCACGAAATCACGCTCGCGCACATCGGCCGCGCCGCCGGGATGCCATGGTTGGCGCAACTTCCAGCCTGTAATCGAAAGGCGCACCCCGCCACCGGCGGCGTCCGGACTGGCTCGCACCCACATATCGACATCGTCATCGCCATCGGCAGCGACGATGCCGCGTGAAACAAGCACCCCCAGGCGCTGAACCAGCCGGACCAGGGTCGCCAGTTGCGGCACGGCAAGCGGCCCGCCAATCATGCCCCCTGCCCGCGCGTTCAACTCATGCAGCCGCGAATCTGCCTCGACCAGCCGGCCATGGGCATCGACCAGACCGCAAATCGGCGGCAAACCGGCATCGATGGCGTTCATACCTGCCTCGCTTTGCGCAGCTGCATCAGCGCGTGGCGGAAATCCGGCGGAATATTCAAGACCACCAGCGCAGATCTGGCCGCCGCCGGGGTGATCGACATGATCTCGTCCAGCTGATCAGCGAACGTCTCGACATTGCGGCGCGGGTCGCCATCGCACAGCGCCAAGCCAATCCGCGCGATCACCGGCCGCTCCAGCGCGACACAGCGAAGCGCCAGCCAAAGCCGATCTGCCACGGGATCAAGCACAAGATCGCGCACAAGATCATATCCGCAGCCCAGCGACTGCGCGAGCAGCGCGATGAACAGCGCAAGCCGCCGGTCGCCGATCGATTCCACCAGATAGGCCGGCAATTCGTTGGGCTGGGGAGACAATGCCGCAGCCAGGCGCATCGCGGCCGATTCCAGCCGGTCACCCTCGTCATGCGCCGCCAGGCTGCGCAACGCTGCATCTGCCAGCGCCCGGTCAGCTTCTGGCACTGCATCGTCACCCAGTTGCTCTCGCAAGGCAGCCGCAACCAGCCACACAAGCCGGTGATGGAGTTCGGCCGGCAAATCGCTGCGCATCGCAGCTCCCGGCACCGTACCGGCGCGACGACCGTCGGCGGCCATCATGGCGCTCGCGGCAGAGGCAACGACGCCGTCCGGGTGACTCACCAGACGCGACAACAGGCTCGGCCTGTCAGCGTCTTCAGGGGCGGCGCCAGGCAGCGCCTCGCTCAGCAATTCCTGCCGCACCCGGGCGAGCAGCTCGCGCATCAAATCGCTGTCACGCATCAAGCGCACGGCGGTTAAGGTGTCAAAAGCCGTCGGTGGATCGCCGACCAGCCGGTTGGCGGCAACCGGCTCGTCCACCCCGATCAGCAGCCGGGACGCATATTGCCTGATCTCGCTTTCGATGGCCGCAACGATGTCACGCAGGGAATCCCCCAGTGCCGCACGCACCCGGTCATCAAGCCGCGCCTCGTCTGCGATAAAGAAATCGTCGATCGCGGCCAGAATTCGCCGGTCGGCGCGCACGTCATCTGCTGCTGCGCGCGCAAGCAGATGGCTGGCACCACCGCGGGCACCATCGTTCCTGTCCGATGGATCGATCGACATATTCCCGTGCGTAAGGAAGTTGCGTTAAATTCAAGCTAAGGCTTTTCGCGCAGCGCCTCAATAACCAACGCCAGCGATGCGCCCGCGTAAATCGCCCCAGCCCAAAGACCCATCAGCGGCTGCCCGAGCATAACGAACGGCGTAAGCAACAGCGGGAGCGCGGATGGTGACACCCACCAGCGCTTGCGAATCCGTTCACTGGCCCCGCGTTCGACGAGCGCTGCAATCACAGCCAGCGCGACGGCGATCGTCAAGCCACTGCCAGTTCCTTCCGATCGCGATGTTGCCAGCCCCAGCAAAAGCATCGCGGCAAGCGAGCCCGCCGTTATCGCTGCGCGCTGGACAGCCGCATTGTTCTGCTCGTCGCGCATCCAGGAAAGCACAGAGCCCGCCTCCAGTGCGCCGATCGACAGGATGACGATTGGCAAGCCAATGACCGACCAACCCGTTGCGATCAGCCCCAGCCCTATGATCATGCCTGCCGCCGCTGAAACGCCGACAGCCAAGCCGGGCACCGCCCGCCCAATCAACAGCGGCAGCACGCGCCGCGCCGCCGGGCCGATGACGTAGCGATCAACCCAGGAGATACGATTGGAGATATAGCCGGTGACGACAGCGTCGTTGCGCGCTCGTAGCCGCGCGGAATCGCGCTCAATGCCGTGCCCGGCACGTGCCTCCCCCACCGGCAGCGGCACATGCACAGCGCCAGACTGCGCCGTCACGCGCAACAGGGTCGATTCGAAATCATAATCGCGCGGCTTGGCGGCCACATCGGCAATGCGCTGCGCCTCCACCACGGCAAGGCCTGCCCAAATGGCGTTTGCGCCCACGCGTTCGAGGCCTGGCAGCGCATCCTCGTCGCCCGTTACCAACAATGCATCGCCGCTGGCCTCGCTCAACATCGACATGATCCTGTCAGTCGTCACCAGGCCATCGGCAACAACGAGCACGCGCGCAAGCGGGTGGAGTTTCGCCTCCGCCTCAGCTGCCGAGCGCACGATATCTGCTGTGATGCCACGACGCGTCATCCGGCTGACGGCACCAAGTAATTCCGGGGTCAAGCGGGTGACGACGATAATCAGCTGGCTGACACCCACAGCGCGAAGCAGGCGGGCTTGAAATTCAATCAGTGTCGCGCCGCCAAATGGCAAGGTCGCGCCGAGCAGGTTCGGATAATCATGCGCGTCGTCGGTCGCGAAAATCAGGCCAGAAAGCATTGGAGGCGCTTAAGCCCTCCAACACCGCTTGGCAAAGATACTAAATTCGATCGACCGATCGCCTTACCCGCTGGAGCATCTGCGCGGCATGCGCCGGGCTCTCGCTTGCCTCGGTGGCGACCGCGAGCAGACGAAGCGCACCAAAGCTGGCGGCAAGCCCCTTCAGCCGAAGCGCAGCGGAACGCCAATCCGTCTCGTCTTGTGCCCGCTCCATTGCCGTTACGGCGCGCTGCGCGCTTTCGACAAAAGCTGCGCGCAGTTCGGCAATCAGCGCTGGGTCTTCCCCCACCGCTGCCACCAAAGTCGCGTCGATTGCTCCAGGATCATAGGCCATACTGTGGATCTTACGGAGGAGCGGTTAATCATTAGTTATGCTATTCGCTTTGATTGGCGCAAAATCATGGTAAACAAGGCAAATGAACGGGGGTTCGCACATTATCGATTTGCGTCCGGACGCGGCAGATGCTGCGGATGAGGACGATATGCAGCAAGGCGCTTTGTTGCATGGAGCGGCGGCCTCGTTCGCTGAGCAACGCAATGAAGAAACGCATGTCGTGCAGAGCGAGACCCGCTCGGTGGTTGGTGCCGTCGTAGCGATCATCGCGGGTACTGGCTGGATTGCGGGGATGCTGTGGCTCAGCTGGCCGCGCCTCCAAGCCGGGCTGCTGCCGCTCGACCTCGTCAATTTTGTGGCCGCGCTCTGCGTGCCATTGGTGCTGATCGGAATCGTCTGGCTGCTGCTGATGCGCAGCAGTACGGCCGAGGCACGGCGCTTCGGCGCGACCGCCGACAAGCTGCGCGCCGAGGCAAATGCGCTCGAGCGCACGATTGCGACGATGTCGCAGCAGATCGATTCGAACCGCGAAGCGCTGGCGGCGCAGACGCATGAATTGATGAAGATGGGCGATGGCGCGAACCAGCAGCTGGTCGCCATCAGCAACGGCATGGGGCACGAAATCGCTGCCGCAGATGCCTATGCGCGCAAGCTGGCAGAGGCGATCGCGACAGCTCAGACCAATCTCTCGGTGCTGCTCGTGTCGCTGCCCAAGGCGCATGGCGAAACCGCCGACATGGCGCAAACGCTTCAAGCGACAGGGCTGACCGCTGGCGAACAAGCAGCCGCGCTGACGGCGCAGATCGCCAGCCTTACTGAACGGGGGCGCGAGGCCAATGATATTGCGGGCGGTGCCGCGCAAACACTGGCCGCGCATATCGCTCGAATGGAAGCGACCAGCGAAACCGCCGGTGCGCGACTGGAGGCGGTGACTGCAACGATGTCGGGTGCGGTCGACCAGTTGCTCGACCGCACCGCCGGCGCAGTCGATGAAGCCCGCAAGGGAATCGCTGCACAAGGCGAAGCGATGCTGGCGATGCTCGAGGCGAACCAGGCCGCGCTCGACCGGGCGGGGCGCGATTCGATCGAGGCGCTGGGCACGCGGATCGCATCGGTTGAGACAGTGGTTGACAGGATCGCGGCCCGACTCGACGAGCAGCGGCATGCGAGCGAGGCGTTGGTTGAGAGGGTGGATGCCGATTTCTCGACCGTCGAGACCAAGGTGACCGCATTCCACACGCACAGTATCGAGCGGACTCAAACACTTGCAGCCTCAATCAGCGCGCTGGGCGGATCGGCCGACGCGATGACGGAAGCGCTGAAGACGGGCGACAACATGGCACGCACCGTGATCGCCACATCGGAAGACCTGCTGATGTCGCTCGACGCCGCCGCGCGCGAAATCGACGAGACATTGCCCGATGCCCTCGAGCGGCTCGACACCCGCATCGCCAAGAGCCGCGGCGTCGTGGCCAATGCCAAGCCCGAACTGCTCGCATTGGTGGCCGCGGCGGAGAGCACACACGACGCCATCGAAGCGATCGCCCAGGTGATCCAGGGCCAGCGCGTGACGCTCGACGAGCTCTCGACCATGCTGCTCGCGACGCTGAACACGGGCCGCGACCGCGCAACCGATATCGGCAGCGCGCTCGACGAGGCGACCGCCCGCACCCATAATTTCGCCGAACAATCAGCGCCAAAGCTGATCGAGGCGCTCATCCGCGTGCGCGAAACCGCCACAACCGCCGCAGACCGGGCGCGCGAAACGCTGGCGACGGTCATCCCCGAGGCCGCTCGCTCGCTCGAACTGGCGAGCGCGCAGGCGATGCAGGTCGCGCTCGGCAATAGCGTGGAACAACAGATCAACGCGATTGCCGAAGCGGCCGACGCGGCGGTGAACGCGGCAGGCCGCGCCTCCGAACGCCTGACCCGCCAGATGATGACGATCGCCGAGACGACATCGCTGGTCGAAAACCGGATCGAGGATGCGCGCGAGGAACGCGAAAAGGCCGATAGCGACGGATTCTCGCGACGCGCCTCGCTGCTGATCGAATCGCTCAACTCCGCCTCGATCGACATCGCCAAGAGCCTGTCTTCGGACGTCTCCGACAGTGCATGGGCCGCCTATCTCAAGGGCGATCGCGGTGTCTTCACCCGCCGCGCGGTTCGGCTGCTCGATGGCGGCGATTCACGCGAGATCGCCAAGCTTTACGACGAGGATGGATCGTTCCGCGAGCAGGTCAATCGCTATATCCACGATTTTGAGGCGATGCTGCGCACCGTGCTGGCCCAGCGCGACGGCGCACCCATGAGCGTGACCTTGCTGTCATCTGACATGGGCAAGCTCTACGTGGCGCTGGCCCAGGCCATCGAGCGGCTGCGGGCTTAGGGCTGATCTCCCACAGGAACCGGTCGCGCACTCTCTGCCGAAATTGTCTAAGGCACGGGACAGGCGATGTATTGGGGCGACCAATGCATCCCATAATCCATTGTGGGCGCGGTGTCGGCGAGGGCCATGAAGGGAGGGTAGTGCAGGAAAATCGTTTATGGCGGGCGGCAGCGCGATCTCTACGGCGGCTCCCCCTGTCCCAACGCCGATGATTTAGAGGCCCCGGCGCATGACTATGCCGCCAGCTTCAGCCGCTCCAGTTCCTGCGCGAATTCAAAGCGTAATTGGCTCGCCTCGTCAGCCGGCAGCCAGTTCGCCATTTGCGGAAACACAATCTGCCACATCCGCGCCTTGCGCTCTGTCCAAGGCATACGATCGGCGGTTTTGGCGGTTTCGAGCAGGGCATGTAGCTTTTCGCGCACCCGATTCGGATCGGGAAGAATGTCAGGCGCCTTGGGGTGCGGGATGAGGTTTTCCGCATCGCCGAACAGGCTATGCTGCCCACCCGCCGGATTGCCGAAAAGATCATTCCCCAACTGGTTGCTCATCGCCTGCCGTTTCGTCTTCGTCCGCTGCCGGGAATCCCAGCTCCTCACGGGTCAACGTATCGGCCAGCGTGTCGTTCAAGACAAGATCGGCCTCGTCAAAACGGTGGATAAGTTCGGCGATGCGCGCCGCCACGTCGCGCAGCTCACGGATAAGGGCCAGATCGGCGAGCAACCCCTTGCGCCCCTCGATTCAGCGCGGCAGCACGCGATAGCCGCTGACCGCGAAGCTCCAGACGGTATCGGGAATGCCAGTGATCCGCCCGCGCCCATCGGGGCAGAGATCGATGGCACCGTCACGCAGTGTCACAGGCCCGACGACGTCATCGGCGCGCGGCTCGGTGGCGAGGCGGCAAAAGGCGGCGGGACGAAAGCGCGCTTCGGACGCGCGCGCAAAAGTTTCGATGCCGCGAATCTCCCGCCCCACCGCCACCGCGCGCATCAGCACCGCGTGATCGGCGGGGAAGGGAATGTGCGGGAACACGTCTTCCAGGTCTTCGGCAAAGCGGCGCGTGTAGGACGTCGCGGAAAGCAGCGCGAGGATCGCATCGAACACGTCCTCTGCCGATACGGGCTGGCCATAGACGATGGCGAGATGTTCGAGCAGCACTGGCGACAGGTTTGTAGCGTCCGGTCCGATGCGACGGTCGTAGAGGGGAAAGGCGTAGCCGCCTCGTCCGCTCCAAAGGTCATAGTCCGGCAAATGGCCATGCGCCCACGCGGCTGCTCCAGCGCCTACTCCAAACCTATGACTATATATGCCTACGTTTCTGGCTCCCCAAGCTGCTTGGTAAGCGGTGTGCTCAGGCCACGGGTGTCCATGGCATAAGGCGGCCAACGTCGT
>CAZXBM010000048.1:0-25045 GCA_964638495.1 uncultured Stakelama sp. | reverse complement strand
CAATGCCCGCTATTTGCGACCTCTTGCCGAAAGCTGCCCGCCCGAACTCCACCACTTCCGGCCACTTTTAGTTGAAATCGCCTTCACCCCGCCCGCTTCAACCTCACCAATGCTGCATCCAACGCCCCCAGAAACCGCGAACGATCCGTCTTCCCGAACGGTGCCGGTCCCCCAATCACGTCACCGCCCGCGCGCAGGTCAGCCATGATCGCGCGCGTAGCGATGGCGCTGCCGATTGAGCTGGTGGTGAAGGGCTTGCCCGTTGGCGCAATCACCACAGCGCCAGCCTTCAGGCAGCGGTCGGCGAGCAAGATGTCGGCGGTGATGACGATGCTGCGCGTGTCCGCTCGCTCGGCGATCCAGTCATCGGCGGCGTCGAAGCCGTCGCTCACCACCACGCGCTCGACCATCGGCCCCACCGGCACCCGGAACGCGCTGTTGGCGACAATCGAGACGGGCACGCCGTGGCGCTCCGCCACGCGGTAGATTTCGTCCTTCACCGGGCAGGCATCGGCATCGACGAGGATGCGGATCACGGGGAGGCTTCCGCGCACTCTGCGCGCCCCATCCTAGCTGCAAAAAATGCTTCCCCGGCGAAGGCCGGGGCCCAGTTGAGACACCGGCGTAAGTGAACGCTGCGCTTCGTTAAATCGACCATCGCCACTAGGCCCCGGCCTTCGCCGGGGAAGCGGTTGAAGAAGGGAAGGTGTCGACGCAGCAACGCTCGCGCCCCAGCCTATTTCGGTCGAAACGCCGGCTTGGGCCGTCCACCCGGACCACCACGCGGCGGGCCACCCGGGCGTGCTCCCGGAGGACCACCCGGCCGGCCACCCGAAGGCTTCGCCGCAAAGCGCTTGACCGGCGGGCCGCCGCGCTTGTGGCGGTCATTGCCACCTTCAGCGGCGGGGCCGGTGGCCGATGCCTCGATCTCGACGCCGCCGTCATCATCGCTGCCACCGGCGGTGCGCTTCAATGAATCCTTGAACTTGGCAGCGGCAGCGCGCGGAATCTGGAAGAAGGTTTCGTTCGCGCCGATGCGGATCGCGCCGATCTCATTCTTGGTAATGTGCCCGCGACGGCAGATCAGCGGCAAGATCCAGCGCGGATCGGCATTTTGCCGACGGCCAATGCCCATCTTGAACCACACGGTGTCCTCGAAACCCGCACGGTGGCCGTCAGCCGAACCCATCGGCTGTTTCTCGCGGTCGATCAGCTCCTCAGGCGCGGGCATTTTCGCGCGGAACGAGCGGACCAAAGCGGCGGCGATCTCTTCCGGCGAACGTTCCGCCAGCAGCCGCTGCGCCAGCTCGCGATCATCCTCGTCGATCTCGACGGGTTCGAGCAGCTGCGTGATCAATCGCTCGCGGTCATTCTTGCGGATGTCCTCGCTCGATGGCGGGTTGATCCAGTCGGCGTTGATCTTGGCCCCCACAAGCATCCGCTCGACCATGCGGCGGCGCGGATAGGGGACGATCAGGATGGCGGTGCCCTTCTTGCCCGCACGGCCGGTCCGGCCCGAACGGTGCTGAAGCGCCTCGGCATCGCGCGGCAGCTCGACATGGATCACGAGCGAAAGCGTCGGCAGATCGATGCCACGCGCGGCGACATCGGTCGCGACACAAACGCGCGCGCGCTGGTCCCGCAGCGCCTGCAACGCTGCATTGCGCTCATTCTGGCTATGCTCGCCCGACAGCGCCACCGCGCCAAAGCCGCGCTCGGTCAGCCCTGCATGCAAATGCCGCACATTGTCGCGCGTGGCGCAGAACAGCATCGCCGTCTCCGCCTCGTGGAAACGCAGCAGATTGACGACGACATTCTCGATATCCGCCGGCGCAACGGTGACGGCCTGATAGCTGATATCGCCATGCCCGCGATCTTCGCCCACGGTCGAAATGCGCAAAGCATCACGCTGGTAACGCTTGGCGAGCGCGATGATCGGCTTGGGCATCGTCGCCGAGAAAAGGAGGGTGCGGCGCTCGTTGGGCGTCGCGTCGAGGATCTGCTCCAGGTCCTCGCGGAAACCCATGTCGAGCATCTCATCGGCTTCATCGAGCACCGCGACCCGCAAGGATCGCAGGTCAAGCGACCCGCGCTCAAGATGGTCACGCAAGCGGCCCGGCGTGCCGACGACGATATGCGCGCCCTGTGAGAGACTGCGGCGCTCCTTGGCCGCATCCATCCCGCCGACGCACGTCGCAATCCGCGCGCCGAGCTTGCCATAGAGCCACATCAGCTCGCGGCTCACCTGCAGCGCCAGTTCGCGCGTCGGCGCGATGACGAGCGCCAGCGGCTCGCGAATGAAGGGCAGCGCGCCATTCTCATCGAGAATCTGCCCCGCCATCGCCAGCCCGAACGCCACCGTCTTGCCCGAGCCGGTCTGCGCGGAGACGATCAGGTCGCGGCCATCCGCCTCCTGCTCGATCACCTGCGCCTGCACAGGGGTGAAGGCGGTATAACCACGGGCGGTGAGCGCTTCCGACAGAAGCGGGGGGAGGGCGGTGAAGGGCATGGACGTCCAATTGGGATGCGCCGCAAAAGGGCGGCTGGGCGGGTCGCGGCATACACGCCGGACGAGCCAGCGGGCGATGCGCCATAACTCGCCCCGCGTCAAGTTTTGCGTGGCCCGTTGCCAGTGCCGGGGCGGGGGGATAGCGTGATGCGGCGGCCGGTTCAGGGCCGTATGGGGCGCCCGATGGTCTATATCCTCCTCAACTTGATGCCCATTCTTGCTGCGGCGGCGCTGGGGCTGAGCATCGATGCGGCGCATCATCTCCTCGTCGGCTGGGGCGCGAAGCCGCCGTCGTTGGGGCTGATCGTGCTGGCGGCGCTCGCGCAGTTCTGGCTGGCGTCGATTTTGGCGGGCGCGCTGATCCTCGCCCCGGACAAGGCCAGCCCGTGGATCATGGCGGTGGGTAGTGCCGTGGTGATCTGGGCGGGCTTCGTGCTGCCGGTGCTGGCGGTGACGCTCAGCTATCGCGGGATGGAGCCGCGCGTGGTGATTGCCGATTGCGTCCATTGGCTGATCGTGATGGTGGCGCAGGCGGTGTTGATGAAGAGCTGGGGGCTGGTGCCGCCGCCAAGTGGTTGAGCGTCTTGCAAACCATCATCGACATTCATACCCCTCCGCTTCCCCCATACCCTTGCGCTTCCCCATACCCTTGCGCTTCCCCGGCGAAGGCCGGGGCCCAGTATCGCAACCAAAGCTGGGAAGCGCTGAGCATCGCTACATCGACCTGCGCTGCTGGGCCCCGGCCTTCGCCGGGGAAGCGGCTTGAGCAGATAAGCGAAGGACCAGCAATATGCGCCACCCGACCCCCGATCCCATCCGCCCCGGCCAGGAAAGCGTGTGGGCCTATCCCCGCCCTGCCATTGCCGAGCCGACGACCGCACATCTGCGAATCCTGTTCGACGGGCAGGTCCTGGCCGAAACCCGAAACGGCGTCCGCACGCTCGAGACGAGCCACCCGCCCAGCTATTATTTCCCGCCCGCCGATGTCGATCAGGCGATGCTCGCACTGGCCGGTGGCTCGTCGAGCATCTGCGAATGGAAGGGTCAGGCACGCTATTTCGATGTGGTCGGGCCGACAAAACGCGCGGCCCGCGTCGGCTGGGCCTATCCCGCGCCCACGCGAGCCTTTGCCATATTGCGCGATCATATCGCTTTTTACGCCGGCCCAATGGACGCCTGCTTCGTCGATGGCGAGCGCGTCACGCCGCAGCCGGGCGGCTTTTACGGCGGCTGGATCACCGGCGCGGTCGCAGGGCCGTTCAAGGGGCCGCCGGGCACGCAATTCTGGTAAGCGGGTCCCGGCTCAGTGCCTGCGGAACAATCGGCCCATCACGCTGCGGTCCTTCAAAATCTCATGCGCCGCATTATGCCCCGGCGCGCCCGTCACGCCGCCGCCGGGGTGGGTGCCGGAGCCGCACATATAGAGCCCGGCAATGGGGCTGCGATAATCGCCATGTCCCAGCACCGGCCGCGCCGCCCAGAGCTGGTCGAGGCTCATCCGCCCGTGGAAGATGTCACCGCCGATCAGCCCGAACTTGCGCTCCAGGTCGAGCGGCGAGTGGATTTGCCGCGCAATGATGCTCGCCGTGAAATTGGGCGCGTGCTGCGTGACGCAATCGATGATGTGATCGGCGGCGGCCTCGCGCTCGTCGTCCCAGCTGCGACCGTCCGGCAGGACGGGGGCAAATTGCTGGCAGAACAGGCTGGCGACATGCGCGCCCGGTGGGGCAAGTGAATCATCGACGGTCGAGGGGATTTTCATCTCCACGATGGGTGCCTTCGACCAGCCAAAGGCGCGGGCATCGTCATAGGCCCTGTCCATATAATCCATGCCCGGCGCGATGATGATCCCGGCGGTATGGTGCTCGGCCCGTTCCTTGCCGGGCAGCACAGTGAAATCGGGCAGCTCGGATAGCGCGACGTTCATCCGGAAGGTGCCCGATCCCGTCTTGAAATTCCCAATCCGCCGCTTGAAGTCGGGCTTCAGGTCGCTCCCCGCAATCAACTGGCGATAGAGCAACGCGGGGCCGACATTGGCCGCGACGATAGCGGCGACGATCTCCTCGCCCGATTGCAGCCGCACGCCGACCGCTTTGCCGCCATCGACCAGCACCTGCGCCACCGGCGCTTCCAGGCTGATCTCCACACCATGCTCCACGCACGCCTCCGCCATCGCCGTGGTAATCGCGCCCATCCCGCCAATCGCATGGCCCCACGCACCCTTCTTGCCGTTCACCTCGCCGAACACATGGTGGAGCAGCACATAGGCCGAGCCCGGCGTGCTGACGCCGGCATAATTCCCGACCACCGCGTCGAACGCGAAGGCGGTCTTGATATGATCGTCCTCATACCAGCCATCCAGGAAATCGCGTGCGCTCTTGGTGAACATGTCGAGCACATCGGCCTGCGCGTCGACGCTCATCCCAGCCAGCTTGCGCCCCTGCGCCGCCGCGCTCAGCACCGCGCCGATGCCACCCCCGGCATTGGGCGGCGTCTTGAGGGAGAGGTCGCGCAGCACCTCCGCCACCCGCTCCAATGCTTCCTCATAGGCCGGGAAGGTCGCCGCATCCTTGGCCGAAAAGCGCGCGAATTCGGCCTGTGTCCGCGCGGTGCCCCCGCCCAGTTTCAAATAGGTGTCGGGGAAAGGGAAGAAATTGCTGATCGTCCGCTCGATGATGCGAAAGCCGCGGGCGTGCAGCTTCATGTCGGCAATCACCTTGGGCCGCAGCAGCGACACGGTGTAGCTGGCGGTCGAATTGCGGAAACCGGGGTGGAATTCCTCGGTCACGCACGCCCCGCCCACAATCGCGCGGCGCTCGAGCACGCGCACCTTCAGCCCGGCGCGCGCCAGGTAAAAGGCGCAGACCAGGCCGTTATGCCCCCCTCCGATGATGAGCGCGTCATATCTCGTCGTCATGGCCATGGTCGTGCCGTGCCGCCCCGCCAAAGTCGAGGGGGGCAACGTTCGGCGTTCCCGCACCCCGCCCGATCCCGGGAGGCACCAGCAACGGTGTCACCAGAAGGCCAGGCCGCGAGGGCGCGCCGATCATCGCATGATCAAAACGCGCGCCGCCCTTGGTTCAGGCGATTTCGATCAGGCCGGCCGCACCCATGCCTGCGCCGACACACATGGTGACGACGGCATATTTCACGCCGCGCCTTTTGCCCTCGATCAGGACATGGCCGACGCCGCGCGCGCGTCATCCTATAAGGGTGGCCGATCGCGATTGCGCCGCCATTGACGTTGGAGATCGCCGGATCGATGCCCAGCTTGTCGCGACTGTAGAGGCACTGGCTGGCAAAGGGTTCGTTCAGTTCCCACAGGCCAATGTCGCTGACCTTAAGGCCGTGGCGTTCGAGCAGGCGCGGCACGGTGAAAATCGGGCCGATGCCCACTTCGTCAGGTTCGCAGCCAGCGGCGGCAAAGCCCCGGAACCAGCCCATTGGGGTGATGCCGCGTTTGGCGGCCAGATCGCCGTCCATCAGGATGACGGTGCTTGATCCGTCCGATTGCTGGTTGGCATTGCCCGCCGTCACATATTTGCCCTCGGCCATCGTCATCCCGCCCTTGAGCACCGGCTTCAGCCCGGCGAGCGATTCAAGCGTCGTCTCGGGCCGGTCGCCTTGTCGACCTTCTTCCAGATCGCCTTTGGCGACACGATTTCGTCGTCGAATTGTCGAAGGGTAAGCGGCGGCTCATCAAAGTCGCGATGGCGCTTTTTGCCGAAAAAGGGTTCGACGGTGTTACCGTACGCGACATATCGACAGCAGCCGAAGTGTCCGTCGGGCTGATCAATCATCATTTCGGATCAAAAGAAGGGCTGCGTGAGGCGGTTGACCGCTATTTCATCGCGCAATTCGAGGAGGTTTTGTTCGAACAAGCCGCATATGATGGTGTTGAAACGCCGAGCGATCTCGATACCGTGACCGACCGGACCGAGGCGTGGATAGCCCACCATATCGACGATTGGGATCTGACCAAAGCCTATATGCGTCGCGCGCTGTTGGAAGGAAGCGACTGGGGTGCCGGGCTATTCGAGCGCTTCTATCAGGTCCAGCGCACGACGATGGATGGGATGGATGCCGAAGGCCATATGCGTGCCGATGTGGATCGTCTCTGGCTGCCGCTGCTGATCGTTTATATGGAGCTCGGTACGCTGCTGCTTGAACTCTTTGTCGAGCGCGTTCTTGGAAAATCGGGTTTTGATCGCGTGCTGTGGCGCCGGCGGCATCGCGCTTATGCCGATCTGGTCTATCGCGGTGTGCGACCCGACCCAAAAAACTGAACACTTGCTCAGTCTGACCAATGTCGCTTGTGCTGCAGGCGAAGCGATTGGAGAAAGACATGACGCGGATCGCCGATATTGCGCGCGCGGGCCGGGCACGATTTTCGCGACAGATGGCGTGCACCCGCATCCATGATCTGCTGGCGAGCCATGTTGTTGCTGTTGGCACTGCCGAAGCGGCGGTCGATGGTGACACCCGGCTGAGCTATGCAGCGCTCGCCGATCAGGTTGATGGCATCGCAAAGGCACTCATTGCGCAAGGCGTTGCGCCCGGCGACCGGGTTGCGACGCTTGCGCCGTCATCGCTCGACTTCTGGGTGACGATGCTCGCCGCAACGTCGATCGGTGCGGTGTGGATGGGGCTCAATCCGCGCTATCAGGGCCCCGAATATGCCTATCTGCTAGACGATGCGACGCCGCGGCTCGTGTTCGCGCGCGACCGTTATGATGCGCGCGACTATCTTGACGAATTGCAGCAGCTCGGGCCGCATGTCGCGACCTTTGTTGCGCTGGGGGCCGACTGCGGTCGGGCCCTTGCCTTTGCTGATTTTATCGAGAGCGGATGCCGTGTCAGCGATGCTGATCTCGCCGCGCGGTCATGGCGGCGGCGCTGACTAATCTCAGCTGGATGCAGGACGGGCTGAAATCGACCCTCAACGTCGCCCCGACCAACCATGTCGGCGCGATCAACAATGTCTGCATGAACGTCTTGGCCTATGGCGGCAAGATCGTCTTTCACCACCGTGTCGATCTGGAAGCGATCGCCGCGCTGACCGAGCGCGAGCAGCTGACCTATCTGGTCGGCATCCCGACCGCCTTTGCAATGTTCGCAGCGATGCCGGAACCCGGTCTGCAGCGGTTTGGCAATGACAAGCTGGTCGTGTTCGGCGACAAACGACGGCGTTCGGCAGGAGCCAACCATCAGGGCTTTGCCGCAGCACCCAATCAACAAGTCTGGCCGTGCGGTCTTTCATCTTGCGGCGTTTGAGGCCGGGAAGCAGATATCCTTTCAAGGCCTGCATCGAAACGTTATGCAGCTTCGAGCAAGGCTTTGGGTTCGGTCTTGGTCGCCGGTGCGAGCTCCGCGAAGGAATCGAATGTCACCGACCCGACGTTGCCGGTACGCTCTAGCTTACCCCAGCCGACCCGCCGCCCATTGACGGCCATGAAAGCGGCGCAGAGCACGACGAGGTAGAGCAGCTGGCGATAAGCGAACCGCTGGGCCAGCATCTCAAAGATCGGGAACCGCTCTTCGCGGGGGTCGAAGCGATAGGCGATATAGCCGCAGGCGAGTTCCAGCGCGGTGAAGGCCACCCAGAATGCAGCAATGTACAGCGCGTCGTTTCCGCAGGCAGCCCAGCCGCGATCGGCGATTCGCCACGCCGTGCCGCCGACGCTCGCCACCAGAGCCACATCGATCAGCGGCGCCACAAGCGTCAGCAGCAGTTGGAACAGGATCGCCTGCGGCAGGCCGACGAGCGCTAATCCGCGCGGCCTTCCCCGGCCGATCAGTGCGCGATGCTTCCACAGGCATTGCAGCGTGCCAAAGGCCCAGCGGATCCTTTGCTTGAACAGCGCCCGCACGGTCTCAGGTGCCTCTGTCCAGGCGATGGCGTCGTTGTCGCACGCCACTCGCCAGCCGGCGCGCTGAATGGCGAGGGTCAGGTCCTGGTCCTCGGCCAGCGTGTCGGTGGGATAGCCGCCCACCGCGTCCAGCGCTCGCCTGCGCCACGCGCCGATCGCCCCGGGCACAACCGTGACGGCGCCGATCGCGGCAAGCGCACGCCGCTCGATATTCTGCGCGGTGACATATTCGATCGCCTGCCAGCGGGTGAGCAGGTTGGTGCGGTTGCCGATCTTGGCATTCCCGGCCACCGCGCCGATGCGGTGGTCTGCGAACCAGCGGGTCAGGCGCTGGATCGTGTCGGGTTCGAACTGGGTATCGGCGTCCAGCGCGATCACCACTTCGCCCTTGGCAAGCTGCAGGCCTTCGTTCAGCGCGCGGGCCTTGCCGCCATTTTCCAGCACCAAGAGCTGGACGCGCGGATCAATCCCGAAGGCGCGCGACACGGCGTCAGCAGTGCCGTCGGACGATCCGTCGTCAATCACCAGCACCTCGATCCGCACCCCGGTGCTGGCAAGGACGCGCCGCACCGAATCCTCGATCACGCGCGCCTCGTTGAATGCCGGGATCAGGACCGACACGAAGGACGGGACGAGATGCGGCGCGGCGGTCGGCGGCCCCTCGCGACGGCGGCTCCAGCAGGCAAGGGCGGTGACGCCTAGCGCACGTCCGATTCCGAGCGCGATGGCCAGCCCGAACAGCAGCCCGAACCCATCACGCAGCCCGGCCAGGCCGCCAAACAGGTAACGGGTGCCGTGCGCCTGGCTGCTTTCGGTTCCCCTCAGGCGGGGCATCGCCGTGTCGCGGCCGATCCCGGCAAGCGTCGAGACGGTCACCAGATCATAGCCGCGTGCACGCAGCCCGCGGATGATGTCCGGCAGCGCCGCGATGGTCTGCGATCGATCGCCACCCGAATCATGCAGCAGGACAATCTGGTGCGGCCGCGCGGCGGTGCCCGCCTCCACCCCGGCGATCGTCCGCTTCACGATCGCCTCCCGGCTAAGGGCGAGCCAGTCGAGCGGATCGACGTTGAGGCCGACCGTCAGATAGCCCATCCGCGCGGCGACGCGGGTCGCGTGAAGCTCGTCGCGTCGATCCGGATCGGCATCGCCAAGGAAGGGCGGCCGAAACAGGCGCAGCGTGCGCCCGGTATAGGCCTCGACCAGCCGCTCGGTGGCGTTCAGTTCCAGTTGGATCGCGCCCGGTGACCGTTGGCCGAGATCGGCGTGCGAGGTGGAATGGTTGCCGAGCTCGCTCCCCTCGGCGATGATGCGGCGCAACAGCGCGCCCTGCCCCAATGCGCTGGCGCCGGTGACGAAAAAGGTCGCCGGCACCCGCTCGCGTCGCAGCACGTCCAGGATTTGTGGAGTCCAGGTCGGGTCCGGCCCGTCGTCGAAGGTCAACGCGACCTTTCGCCGGTGTGCGCCGGTGCGCTGGACCGTGTCTGCGGTCGGCAGGCCGTCGTAACGGGCAGCCCGGATGAGCCCGTCGCGGGACCGCCGGATGGTGCGTCCGCCTGCCGTCGCCACGGCGTCCAGCCGCATGATCTCACCGGCCCCCCTTACGACGACGCCGGGTACCGGCGGCATTCGCAACAGGCCGGCGGCATCGCCGCGCAGGGCGGGCCAGAACCCCGGATCTTCGCTGCCCAGCCGCCACAAGGCCATGCTCCCGACGCCCAGTCGATCGAGCACACGCAGCTGGTTGCTCGCGCTCACCGCATCGAGCATCCAGACCTCATGGTTGCGGCCATGCTCGCGATAGGCAAACCGCATATTGCCGCTGCCAGCATCGAACACCGGCATCGTTCCGGCGTGTGCGGCCCGCGACCACGCCTCGGCGATCGTCAGCGGTTCGGTGCGCCCACCGGACCAGTCATAGGCGTAGCTGCCGAGGGCGACGACCGCCTTGTCACGGCCGATTGCCGCGACAGCGTCCGCGACGACTCGCATGAACCAGGGCTGCGAGGCGATTGGGCCGGCTACGCCGCCCATCCAATGCTCGTCATAGGCCATCACGACCAGGCGATCGGCCACGGCGGCGTAGGCCGGCAAATTCCAGTCGGGGTCGGCGACCGGCACCGCCAGTGCCACGGTCCAGCCGCGCGCGGCAAAGCGCGACCGCAGCTCGGCAACGAACAGGCGATAGTCGGTGTGCGCTGAGCGGGGGAGGCCCTCCAGGTCCAGCATCACGCCATGCCCGCGTTCCTGCGCCACCACGCGGATCACGGCGTCGGCAAACCGGCGGCGCGCAACCGGATCGCCGAGCAGCTTTGCAGTCCCGGCACCGTCCCAATGCCCGTCGGGTGCGGCATTCTGGACCATCGGCATTAGCCGCGGTCGCGCCGATCCCTCGGCCAGGATGGACCGCAGTTCGCGATCGGCCTCGTATTGCATCGCCCGATTTGGTCCGGCAATGGTGGCCAGACCGGGAACCACCCAGTCGATCTCGCCGAGATGATCGCGAAGCGCGCGACGCGACGCCTCGTCCCAAGGCATATAGAAGGCGAAGAGCTCGCGCGCGCCGCGACGGCGCTGTATGGTAGCGGACGGCAGCCACGCGCCCCCGCCAGTGGCGGGAACCGTGCCGGCGATAGCAACGGGCCCGGCTGCATCCTCGACAAAGCGGATGGGCACATGGCCCCGGGTGCTCGTCAAGGCCAGGTACAAAGCGACCATTGCCGCCAGCAAGGCAGCCAGAAGGATTAGCCCGACAATGGATGTCCGACGTGCGCGCCGCCCAGACGGATCGAAGAAGATGGGGTGAGTCAAGACGGCCTCCGGATGGAGGATGTCTAAGGGAGGATGGTGAACATGGTACTGCCTAGCCCTTAGGTAGTTCAACGTTCTTGCGCCGACGCACGCTCTGATCCTTAGTCTAGCAGGTTGCTGAAAAAGGCCTTGGCTGTGGCGCTGTGCGGTGATTCATCGTGGCAGGACGCAATAAAAGGGGATCGATGGATGCGCGGTACAGATGAGCGATCGGGTAAGCTGTTTTCCTACGCCGATCTGGAACAGCGGGTGCCGGTGCGCCATCCGCTTCGGGCGACTCATGGGCTGGTGAATGAGGCGCTGGCAGACATCGGGCCGGAACTGGAGGCGGTCTATTCGTGGATTGACCGACCGTCGATCGCGCCGGAGAGGCTGTTGCGGACGCTGCTGCGACAGCTGTTCCACGCCATACGCTCCGAGCGGCAGATGATGGAGCGGCTGAACTTCGACCTGTCGTTCCGCTGGTTCGTCGGTTTGGGCATTGACGATCCAGTGTGGGGCGCGGCGACCTTCTCCAAGAACCGCGAGCGATTGCTGGACGGCGAGATCGCGGCGCGCTTCCTGTCGGCGATCCTGGCGCGTCCGCAGGTGAAGCGGCTGCTGTCGGCTGAGCATTTCTCGGTGGACGGCACCCTGATCGAGACGTGGTGCAGCATGAAGAGCTTTCGTCCCAGAGAGGGTGCTGGAGCTGATGAACCGCCCGTCGACGCCAGAGGCGGTCGCAACGGCGATGTCGATTTCTGCGGTACGAGGCGCGGCAACGATACTCACGCCTCGACCACCGATCCGGACGCGCGCCTGTATTGCAAAAGTCCAGGGGCAGGCGCGACGCTGTGCTATATGGGGCACGTCCTGATGGAGAACCGCAACGGGCTCGCAGCCGACGCGGAGACCACGCGGGTGGCTGGCTTTGCCGAACGACTGACCGCAGTGGCGATGCTCGATGATGTCGAGCGCCCGGAGGCGCGCCGGATCACGTCGGCGGCCGACCGCGCGTACGAGACACGCGACTTCGTCGCCGAGCTGCGGGAGCGCTGCTTGACCCCGCACGTCGCCCAGAATGTGAGCGGCCGACGCTCCGCCATTGACGGTCGCACGATGCGGCATCCAGGCTATCGCGCGATTATCCGTATCCGCAAACGCATCGAGGAGGTGTTCGGCTGGGTGAAGTCCGCGGCCGGGCAAGGCAAGACAAGGTTCCGGGGGCTGGCCCGGGTGCGCTTCGCCTTCATGCTGACGGTTGCTGCCCACAATCTCTTTAGACTTCCCAAGCTGCTGGAGACAGGGTGATGGACGCGAGCACTGCCCTTGTCGGCAAATGGCGGATCGTGGAAAGCGGAACATGGCTGCGCGACCATCTCGATCTGTGCGGCCCGGCTTACCTGCGTATCGACGCCGATGGTACCGGCGAAATGGCGTTCGGGGCGCTCAACGCTTCGGTCGATGGCGGGTTCACCCCGAGCGGTGTCGACTTCGACTGGACTGGTGCCGATGAAGGCGATCAGGTCACCGGCACCGGATGGGCCGATCTCCGCGACGATGGCTGGCTCGAAGGCGAAATCGCATACGACAATGGCGACGATACGACCTTCATCGCCAAGCCGTGGCCTTTTTAAGCAACCTGCTAATCGCGGTGGAATACACAGCCAGGTCACGTCGAAGACCGTGTCGCCGGTTTGCACGTCACCGTCGCATAGTTGCGGGAACAGCATTTGAAGTAGATGCGGGCGCGTGGTCTGGGCCAGGCGCAGCGACCCGAGGTGCTGGCCGTCGGTATCGACGAGCAGGACGGACCAGCAGATCGGGTCTTCGATGAACAATCGATCGGCGACAAAACGCTCTGTCCCGATGACTGGATAATTGTCGAGATGATTGAAAGATTCGGACCGCTGCCGCAGATCGACATGGCGGACGAGCGCGAAATGGTTGAACCCAGTTCACGGTCTGCGTCAGCGAGGAGTAATTTGAGCGCGGCGGCATCGGCTAGCGCCCGAGAGAGTCCGATAAACTCTTGCGCGGTCGCCAGTGCGGTCACGTGATATGACCAATCGCTGACAGTGTTGTGCGTGTCACAGTTTGCAGGGGTCGTCCACAGCATCACGTCACATCGTGAAAGCCACTACCGATCACCAGGGTACAGCACCATTTTCACGGTTCGCATGACGCAGGACTATAGTCGTCGATCAACCATTTCTTATGTGTTGGAAGATTGGATATCCAACAAACGCGATTTTTCATAGGTAATTGGGTAGGTTCGAAAACAGAGCAGCAGCAGCGCTGATCCAATTATTGTTGCTATCGTCCCGACGATGGCAGTGGCCTTGATCAGGCCGCCTCCATGAGCTCCCATCTGATCAGACAATATGCCGACGGCCAAGGGCCCGATTGCGACGCCAATAAAGCCAAAAACAGCGTACAACCCGGCCAAGCGCCCGCGCAGATGGGCTGGTCCTAGCTCTTGAACGACCGTAGGAAAAGCCATCGAGCCGGACGTAGCGAAAACCGAGAAAAATCCAAAGATCACAAATAATGTGGCAGAATCTTGAGCAAATGTGGAAGTTATCAACGAAATTGCGATTCCTATAAAGGAAATGAAAACGATAACTAACGGTGTTACAATGCCATATCTTGGCCGTAGCGTCCGGAACATGACTTCAGTGAGCGCCATCGCAATCACGCCCGATACGGTAAAGGCCAGCCCCTGCATATTGCCGACCTCGATTGGTGTGGTCTTGAACTGGCGCATCGCCGCGACGGGCCACCACGTCACCACTGATATCACCGCGATCAGGACGATCGAGACCGACACGAAAAACGTCGCGCAGGTTTGGAGATTCTGGCGAACAAAGGCGATCAGGCCGATCCTATTGGCATCGTCCGCCATGGCCGCGATGTCTGGGCATGCTTGTCCTGGCAGGACCCGATCGCTCTTCGGCAAGCGCAGGAACAGCACCAGCACGACAAAAAGCGGCGCGGGCAAGGCGGCGATCACGAAGGTCAGGCGCCAGGTCGACAGCGCCTGCAGCGCCAGTGGCAAATTGGGCCGCAGCCAGTCCGCGAATTCGATCAGATAGCCGCACAGCGCCACCGCTGGACCGGCACCCAGCAACCCGCCCACGACATAGATCGAATTCGCGAGCTGGCGCTTGTTGTTGTAAAAGAACAGCGGGATCAATGCATAGGCGATCGGGGCCAGTCCTGCCTCGCCCGCGCCCACCATGGCACTTGCGATCAGCAATTCTGTGAATCCGCCGGCAAAGGCGCACCAGACGACTGCCAGGCTCCAAACCGTGATGCAGCCGGCAAGAACATAGCGCCGGTCGTACCGGTCGGCGAGCCAGCCGAGCGGATAGGTCACCACGATGCCGAACAGCGCGATGCCCAGGCCCTGGAGCAGGCCCAATTGGGCATCCGTCAGCATCATTTCGGCCTTGATCGGGTCCGCCAGCAAAACAAAGATGCGGCGATCGATCACCCCGTAAAGCGTGACGAATGTCAGCAGACCCAGGAAATACCAGCCGCGCGGTGTTGAATCGGGCTGGACGCCGGCGTCGGATTTCACTGCTGACTCTGTCATTCGATGTCTCCGTGCGGCTGCTTCAGGACTGTCCGCGTCCGGTCGTCAAATTGTCAACTGGCCGACGGATGGCTGTTGTGATTAGGGGTTCTCATGGTCGCGGGCGATCAGGGGTTTGGTTCGGGCGATCAGCCAGGCGCGGGCATCGCCATCGACATGCGGCAGCAAGCGGTCGCGCACGGTTGCGTGATAAGCGTCGAGCCAGGCGATCTCGCTTGGATCGAGTCGATCGGGGAGCAGGCAGCGGGTGTCGACGGGACATAGGGTCAGCGTTTCGAACCGCAGAAACGCACCCTGGCCCGAATCGCCGGCGTCCACCGTCACGATCTCGTTTTCCAGCCTGGTGCCCCATTGACCGGCGCGATAGACGCCAGGCTCGACCGCAAGCACCGCGCCGGGCTTGAGCACCGTCCATGGATGCTCGGGCCCGTTGAAGTAAAAGGGCGCTTCATGGCAGCCGAGGAAATAGCCAACGCCGTGCCCGGTCCCGTGGCGATAAACGGTGTCCTGCGCCCAGCCCGGCGCGCGCGCGAGCGCGTCGAGGGCCGGGGCCGTTGTGCCGATCGGAAACCGCGCGATGCTGATCGCGATCAGGGCTTTGAGCGTGGTGGTGACGTCCTGGCGCATCGCCTCGGTCGGCGAGCCGATCGCCCAGACGCGGCAGGTGTCGGTGGTGCCACCACGATATTGGCCGCCGGTATCGACCAGCAACAAGCCGTCTCCCTCGATCGTCGCGGCCTTTCCGGGGACGGGGCAGTAATGGAGTAACGGACCATTGGCATTGAACGCCGCGCAGGTTTCGAACGACGGCGAGACAAAGCTTTCGCCGCCCGCGCGCTCTGTGGTCAGGCCGACATGCACCATGTCCTCGGTCCAGCGCTCGCCGGCGGCACGGGCCCTTTCGAAGGCCGCATAGAAGCGGCACATTGCCGCGCCTTCCTCGATCGCGGTCTGACGGAACCCGTCGACTTCGGCGGGCAGCTTGATGCTTTTGGCGATGGTGCTGGGGTTGATCGCCTCGATGGTGCTGACGTTGGCAGGCAAGGCGTCGAGCACGGCAAGCGTTACCCGGTCAGGATCGAGCAGGACGGTGCTATCGATCGGCAGCATCGCGAGGGCGGGTGCCACCTGCCCATAATCGGCGCAGGCGATGCAGTCGCGCGCGAGATCATTCTCGAGCGCAGCATCAATCTTGCCTGGCGCAACAAACAGCGTCGCGGCGTTGCCGTCGATCAACAGGTGCGACAGGAACAGCGGATTGAACGGGATATCATCGCCGCGCAAATTGGTGATCCAGGCGATGTCGTCGAGCGTCGAGACCAGATGATGCGTCGCGCCTGCGTCGTGCATTGCGGCGCGCACCTCCGCCAGATTGTCCGACCGCAGCCGAACGCAATAGGGCGGGCGGTGCGCGTAAACCGGTCCGGCAGGCAGGGGCGGTCGGTCGGTCCAGACCCGGCCGAGCAGGTCGATATCGCTGCGCAGGGCCATGCCCGCTGCGGTGAGCTGGTCGCGCAAGGCGCGCGCGCTGCCGACCCCGATCGTGGCCGCATCGACCATCACCGTGTCCGCGGGGCCCAGCTGCGCGATCAGCCATTCACGATAGATGGGCTCCGGCGCGCGACCGATTTTGACAAGATCAATGCCAGTCCCCTCCAGCGCTTGCTCGGCGACCTCCCAATAACGCGCATCGGCGAACAGCGCGGCGGCTTCGAGCGCAACCACCAGCGTCCCCGTGCTGCCAATGAAGCCCGACAGCCATTCGCGCCCCTTCCAGCGCGCGGGGAGATATTCGGACAAATGCGGGTCGGACGACGGCACCAGCAAGGCATGGGCCTGTTCGCGGCGCAGCCCTTCGCGAACGCTGGCAAGGCGATCGCGGATCGTGGCTTTGGCGGGATCAGCCATCTGTGAGCACCGGCACGATCAGACGCGACCGGCGCGCGGAATCGTGAAAGATCGTCTGCACCGCCGGGCGCATCGCGGTGGCACTGGCGATCGGCTCGTCACTGTGCGGGTTGGGATCGAGCAGGGGGAAATTGGAGCCGCTGACCAGCAGGCACAGCGAATGGCCGGGGGCAAAACGATGCCCGACATGGGTGAGCGGGATCGAGACGCGTACGGGCACGCCGGGCTCGAGCAGGCATTCTGTCTCGAACCCACGATGATAGCGCAGGCGGAGCTGGCCAAAGCCCAGCATGACGAGTCGGCCATCGGCGCGGCGGTCGGCGAGCCAGGCGCAGATGTCGGCATCGGGCGCGTCGGCGGCGACGAACAGATCAAGGCTGCTCTCGCCAAGCAGGGTCGTTGCCGCTTCGAACGGCGCGGTCGCATAGACCAACGTATCGTGGCAGCGCGACCGCTCGTGCAGATCGAGCGCAAAGTCGGGCCCCTTGACGCCACTGATCGCATCGTAAAATGGCCAGTGCGGGTCATCGACGAAATGGTCGGGCGCGCCGTTGCTTGCTTCCGCCGTCAGTCGCCCGTTGCCGCTGGCTGAATTGGCATGGCCGTCGCTTGCTAGGTAAAGGGTTTGCTCGCTGATTATGGGGGCCGGATAATGCGGCAATGTCCGCCACTCATTCGCGCCGGTGACGAACAGGGTGACGCGGTCGTCGGGCACCGCCGCGTCCTCATCCCCCTTCAGATACCGGTTGAAAAAGGCGATGCGCAGCGCGACGAGATCGCGCTCGACGCTGTCGTCCATCGCGAAGATCGATGTGCGCGCCGCGCCGCCGTTGAAGCTGCCATTATGGTCCCACGGCCCGATGATCAGGCTTCGGGTCGCGGGATTGGCGGCATTCGCTTCCAGCCCGCGCCATAATTTCCAGGTGCCGACGCTTGGATCGAAATTGCCCGAAACGACAAAGACCGGAAGGTCCATCGCGGCATAATCGGCGTCCGACAGGATCCGTTCGCGCCACCAATCGTCGAGTACCGGGTGCGCGAGCGCATCGTGATAATAATCAAGTGCGTCGCCAGTCAGCTCGCCGTCCGCTGCGTCATTCACTGGGCGCGACGTCCAACGATCATAGACTGCCGGGTCGGCGAGGAAATTGCTGAACGCGAATGCGCCGCCTTCCTCGTCGAGATGCGAGGTAAAGCTGGTGCTTTGCAACCACACCAGCGCGTGCATCCGCGAGAAGACACCGCCGACATAAGGCGGCTCGGCAAAGGGATCGATGCTGACGACCGCAGGGGCAATGCAACGCAGATGCGGTGGCCGGGCAGCGGCGGCATAAAGCTGGGTCATCCCGGCATAGCTGTGCCCATCCATGCCGACCGCCCCGGTGCACCAGGGCTGCGCCGCGATCCATTCGACGGCGTCATAGCCATCGCTGCGTTCATAGGGCGACAGGAAGGTGAAATGACCCTGGCTCGCCCCGACGCCCCGGATTTGCTGCATGACGAGCGCGTAGCCCGCAGCGATACACCGCAGCATTGGTGGATCGTTCACCTGGGTCACCGCCACGCTGTACGGTGTCCGGATCAGTATCGCTGGGGCAGGGCCCTCGCCCTTGGGTAGCCAGACATAGGTATCGAGCATCATGCCGTCGCGCATCTCCACGGCGGCGCGGATATCGGGTGGTGGCAATCGATCTGGCATTGGCATGGTGGTCATCTGGGGTTTCCGTGGTCAGGCCAAGTGAAAGGTTGCCGCCTGCAGCCGGGTATAAGCTTGCATGCCCGCGACGCCGCCAAAGGCACCGCTGCCCGACATGCCGAAGGGCTCGCCCGACATCGGGCCTTCATCGGCTGGTTGCGGGCTGGCAACGGCATTGACCGTGACGAAGCCCGCGCGCAGCCGCCGCACGATCCGGTGCGACAGCGCAAAATCCCCGCACCAGATGGTCGCCGACAGGCCGTATCGCGTGCCATTGGCCAATCGCACCGCTTCGTCGGCGTCGCGGAATCGCTGGACGGTAGCGACCGGGCCGAAAATCTCTTCCTGGACGAGTGGCGCATCCGGGTCGTGCGCCTCGAACAACTGTGGCGCGACTTCGTTCGGCCCGCCGCCCGTCGTGCCCGTCGCGGCCAGCGTTGTACGGTCCCCCGCTTCGGCGAGCATCCGACTGACTCGCCCGACCTGCATCGGGCTTGCCAGCGGCCCGAGCATCGTTGCCGGATCGAGCGCGCGTCCCGTCGCTAGCGCGGCGACACGAGCGGTTAATGCCGCCATCAACCGGTCGTACAGGGCATCTGCCACCAGGATGCGCGACCCCGCCACGCAAATCTGGCCGCTATTGTGGACAAATCCCTGGACCAGCGCATCCGCGAGTGCATCCAGGTCGCCGCCATCGTCGAACACGAGCTGCGGCGACTTGCCGCCGCACTCCAGCTGCAGTGCCTTCATGTTCGACTGGCTGGCATAGTGCATCAGCATCAGTCCCGTCGCGGTCGATCCGGTAAAGGCCAGGCAATCGACATCGGCATGGAGCGCCAGCAGCTTGCCCGTGACACTTCCCCGGCCGGGCAAGGCGTTCAGGACACCGTCGGGCAACCCGGCTTCGCTCGCCAGCGCGGCGAGATGCAGCAAAGCGAGGGGGGCGATTTCCGAAGGCTTGAGGATCACCGAATTGCCCGCCGCCAGCGCCGGCGCGATTCGACCGAGCCCGACATGGACAGGGTAATTCCACGGGGTGATCGCCGCGACCACGCCTTGCGGTCGCCGGATTTGCAGCGCGATTGCCGATGCGGCGCTCGGGATCAGCAGATCGGGGGCCTTGTCGGCAATGTCGGCGGCGGCGCGGACGATCTCGGCGGCGCCTGGTGCCGCGCCGGTCGATTGCGCGATCGGCATCCCCATCTGCACCGTATCGAGCAGTGCCAAGGTCGCACCGTCTCGATCGATCAGGTCGGCGAACCGGTGCAGGACGCGACCGCGCTCGGTGGGTGATTGATCGGACCAAATGCCGCTTTGAAAGGCCGCGCGGGCGGCCACGACCGCGCGCTCGACATCGGCCTCGCCGCAATCGGGGAGGGTGGCGACCAAGTGGCCATCATCGGCGCTCAACACCTCGAAACACTGATCGGTCAGGGGCTCCACGCGCTCGCCACCGACAATGGGGCGACCGTCAATCTGCAGTGCAGCGGCCTTTGTCGACCAGTCCTCGACGCGCGGCGTTTGCTTATCCATGGGCGCCGCTTCCCCAGATTTGGGGTGGGCACCATGCCAGGCCATCGTCATAGGACATCGCGGGCCCGGCGACTTCGGCGAGGAACATCGGCCCATCCAGATCGACGATATCGCAGAGCTGCCCGACCAGAAAGGCAGGGGCAGCAGCCAGGCTGCTGCCCATCATATTGCCGACCATCACCCCCAGGCCGAGCTCGCGCGCGCGCTTGGCGATCATCAAGGCTTCGGTAAGCCCGCCGCATTTGTCGAGCTTGATATTTACCACGTCAAAGCGGCCCGGCAGCGTTTCGAGCTCCTTCAGATCGAGGCAGCTTTCGTCTGCCGCGACCGGGATCGGCAGCTTCAGGCCATCGAGATCGGATTCGGTACCCCGAGGGAAGGGCTGCTCGAGCAATTTGACGTCGCACTCGACCAAAGCGTCGATCAACGGCGTGATGGTGGCGGGTCGATAGCCCTGATTGGCATCAACGCCGATCCAGACATCGGGGCGGGCGGCGCGAACGGCCCTTACCCGCTTGGCATCGGCGCCGGCCTCGCCCAGCAATTTCAGCTTCAATGCCTTGGCAAAGCCGAACGTGCGGGCCTGATCGGCCATGATGGCAGGGTGGTCCACGCCCAAAGTGATCGTGGTGACAATCGGCCGTGGTTGGTCGAGTCCGGCCAGCTGCCAGACTGGTATCCCCTGCTCGCTGGCCTCCAAATCCCAAAGCGCGCAGTCGAGCGCATTGCGCGCGCCACCAGGGGGCATCGCGTTCCGTAAGTCGGCCCGGGTCAGCGGCCCCATATGCTGCGCAGCAAAATGCGCCAATGCGGTGACCGCTGCTGCTGCGGTATCGCCGGTATAATACACGCCCGATGCCTCGCCCCGACCCACGGCATGCCCGCGGTGCACCGTCACGTTCGCCACGGGCGTCGAACTGAACGAAAAGCCGGAAATGCGGATCGGTGCCTTAAGCGGCAGATCGGCAAGAGTCGCGGAAATCATGGGCGCGGGCGAAGACACTATGTGCAGTCCTTTAATGACTCGGTCGCTTGGATCGGTCTTGAATCACGCCTGCCCGGCAAAGGACCAGCGCCGCCATGGACCGGGCCGGTTTGGCCCCGGCACATGGCGGTCTGGCGCGATCAGAACGCGGTCGAAAAGCGCAGCGTAAAGGTCCGCGGCTGGATGATATTCGCCTGACCAAATTGACGGTTGAAGCCGTTCTGGCTGGTATAGCTGGTGATGCCGCGCGTGTCGGTGAGGTTGCGGACACCGGCATCGACGCGGAAATGCGAAAAGCTCAATCCAGCCCGCAAATCGAGGGTGTGATAGGATGGGATCGCCGGATGGTTGCTATCGCCTGCCCTAGAGAAATTCCCGAAACGCCCCCCGACGAACGACCAGCTTCCCCCCAGATCAAGCTTGGTATCGCCCAGGAACGGCGTCGAATAATCGATCGTGACCGAGTTTGAGACATCGGGAACATAGGGGAGCCTGTCACCCCTTAGGCCGCCAAGCGCAGCGGCATTCGCGGTCAGCTGCGCATCGGTGAGCGCGCCGCTTGCGCCGATCGACAACGCGGGGATTGGGCGGAGCGTAAAGGCCCATTCGATGCCACGGCTACGCGCTGTGTCGCCATTGCCAATAGCGGTGAAGGTAACGTTCGTTACCGCATCGACATAGCCTGTGACGATCTGGATATCCCGCCAGTCGATTTGATAGAGCGCTACATCGAATGCCAGGAGATTGTCGGGCGTCGTCCCTTTGACGCCTATCTCGTAGTTCAACGTATTGTCCGCCCGAAAACGCGTCTGCGAATAGGTGATGCCGCCGCCGAAATTGGGGATCGGCCCGCCCGGGCGATAGCCGCTCGCCACGCGGGCGTAGACCGAGATGTCGTCGGTCAGGTTGTATCGTGGCGCAACCGCAAAGGTGAACTTGGTTTCGTTGGTATTGTCCGACACGATCGTGCCGCCGACAAAGCCGCTGAACAAGGCTGGCACGAATGTATAGCGGAAGGTCTGCTCGTTATAGGTGTAGCGACCACCCAAGGAGATGTGGAAACGCGGCCCGAAGCGGAACGTTACATCGCCAAAGCCTGACAGTTCGCGGTACGTCTGCGGCGACTGCGTGTCGGCCAATACCCCAAAAAAGCCGGGCTGCGAAAAATTCGTCGGGTCACGCGAGTCGATCTTCTGGTTGTAGGTGATATCTTCGAACGAATAGAAGCCGCCGACCTGCCAGACAATCGCGTCGCTGCCCGATGAGGCAAGGCGGATTTCCTGATTGAACTTGTTATGGTCGTTGCGCTGCGTGAGCGGTGTCGTCCCGAAAAACGCCAGGCCAAGATCGGTGATGTCGTTGTTGTAAAAGCTGCGCGCCTGTACATAGCTGGTCGATGATGTCAGCGCGACGGGGCCGAAATCATAATCGATCACGCCGTTGTAATAAGTGTAGGAAGAGGTGTTGCGCTCTGGAAAGCGCTTGCGCGAAATCGGTTGGCCGGTGACGATGTCGAATGCGTTTGCCGCCTCCAGATTGGGGCCGGTCGGTGATCCGACGACTTCGGTATAGCCTTCTGCGCCATAGCTTTGCTGCTGGCTCGCGACCGTCAGGCGAACCTTGAGGTCGTCGGTCGGGGTGAACAGCAACGACGCCCGGCCGCCATATTGTTCGCCGCCATTAAGGTCACGCGTGCCCAGCAAGGGATTGTCGATATAGCCCGGCAAGTCCTTGTAATAACCAAGGACACGGATCGCCAGCACGTCCTTGATCAACGGCACGTTGACCGCGGCCTTTGCCGACCAGCCGGTTTCGCCATAGCGGACATTTTCAAGACCGACTTCGGTCTTCACTTCGAATCGATCGAGCTTGGGCTTGGTCGTGACATATTTCAAAAGCCCGCCTTGGGCGGTGGCTCCGTATAGCGTACCCTGGGGGCCGCGCAGCACCTCAATCCGTTCGAGATCATAGGTCTCGAAATTGGCGGTCACCGTGTAGCCAAGCGTATTGCCGCTGGCGGTGTTCAGCACGACATCATCGACCATGGTCGCAACCGAGGCGCCGCTGCCGCCGGTATTCTGGCCGCGCAGCACCAGGCGCGTGCCCAGCCGGCCTTCGGTTTGAATCGAGAACCCCGGGACCTTGGCGACATAATCCTCGATCTGGGTCAGCCCCTGGGCGGTCAAGTCTTTGCCGCTGAGGGCAGTGACGGCGCCCGGGACATCGACAAGCCGCTCTTCGCGCCGGTTGGCGGTAACGATGATGTCTTCTTGGCTCGTTGAGGGGCGTGCCGTCGTTTCGGGTGGCGCCTCTTGCTCTTGCGCTGCGGCCGATTGCGCCATGATCATGGCCCATCCCGAACCCGCTACCAACACCGCACGCCTAAATGCCGCTCTCCGCATGGTCGCCCCCTTATTTACAAGTCGTTTATATTGTAACATGCCTCATGAGCCGTCAACAGGGCATAATTTGGGGGGCAAAAGGCTTGGCACTTGAAGGCGAGCTATGCATTTATGGGCCATGGAACAGGATTTGATCGCCCAGATTGCAATCACCGAACTCTCCGGAGGCGCGCCGAACCTGGCTAAGGAACCCGGCCGGGCGCGGCGCAAACAAGCCGACCGAAGCGCAGTGACGCGCGAACGGGTGATCAACGCCGCGATCGAGGTGCTCTATCGCCAGGGCTATGCCGGGGCGACGACGATGATGGTCGCAGCAACCGCCGGTGTCAGCATGGGGGCATTGCAGCATCAGTTTCCGACAAAGGCCGTGCTGATGGCGGCAGTGGCGCGCCGCTTTGCGGCCCGGCGTTTCCTTCGTTACCGGGAGGCTTTGCGCGGCGTCCCGCGCGGCATCGGTCGGTTCGAGGCATTGAACGAGGCCTCTTGGACATTGATCGGCTCGCCCGAAATGACGGCGAGCATCGAGATTGAATTGGCCATGCGCAATGACGGCGAACTCGCCGCAGCGGTTGAGGCGGTGTTTGATCGCCACGCGGCTTTCATCCGAAGGCTTGTGCAAACCATGCTTCGGGAACAGGGCGAGCTCGATGATGAAAGGCTGGAATCGATCCGCCTTTTAAACAGTGCCGTCATGATTGGTCTGTCAGTGCTGATGCTGCGAACCGGCACACCGGTAAATACCGCCATTGCCCTCAAGGATTGGCGGGCATTACTTGCCCAGCATTTGTTGCTTGATATCGCTATAAACTGACCAAACGAAACTTGAACATAGCCGCTACTGGCGCCGATTATCGCTATTCAAATATTCCGATGGTTGTCGATAAGCGGGCAGGTACGCCAATGCGGTATGCCGGGTCCTATCACGGCGTTATCGCGAGTAACCATCAGGTTGTGTTGGCGCTCATCGCGGAACGGCGTGCCGCGTTCAAATGGGTGGAAGAGAAGTCTGACGGCTAGCGCCGCATTGTCGAACCGCATCGTCGCCAACGGCCAATTCCCGAACGAACATTCTGGAACGGCGGACAGCCAGTGACCTTTTCCTGCTTTTCGAGTTTCGTTGGTCGCCCGTGGTTAGCGAGACAAGAGCGCTTGTTAGCTATCGATCAGGTAAAATCACCGGCCGTGCTCCAAGAATGACGGCAATGATGGTGACCCCTACGGATCGGCATTCGATCTGTGGGCGAGGGCATGCCACTCATTAGTTTCGCCCGGCCGCGCCCGACGATTCGTCTTGGCGCGAGTTCATTTAATCACATTCTGTCCAAGGATGTTTTCCGTACGTTTTCCGTACGGCCCTTGCAGTATCCAGCTAAGTGATTGATTTTATGGTGCACCCGACTGGATTCGAACCAGTGGCCTCTGCCTTCGGAGGGCAGCGCTCTATCCAGCTGAGCTACGGGTGCGTGCGGCAATGCGCCTAGCAAAGCATCAAGGCGTGCGCCAGATGTTTCATCAGCGCTTGGCAGGGGCCGCCAGTTTCACGGGTTGGAACGGCCCCAGCGCACAGCGTGCGCCGCTCGGAATCGGGCTGGTATAGAGGACGGTGATGATGTCGCTCGCGCACAGCTTGTTTAGCGAGGTCGAATAGCCGAACCGTTCCTCAAATCCCAATCCGGGGCAGCCACCCGCGATGGTCGCGCGGTAATATTTGCCGCCCATCATCTCGAAATCGATCACCGAGTCGCTTCTGACAT
>CAZXBM010000047.1:0-25247 GCA_964638495.1 uncultured Stakelama sp. | reverse complement strand
GGAAGGTCGATTGGGCGATGCGCTGGGTCGCGCTCGGCGTCGATTACGAGATGTACGGCAAGGACCTGATCGACAGCGGCATCCAGTCCGGCAAGATCGCGCGCGTGCTCGGTGGCCGCCCGCCCGAGGGGCTGATCTACGAGATGTTCCTCGATGAGAAGGGCGAGAAGATCTCCAAGTCAAAGGGCAACGGCCTGACGCTCGAGCAATGGCTCGATTACGGCACGCAGGAGAGCCTCGCCTTCTTCGCCTATCGCGAGCCGAAAAAGGCCAAGCAGCTCCACATCGGCGTCATTCCGCGCGCGGTGGACGAGTATTTCCAGTTCCGCGGCAATTATGCAGCGCAACCCGTCGAGCAGCAGCTCGGCAACCCGGCGCACCACATTCATGACGGTGCCGTGCCGGGCACCAACCCGCCAGTGACTTTCGGGCTGTTGCTCAATCTGGTCGGCGTGCTTGGCGCGGGCGCGACCAGCGAGCAGGTGCGCGGCTATCTGAGCAACTATGTAGAAGGCGCAATCACTTCCGAGCTCGGGGCACTGATCGGCCATGCGCTCGCCTATAACCGCGATTATGTTGCGCCCACGCTCGTCCGCCGCAAGCCGGTGGGCGTCGAAGTAGCGGCGCTCGACCGGCTCGATCGCGAGCTGGCGCCGCTGCCGGCGGAGACATCGGCGGTGGACCTGCAGAACATCGTCTACGCCATCGGCAACGAAGGCGGCTTCGACAATCTGCGCGACTGGTTCACCGCGCTGTACGAGACATTGCTCGGCTCCAGCCAGGGCCCGCGCATGGGCAGCTTCATCGCGCTTTACGGGATCCAGAACAGCCGCAAACTGATCGCCGAAGCGCTCGCGACCGGATAATCCCTAGCCTATTGTATCGCGCCATAAATCTGGCTCACCGTCATTGCGAGCGAAGCGAAGCAATCCAGCCAATCCGCTTACGGCACGCTGGATTGCTTCGCTGCGCTCGTGGGAGACGATTCATATCTCAAGCACGACGCCCCCATCAATGCGTCGGCTCGGGATCGGCCTTGGCGCTGCCATAGCCAGTCCTGAGCGCGAGCGACTCCATCGTCATGCTCTGGATGACGATCGAGAAGATCACCACGCCCAGCGTGGCAGCGAAAAGCGGCTGGCGGCCGGGGAACTCGGGCAGCGACAGCACCAGCGCGACCGACAGCCCGCCGCGCACCCCGGCCCAGGTGAGCACAGTGTAAAGCTTGAGCGGCACCCTGCGGCCAACCAGCATCAGGCTCGTGCCCAGCGCCGATACGGTGATCCAGCGTGCCGCCATCACCATCGCCGCCGCTGCTGCCATCAGCACCAGCGCCACCAGCGAGAGATGCAGCGCATAGGCCTTGATGCCGACGAGGAAAAACAGCACCGCGTTCATCCCCTCGTCGATGACGTGCCAGAACGAGTGGATATAGGCGGTGGCGCGCGGGGCCATCGCCCGCTCCGACCAGTCGGACCCCATCACCAGCCCGGCGGCGACCACGCCAAGCGGGCCTGACAGGCCAAGGTTGAGCGCCACGGCATAAACCAAAGTCGCCGTAGCAAAGGTGATCAGCGTCTCGGTGATCCAGTCATCGACCGCCGCCATGATCCAGACCGCCACCACGGCGACAACCAACCCAAGCGCAATCCCGCCAAACGCCTCGATCGCTGCATGTTGTGCCAGCAGCGACAGGTCCATATGCCCCGCCGCCCCGCCCGTGCCCTGGCCGACTGCATAAGCCAGCAATGCTTTGAACAATACGACCGCGACGCCATCATTGAACAGCGCTTCCCCCTCTAGCTGGGCCTGAAGCTGAGGCTCGAGATCGGTGCGCTTGGTCATCGCGAGCACAGCGATTGGATCGGTCGGCGTGATCAGCGCGCCGAACACCAGCGCCCAGCTCACCGGCATATCGATGCTGAGCAGCCGGCAAACGCCCCAGAAAGCGAGTGCGATCAGGATGGTGGTGACGACCGTGCCGATAACGGCCAGCACGGCAACCGCCCAGCCCCGCTGCATCAGCGCCGCGACATTGACGTTCATCGCGCCCGCGAACAGCAGATAGGCCAGCATGATGTTGAGCACGAGCCCAGGAAAATCGATCTGCTGCTCGATTGACTGGAACAGCGCACCAATGCCGATACCGGGCATGGCGCGATCGGTCACACCGACCAGCCCGCTCACGAGCAGCCCGACGACCAGCAGCCCCACCGCGACGGGCAGTTTCAGCGTCTTGGCGTTGATCCAACTCGCCAGTGTCGTGGCGGAAAGGATCAGGGCCGTCATTTCGAACGGATCAAGCGTCAATTATCACCCCGTGGCACCATTGGCGCTGCAGATTTGCGGCACGAACCTAGGATAACGGCAGGCTGGCGGGTGGCTAGAGCAACGCGGGTTAATATTGACCCGCCCTTCCCCGTTCGGGCTGAGCCTGTCGAAGCCCTGCCTTGTTCTTCGCACGGCAGGGATTGCGGCACGAAGAAAATGCAGCCCCCTTCGACTGCCTGCCTGCGGCAGTCGCTCAGGACAGGCTTCGACACGCTCTGGGCAAACGGGTCTTATTGGAGCATCGTGCTTGAAATATGAATCGTCATTGCGAGCGCAGCGAAGCAATCCAGCGAGCTGCGAACGGATAGGCTGGATTGCTTCGCTGCGCTCGCAATGACAGGTAACCCGGAATTACGGCACGATGCTCTAACGAAATCGACCGGCCTCGGTGAATTTATCGGCGCGGGCGGCCCCTTTGCGCGGCGCGGCCAGCAGGGTAGGGATGGGCGATGCGACGTTTTTTCGATGCCCGCCAACTGGCCCATGCCCCCGCCAAAGAACTCCACAATGGCGGCTTCACCGACTATGCCGAAAGCCCGTCGCGCGCCGAACAGATGGCCCGGGCGCTCGAGCCGCTTGAAGCGCCGATCGATCACGGCGATGCGGCCATCCGCGCCGTGCACAGCCCTGAATATCTTGCGTTCCTGAAGACGGCACCTGTGCAATGGGCCGAGGCGGGCAGGCCCGGCGACGTGATCGGCTATGTCTGGCCGGTGGTGGGCCGCCGCCCGCTCACTCTGCGCCGGATCGATGCGCTGGTCGGGCAGCACAGCTTCGATGCTTCGACGCCACTCACCGCCGACACCTATGACGCTGCCTATTGGAGCACGCAGAGCGCGCTATCGGCGCTCGCGGCGGTGCGCGGCGGTGATCGCGCCGCCTTCGCGCTGTGCCGGCCACCCGGCCACCATGCCGGGGCGGACTATCTCGGCGGCTATTGCTACCTCAACACCGCCGCCATCACCGCGCAGGCCGCGATTGACGCTGGTGCCGCGCGCGTCGCGATCCTCGATATCGATTATCACCACGGCAATGGCACGCAGGACATTTTCTACGCACGCGGCGACGTGTTTTACGCCTCGCTCCACGCCGATCCGGCGACCGATTATCCCTTCTACTGGGGCCATGCCGACGAGCGCGGCGAGGGCGAGGGACTCGGCGCCAATCTCAACCTACCCCTGCCGCAGGGAACGACACTCGCCGGGTTCCGCGCCGAGCAGACCGAAGCGCTCGATGCCATCGCCGCCTTCGCGCCCGATCTGCTGATCGTCAGCTTTGGCGCGGATACCTGGGAAGGCGATCCGATCAGCCATTTGAAACTCACGACCGCCGATTACCCCGTGCTCGCCGCCGACATCGCCGCGCGCGGCTGGCCGACGGTGATTCTGATGGAGGGCGGTTATGCAGTGGGCGCGCTCGGCGGCAATGTGGCAGGGTTTCTGAGCGGGTTTGGGAAGTAGAGCCCTCTCCCCGTTCGGGCTGAGCTTGTCGAAGCCCTGCTTTTTCTTCTCGGCGGTTGAAAACAAGGGCAGCCCTTCGGCAAGCGCGGGCGAACGGAAATGTGCGGGGCGAACGGAAATGGAGAGACGGCAACTCTACGTCACGGCCGGTCGGTCGCGTCGATCGGCGGCATGCCGGCCATCGATTTCGCCACACCCTCCACAGCTTCCATCACCCGCAGGATATTGCCCTGCGCCAGCCCAGCGAGCTCGGCATCGCTCCACCCGCGCCGCGCGAGTTCGACGAACAGCGCGGGATAGCCGTCGACCCCGGTCATATCGGTGGGCGACGTGCCGTTGATGCCGTCATAATCGCTCCCCAGCCCGACGCTCGCCTTGCCTGCGATCCGCGCGATATGCTCGACATGATCGGCGACGGTGGCGGAGGTGACGATCGGCTCGGGGTGGCTCGCTTCCCATGCCAGCACCCGCGCGGTTGCGTTGGGCCCATAGATTTCCGCCGATGCCCCCACTGACTTGGCATAATCGGTGCGGGCCTTGTCCCAGTCGCGCCAGGCTTGCGAGACGAAGCTGGGATAGAAATTGACCATCACCACCCCGCCATTCGTGCCGATCTTCACCAGCAGATCATCAGGAATGTTGCGCGGCGCATTATCCAGTGCGCGCGCCGATGAGTGCGACGCCATCACCGGCGCCTTGGTCAGGCCAAGCACCGCGGCCATCGTCGCGTCCGACACATGGCTGATATCGACGATCATGCCGATCCGGTTCATCTCCGCCACAACTTGTTTGCCGAACGGGCTGAGCCCGCCGCTGCGCGGTTCATCGGTCGATGCATCCGCCCAGGGCAGGCTCGCCGTATGCGTGAGCGTCATGTAGCGCACGCCCAGATCATAATATCGCCTGAGCACCGACAGCCGCCCGTCGATCTGGTGCCCGCCCTCCACGCCCATCAGTGAGGCGATTTTGCCCGCCTTTTCGATCCGCCGGATGTCGGCGGCGGTCCCCGCCATCTCGAACGCCCCCGGATTGGCCGCGACGAAGCGCTTGACGATATCGATCTCCTCGATCGTCATCTCCACCGCGCGCGGGCCCAGATTGTCCGCCGTGATCCACACCGACCAGAATTGCGCGCCGACATGCCCCTTGCGCAGCCGGGGAATGTCGGTCTGCAGCGGCACCGGCAGCCTGGATGTATCCCTGGTCAGGTCGAGCGCCTCGACCTTCGCTTCATGGTTGACGCGGATCTCCCAGGGCAGGTCGTTATGCCCGTCGATCACCGGATACGCGGTGAGCAGGCGTTCGATCCGCTGCACGGTGGCAGGATCGGGGGGGGGTGGCGCAGTGGTAGCTTGCGCCAACATCAGCAGCAGCGGCGCGAACATCTCAGTCTCCCCCTTGATCACTCGTCGTCACCGCTCGCCGCGTGCGCGTATCGACCGTCAGCGTGAACACATCCGGCCGCGCATAATGGCCGCTGACATCCAGATCATAGCGCCCGCGCACGATATCGGTCAGGTCGATATCGGCCACCAGCACCGCCTCCTCCCCATAGACCGGCCCCGCGAGCACATCACCCATCGGGCCGATAATGACGCTCCCGCCGCGGATCAGCACGGTTGCGGGGTCATTGCCCTGGATGCAGTCATAATCGGCGGGCGCATCGGCGCGCGTCATATACTGGCACGCGCTGAGCACGAAGCAGCGGCCTTCATAGGCGATGTGGCGCATCGTCGTCTGCCAGATGTCGCGATCATCGACCGTCGGCGCGCAGTAGAACTCGACCCCGGCCGCATAATAATGCTGGCGCAGCGCCGGCATGTAATTCTCCCAGCAAATCGCCGCCGCCACCTTGCCGATGGGGGTGTCCGCCACCTGCAGCGTAGAGCCATCGCCCTGGCCCCAGATCAGCCGTTCGCTCGCCGTCGGCATCAGCTTGCGGTGGCGGGCAAGCAGCGCGCCATCGGGCCCAAAGGTAAGCGCGCTGCAATACAGCGTGCCGCCCGCCCGTTCGATAACGCCCACGACCAGCGTTGCATTGGCACTCGCCGCCATCTCCCCCATGCGCTGGACTTCCGGGCCCGGCACGGTGATCGCCGATTGCCAATAGCGCGCGAAATCATCGCGCCCCGCCACGGTGCGCGAGCCGACACGCGCGCCGAAATCGAGCCCCTTGGGATAGCCACCGATATAGGCTTCGGGGAACACCGCGAGTTCTACCTGCTGCGCGCGCAGCGTTTCGACATGCGCCGCCATCCGGTCGAGCGTGGCGGGTGTATCGAACAGGGTGGAGCCCGCCTGGACGACGGCGATGCGGCGGGTGGGGTCGGTCATGAGGTGGCGGCGCTGAAAATGGTCATGCGGCGGATGATGGCACAATTACAGGTGCGGAGAACAGGGTCAGTTGAGGTGCCTGTTGCACCAGCTGTGAAGTCCCCATTTCGCGCAAGGGAACAATCAGATACCTGCCCAGTCCAAGCCGTCCGCAAGCTGTGCAGCACAATAATCGACGTGAAGCACCCGGCGACCTGTCAGGCGAGTCGATGCCGCCGATGCGTGGACGATCGGCGTCGCATACACCCAGATATCGCCCCGCTCGGCAAGGCACGCATAACTGCCGAAGCGATCGACGACGTCTCCAATGTCGCCCTCACTAATCCGCCCGAGCCGGTGCGATCCCGGGGCGATCAAAAGCGGCGCATTCTCCGCGACGACTGGATCGAGATGAATGCGCAAGGTCACCATCTGTTCGATGATGGAGAATGGCGGCTCGACATGAGGAACGCCTGATTTTACGGACCACGGGCCATGACCTGGCACATCATGCCGAGCCGCCACCGCCACCGAGCGGTCCTGATGCCAGCCAAGGGCCCAATTTGTAGCTTCGGTCTTGTCGAAAAGAATGGCCCGGACCGGCTGGGTGCCTTCACCCAATCGCACAGATGCAAGCATGCCAATCGGGCCATCGGCTCGAAGCAGGTGGCTCAGGTCTCTGTGCGCGTAGAGCCGGACTCCGGCACGATTGGATGGAGTGTCGGCGATAGCCTCCTCCAGTTCCGCCAACACAAAAAGGGCGGCCCCGACGTGCAGGGCCGCCCCGTGAGCGTCAAAGTCTAACTGATCTGAGGTCACCTGCATGGCAACCATCAGCTGCTACAGCTTCCCCGTCAACTCCGGCACCAGCTTGAACAGATCACCCACCAGCCCGTAATCCGCCACCTGGAAGATCGGCGCATCCTCGTCCTTGTTGATGGCGATGATGACCTTGGAATCCTTCATCCCCGCCAGATGCTGGATTGCGCCCGAAATGCCGACCGCGATGTACACTTCCGGTGCCACGATCTTGCCGGTCTGGCCGACCTGGTAATCGTTCGGCACATAGCCCGCATCCACCGCCGCGCGGCTCGCGCCGACGCCGGCTCCAAGCTTGTCGGCGAGCGGTTCGATGATCGTCGTGAAATTCTCGCTGTTCTGCAGTGCACGACCGCCCGAGACGATGATCTTCGCACTGGTGAGCTCGGGCCGTTCGGACTTCGCGATTTCCGACGAGATGAAGGTCGACACACCCTTTTCACCCGTCGAGCCAACCGCCTCGATTGCCGCCGAACCACCCTCGGTCGCTGCCTTGGCAAAGGCGGTGCCGCGCACCGTCAGCACCAGCTTGGCGTCCGACGATTTGACCGTGGCGATCGCATTCCCCGCATAGATCGGGCGCGTAAAGCTGTTGTCGCCTTCGACTGACAGGATGTCGCTGATCTGCATCACATCGAGCAGCGCGGCCACGCGCGGCGCGATGTTCTTGCCGGTCGAGGTGGAGGGCACGACGAACGCATCGTGATGCCCCATCAGCTCGGTCACCAGCGGCGCGACATTTTCCGCCAGCGCGTGCGCATAGGCCGCATCATCGGCGACATGGACCTTGCCCACGCCCGCGATCTTCGCGGCGGCATCCGCCACCGCGCCCACGCCTTGTCCGGCGACCAGCAGATGCACGTCGCCCAGCTGGCTCGCGGCAGTGACCGCCGACAGCGTGGCATCCTTGACGGACGCGCCGTCATGTTCGACCCAAACCAACGTCTTCATGCGACGACTCCCAATGCCTTCAGCTTGCCGATCAGTTCATCAACATCGGCGACCTTTACGCCCGCGCTGCGCTTGGCGGGTTCCTCGACCTTCAGCGTCGTGATGCGCGGGGCGATATCGACGCCGTAATCCGCCGCGGTTTTCTGCGCGAGCGGCTTGGCCTTGGCCTTCATGATGTTCGGCAGGCTGGCATAGCGCGGCTCGTTGAGGCGCAGATCGGTGGTGACGATGGCGGGGAGCTTGAGCTCGACCGTCTCCGCGCCGCCGTCAATCTCGCGCGTCACCTTCACCGTGTCACCGGTCACCTCGACCGCGCTGGCAAAGGTGCCCTGCGCCCAGCCGGTAAGGGCGGCGAGCATCTGCCCGGTCTGGTTGTTGTCGTCATCGATCGCCTGCTTGCCCAGGATGATCAGGCCGGGCTGTTCCTCATCCGCAATTGCCTTGAGCAGCTTGGCGACGCCCAGCGGCTCGACCCGGTCCTCGGTGACGATCAGGATCGCGCGGTCCGCCCCCATCGCGAGCGCGGTGCGCAGCGTTTCCTGCGCCTTCTGCTCGCCGATCGAGATCGCGACGATCTCCGTCGCGACGCCCTTTTCCTTCAGGCGGATGGCTTCCTCAACCGCGATCTCATCGAACGGGTTCATGCTCATCTTGACGTTGGCCAGATCGATGCCCGACCCATCTGCCTTCACGCGGGGCTTTACGTTATAGTCAAGCACGCGCTTGACGGGGACCAGTATCTTCATCCTTCGGTCTTCCTATCTAAACGGCTGCCGAGAAGGCGTTCGATCCGAGCAAGCGTTTCCTCGATGCTCTTCATCAGGGCCAAAATCTCTTTCTCTGCCGCCGGGGTCATCTGACTTTTACGCCGCCGCCTTCACCTCGGCCACGATTTTTCGTGCGGCATCGCCCAGATCATTGGCGGGGACAATGGCGAGGCCCGATGTCGAGAGGATTTCCTTGCCCTTCTCGACATTGGTGCCTTCCAGCCGGACCACCAGCGGCACCGACAGGTTAACTTCCTTCGCCGCCGCGACGATCCCTTCGGCGATGATGTCGCACTTCATGATGCCGCCAAAGATGTTGACGAGAATGCCCTTCACGTTCGGATCGGCGAGAATGATCTTGAACGCCGCCGTCACCTTTTCCTTGTTGGCGCCGCCGCCGACGTCCAGGAAATTGGCGGGGAACATGCCGTTCAGCTTGATGATGTCCATCGTCGCCATGGCGAGCCCAGCGCCATTGACCATGCAGCCGATATCGCCATCGAGCTTGATATAGGCGAGGTCGTACTTCGATGCCTCCAGCTCGGCCGGGTCTTCCTCGGTTTCGTCGCGCAGTTCCATCAGGTCCTTGTGGCGGAACAGCGCGTTCGAATCGAAGCCGACCTTGGCATCGAGCACCAGCAACTGATTGTCGGTGGTGACGGCGAGCGGATTGATCTCGATCTGTGCGGCATCGGTACCGATGAACGCATCATAAAGCTTCGAGGCGACATTGGCCGCCTGCTTGGCGAGATCGCCCGTCAGCCCAAGGGCGGCAGCGACCGCGCGGCCATGGTGCGGCATGAAGCCGGTTGCAGGGTCGATATCGAGCGTCTGGATCTTTTCCGGCGTGTCATGCGCCACGGCTTCGATGTCCATGCCGCCTTCGGTGGAGACAACCATGCCGATCCGCCCGCTCGCGCGATTGACCAGCAGGGCGAGGTAAAATTCCTTAGCGATATCAACGCCATCGGTCACGTATAGCCGGTTGACTTGCTTGCCATGCTCGCCGGTCTGGATAGTGATTAGGGTGTTTCCCAGCATATCAACCGCCGCCGCGCGCACCTCATCCTCGGTCCGGGCGAGGCGAACGCCACCCTTGGCATCGGGGCCGAGTTCCTTGAACTTGCCCTTGCCGCGGCCGCCCGCATGAATCTGCGCCTTCACGACATAAAGCGGCCCGGGGAGTTTCTTCGAGGCGGCAACGGCTTCCTCCACGCTCAGCGCGGCAAAGCCAGCTGGAACAGGCACGCCGAATTTGGCGAGCAACTCCTTGGCCTGATATTCGTGAATGTTCATGGGCCATCGCCTCTGCAAGGATCGGGAATGCGACAAGCCTTAAGCACATGCTTGCGGGTGAATCCAGAGGGTGGCGTACCTCGCCAAGCGCGATTGGCCGCGCTATACCGATGGCATGTCGATCATCGCCGGTTTTGCCCTGTTCTTCGCCACCATCCTGGGGATGGAGGTGTTCGCCTATGTCGTCCACCGCTGGGTGATGCACGGCTTCGGCTGGTTCCTGCACGAAAGCCACCACCAGCCGCGCACCGGTTTTTGGGAGTTGAACGACTGGTTCTTCGTGATCTTCGCCACGCCCTCGATCGTGCTGCTGGTGCTGGGAACGAGCGGCACCACCGGCGACTGGGCGACCTGGACCGGCGCGGGAATCGCAGGCTATGGCGCGATTTATCTGGGGTTTCACGACATCATCGTCCACCGTCGGCTTGAGTCGGGCTATGTCCCGCGCTGGAATTACATGAAGCGAATCGTGCAAGCTCACCGGCTGCACCATGTGGTGCAAACCAAGCATGGCACGGTAAGCTTCGGCTTCATTTACGCGCCCAGGCCCGAGGTGCTGAAGGCCGAGCTGAAGCGGCGTGAAATGGCCGGCGTGCGCGTGGCACGGGGGGCGTTGGAAAAAACCTAGCCAGCGCCTTTATTGCGCGGCACCCGCCGTCAGTTCCTGAAGCGGCTGGGTGGGGCAAGGCCAAAGCGTGCGCAAAGAGCTGCTACGTCGTGGCGATCGACGTCCCTCGGATCGAACCCATTTCTGAAGGCGAGCACGAAAGGTGCAGCCACGCAGCGCACCGCGACGCCATTAATGACTCCGCTGCCGCAAAGCGCACCGGAAGGGTACATTGCGTGATCGTCGGGATCCCCGAGAATGCCATTGCCCTCGCCATCTGTAACAAAGCCATGAAGGTCGACCGATTGGCCAGACGCGTTCTGCAAGACCCAGTTCCATTCCGGGTCGCCAGCACGCGCCACGCGGGCGTACCCCTCGGCCTGCAAAATCTGCTCGAAAAAGGGCAAATCGTCCAAGTTCACTGCCAGGTCGAGATCGCTGTGCCCGCGCGTTTGTCTGCCCAACAGAGCATCGACGCCCCATCCGCCGTCGATCCAGAAGGGGAGACCGGCCTTTTCAAAACATCGGCCCAGATGGATGACGTCTTCACCTTCCATGCTTTGGCCTCCTCACGGATATGGCCGATGCGCCATCAGCCCCGCATGATCAGTCGAACAGGCTCGAAACGCTCGATTCATCCGCAATCCGCTTGATCGCCTCTGCCAATAGCGGCGCAATCGTCAGCAGCCGAATATGCTCGGCACCCTTGATCACCTCATGCTGACCGATCGAATCGGTGATGATCAGCTCTGTCAGCGCCGATCCCTCGACGCGCGCGACCGCGCCGCCTGACAGCACGCCGTGGGTGCAATAGGCGATCACCCCTTCCGCGCCGGCATGTTTCAGCGCGGCAGCAGCGTTGCAGAGCGTGCCCGCCGAATCGACGATATCGTCGATCAGGATGCAGAACCGACCCTCGACATCGCCGATGATGTTCATCACCTCCGATTCGCCCGCGCGTTCGCGGCGCTTGTCGACGATGGCGAGCGGCGCGTTGTTGAGCCGCTTGGCGAGTGCCCGCGCGCGCACCACGCCGCCGACATCGGGCGAGACAATCATCAAATTACGATCGCCATAGCGCGCCTCGATATCGGCTGACATCACCGGCGCGGCGAACAGGTTATCGGTCGGGATATCGAAAAAGCCCTGAATCTGCCCGGCGTGGAGATCCACCGACAGCACCCGGTTGGCGCCTGCCACGGTGATGAGATTGGCGACCAGCTTGGCCGAAATCGGCGTGCGGGAGCCGGATTTGCGATCCTGGCGCGCATAGCCGAAATAGGGGATGACCGCCGTGATCCGCCGGGCAGACGCGCGCTTCAGCGCATCGATGCAGATCAGCAGTTCCATCAGATTGTCATTGGCCGGGTAACCGGTCGATTGCAGCACGAACACATCCTCGCCGCGGACATTCTCGTGGATTTCCACGAACACTTCCTCATCGGCAAAGCGACGGACGCTGGCCTGGGTCAGCGGGATTTCCAGATAGCTCGCCACGTCGCGCGCCAGCAGCAGGTTCGAATTGCCGGTCATCAGCTTCATTGGAAGAACCCTCTCATGCGCGCAATTGCCGTTCCCTTAGTTGGGCCGTAGGGATCGGGAAAGGCTTTGCGGGGCAATTATGACGGGCAGCGTAACATTTACGCCGAGCAAGGCGGATTACGTGGCGGCAACTCGTGTGCATTTCGTAGGCCAATGCATGTCGCGCCGATTCTTGTTTCGGATGGCGCTGCTGGGACTGGTGGCAGGCGCCGCCGTTGCCGTGCTCGGGACCATGCTTGAGGGGAACATTGTGAGCGCTGTCATTGTTGGGGCCATGTCAGCAAGCTGCGGTCTGGCGGCTTTGTTGTTGATGATCGGGTTGAATTTCTTGCTGCTTCCGCGCCGCGCGGGTCGATTATTCGACCAGCAGAAATCACTCCATCGCGAAACGACGTTCACATGGGACGACAATGGTACGGAATGGATCAGCGACAATGGCCATACCCGCTATCCCTGGCCTGAATATCATCAATGGACAAAGACACGAAATGTCATTCTTCTGTTTATGAACGATAATTTTATGCATTTCATTCCTCGCCGTGTGCTGGGCATAGCGGCCGACGACTTGATCGCCACGATCGGTACAGCCGGGGTGCGGCCGCGATGATGGTCATCACCCGTTTTGCGCCATCCCCCACCGGCACGCTGCATGTCGGCAATATCCGCCCCGCGCTGCAGAACTGGCTGCTGGCGCGCAAGCATGGCGGGCGCTTCATGTTGCGGATCGACGATACCGATGCCGAGCGGAGCGAGGAGCGTTTCGTCGAGGCGATCCGCGCCGATCTCGCCTGGCTCGGCATCGAGCCCGATGGCGAGGCGCGCCAGTCCGAACGGTTTGCGCTCTATCAGGCGCGATTCGATGCGCTGGTGGCGGCAGGGCGGATTTATCCGGCCTATGAAACCGCCCAGGAGCTTGACCTGAAGCGCAAGATCGCCGCCGGGCGCGGGTTGCCGCCAGTCTATGACCGCGCGGCGCTGTCGCTGTCGGATACCGATCGGGCAGGGCTGGAGGGCGAGGGGGTTCGCCCGCATTACCGCTTCAAGCTCGACCATTCGGCCCCCATCGAATGGGATGATTTGATTCGTGGGCCGCAAAGGCTTGATCCGGCGACGATGAGCGACCCCGTCATCCGCCGCGCCGATGGCAGCTGGCTCTATATGCTGCCGTCGGCGATCGACGATGCCGATATGGGCATCACTCATGTCGTGCGCGGTGAGGATCATGTGTCGAACACGGCGCTGCAACTTCAGATGTTCACCGCGATGGGCGCCGAGCCGCCGCACTTCGCGCATGCCGCGCTGCTCGTCGGCACCGAAGGCAAATTGTCGAAGCGGCTGGGGTCGATTGGCGTCGAGGCGTTTCGCGAGAGCGGGATTGAGCCGGAGGCGATCGTCGCGCTGCTCGCGCGGCTGGGGACGAGCGATCCGGTCGAGCCGCTGGTGGACAGAACACCGCTGATCGAGGCGTTCGATCTCGCCCGTTTCGGCCGCGCACCCGCGCGCTTCGACGATGCCGAACTGGAAACGGTGAACGCCAAAATCATCCATCAGCTGCCCTTTGCGCGCGTGATGGATCGGCTGCCGCCGGGCATGGACGAGGCGACCTGGAATGCGGTGCGGCCCAATTTGAAGACCGTCGCCGAGGCCGCTGACTGGTGGCAGGTGATTGAGGGACCGATCGTGGCGGCGGTGGCGGACGAGGACCGATCGTTCCTTGATCGGGCGGCAAGCATTGCGACAGGGCTCGATTGGGCGGTCGACCCCTGGCAAGCGCTGACGGGCACGCTCAAGGCGGAGACCGGCAGGACCGGCAAGGCGCTGTTCCTGCCACTGCGACGTGCGCTGACGGCGCGTGACCATGGCCCCGACATGGCGACGATGCTGAAACTCATTGGCCGCGACCGCGCGCTGGAACGCCTGCGCGGCTGATCCTCCCGATGCATAGGTTAGGACCCGACACCATCCCTTGACAGCTTAATGTTATGATGTATCATTACTGTCACCGGCCTGAGAGCCGGCCATCTGGAGATGGAGACAGGCCATGTATGCCAATCGATATGGTGAAGACCGTCGACTAAAGCCCGCGAGCCTTGCGGTGGCGCTCGCGATCAATGGCGGGGTGCTGGCAGCGGTGCTGCTCGCCGCGCCCGAAATGATCGTCAAGTCGCCCTACAAACCCTTCGAGCTGATCCCCATTATCGAGCCAGTGCCGCCGCCGCCGGAATTGCCACAACCGCTGACCAAGACGGAACCCGCGCCGTCGTCAAAGCCCTTCATCCCAACCACGATCGTGCCCGATCCATCGCCGAGCTTCGAGCTCACGCTGACCGGCACCGACAAGGTAACGGTCGACGCGATCGACGGCACGGGCGGCACGGGCACGGCGATCGACCCACCCGCACCACCGCCGCTCCCAATCTTCATCGAGCCAGAGTTGGATCAGCGTTATGCGCGCGGTTTCCAGCCCGACTACCCCTCCGCCGAGCGCCGGCTTGAGCGCGAAGGCAGCGTCTCGGTCCGTGTGCTGATCGGCACCGATGGCCGGGTGAAGCAAATTGAGCGGCAGTCTGCGACCTCGGACGACTTCTTCAAGGCGACGCAGCGCACCGCGCTGTTGCAGTGGCGCTTTCGCCCGGCCACGCGCGACGGTGTGCCGATCGAACGCTGGAAGACGCTGCGCGTGACGTTTCGGCTCGAAGACGGTCGATAGCATGCGCATGACGGCGGGGGGCTGGCGCCGCCCCCCGCCTGCCCCTATCTTACGCGTCATGCCGTTTTTCGCTCGCTTTTCCCCCATCCACGCGATCCGCGACCTGCGCTTGTTCCTGTCGCACCGCCAACCCTATGAGCTCGGCTTCCTGGCCCTGGCGCTCGTGGTGACGGTGGCGATCATCGCCGGCTTTGTGCGCGACTCGCACGTCCCCACGCCCTACAAGCGCAACATCGTCTATGTGGAGCAGTGGCGTGCCGACCGCAGCGCTGCGCAGATTGCCGCGCAGCAAAAGATCGATCAGGTCGTCAAGCACAAGCAGCAAGCCGAACTCGACGCATTGCAAAAGCAGCGCCAGGCCGAATTCAAACGGCTGGACGATAAGTTGAAGGCGATGGGGATCTGACCCAGGCGGCCGACGATGCGCGCTGGATGGGCGCCGCGCTGGCGCTGGGCGAGCGCGGGCGAGGACTGACGGCACCCAACCCCAATGTCGGCTGCGTGATCGTGAAACATGGTCGTTGCATCGCCCAGGGCTGGACCCAGCCGAGCGGGCGGCCGCATGCCGAGGCATTGGCGCTCGACCAGGCCGGCCTCGCTGCACGCGGTGCGACCGTCTATACCACGCTGGAGCCGTGCGCGCATGTCTCGATGCGTGGGCCAGCCTGCGGCGATTTGCTGGTGGCTGTCGGGGTTGCCCGGGTGGTGATCGCGCTGGGCGATCCCGATTCGCGAACATGCGGCAAGGGCATCGACCTGCTAATGGCTGCAGGGATCGGGGTGGCAGTCGGCATCGGTGCAGATGGCGCGCGCCGCCTGATGGCCGGGTTCCTGACCCGGCAGGCGCTAAGCCGCCCGTTTGTCACGCTCAAGTTGGCGACGTCGCTCGATGGGTGCATCGCGCTGCCCGACGGCAGCAGCCAGTGGATTACCGGACCGGCAGCGCGCGCGCACAGCCATGTCGAGCGGGCACGACATGAGGCGATTCTGGTCGGGCGCGGCACCCTCGATGCCGATGATCCCCGGCTTGACGTGCGGCTGGACGGGCTCGCTCACCGATCGCCCCGCCGCCTGGTGCTGACGCGCGGAGAGGCGCCAGCAGGCTGGCAGGCGATCAACGATCCGGCCGCCATTGCCGCTCTGGGCGGAGTCGATCACCTGTTTGTCGAAGGCGGAGCGACGGCGGCGGCCGCGTTTCTCGAAACCGATCTGGTCGATCGGCTGCTGTTGTACCGCGCGCCGATCCTCATCGGTAGCGGCAAGGCGTCGCTCGGCGATATTGGGCTCGAACGGCTGGCCGATGCGCATGGCCGCTGGCGGCTCCACGACGCGCGGATGCTTGGCAGCGACCGGCTCGAGGTTTACGAGCGGGTCAGGGGATAGGCACATGTTTACCGGGATCATCACTGACATCGGCACGATCGACTCGGTCGAGCAACGCGGCGACACCCGGCTGGTGGTGCGCACGAGCTATGATACCGCCACGATCGATCTGGGCGCGTCGATTGCCTGTTCAGGCGTGTGTCTGACGGTGATCGATAAATCAGGGCCCGGCGCACCGGGCTGGTTTGCCGTCGATGTATCGGGCGAGACGATTCGCCGCACCGCTCAAGGCCAGTGGACCGAAGGGCGACGACTAAACCTGGAACGCGCGATGAAAGTCGGCGAAGAGCTGGGCGGACACATCGTGACCGGTCATATCGACGGTGTTGCCGAAATCGCGACGATCACGCGTGAAGGCGATTCGAAGCGGATCGAGATTGCCGTCTCGTCTTCGCTTGCCCCCTATATCGCTACCAAGGGGTCGGTCACCGTCGATGGCGTGTCGCTGACGGTGAATGATGTGGTCGATACGGCGGGCGGTACGCGGTTCACCATCAACCTCATTCCGCATACACAGGCGGTGACGACCTTGGGCGACATGACGCCCGGCATGGCGGTCAACATCGAGATCGACGTGCTTGCGCGCTATTTGTCGCGAATGCGCGACTATATGTGCGCTTGATGTGATAATTGCGTTTGACGATCACACCGCAATGTGATTACCTCGTCGATATGAGCACGCAACTGATCGACAAACTCCGCAGCCTCGTGACCGATGGGGGCATGTCGCGATCCGGCCTCGCCCGCGCGGCGGGGCTCCACGCCAATACGCTGCGCGATCTCGAATCGCTTGACTGGAACCCCACGGCGGAAACGCTGCGCAAGCTGGAGACCTTCATCTTCAGCAACGACGACGCGCCCGCGCTGGTGCCGATCGAGGAGATCATCGACGAGGCGCGTAATGGCCGGATGTTCATCCTGGTCGATGACGAGGACCGCGAGAATGAAGGCGATCTCGTCATCCCCGCACAGATGGCGACGCCCGACGCGATCAACTTCATGGCAACGCATGGGCGCGGCCTGATCTGCCTGTCGCTGAGCAAGGCGCGGGTCGATGCACTGGGGTTGGAGCTGATGAGCCGCGCCAACGGCACGCGCCACGAAACCGCTTTCACCACGTCGATCGAAGCGCGCGAAGGCGTAACGACGGGCATTTCCGCCGCCGACCGCGCGCGCACCATTTCGGTCGCGATCGACGCGTCAAAGGGCAAGGCCGATATCGTGACGCCGGGCCATGTCTTTCCGCTGGTCGCGCGCGAAGGCGGCGTGCTGGTGCGCGCCGGGCATACCGAGGCGGCGGTCGATGTCGCGCGGCTTGCGGGACTCAATCCGTCGGGCGTGATCTGCGAGATCATGAAAGACGACGGCACGATGGCGCGGATGGACGATCTGATCGCGTTTGCCCGCCTCCATAATCTGAAGATGGGCACCATCCGCGATCTGATCGCCTATCGCCGCAAGCATGACCATCTCGTCGAGAAGCGCGCCGAGATGAGTTTCCAGAGCCAATGGGGCGGCGACTGGCGGGCGATGACCTTTTTCAACAAGGCCAGCGGCGACGAGACGATCGCGCTGGTGAAGGGGCGGATCGATCCTGCCCAGCCGACCCTGGTGCGGATGCATACCGCCTCCTGGTTCGTCGATATGTTCGGCGAGGTATCGGAACGCTCCGGCCTGCTCTCGCGCTCGATGGAAGCGATTGCCGAGGCGGGATCGGGCGTGATCGTCGTCATCAACCGGCCGATGAAGGATAGCGTCTCGCGCTTCATCAAGCTGCGTGGCGAGGGCAAGGGCGCGGGCGCACCGGAAATAGAGGAACTGCGCGACTACGGCGTCGGCGCTCAGATTTTGGCGGAGCTGGGCGTACAGGACATGGTGCTGCTCACCAATACGCATCACACGCTGGTGGGCCTTGACGGGTATGGCCTCAGCATCGTTGGCGAGCGGCCGATCCCGGGCACGGGCGGGGAATAATGCGCGCGGGGCGCGACGAAGCGCGCGACCCGAAATACGCCTGTATCGAACGCGAGCGTCGCTGGCTGGTCGATCCGGGCGCGCGGCCTGATGTTGCCGGACTGCCTTCGATGCTGATTGAGGATCGTTACATTACCGGCACTCGGTTGCGGTTGCGGCGGATGCAGGCGAGTGGCGGCGGCGACACGTCACTGAAGCTGACCAAGAAATACGAAGCGGGCGATCCAATCTCCCGGCCGATTGTAACTGCCTATCTCGACGAAGCAGAATTCCTGGTCTTCGCGGCCTTGCCCGCCGCGATCATCGTGAAGCGGCGTTACAAGATCGTCGATGGCGGCAGGACCTTCAGCGTCGATTGTTTTCAGGACGCGCTGGCGCCGCTCGAGATTGCCGAAATAGAATGGCCCGACGATGCCGGTCTGCGGGCTTTGCAGCCGCCGTCTTGGGCGGTACGAGAGATCAGCAACGATCCCCGGTATCAGGGCGGCGCCTTGGCCACCGACGGACTTCCAAAGGATTGAGCGTGGCCAAGATTCTCATCGTCGAAGCGCGGTTCTACGACCATCTCAACGATCTATTGCTCGAAGGCGCGCGCGCCGCGATCGAAGAGGCGGGTCATGCGCATGAGACGATCACCGTGCCCGGCGCGCTCGAAATTCCCGGCGCAATCGCGCTGGCCGCTGAAAGCGGGGCCTATGACGGCTTTGTCGGCATCGGTGTCGTCATTCGTGGCGAGACCTATCATTTCGAGATCGTGGCGGGTGAAAGCGCGCGTGGGCTGATGGCACTCAGCATGGACGGCCTCGCGATCGGCAATGGCATTCTGACGACCGAGAATGAGGCGCAGGCGCTCACCCGCGCGCGGCCCACCGAAAAGGACAAGGGCGGTGAGGCGGCCAAGGCGGCGCTGGCGATGATCGTGTTAAAGACGCGCTTTGGCTGAACCAATGCGCAACCCGCCGCCACCCTCTCGCTATCGCATCTATGAGCGCGACCGGCGCCTGGTGGTGGTCGACAGCTGGGTGGAAGGTCGACCCGATGCCGACATGCCCGGCCTTGCCCCGCGGGCGCGTCGCCGCGCCATGCCGTTCGGCAGACTCAATCGGGTGGCGTTTGACGGGCGGATGCGCCTGACCACCCATACGCTGCTTGACAACAAAGCGCCGCGCACGATTGTGCTCGATCCCGGCAGCGCAGCGACGATCGAGCGGCTCAAGTTGGTAGCGGCGGTGCTCATCGCCATCCTCGTTTTTGTAGCTGTAACGGCACCATTCGCACTGTTAGCACTGTTAGCACTGGCGCAGCCCCGGGTGCGCACGCGCATCCGCGCCGCCATCACCGCCTGGTTCGACCGGGCCGGTACCGAGGCGATATGAGGCAGCAATGATCACCGGCCCCATTCTCTTTACCGAGCGCCTCCTCCTGCGGCCGATGATCGCGCAGGATTTCGAAGCATGGGCCGATTTCCATGCCGATCCCGAGACGATGCACTTTCTGGGGGGTGTACAGCCGCGCAGCGTCGCGTGGCGCAGCCTGTGTGCGATGACGGGGGCCTGGACGATCCGCGGCTTTGGCATGTTCTCAATGATCGAACGGGCAAGCGGCCAATGGATCGGCCGTGCCGGCCCGTGGCAGCCCGAGGGTTGGCCCGGGACCGAGATTGGCTGGGGCGTGGCGCGCGCCTTTGCTGGCAGGGGCTATGCCCATGAAGCAGCGGTGGCCTGTATGGACTATGCCGTCGACGTGCTCGGCGAATCGCGGCGAATCACGATTGCCGCCGCCGTTCGAAGCCTCGCCCGTCGACGCCTGGGGGCAGACGGCGGATGATTGGCGGGCGCGGCAGGCAAGTCGCTAGTCTTTTGTAAGGGTCTTACTTATACTGATGTAAGTAACGTTCCCCGGAGACCCCCATGGCGCTCGCCCACACCTTCAAGGCCAATCCGCATTGGCTGAAGCCGATCCCGCAAAGCGCGATCCGCAATATTCCGGGCGAGGACGGCCTGCCGCTGGTGGGCAACACCTTTCGGATGCTGCGTGATCCCGTCGGGTTCGGGCGACGGATGATCAGCACTTATGGTCCTGTGTTCCGCAACAATGCTTTTGGCGGGCCGCAGGTGAATATGGTGGGCCCCGACGCCAACGAGCTGCTATTGTTCGACCGCGACAAGCTGTTTTCGTCCGAGCAGGGCTGGGGTCCGCTGCTCAATCTGCTCTTCCCGCGCGGGCTGATGCTGATGGATTTCGAGAAGCACCGCGCCGATCGCAAGGTGATGGCGGTTGCCTTCAAGCCCGAGCCGATGCGGCATTATGCGCAGGTCCTCAACGAGGGAATTTCGCGGCAGGTGAGCGGCTGGGGCAACAAGCCGATCAACTTCTACCATGCCATCAAGGAACTGACGCTGGATCTGGCTGCGGAGAGCTTCCTCGGCATGGATCTGGGGCCTGAGGCGACCAAGATCAACACGGCCTTTGTCGACGAGGTACAGGCGAGCGTGACGCCGGTCCGCGTGCCGCTGCCTGGCACGATGATGGCCAAGGGCGTGAAGGCCCGGAAATATCTGGTCGATTTCTTCCTGCGGGAAATCCCGAAGCGGCGGGCGGGCGAGGGCCAGGATTTCTTCTCACAATTCTGCCGTGCCACCGATGAGGACGGCAAGCCGCTGGCAGACGCCGCGATTGCCGATCACATGAACTTCCTGATGATGGCGGCGCACGACACCATCACATCGTCCGCCACCAGCCTCGTCATGCTGCTTGGCCGCAATCCTGAATGGCAGGACAAACTGCGCGCCGAGATCGCCGACCTCGGGCTCAACGACGAAGGCGGGCTGGCCTACGGCCAGCTCGACCGGCTGGAGCTGACCGATTTCGCCTTCAAGGAAGCGTTGCGCTTGATCCCGCCGGTACCATCTTTGCCAAGGCGCGCGCTGAAGCCTTTCAGCTTTGGCGGATATCAGATCCCGGCCGGGGCCTTCTGCAACATCGCGGTCGCCTACACCCACATGATGCCCGAGATCTGGCCCGAGCCCGAGAAATTCGATCCGATGCGCTTTTCGCCCGAGCAATCACGCGGGCGGCACAAATATGCCTGGGTGCCCTTTGGCGGCGGCGCGCATATGTGTCTCGGGCTTCACTTCGCGACGATGCAGATCCGCATCCTGATGGTGCAGCTGCTGCGGCGCTACCGGATCGAGCTTGACGAGGGCAGCGGTGCCGAATGGCAGCCCTGGCCGATTCCTCGGCCCAAGGATGGGCTGCCGCTGCGGTTTGTGCCGCTGGATTAACGGATCGGCGTACCGGCCGATGCCGGTACGTCGGCGTTGAGATAACTGGTCGACCAGCGGCCGCTGGCCACACCGATGATGATCGTATCGACGTCGGCCCCATCAAAATGGACGGTGCCAGCGGGTACGACGACGATGCTGCCCGCCGGATAGGCGGTGGCGATATGCCGATTCGCGGTGGCACCATAGCCGAGCTTCAAGGTGCCCGATGCGACGAAAACACGGGCAGTGGTGCTGTGCCAGTGCGGTGAATCCCAGATGCCTGCCGGAATTGCAAAAGCATAGGTGAAGGGCAGGCCGGGCTGGTCGCGACTACCTTCTAGCAAGGCGTATCGTGTGCCGTTGGCGCCACGCGTCTGCCAAGGAATCTTGTCGGGCTGCCAGCCCTGCGGCCCGGTGTCCGCTGCGGTGGCCAGCATCGCCAGCAGGATGGCGGCGGACTTCAGTCTTCTGCTCGGCATGCGTGGCTCCCCGGGGTGTGGAGCCGCGATGCTTGTAACGGTCGCCAGTCGGCGACATCCCGGGGCTTGCGGTCAAAATTTATTCAGCCGCGACCGATTCCAGCGCTGGATAGTCGGTATATCCCTCCGCCCCCTGGCTGTACCATGTGCGGAAATTCCCCTCGTTGAGCGCCGCTCCAGTGCGCAGCCGCTCGGGCAGATCGGGATTGGCGAGGAAGCTGCGGCCAAAGCTCACCGCATCCGCCACGCCCGAATCGAGCGCTGCCTGTGCGGCTTCGGCGGTGAAATAGTCGGAATTGACCACCAATGGCCCGGTGAAGACCTCGCGGATCGCTGGCGAGAGCTTGGGCACGTCGGTGCGGCCGAAGGTGCCGTCGGCGCCGGGTTCGCGCAGTTCGAGAAAGCCGATGCCGATATCGCTCAGGATCTTCGCGGCCGTCGTGAACAGCGCGTGGGGATTGCTGTCGTCCACGCCTTGCGAATCGCCATTGGGCGACAGCCGGATCGAGGTGCGGTCCGCCCCTGCAATGCTGGCAACGCGCTCGACAACTTCGCGCATCAGCCGCACGCGGTTCTCGATCGAGCCGCCATAAATATCGTCGCGGAAATTGGCGTTGTCGCGCAGGAACTGGTCGATCAGATAGCCGTTCGCGCCGTGAATTTGGACGCCATCGAAGCCGGCGGCAAGCGCGTTGCGGGTGGCGCGGGCATAATCATCGAGCAGGCCGGGAATTTCTTCCAGCGCCAGCGGACGCGCCGTCTCGAAATTCTGCTTTCCCTCATAGGTATGGGCCTGTCCGGCGGTGGCCGTGGCCGAGGAGGACACGGGCTGCCCGCCGATCACCGACGAATGCACCTGGCGGCCCATATGCCATAACTGCGCGATGATCCGCCCGCCTGCGGCATGCGCCTGCGCGACCACCGGTTTCCAGGCCTCGGTCTGCTCGTCAGTCCACAGCCCCGGCGCGAATGGCCAGCCAAGCCCCTGCCGACTGATGCCGGTGGCTTCCGAGATGATAAGGCCCGCACTGGCACGTTGCGCGTAATATTCGCCCATCAACGGCTGGGGCACATGCCCTTTGCTCGAGCGGCCACGCGTGAGCGGCGCCATCAAAATACGGTTGGGCGCGGCAATCGCCCCGAGCTGGATCGGATCAAAAAGGCTTGGCATGGCTTGGATTCCTAGTTGAGATCGTCGACAGGCGACGCGACGAAGATAGGTCGCTATGTGCCGCAATGCACCTAGCCTGCCCGTCAAGAAAAACTAGGCCTTGATAAAAGTTCACCGCCATGGCCGAAACCGCTCCTTCCGCACCCAGCCCTTCGCCCCCTTTGGCAGCGCTTGCCGCGCTGATGCTGGGCAATGTCGCGCTTGCCTTTGGTCCCTGGTTCGTGCGGGTTGCAGATGCTGGCCCTGCGACCTCCGCATTCTGGCGGATTGCGCTGGCCGCCCCCGTGCTGGTCGCGGTTGCGCTGGGCACGGGATGGCGACCCGTGCAGGTGTTGCGCCCGATCTGGGCGTTCATCGCGCTTGGCGGCCTGTGCTTCGCGGCGGATCTGGCCAGTTGGCACGCGGGCATTTTGCGGACGACGCTCGCCAATGCCACGCTGTTCGGCAATTGCGCGATCCTGATGTTTCCCATCTACGGCTTCATCGTGGCGCGCGCGCTGCCGAGCCGAACGCAGGGCGTTGCGCTGTTCCTCGCGGCGATTGGCGCCGTGCTGCTGATGGGTCAATCCTACAGCCTCGATCCTCGCCACCTTGCAGGCGATTTGCTCTGCCTGCTGGCCGGTATTTTCTACACGGCCTATTTCGTGCTCATCGCGCGCGCGCGTGAAACGGTCGCGCCGCTCGCCACGCTTGCGATGTCAACGGTCGTGAGCATCGCTCCCTTGTTGGCGTTTGCGTTGCTGATGGGCGAAAAAATCCTGCCTGATCATTGGGGCGCGCTGATCGGGCTGGCCCTGTGCAGCCAGGTGTTGGGCCAAGGGATGATGATTTATGCGCTGGGCAAGCTTTCGCCGCTGGTGGTGGGGATTGGCTTGCTGGTGCAGCCGATCATCGCCGGCGCCCTGGGGTGGATTGTCTATGGCGAGCGTCTGGGCGTGGCGGACCTGATTGGTGCCGTGCTGGTGGCGATTGCGCTGGTGCTGGTACGCCGCCCTGCATCGGTGCCGCTTGGCGAGGCGGCGCTGAGCGGCTAATCCCGGTCCATTGAGGAGATTGACGATGGCTGCTGCCCTGGGTGCCGATCCGACGCTGGACGAAGTGCGCGCTGCACTTGCGCCACTGATCGCCGACAATGCCGCGTTCGATGGCTGGACCGATCTGGCACTCGAGCTTGCCGCCGACATCGCCGGGGTGGACCGCGATGTGGCACTACTCGCCTTCAACGGCGGAGCGGTCGACATGATCGATGCCTGGTTTGCCCATGTCGATCGGTTGATGACCGAGGCCGTTCCCGCCGTCGCGCTCGGCCGGATGAAGGTGCGCGCCAAGATCACCGCGCTGATCGAGGCGCGACTGGCAGCAGTGGCGGACAACCGCGAATCGCTCCGCCGTGCGTTCGCGATCCTCGCGATGCCGCAAAATGTGGTGCGGGCGGGGAAGCTTGGCTGGCGGTCGGTCGATCTGATGTGGCGGCTCGCGGGCGACACCGCAACCGACTATAATCATTACACCAAGCGTGCGATCCTGGGTGGGGTCTATGCCGCCACGGTAACGGTGTTCCTCGACGATGAGAGCGAGGATTGGGCCGACACCCGCGCCTTTCTGGGACGTCGGATCGAGGGGATCATGCGGTTTGAAAAGACCAAGGCCGATTTCACCGCGCGCACGCAGAACTTGCCGAGCCTGTCGCGCTTCATCGGCCGGCTCCGCTATCCAGTGGTTTGATCGAAGCCGATGGGTGGTTTGACAGCGGTCAAGGCGCGCCGCACTATTTGCGAATAGTTGTCATCTGCGCGTGAGCGTTATTGATAATCACTCGCAGAAGAAGTATCTCGGCCCCATGCAGAGTAGCGTCAGTCTCGAACAGCTTGCCCTTGGCCAAAGCGCGACCGTGGCGACGATCGACTGGACGCAGCTGGCTGTGCCCGAGGCTCGGCGGCTGCGTGAGCTTGGTTTCGACGAGGGCGTCGGGGTCGAGGTGCTGCACCGCGCGCGGCTGGGCGGCGGGCCGATTGCGTGCCGGATCGGGCGGATGACAGTGGCGCTGCGGCGTGCCGTTGCCGGCGCGATTCTCGTTTCCCCGCTTCAGCCGGCTGAATGACCCCCCGTCGATGAATCCCGCTCCGCTGGTCGCGCTGGTCGGCAATCCCAATGCCGGCAAAAGCGCCCTGTTCAACG
>CAZXBM010000046.1:0-25333 GCA_964638495.1 uncultured Stakelama sp. | reverse complement strand
AATGCCCGGCGCAGCGCCACCCTTTCGGTCGCACCCGATCGCGCCCGTGCGGTGATGTTCGCCTTCGGCACCGCGTCCACCCGGCGCGATCCGCAACCCCCGATCCGCCTGGCAGGGCTCGATCCGGCGCGCAGCTACAGCGCCCAAGTGCTTGGCGGGGCACCGTTACCGACTGGCGTCCCGGCTAAGGCAAGTGGTGCCTATTGGATGAATCACGGCGTCGATGCACCGCTGATCGGGGACTTCAAGGCGATTGGCATACGCCTCGACGCGCGACCGTGAGATCATGATGCGTTCGCGATCAAGATGGATCTTTGCCTGTCCGGGCGCACTCCCTCACCTGATCCCCGGGGTGCGCGATTTTTTGCAACGAAGCATGACAGTCATTGTGGTAGATCGAGCGGGTAAAGCAGGCCATTAGGCTCTCATGTCTCGCGCGCTGAATATCCTCTTGTCCGTTGACCGGTTTCTGCTGTGGCTGATTGCAACCGTCGTTCTGGCGTCGCTGCTCCCCGCACGCGGCGCTGCGGTGGCCTGGATCGATCTACTGGCCGATCTGGCGATAGCGCTGCTATTCTTCCTGCACGGTGCCAAGCTTTCGCGCGAAGCCATCGTCCAGGGCATCGGCAATTGGCGACTGCACGCGCTGACGCTGGGCTCGACCTATATCCTGTTTCCCGCGATCGGGCTGCTGCTCGTCTGGCAAGCGCGCGGATTGGTCGATCCGTTGCTGCTGTCCGGCCTGCTCTACCTGACGCTGGTGCCATCGACGGTCCAGTCGTCAATTGCCTTTACCGCGATGGCGGGAGGGAATGTGGCAGCGGCGGTCTGCAGTGCCTCTCTTTCAAACCTTGCCGGCCTGTTCCTGACGCCCGTGCTGGTGGGCGTGTTCATGCAAGTGGCAGGCGGGGGCGTGGTATCGTCGGCGCATTCGGTATGGGCGATCGCGTTGCAATTGCTGCTGCCCTTTCTGGCCGGGCATTTGATGCGTCCGCTGATCGGTGGACTGATCGATCGCAACAAGGCGATATTGATGCCGGTCGATCGCGGTTCGATTTTGCTGGTGGTCTATTCGGCCTTTGGTGCTGCCGTGATTGGCGGCATCTGGACCAAGGTCGGCACCCTCGAAGTGATCACCTTATTGTTGCTTGGTGCGGCTGTTCTGGGCCTTGTTCTTGGGGTTAATGCGCTGATCGCGCGCCTTTTTGCGTTGCCGCGCGAAGATATGATCGTGCTGCTATTCTGCGGCTCCAAGAAAAGCTTGGTTTCAGGCGTGCCGATGGCGGGCGCGCTGTTTCCGTCGGCGCAGGTCGGGTTGATCGTGCTGCCGCTCATCATCTTTCACCAGCTCCAATTGTTCGTCTGTGCAGCGCTTGCCGGGCATTTCAGACGGCAGGGCGAACGTCTGGCCGCTGACATGGCCGCCCCCGCCCCCCTTCCCCGCTCGGCGGAAGAAATTGCTGCGGCGGCTGCGGCGCGCGGCCTGGTCGTGCCCGACGCCTGCCTACCCGGTGTGATCAACAATCTTAATGTGCTCAATGACCACGCAGACATCCTGCGTGCCGGGCCCACGCGCGCCATGCCATGATGCAGGTGGGCGAGATTGCAGCGGCTGTGCGAGAGCGCCGGGTGACGGCGAGCGACATTGTTGAGCGCTGCCTTGCGGCGCTGCATGAGGAAAGCAACCGGTTATGCGCGGTGACGCGCGTGCTTGGTGATCGCGCCCGCCACGACGCGGCGCGGGTCGATGCTGCGATTGCGGCCGGCCAGGATCCAGGGCTGCTAGCGGGTGTGCCGTATGGCGTGAAAGACCTTTTCGACGTCGCCGGCATTGCGACGACAGCCGGTTCGTCGATTTACGCCGCTGCCACGCCCGCATCGGCGGATGCGACCGCGATCCAGCGTTTGCAGGCAGCAGGCGCGGTGCTGGTGGCAACGCTCAACATGGACGAGTTCGCCTATGGCTTTGCCACGATCAACGCGGCGCATGGCACCACGCGCAACCCGCATGACGAGGCGAGGCTCGCGGGTGGATCGTCAGGGGGATCGGCAGCCATCGTCGCGGCAGGCCTGCTGCCCTTTACGCTTGGTTCCGACACCAATGGATCGATCCGTGTGCCGGCGAGCCTGACGGGGCTCTACGGTCTGAAACCAACGCATGGCGCGTTGCCGATGCAGGGCGTGTTTCCGTTGGCCGAGAGCCTTGATGATATCGGGCCGTTCGCCGCATCGATCGCCGACCTGGCGCTGCTATGGAACGTGCTCAGCGATAGCGAGGCGACCGTGGACGACGCCTCCCCGATCCGGCTCGCGCGGCTCGGCGGGCGTTTTGCCGACAATGTCGATCCCGATCAGCGCGCTGCGATGGACCTGATCGCGCCAGGCGCGCCGGTGATCGATCTTGGCGACGTCGCACGCGCGCGATCGGCCGCGTTTTTGATCACTGCTTTTGAAGGCGGCGCGGTGCACCACGCATCATTTGCGCGCGGTGAGGCGATGGCGTTTGATCCGGCGACGCGTGACCGGCTACTCGCCGGCGCCCTGATTCCGCGCGGGCTTTATGAAGAAGCACAAGAGTTTCGTTCACAATTTCAAACCTCGCTTGCGCCGCTATTTGCAGAGCATGACGTGCTGATCGCTCCCGCAGCGCCATGCATCGCCCCGCTGATCGCTGACCCGCATATCGAGATCGACGGCGTCACCACGCCCGCGCGGCGGGATCTCGGCATTCACACCCAACCGATCAGCTTTGCCGGGCTCCCCGCGCTGGCGGTGCCGCTGTACCGACCGGGCAAATTGCCCTTGGGGCTGCAGTTGATCGCGAAACCGGGGGGCGAACGATTGCTGTTTCGCTTAGCAGCACGGCTGGAACAGCAGGGGATCATCGGTGTGTCACCGGTAGCAACAGCACTTCACGGGGGCAGAGGATGATAGAAGCAACGACATCGACTGATCCTGGTGCCGTGCCGATCGAGCGGCCGCGCGGGCTGGACGGCTATTTCGGATTGTCGGCACGCGGCACATCGGCACGCACCGAAGTGCTGGCGGGTTTCACCACCTTCCTGACAATGGCCTATATCGTGCTGGTTAACCCGGCGATCCTTGGCCAGGCGGGCATGCCGATCGCGTCGGTGGCCGCTGCGACCTGCTTTGCCGCTGCCTTTGCCTCGATTCTGATGGGCCTGGTCGCCAATACCCCATTGGCGTTGGCGCCAGGCATGGGGCTCAACGCCTATTTCAGCTTCACCGTCGTCCAGCAGATGGGGGTGCCGTGGCCGATTGCGCTGGGATGCGTGCTGATTTCGGGCGTTGCCTTCCTGATTCTGACCTTGACCGGCGTGCGGCAATTGATCGTTGCGGTGATTCCGCAGCATCTTTTCGCGGCGGTGGCAGGCGGGATCGGGTTGTTCATCGGTTTCATCGGACTGAAAAATGCCGGCATCATCGTCGCCAATCCCGCGACATTGGTGGCGCTGGGCGACCTGAAAGCACCGGGTGCGGGGCTGGCCTTGTTCGGGCTGCTGACGATTGGCGCGCTCAGCGTTTGGAACGTTCGCGGCGCAATGCTGGTGGGCATTGTCGCCACCACGCTGGCTGGATGGCTGACGAGGCAAGTCACCATCAACCCTGAACCCTATAGCCTGTCAGCGCTCACCGGCACGGCCTTCAAGCTCGATTTGCCTGGCGTGTTTGGCCTCACCGGCAGCCATGGGCTCGGCCTGCTCGAAATCCTGTTCGTGTTTCTATTCGTCGATCTGTTCGACAATATCGGCACGCTGGTCGCGGTCACCAAGCGTGCTGGGCTGATGGATGCCGCCGGTCGCATTCCCGGCCTCAACCGCATCCTGATGACCGATGCCGTCGCCACCATCGTCGGGTCGCTGGCGGGCACCAGCACCGTCACCTCCTTTGTTGAAAGTGCCGCAGGTGTGCAGGCAGGCGGGCGGACTGGCTTGACGGCGGTGGTGACCGGCCTGCTGTTTTTCGTCACGATGTTTGTCGCGCCTTATGCGCAGATCGTGCCGCTCGCGGCGACTGCCCCCGCGCTGATCATCGTCGGCGGGCTGATGCTGCTGCCGCTGAAGGAGGTGGAGTGGGAAGACCCCTATTCGGCGATTCCGGCCTTCCTGACGGTAGCGATGATTCCGCTGACCTTCTCGATCGCCAATGGCCTGGCCTTTGGGATCACCGCCCATGCCGTGCTGAAGCTTGTGCGCGGGCGGATCACCACGGCAGACTGGTTCTTGTTGCTGCTCGCTGGGCTGTTCGTGTTGCGCTTTGTCTGGATGGCGGGCGGCGCATGATCCGCGCCGCCCACATCCTGATCGCCTTGTTGCTGGCGGTCGCCGCGCCGGCCTATGCGGAGCCGATCGATGCCACGCCGCGCACGGTGGTGATGACCGCATTCACCCCGGAATGGGATGCGCTGATCCGATCCGTCGATGCGCCAGTCGAACACAAGATCAACGGCTTGGTCTTCGTCACTGGCACGATGGCGGGCAAGCCGGTGCTGCTGATGCAAAGCGGTGTCAGCATGGTCAACGCAGCGATGAACACCCAGCTCGTGCTCGATCGATTCACGGTAAAGCGCATCGTCTTTTCGGGCATCGCCGGCGGCGTCGACCCGTCGCTGTCGATCGGTGACGTGATCGTACCCGACAATTGGGGCCAGTATCTGGAGGTGTCTTTCGCGCGCAAGACGCCGGGCGGATGGGTCGTGCCGGAGCCCGTCGATGCCGAAGCCCCGAAGCCTTGGGACATGATGTTCCCGCGCGGCGTGCGGGTCGGCAATGCGAGCGAACCAAAGCGGCGCTATTATCTGATCGCCGCCGACCCGGCGCTGCTCGACCTGGCGCGCAAGATTGCGGGCACGGTGATGCTCAGGCGCTGCGTCGGCGCGGAAGTTCCGGCCGCTGCGGCATCCTCGACCTGCCTGCCGCATACTCCCAAAGTCGTCATCGGCGGTACGGGGGTCAGCGCGGGCGTCTATGCCGATAATGCCCAGTTTCGCGATTATCTGTTCGGCGCATGGCACGCCCGCGTGCTCGACATGGAAAGTGCGGCAGTGACTCAGGTCGCCTTTGCCAACAGCGTGCCCGTCATCGTATTCCGTAGCCTGTCTGATTTGGCGGGCGGCGATGCCGGATCGAACCAGATGGAAACCTTCATGACGCTTGCCTCGATCAATTCAGCGGAAGTGGTGCGGCGTTTCGTCGCAGCCTTGCCCGACTGATGCGTCATTCGGTTCGTTCCTATCGCGGCATGGTGACCGCGCCGCATCACCTCGCCGCGCAGGCGGGGCTGGAGGTGTTGCGCGACGGCGGCAATGCCGTCGAGGCAACGGTCGCGGTCGCCGCGACGTTGGCGGTGGTCTATCCGCATATGACCGGGATCGGCGGCGACGGCTTCTGGCTGATCGCCGAACCAGGTGGCGATGTCCACGGCGTCCATGGCTGTGGCGGCGCGGCGGCAGGGGCTGACCTAGCGCTCTATGCCGGGCTGGACGCTGTGCCGACACGCGGGCCGCTGGCCGCGAATACAGTCGCAGGGACGATCTCGGCATGGGCGGCGGCCCTTAAGGAGGCGGGCGGATCGCTGCCGCTCGATCGGTTGCTGCGCGATGCGATCCACCATGCCGAGGAAGGCGTCGCCGTGACGCGCGGGGGCGCGGAGATTGCGGCGGCCAAGGGGGCAGAGTTGCGCGGCCAGCCGGGTGCCTATGCCGCGATCTTCGAGCCCGAGGGTCGGCCCCTGCGCGAGGGCGAACGATTGCGCCAGCCAGCACTTGCGGGGACGCTGCGGCGCCTGGCGATGGCCGGGGCGGATGACTTCTATCGCGGTGCGCTCGCCGATCTGATGGCCGAGGATTTGGGGGCGCTAGGAAGCCCTGTCGTGGCCAGCGACCTCGCCGCGCATGCTGCGACCCGCCCCGCGCCTCTCCAAACCACCATTACCGGGGCCGAGCTTTACAACAGCGCGCCCCCGACCCAGGGGTTCGCCTCGTTGCTGATCCTTGCATTGTTCGATCGGTTGCGCGTGACGGCGGGCGACGGGTTCAATCATGTCCATGGGCTGGTCGAGGCGACCAAGCAGGCGTTTCTGCTGCGCGACCAGCATGTCGGCGATCCGGCCTTCCATGATTTCGACTATCAGGGGCTGCTCGACGATCCCCAAGCGATCGACGCACTGGCGGCACGGATCGATCCGGCGTGCGCGCTGCCCTGGCCGCAGCCAGCGGCACTGGGCGACACCTGTTGGTTCGGCGCGGCCGATGGCGAGGGGCGCGTGGTGAGCGCGATCCAATCGACCTATTTCGAGTTCGGATCGGGCTTGGTGCTGCCGCAAACGGGCATCACCTGGCAGAACCGCGGCAGCTCGTTCCGGCTTGCAGCGGACGGTTGGAACGCGTTGCGGCCCGGGCGCAAGCCGTTCCACACGCTCAATCCCGCGCTGGCGCGCTTCGCCGATGGGCGGGTGATGGCCTACGGGACGATGGGCGGCGAAGGCCAGCCACAGACTCAGGCGGCCCTGTTCACTCGCTATGCTCAGTTCGGCTGCGGCCTGCAGGAAGCAACCAGCGCGCCGCGCTGGCTGCTAGGGCGGACATGGGGCGAACAAAGCACCACGCTGAAGATCGAGGATGGCTTTGCGCCAGAGCTGTACGAGGCGCTCCTCGCCGCCGGGCATGATGTCGAGCGCGTCGGGCCGCTGACGGCGATGATGGGCCATGCCGGGGCGATCGTGCGGTCAGCGGACGGCCTGCTGGAAGGCGCGACCGATCCTCGCAGCGACGGGCAGGTGGCAGCGTGGTGAGCGAAGGGCCTTGCGGTGGCGCGCGTGCGGTGGCCCGATGCGACGCGTTGGGTGTCGCGCCCTATAGCGACATGGCGGGAGGGTTGTATCGCGGCTATCTGACACCGGCCTATCACGCGGCACAGGACATCGTGGCGGAATGGATGGCGGATGCCGGGCTAACGGTGCGCCGCGACGACGCCGCCAATTTGATCGGTCGCTTTGAAGGGCGAATGGCCAATGCTCCTGCCCTGCTGATTGGCAGCCACCTGGATAGCGTGCGCGATGGCGGGTTCTACGATGGCCCCCTTGGCATCATGCTGGCGATAGAGGCGGTGGGCGCGCTGCATCACGCGGGGCGGCGCATGGCTTTTCCCATCGAGGTTATCGCCTTTGGTGACGAGGAAGGGTCGCGCTTTCCGGCAGCGATGCTTACGAGCCGGGCCGTGGCCGGCACACTTGCGGCAGAGGCGCTTGCATTGAAGGATGCTGACGGCGTGTGGCTCGGCGATGCAGGTGTGGACGTTGCAGCATATCTTTCGGCTGCCCGCGCGCCCAGCGAAACACTCGCCTATCTCGAAGCCCATATCGAACAAGGCCCTGTGCTGGAGGCCGAAGCGCTGGCCGTCGGCACCGTGACCGGCATCGCCGCACAGCTTCGCTATCAGGTGACTGTCACGGGGCAGGCCGGCCATTCGGGCACATCGTCGATGCGGCTGCGGCGCGATGCGCTGGCGGGCGCGGCAGAGATGATTGTCGCGATCGAAAGCATCGCCTCCGCCGACGCGTCCGATCTGGTGGCGACCGTCGGCAAGATCGACGCGCTGCCGGGCGCGCCCAATGTGATCCCCGGCATGGTGGTCTTCTCGCTCGACATCCGCGCTGGCGATGCAGCACGGCGCGATGCCGCGGCTGCGATCATCAACGCGCGCATCGGCGAAATCGCCGCGACCCGTGAGCTTTCCGCCTCTATCGATCTCATCCATGATTTGCCGGGCAGCCCGTGTGATCCCCATCTGATCGACATGCTCGACGCCGCCACCGTCGCCGCAGCCCAGCCGGTTCGGCGGCTCGTGTCGGGTGCCGGACATGATGCAATGGTGATGGCTGCCATCTGCCCGACGGCGATGCTGTTCATCCGCTGCAAGGGCGGAATCAGCCACAACCCGGCCGAACATGTCGACCCCGCCGATGCCGATGTTGCACTGGCCGTCATGCTCGGCTTCATTGACCGTTTGGGAGCAGCATATGGCGACTGAGTTGGGCATCGACCTGTTCGGCGAAATCGACCCCCCGCAGCGCCTGCTGATGGGGCCGGGCCCGGTCAACGGGCATCCGCGCGTGCTGCGGGCGATGTCGGCCGATCTGCTGGGTCAGTTCGATCCGGAAATGACCGGATACATGAACCAGGTGATGGCGCTCTACCGCCCGATCTTCGGCACGCAGAACCAGTGGACGATGCTGATCGACGGCACCGCGCGCGCCGCGATCGAGGCATCGCTTGTGTCGCTGGTCGTGCCGGGAGACAGGGTGCTGGTGGTCAATTTCGGGCGGTTCGGGCTGTTGCTCACCGAAATTCTCGCACGGATCGGCGCGGTCATCGAAACCGTCGATGCGCCCTGGGGCGAGACGGTGCCAATCGATGCCATCGCCGCCGCAATCGAACGGTTCGAGCCAAAGGTCGTCGCCACCGTCCACGGCGACACATCGACGACCATGGCGCAACCGCTCGAGGGGCTGGGCGCGCTGTGCCGGGCGGCAGGGGCACTGTCCTATGTCGATGCGACCGCGACGCTGAGTGGGATGGAGATCGCCACGGATCGCTGGGGTGTCGATGTGGTGACGGGCGGGCTACAGAAATGCCTGGGCGGTCCTTCTGGATCGGCGCCGATCACGATTTCGGATGCAGCCGCCGCGCACATCTTCGCCCGCCGCCATGTCGAGCAGGGCATTCGCCGTGCTGACATTGCGGACGGTGTGGGCCCTCGCATCGGCTCCAACTATTTCGACCTGGCGATGATCATGGATTATTGGTCGGACAAGAGGCTTAACCACCATACCGAAGCGACATCGATGCTCTATGCGGCGCGCGAATGTGCGCGGGTGGCGCTTGGCGAGGGGCTGGAGGCACGCTTTGCCCGGCATGCGGCGGCTGGCCGCGCAATGACGGCGGGGCTGCGCGCGATGGGCCTTACTATGTTTGGCGACAATGCCTACCGGATGACCAATGTGACGGGCGTCCATATCCCGGACGGTCTCGATGGCGAGCGCATCCGGACGGCAATGCGCGACCAGTTCGAAATCGAGATCGGCACGGCCTTTGGCCCGCTGCAGGGGCGCATCTGGCGGATCGGCGCGATGGGCTATAACGCGATGAAGCATAAGGTGCTGATCACGCTTGCAGCGCTCGAGGCGTGCCTGCGTCGTGAGGGGTTCGTGCTCCCCGCCGGGGCGGCGGTGGATGCGGCAATGGCGGCGTGGGAGGCGTGACGTTGGCACGCGACCTCGTCGGCTATGGTGCCACCCCGCCCGATCCGCGCTGGCCTGGCGGGGCGCGCGTAGCGGTGCAGTTCGTTGTCAATTATGAGGAGGGTGCGGAAAACTCCGTGCTCAACGGCGATGCGGGGTCAGAGGCGTTCCTTTCAGAAATGGTTGGCGCTGCCAGCCACCCCGACCGGGCGATGGCGATGGAAAGCCTGTACGAATATGGCAGCCGCGCTGGCTTCTGGCGGCTATACCGGCTGTTCACCGCGCGCGGGCTGCCCGTCACCGCGTTCGCCGTCGCAAAGGCGATGGCAGCGAACCCTGCTGTGGTCGAGGCAATGCGGGTCGCCGATTGGGAGATCGCCAGCCACGGCCTGCGCTGGATCGATTACCAAAATGTCCCCGAAGCGACCGAGCGCGCGCACATTGCCGAGGCGATCGCGCTCCACACGCGCCTGACCGGCAGCCGCCCGCTCGGCTGGTACCAGGGCCGCACCTCGCCCAACACGGCGCGGCTCATCGCCGAGGAAGGCGGGTTTCTCTACGACGCTGACAGCTATGCCGATGATCTGCCCTATTGGGACCGCCGCCATGGCCGCGCGCAGCTGGTGGTACCTTATACCCTCGACGCCAACGACATGAAGATGGTCGCGCTCAACGGTTTTACCGAGGGCGAGCAGTTTTTCCGATATCTTCGGGATACCTTCGATCAACTACGCGAGGAAGGCGGGCGGATGATGTCGATTGGCCTGCACGGCCGGATCGCCGGGCGGCCCGCGCGTGCACGCGCGCTGGCGCGGTTTGTCGATCATGTCATGGCCTCGGGCGATGCGTGGGTCGCGCGCCGCATCGACATCGCCCGCCACTGGATAGAGCTTTACCCCGCATGACAGCTGACGTGCCGATCGACGATCCCGTGCTGCTGCAGGAAGTGACCGACGCCTTCCATGCCTATGAGCGCGCGCTGATGGCCGATGATGTGGCGGCGATGGACGCGCTTTTCCATGCCGCACCAACCACCAACCGCTACGGCGTCGGCGAGGTGCTGTACGGCATCGAGGAAATCCGTGCTTTCCGCAAAGGGCGTGGCGGATCGCCGCAACGCACGCTCGGGCGGGTCGCGATCACCGTTTATGGCAACGGGTTCGCCACGGCCGATGCCGAGTTCTTCCGCGAGAACAGCGATCGTCGGGGGCGCCAGACCCAGGCCTGGGTCAAGTTTCCTGACGGCTGGAAGGTCGTCTCTGCGCATGTCAGCCTTGAGGGAGCGTCGCATTGAGCGCCGGCCATCCCGCCTTGTTCGAACACAGCCCGTGGATCGAGCAGCGCGCCGACGCTCTGCCGTCGTCAGGGGATCGCCATGCCGATCTGATGGCGGTCGTGGCCGCCGCGACGGCGGAGGAACGGCTCGCGCTGATCCGCGCGCATCCCGAACTCGCTGGCAAGGCCGCTATCGACAAGAGGCTGACCGAGGCATCGGCCGCCGAGCAGGCCTCGGCCGGGCTCGATCGCCTGACGCCGGACGAATATCAGCACTTCCACGCGCTCAACACCGCTTATGCAGCGCGGTTCGGGTTCCCCTTCATCATTTGCGTTCGGCTGACCGACAAGGCGGGCATCCTCGCCGCGATGGAGCAGCGGCTGAGCAATGACCGCGACACAGAAATCGCCACTGCGCTCGAGCAGATCGGCGCGATCGTCCGGCTGCGGCTGGAGGATATGGCGTGACCGTCGATGTCGCCGAGTGGCTCAACCTTGCGCTGCGCTGGCTGCACCTGACGACGGGAATCGCGTGGATCGGCTCGTCCTTCTACTTCGTCTGGCTCGACAATCATCTGAAGCCGCCGGCCAGCGGCACTGCATCGGGCGAGCTATGGTCGGTCCATGGCGGCGGGTTCTACCACGCCCAGAAATATCAGGTCGCGCCGGGCGGGATGCCCAGCGACCTGCACTGGTTCAAATGGGAGGCCTATTGGACGTGGATGAGCGGCTTTTCCCTGCTCGCACTGATCTATTATCACGGTGCATCGAACTATCTGATCGATCCCGCCAAGGCGGACCTGACGCCGGTTGCGGCAGTCGCCCTAGGGCTGTCGGCGCTGGCTGCAGGTTGGGTGTTCTACGATCAGCTATGCCGGTCCCCAATGGGGCACGACGCGCGGCTGGTCGGGGCGATATGGTTCGTTTTCCTGCTCGGCGCGGCGGTGCTGCTCGATGCGGTGTTCACCGCGCGGGGCGCTTATCTCCACATCGGCGCGATGATCGGCTCGGCGATGGTCGGCAACGTGTTTTTCGTCATCATCCCCAATCAGCGCAAGGTCGTCGCTGATCTGATCGCCGGGCGCGCGCCCGATCCTGCGCTGGGCAAGGCTGGCAAGGTTCGCTCGGTCCACAATAATTACATGACGCTGCCGGTGCTGTTCATCATGATCAGCCATCATTATCCGATGACCTATGGTGCGGAGCGGCCCTGGCTGGTGCTGGCGCTGATCGGCGCGACTGGGGTCGCGGTGCGGCATGTCTTCAACCTGCGCCATCGCCATGCGAATACCGTGCCCGCAATGGCCGTTGCGGCGGTGCTCGGCCTTGCAACCATTACTTATGTCACCCTTGAAAAAACGGCACTGAGCGGGACGTCTGCCGCTGCGTCGACTGGCAGGACCGTCGGCTATGCGCGCATCGCGCCGATCCTGGCGACTCACTGCGTTTCCTGCCATGCCGAGTATCCGACCAACCCCGCCGTCACCTCGCCGCCGCTGGGCGTGGTTCTCGATAGCTATGGCCATGCCCGCGCGGTCGCGCCGCGGATCAAGAAAGTCGCGGTCGATGCCGAGATCATGCCGCTCGGCAACATGACCGGCATGACCCGCGCCGAGCGCGACCTGATCGGGCGCTGGATTGCCGAGGGGGCCCCGCGATGAGCAGCATATCGACACATATTCTGGATACAGCGCATGGGCATCCAGCGGCGGGGGTTGCGCTGACGCTGAGCGATGCTGCGGGGGAAGTCCTCTTCACCGGCACAACCAATGCTGACGGACGCTGCGCTGACCTCCCCGATGTGCCGCCGGGCCGGTATCGCTTCAGCTTCGCGGTCGCCGATTATTTCCGGGCGCAGGGCGTTGCCCTGCCCGATCCGCCATTCCTCGACATCGTCACGATCGATTTCGGGATTGCCGATGCAGGGCATTATCATGTCCCGCTACTTGTCTCGCCGTTCAGCTATTCGACCTATCGGGGGAGCTGAGGTGACGGTGCGCTTCATCCTCGATGGCGACATTGTCGAGCTTGGCGATGTCGACCCGACGGCGACCCTGCTCGATCATCTGCGGTACAAAATGGGTCGCACGGGCACCAAGGAAGGCTGCGCGGAGGGTGATTGCGGGGCGTGCACCGTGCTGGTGGGGGAACCCGATGCGGCAGGCGAAGCGGTGGCCTGGCGCGCGGTCAATGCCTGCATCCTGTTCCTGCCAATGCTCGATGGCAAAGCACTGCTGACGGTGGAGAGCCTCTCACAGGGCGGCGCGCTTACCCCGCTTCAGGCGTGCATGGCGGCGAATGGCAGCTCGCAATGCGGCTTCTGCACGCCGGGTTTCGTGATGTCGCTTTACGGGCGCTGCATCGGCGCGGCGGGCGCTGAGTTGCCCGTTGCCGATATAGTGTCGGGCAATTTGTGTCGCTGCACCGGCTATGGCCCGATCCTTGAGGCGGCAGAAACGGCCGAACCCGTGATGCGCGATGACGGCGCGTTGCTCAAACGACTCCGAGACTTGGCCGACCACGCTAGGCCCGGCGGTCGTACCGATTCCCGCCAGTGGTTCGCCCCTCGCACGGCGCAGGCGCTGGCCGATCTGCTGGCCGAGCATCCCGATGCCTGTATCGTCGCAGGCGCGACCGATGTCGGGCTGTGGGTGACCAAAGAGCTTCGGACGATCGACAAGCTGATTTTCATCGACGGCATTAATGAGCTGCGTTCGATCGACGAAGGCGAGGATGGTGTCCGCATCGGCGCGGCCGTACGCTATGCAGAGGCGCATGTGGTCTTTTCCCGCCTGCATCCCGAACTGGGCGAGCTGACGCGGCGCTTTGCCGGGTTGCAGGTGCGCAATGCCGCCACCATCGGCGGCAACATCGCCAATGGATCGCCGATCGGTGACGGCCCGCCCGCCTTCATTGCGCTGGGGGCCGAGCTGACGCTGCGGAGCACCGCCGGGCGGCGGACAATGCCGCTCGAAGAGTATTTTCTCGATTACCGCCAGCAGGATCTGCGACCTGGCGAATTCGTCGAGAGCCTCTGGATTCCGCAGCCTGATCCCGCCGACCTGATCCACATCTCAAAGCTCTCGCGCCGTTTCGACAGCGATATCTCGGCGGTGTGCGGCGCGTTAAAGCTCACCATCCGCGAGGGCCACATCGAGGCGGCACGTGTTGCCTTTGGCGGCATGGCCGCGACGCCCCGTCGGGCGCCCGCGTGCGAGGCGGCGCTGACCGGTGCGCCCTTCTCGCTCGCGACGATTGAGCGCGCGGCGGAAGCGTTGATACATGAGTATACACCATTGAGCGACGTGCGCGGATCCAACAGCTATCGGCTCGAGGCGGCGGCCAATCTGTTGCGGCGGCTGTGGTACGAGGCCCAAGGTGAGACCGTTTCGGTGCTCGATCTGGAAGCCACCAATGGCTGATCGCAAGGCCGCCGCGCCCGCGCATGACAGTGCGCATCTGCATGTCAGCGGGGCGGCACATTATGCCGATGACGTCGCCGAACCCGTCGGCATGCTCCACTTGGCGTTCGGGCAAAGCAGCGAAGCGCATGCCGGGATTTCCGACCTTGACCTGTCCGCCGTTCGCTCTGCCCAGGGTGTCGTCGCGGTGTTCACGGCAGCCGATATTCCGGGTGCCAACGACGTCAGCCCCGTCGCTGGTGACGACCGGCTGCTGGCCGATGGGGAGGTGATTTACGTCGGGCAGCCGGTCTTTCTCGTTGCTGCCACAAGCCGCAACGCAGCGCGCAAAGCCGCGCGGCTTGGCAAGATCGACTATCAACCACGTCCAACAATCCTGTCGATCGACGATGCGCGGGCGGCGACGTCGCTGATCGAGCCGACCCAGCGCATGGCGCGCGGCGATGCCGCAGCGGCGCTCGCCACCGCCCCGCACACTCTGTCGGGCGGGTTCGACATCGGCGGGCAGGACCATTTCTATCTGGAGGGGCAAGTCGCCGTTGCCACGCCGGGCGAGGATGGCCAGATCCACCTATTGAGTTCGACCCAGCACCCAAGCGAAGTCCAACACCTGATCGCGCATATGCTGGGGCGCAGCGCCGCCGATGTCACCGTCGAGGTGCGTCGCATGGGCGGTGCGTTTGGCGGCAAGGAGACGCAGGCCGCGCTGTTCGCCGCCGCCGCTGCATTGGTGGCCGACAAGACCGGGCGGCCCGCGAAATTCTGCTGTGATCGCGACGACGACATGGTGATGACGGGCAAGCGCCATGATTTCCGGATAGATTACGATGTCGGGTTCGATGCGCAGGGCCATATCCTGGCGCTGCGGCTGAAGCTTGCTTCGCGGTGCGGCGCGACGGTTGATCTCTCCCCCGCGATCAACGACCGGGCGATGTTTCATGCCGATAACTGTTATTGGCTGCCGGATGTCGAGATCGTCTCGGAACGGTTGAAGACGCACACGGTTTCTGCAACCGCGTTTCGCGGGTTTGGCGGGCCGCAGGGGATGATCGCGATCGAACGGGTCATCGACGATGTCGCTGCGCACCTCGCGCATGACCCGCTCGATGTCCGGCTGGCCAACCTTTATGCGCCGGGCCGCGACACCACACCTTATGGCATGACGGTGACCGACAATATCGCGCCGCAGATCATACAGCGGCTGCGCCAGGAGTCGCGCTATGATGAGCGGCAGCGCGCAGTTGCCGCATTCAACGCCCACAATGCCATCATAAAAAAGGGGCTCGCGCTCACACCCGTCAAGTTCGGCATCAGCTTTACCACGACCCATCTCAACCAAGCCGGTGCGCTGGTGCTGGTCTATGCGGATGGCAGCATCCAGATCAATCATGGCGGCACCGAGATGGGCCAGGGCCTTTACATCAAGGTCGCGCAGATTGTTGCCGATGCGTTCGCGGTGCCATTATCGCAGGTGCGGATCACCGCGACGCGGACCGACAAGGTACCCAACACCTCGGCGACCGCAGCGTCGTCGGGTGCCGACCTCAACGGCATGGCCGCGCACAATGCCGCGATGACGATTCGCGATCGGCTGACCGGTTTCTTCGCCCGCACCTATGGATGCAGCGCGGACGACGTTCGGTTCGCTGACGGCCATGTCGTCGCGGGCAGCGAGCGGATGACCTTCGCCCAGGCCTGCAGAAAGGCGCATATGGGGCGCATCTCGCTGGCTGCGACCGGCTATTATGCAACGCCCGACATCGCCTATGACCGCAATGCGCACCAGGGACGGCCATTTTATTACTTCGCCTATGGTGCGGCAGTGGCGGAAGTCGCCATCGATACGCTAACGGGCGAGCACAAGGTGCTGGCTGTCGATATCCTCCATGATGTTGGCCGATCGCTGAATGCCGCCATCGACATTGGGCAGATCGAGGGCGGCTTCATCCAGGGCCAGGGTTGGCTCACGACCGAGGAGCTGGTGTTTGACGACAAGGGCCGACTGCTCACGCATTCTCCGGCGACCTACAAGATCCCGACAGCATCGGATCGGCCAAAACATTTCACGATCAGCCTGTGGGACGGCGACAACATTCAGCCGACGATTCACCGATCCAAGGCCGTGGGCGAGCCGCCCTTCATGCTCGCGATTTCGGTTTTCTCAGCGCTGACCGCCGCCGTTGCCGCCTGCGCACCAGACCAGCGCACAATCGCTCCGCTCAATGCGCCGGCGACCCCGGAGGCGATCTTGCGGGCACTCGCAGGGCACCGGGCCGGGCAATCGCCGACATGACCGAATGGCTTGGCTGGCTGCGCGACATCGCGCCAATTGTGCCATCCGCGATGGTCTCGGTCCTTGCCAGCGAGGGATCGGTGCCGCGCGGCCCGGGCACGCGGATGCTGGTGACAGCGGATGACCTGCGCGGGACAATCGGCGGTGGGCAGCTGGAATATCGCGCGGTGGAACAGGCGCGGACCATCCTGGCCCATCCGGCCGGCAGCTGGCGTATCCAGGATTATCCGCTTGGGCCGTTGCTTGGACAATGTTGCGGCGGCCGGGTGCGCCTGCTGGTCGAGCATGTCGATCCGGCGCGGTTGGGATGGGTTGACGATGCAACCGAGCAGCGCGTGCTCGTCTCCACACTCCAGCCCGAGCGGATCGACTGCCATGTGCATGACGACGCGGCGCGGGTTCACCTATCGGCGCGGGGGGACCGTCCATGCGCCGGTGCCCGCTTTGCCGAGGTGATCGGGCAATATCGCCGGCCCTTATACCTGTTTGGCGCGGGGCATGTCGGCCAGGCGATCGCTCGCCATGCAGCGCACCTCCCCTTTCGGCTCGCCTGGTTCGATACGCGCCCGGGGTTCGAATCGATCGATGGCGTCACGATCGTGCCGGAGGCCGCAATCGAGCAATGCGTGGGCGAAGCGCCCCGCGATGCCGCGATTGTGATCCTGACCCACGACCATGCGATCGATTACCGGGTTACGCGGGCAGCACTTTACCGGGCGGATACCGCCTTTGTCGGCCTGATCGGCTCAGCGACAAAGAAGGTGCGGTTCCTTACGAAATTAGCGGCCGATGGCATCGACGCGCCGGATCGTGCGCGGTTGACATCGCCCATCGGGCTGGCCGGCATCAACGGCAAGGAGCCCGATGTCATCGCCATCGCCACGCTGGCGCAACTTCTGCAACTGACGGAAGCCGGGCAATGATGCGCGCGTTTCGTGGTGAAATCCTGTCGGTCGGGCATGATCCACGCGATCATCCCGGTGCGGTTCGGCATGAGGCCGATGGCCTGCTGATCGTTGAGGACGGCATCGTCGTGGCGCGCGGCAGCTATTTGGACCTGATCGGCCAGTATGAGCGCATCGCGGTCACCACCCTGCCCGGCCTGATCGTCCCCGGCTTCATCGACGCGCATGTCCATTATCCGCAGATCGACCGGATTGCCTCGCACGGCGCGCAACTGCTCGATTGGCTCGATCAGCACATTTTTCCCGCCGAAAAGGCCTTTGCCGACCGGGCGCACGCCGACACCGTGGCAGAGGCGTTCTTGACCGAATTACTGCGCAACGGCACGACCAGCGCGCTGGTGTTTGCAACCGTCCACCCCCAATCGGTCGATGCGCTGTTCGACGCAGCGACCCGGCGCAACATGCGGATCATATCAGGCAAGGTGCTGATGGATCTGGGGCCAGACGGCCTGGCCGATACGGTGGAGTCTGGCCGTGCCGAAAGCGAAGCACTGATCCGGCGGTGGCACGCCAACAAGCGGCTTGGCTATGCGGTCACGCCCCGCTTTGCGTTGACGTCGTCCGACGCGCAACTGCGCGAAGCGGGCGCTTTGCTGGCAGCACATCCTGACGTCTTGCTGCACACGCATTTATCCGAAAATATCGGCGAATGCGCTGCTGTCGCCGCCCGCTTTCCTGATGCGCGCGATTATCTGGACGTTTATGATCGCTTTGGCCTTGTCGGGCCGCGATCGATATTTGCCCATTGCGTGCATCTGCCGGATCGCGCCTGTGCGCGCCTGCACGAGAGCGGCGCGGGTGTCGCGATTTGCCCCAGTTCAAACCTTTTCCTCGGCTCGGGCTTTTTCGATTTCGGCCAGGCGGATCGCCATCGGCTTCGGCTCGGGCTTGGCACTGATGTCGGCGCGGGGACGTCTTTCTCGATGCTCTCGACGGCGGGCCTGGCCTATCAGGCGGCACTCGCACGTGGCGATCAGCTCGATCCGTTTCGCGCGCTGTATCTGGCGACGGCAGGCAGCGCGGCGCTGCTTCACATCGCCGACAGGGTGGGCAGCCTTGAGCCCGGGCAAGAAGCCGATCTTGCCGTGATCGATCCTGCGGCAACGCCCCTGCTGACGCGGCGAACGAACGGCGCAACGCTCGCCGAACGGCTATTCGCGCTGCAAATCCTGGGGGACGACCGTGCGATTACGCGCACCTATGTGCTGGGCGAATGCGCATGGGACAGCCGCACTGGCGGGCACGCGACACATTGCGTTTGATGCTGCAACGCAGCAGGGCTATGCGTTGCGCATGACCGATCTCTCCGCCTTCATCATTGGCCTGCCCAAGGCCGAACTCCACCTGCATATCGAAGGCAGCCTGGAGCCCGAACAGATGTTTGCCTTTGCCCGGCGCAACCAGGTCGCGATTCCCTATCAGTCGGTGGAAGAGGTGCGCGCAGCCTATGCGTTCGGGAACCTGCAGGACTTTCTCGACATTTATTATGCCGGGGCCGATGTGTTGCGGACGCAGGCGGATTTCCACGATCTGGCGACTGCCTATTTTGACCGTGCAGCGGCAGACGGCGTGCTCCACGCCGAAATCATGTTCGATCCGCAGACGCACACCGATCGCGGCATTCCCTTTGCCGTGGTGATCAAGGGGTTGCTCGGTGCGATGGCGGCAGCGGAACGGCGGCATGGCCTAACCAGCCGGTTGATCCTGAGCTTTTTGCGGCATTTGAGCGAGGAATCCGCGTTCGAGACGCTGGCTGCAGCCGGCCCATGGCTTGACCGGATCGCCGCTGTCGGGCTTGATTCGTCCGAGCTTGGCCATCCGCCTGAAAAATTCGCGCGCGTCTTTGCCGCCGCCGCCGCCAAGGGCCTGAAGCTGGTCGCGCATGCTGGAGAAGAAGGGCCGCCGGATTATGTCTGGCAAGCGCTGGATGTTCTTCGGGTCGACCGGATCGACCATGGCAATCGTGCGCTGGAAGATGCCGATCTGGTCGCGCGGCTGGCACGCGAACAGATGACGCTGACGGTGTGCCCGCTGTCTAACCTCAAATTGTGCGTTATCGACGAGATCGAGAGTCATCCGCTGGACCAGATGCTCGCGCTTGGCCTGCGCGCGACGGTCAATTCGGATGATCCGGCCTATTTCGGCGGCTATGTGGCTGACAATTACCGCGCCGTCGCCCAGGCCCGGGGACTGGACAAGACGGCGCTCGCGACGCTTGCCCGCAACAGCTTTACCGGCTCCTTCCTGCCGGCGGATGCGGTGGCCGCGCACCTTGCACGCGTCGATGCCTATCTGGCGGCGCACGTCTAAAAAGACGTCGATGCGCTGCTTACCCGCTTAGACTGGCGGGCGGATCCATTGAAGTCGGGTAGCCCAGCTGGGCGAAATCATGCTCGATCTCCGCGAGCACCAGCCCGGCGGCGTGCGATGGCGTGCGCGCTGAGGCGGTGCACAGGGCAAGCGTCATCGGGCGGAGGATGGGATCGGAAATCTTGGTGAAGCTGACAAGGCCGCGCTTGGCCTCGCTGATGATGTCGAGCGATGTAAGGACGCCAATTCCCACCCCCTGCAGCACCAGCGATGTGATCAGCTGGATGTTGTCGGAGGTCACCTTCTTGTTTAGCACCACGCCCGACGTGGCTTCCAGGACGGCAATCTGCTGACTGACCGCGAGCGGCTCCCCCGGCAAAATCAACGCCGACCCGACACAGGCAGAGAAGCGCGCTTCGCGGCGCATGCCGAACGGATGCCCCGATGGGGTGACGAACCCCAGCACGACATCCACAAACGCCCTCACGGTGATGTCGCGAAAGGATTGCGGCTCAAAGAAAATGCCAAAATCGACCTTGCCGCTCGAGATTGCGAGGCGGACGGCATCATTTTCCAGCACCTTCACGCCGATGGAGATGCCTGGATAGCGGCGCTGCATGGTGTGGATCATACCCGGGATGTAGCCCGTGGCAAGCGCGTCGATGATCGCAATATCGACATGACCACGCTTCAGGCCCTTGAGGTCCTCGATCTGGGCGCGGACATCGACCATGCCTTTCTGCCAGCCACCGCCAGCGGCCATCATGATCTCTCCGGCCGCAGTCAGCCGAAGCCCGGTCGGTAGCCGCTCGAATAACGGCAAGCCGAGCTCGGCTTCGACCCGCAATATCTGCCGATCAATGGCGGAGGCAGACACGTTGAGGACATCGGCTGCCTTGCGGATCGAGCCCAACCGCCCGACCGCCATGAAATACCGCAGAAAACGAGAAAAGGCCGGCATAGCGCTCCATTTTTTGCAACGACGTGTCGAATTCATTGCATTTGCTCGCACTACGTCAAGCCATTACGCTTCTGGAATGTGAATTTATTTATCCAAGTCATTGATGGCAAATCTCTCAAATAATTTATCATAAACTCAATTATTATTTGAGTGATCACGCACCATAAATATCCATCTCTCAATGAAATTGATCGAGATGCCGCCATTAATACTGTAGATTTTTAATATATTTCGCTAATTTTATTAGCGATGTGGGAAAAATGTGCATTATTTTTCATGAAACTTTTCCCAAAAGTATCTTTACACTTTTGCGAATGTCGCGTTAACTTGTGCAACGCAGCAAATTTGCGGGACGGGAGAGCGGGTTTCGACATTACGGACATCTGTCGGCAGCGCGGGGGGAAATCTGCCTGTCGGCACAACAAGGGGGATTGAGGGCAATGACAGGGTATAAGTGTATAGAGGTAACAATGCGTGATCCGGCAGCGGCAGCCGCCGGGCAGCACGATCGACGGCGATCCTTCCTGATGGTGGCAGCAGCGATGCTTTCTTGCACCGCGCTGACAGCACCAGCCGCGGCGCAGGACGCGCCGAAGACCGCCGGGTCGGCAGCGAGCACCGATGAGAGTAACGATATCGTCGTGACCGGCAGCCTTAACGCCTTGCCCAACAAGGACGTCGGCTCGATCTTCGGCTTCAACAAGACGCTCGTTGAAACGCCACGCTCTGCCTCGACGATCAGCAGCGAGCAGATTGAGCGTTTTGGCGTGACCAATATCTATGATCTTGTCGCGCAGGCGCCGGGTACGTTCACCAACTCCTTCTTCGGGGTCGGTGGTGCACTTGATATTCGCGGCACCCCGGGCGAGACCTATTTCCGCGGCGTTCGCCGGCTCGACAATGCCGGCAACTATGCCACGCCAATCGGCGCTTCCGACCGGATCGACATCGTTCGCGGCCCGGCATCGCCAATCTATGGCCCGTCCAAAACTGGCGGCTATCTGAACTTCGTGCCGAAATCCGCGCGCGTGAAGGGCGGCGCGCTGCTCGACCATGCCGAAGGCGAAGTGAGCTATACCACCGGCAGCTGGGGCAAGAACAATCTGAAGGCGCAGGTGCGCGGCCCCATCAGGTTCGGGGGCACCGAATTCGGCTACAGCATCTACGCCGAGCTGGAGAATTCGGGCAGCTATTATCGCAACCTTTATGATCACGAGACGATCCTGCAGGTCGCGTTCGACAACCAGATTACCGATCGGTTGCGGATCGAATTTGGCGGGCAATATCAATATTTTGACAGCCCACAAAATGGCGGCTGGAACCGCCTGACCCAGGCGCTGGTCGATGACGGCACCTATATTACCGGGGCGGCAAGGCCAGCCGATACCGATGCCGACGGCCAAATCTCTCAGGAAGAAGCCCGTGCCGTGGGCGGGCTTTCCACCTTCGGGTCATTCGGGTGTATATCGGTCAATGGCGGGTTTAATCCGGCAGCGATCACGGCGCTGATCTCGCCAGCGCTGACCAATGCCTGTTTCCAAGCGAACTTCCCGCAATATAGCCTGACCAATGTGGGCACGACGACGCTCAGCCGCCGCTTCACGCTGACGGGGGAAAACGACATCAACCGGACCAATGTGAAGACGGGTTATTTCGATACCATCTTCGACGTCGATCCCACCTTCCAGATCAAGAATCAGCTTTTCTTCGACCAGACCGACAATCGCAACGAGAACAGCTATGGTTTCTCGCAGTTCGTGAAATCCTATGTCATCGAAGACCGGATCATTCTTGCGAAATCCTTCAAGAACAGCGTGGGCGAATTCTCGTTCCAGGTTTCACCGTCTATCCGCTACACCAATTTTCACTTCGGTGACGATTTCGACGTGGAGCTGTTTCACCGTGTCGATCTGACCGTGGGCTATACCCCCTTGTCGGATCGCTTACTGGCGACCGAGTGCGACTGCAACTTTAGCAACTATGTCCGCGGCAGCCACACCGATTACGGGATTGCCGGTCTTGCCGATCTTGACTTCGATTTCGGCCTCGATCTCATCGTGGGTGGGCGTTACGACAGCATCGATCAAAACTCGCGCTACGATGTTGCACGGCTCAATCGTGTGCCGGCCGTTCGTTCGGCCAGTGCCAATGAGGATGGCTTTTCATGGACCGCCAGTGCGTCCTACAAGCTGCCGCTCGGGCTGATCCCGTATATCACCGCATCCCGGCAATCGACCCTCGTCGTTGGCCAGGGTGCTGAGATTCTGCCCGAATCGATCGGCAGCTCGGTCGCCGCGTCGCAATTGTACGAGGGCGGCATCAAGGGCAGCTGGCTGGGCGGCCGACTATATGCGGCGCTGTCCGTGTACAATCAGACCCGCACCGATCGCAACGTCCAATCCATAACCGTCAACCAGTCGGTTGAGACCAAGGGCCTGGAAGCAGAGGTTCGCTGGGCGGTGAACAAGCACCTGTTCATCACCGGTGCCTATACGATGACGAAGGTCTATAACCTGACCTTCCAGGGCGACGGTGCCGCGTTCGCTTTCTACGGCATCGAGGATATTCGCCGCGTGGTGCCCGATACCAATCCCGCCCTATACCTTGGTGGGCAGCCGCTGGGCCTGATCCCCATCCCGAACGCGGAGGCATCACGCCGCGCCGGTATTCCCGAAAACCTGGTATCGGGAACAGCGACCTACAAGTTCGACAACGGATTTGCGCTCAATGGCAGCATCGTTCACGTCGACTCGGTCTTTTCGGGGCAGTCCCAGGCGGTACGTCTGCCGGCCTATACGCTGGTCGACATCGGCGCGTCGTTTGAGATCAACCGCTTCCTGTTCAGGGTGACGATGAAAAACGCCACCGACGCGAAATATTTCCGCGCCAACTTTACCGAACTGTTCGGCAGCACCATCGTGCTTCCTGAAAGGCCACGCAGCTTCCAGGCGTCCGTGGCCTATAAGTTCTAGGGCCGCATCAAGGGGCGTCGGCGCAATCCGGCGCCCCTTCTTTCTCCATCATTTGCCCTGTCCAGTTCTGGTGCCGGCTACTGAAAGACAAACGCGATGCGTTTTCCATCATGCGCACTTCTTATCGCGGTGCTGGGCATCATCCTGCTGGGAACCAGCCCCGCGCACGCGCGGTCGCCAGCGGGCAAGAGCGGCAAACCCCTGCCCGTCCGAGTCTGCGCGCCCGGCGCGCCTTGTGCGCATCCGTTGCCAGTCAAGATCGTCATCGTGACGATGTTCGAGATCGGGCAGGATAGCGGCGACGTCGCTGGCGAATTCCAGCTCTGGAAGGAACGTCGGCACCTTGATGTCCGCCTCCCCTTCCCGCAATCCTATCACGACCTGTATTACAACAGCGAAAGCCAGATTCTGGGCATGGTGACGGGCATCGGCAATATCCGCTCGGCCAGTGCCACGATGGCGCTGGGGCTCGATCCGCGGTTCGACCTTCGTCATGCTTATTTCATTGTCGCTGGCATCGCCGGCATCGATCCGCATCAGGCGTCGATCGGTTCGGTCGCATGGGCCCGCTATCTGGTCGATGGCGATCTGGCCCATGAAATCGACGCGCGCGAGATTCCAGGCACCTGGAAAACGGGCTATTTTCCCCGCGACAAAAGGGGGCCGAACGACTCCTCCAGGCCCGCGCCCAGCGGGGAAATGTTTGAAATCAATAGCGGGCTGCGTGACTGGGCCTATCGGCTGACGAAAGACATGGTGCTGCCCGACGATCATCAGATCGCCACCGAGCGTGCACGCTATGCCGGCTTTCCGATGGCGCAACGCCCACCCTTCGTCCTGAAGGGCGACAATCTGGCGGCGCTGACTTTCTGGCACGGCGCCATGTTGACCGATTGGGCGCACGACTGGGTGCGATATTGGACGGAGGGCAAAGGCGAATTCGTCACCTCTGCTATGGAGGAAACCGGCACATATCAGGCAATTCTCAACCTCGACCGGATCGGCCGGGTCGACAAAAACCGCTTCATGGTGCTGCGCGCCGGCAGCAATTATACGATGCCGCCGCCAGGCGTGGCCGCGGCCGACTATCTGCTGCGGGAGAATGAGGGCTATGCCGGGCTGGGGGCGTCGGTCGAAAATCTCTATCAGGTCGGCTCACGGGTGATCGACGAACTGGAATCGAACTGGGCGCGCTATGAAAAGAGCGTGCCGCAATGATGGTGGCCGCGCCGGACGGGCAATGGGCCTGACCGTTATCACCAATGCCGACATGCTGGTGTGCATGGACGATGCCCGCCGCGAGATACCCGGAGGTGCGATTGCCTTTCGCGACGGGGTGATTGTGGCCGTCGGCCAAACCCATGATCTGGCCGAGCTGATCGACCAGGCTGACGAGACCATCGATGCGCGGGGATGTGTCGTCACCCCGGGGCTGGTCAACACCCATCACCATTTGTTTCAATCGCTTACTCGCGCGCTGCCGGGTGCGATCAATGCGCCGTTGTTCGGCTGGCTTAAGCGGCTGTACCCGATCTGGGCGCGCTACCGGCCCGAGGATGTCTTTGCAGCAACCCAGCTTGGCCTGGCCGAACTGGCGCTGGCGGGCTGCACACTGAGCGCCGACCATCTTTATCTTTTTCCCGACGGGGTGACCCTCGACGATACGATTGCGGCAGCAGATGGTATCGGCATTCGCTTCCACCCAACCCGCGGATCGATGAGCGTGGGCGAGAGCGTTGGTGGCTTGCCGCCTGACAGTCTGGTCGAAGATGAAGCGGCGATTCTGCGCGATACCATCCGTGTAATCGATCGGTTCCATGTGACCAGCCCCCACTGAGTGGTCCGTGTTGATTGTTAGTGCATTGTCACCTCCA
>CAZXBM010000045.1:0-26168 GCA_964638495.1 uncultured Stakelama sp. | reverse complement strand
CATTCATGTAGCAGCCGTAATTGAGCGCATCGAGCCCGCGCGCGATGAACGGATCATAGACCGTGCCGACCGGCATCAGCCGCGTGCCGAACAGCGGTGCCGCGATCCCCGCCGCCGCGAGCATCAGGAACAGGTTGCTCTCTGCAATGCCCAGCTCGATATGCTGCCCCGCCGGCCGCCCCGACCATTTCTGCGCGGAGGGGATGCGCGCGGCGGCGAAGACATCGGCCATGTCCTTGCGGCGGAACAGCCCACGCTGGTTGACCCAGCCGCCGAGATTGGTCGACACCGTGACGTCGGGCGAGGTGGTGACGATATGATCAGCCAGCGCATGGCCCGATTTCGCCAGGTCGAGCAAAATCTTGCCAAACGCAGTCTGGGTCGATTGTTCGTTTCCTTCCGGGACGGGCAGACGATCTGGCACGGGCACATCGGCAAAGGCGCGATCGGCGACCTTGGCTTTCAGTGGCGAGGCATCGACAAAGGCGCTCACGCTCGCCCGCGCATTGTCGCCCAGGCCTGCCCAGCGCTCCCATTCCTCGCCTGCCGCGATTCCCATCTGGGCGCGCAGGGTCTCGATCTGGCCGGGGTTCATCAAGCCTGCGTGATTGTCCTTGTGGCCGGCAAAGGGCAGGCCATAGCCCTTGACGGTATAGGCGATGAAGCAGGTCGGGGTGTCGTCGGCAGCCTTGGCGAAGGCATCGAGGATCGTCTCGATGCAATGCCCGCCTAGATTGGTCATCAGCCGCGCGAGCGCGGCATCGTCATGCGCCGCGAGCAGCGCGGCAACGCCGTTCCTGTCGCCAATATCGCGCACGAGACGTTCGCGCCACGCAGCGCCGCCCTGATAGGTGAGCGCCGCGAAATCGGCATTGGGGCAATGGTCGATCCACTCCTCCAGATGCTTGCCGCCGGGCTGGATGAAGGCTGCGCGCTGCAGCTTGCCGTGCTTCAGCGTCAGCACGCGCCAGCCGCACGTCTCGAAAATGTCGTCGAACCGGTCGAACATCCGGTCCGCCGTCGTCGCATCGAGCGACTGTCGGTTATAGTCGACGATCCACCAGCAATTGCGCACATCATGCTTGTACGCCTCGATCAGGCATTCATAGATATTGCCCTCGTCGAGTTCGGCATCGCCCATCAGCGCGATCATCCGGCCGGTGTCCTCACGCGCAAGCTTGCCTTGTGCGACGAGATAATCCTGGACCAGCGAGGCAAAGGCGGTGACTGCCACGCCGAGCCCGACCGACCCCGTTGAAAAATCGACCGGGATCTTGTCCTTGGTGCGGCTGGGATAGCTCTGCATCCCCTTGAAGCCGCGAAATGCCTGCAGCTGATCGAGGTCCTGTTGTTCCAGCAGATAATGGATCGCATGCAGGATCGGCCCGGCATGTGGCTTTACCGCCACCCGATCATTGGGGCCAAGCGCGGCGAAATAGAGCGCGGTCATCAGCGTCGAGATCGACGCGCAACTCGCCTGATGACCGCCGACCTTCAACCCGTCGCGGCTGTCACGCAAATGATTGGCATTGTGGATCGTCCACGACGCCAGCCAACGCAACCGCGCGTCGATCGTCTCCAGCGTCTCGACCAGTTCGGGCGTCACGGCCGGGGAATTGTCCGCGCCGTTCCTGGAGCCAGGAGGCTGGTTCACTGTCATCATGCTCGATTATTGCCTCTAGAAACTGCGTTGCGGTAGCTGGGTCAGCTGACGCGGGTGAACCGTAACCGTCGCGACCGGGGGGTGGAAAACAGCAGATCGTCGCCGTCGCGTTCCAGCGTCGCGCCGCCGCCTTGCTTGGGGTCGATCACCAGCCACAGCCTCGGACTGCGCTGCTCGAGGATGCCGTCGGTCGTGCCATAGGCGCTGGTCAGCGAGAAGCGCACCGGCTCACCCGCGGTGACCGTTGCCGTCATCGCTACCTCGTCCGACCGCCAACGGCCCAAAAGCGACGACGTTTCCTGTTCCACAGGGCTCTCCACCCGCAGCAGATGATCGACAGCGCCACTTTCGATGGCATCGATACCCTGGTCTGTCGGCTGGAATACAAAGGTTTCCATGAACGACATCGATCCATCGGCATGCTGTTTCAGCGGATATTGGGCGGGCGCTAGGTCAATCGCCGGGCCGCCATCCTTGTCGATAAGGCGCAGATAGCGCCCCGTTGCCGGGGAATGGAAGTCACCCGTCACGAACGGGCCCGGCACGCTGCCCGCCACATCGCTCAAGCCCGTCAGACAGGTATCGATGATCTGGTTGGCAATCGCGGACGAGGCGATCCCGGCACTGTTGCTCATCACGATGATGTCCAGCTCATGCGCGGGCAATTTCATCATCTGGCTGTTGCCGCCGACGACGCCGCCGGTGTGATAGACGGTATCTACCCCGCGATACTGGCCCATCCACAGGCCAAAACCATAGCCGCTCGATCCGCCCCCGCTGAGCGGCACCGGGGTTCGCATCTCTGCCCAGGTCGCAGCGCTGCCGACGGTGGGGGCCGCCATGTGGCGCAGCCAGATGAGCATATCGTTGACGGTGGAGATGATGCTGCCTTCGCCACCGATGTGCGGGCCGAACACTGCGCGGGTGAAGCCGCCACTGGCGGTTGGCGTATGCAGCGACGCAACATTGCGCACGCAATCGACATCGTTCGGCCGCGCTTCGGTATCGTACATGCCGACGGGATCAAAAATGCGCGTCTTGAGGAACGCCTCATAGCTCATACCGCTGACGCGCTCGATGACATGCGTGAGCAGGACATAGCCGCCATTGGAATAGACCCATGACGTGCCGGCGGGGAAATTGACGCTTTCGGCGCGGATCAGCAGATCGAGTTGCGCGCCGTGCGGGATTGGCTGATTTGATCCCATCACGCCACCGGCCAGCCCGATGAGGTCGAGGCTGCAGCGCGTGCCGCTGGTGTGGCTCATCAAGCCGGCCAACGTCACCGCATCGGCCCATGGCTTGAGCTCGGGCATGAACTTGCGCACGCTGTCCTGCGGCGACAATTTGCCCTCCTCGGCGAGCAGCATGATGCACAGGCAGGTGAAGTGCTTGCTGGTCGAGCCGATCCGCATCCGGATGCCGGGCGACAGCGCCAGCGGAAGCTCGACGCTCGCCAGCCCGAATCCAGCGCGATAGACGGGCACGCCCTTGTGTGCGATGCCAACGGTGATGCCGGGGCGGTCGGCGCGGTTATAGGGTTCGAACAAGGCGTCGAGCTTGGCGATGTCGATGGCAACAGTGGCGGTCATGATTCACTCGATTGCTGAGGGGATGATGCGGGCGAAAGCGGGTGGCGCGGCGGCAGCGCGAATTCGATCATCGCGCCCAATGCGGCGAAAGGTGCGCCCATATGCGCCACGCCGTCGGACAGCAGAAAACGCGCCTGATAGCCTGAACCGCCAGACAAAGCGGCCAGTCGTTCGCCAAGGTCGCGGGCGCCATCGACCATGGCTTCAAAGGCCAGTCGCTCACTGACCCGTTGGCGCACATCGTCGGGCAGGTCGAAGGGGGGCAGCGACTGCTCGGCACCGCCCATCGCGATCATCAGGCGCGGGGTGATTTCTCCGGCGGTGACGGCCCGCGCAAAGGCGGGTTCCAGTTTCAGCAGGATGCGGTCATCCCACCAGATGGTCGGGCTCTGCGCCAGCCATGTCGCGAACAGAGCAGGGCGGGTGAAAAGCGTGTAAAGCACGAACAACCCGCCGAGCGAATGCCCCCAGAGCATCGCGCGCGCCGGATCGACTGGGGTGAGTGCGGCGACACGCGGCATGATCTCGGCCGCGATGATCTCAGCGAAGTCGGCGGCCCCGCCATATTCTGCTGGTTTGCCGAACGCGGCGGTATCGGCAGTGCGACGGCCATCGTCAGGCGCTGAGGGCGTCAAGTCGAGCGAGCGGCGATAGGAGGCGGTCGCAAAATTATCGGGATAGCCGATGCCGACCACGACCGCGCCTTCGACCTCAGCTCCGAGCGCACGGACGCGGATCGCTTCGCCAAAGCTGCCGATGAAATAATCGCCATCGGTGAGGTAAAGCACCGGATAGCCCGCCGGCGGCGGCGGCGTGAAGGGAAGCACGACCCGGATGCGATAGCTATGCCCGTTGATCGCCGATACGAAATCGAGCTGATGCGAAAGGGGTAGGGCCGTCCCAGGGGCGCTGTCGGTCATGTCGTCAGACGCCTGCAGAAGACATCTTGTGGAACAACAGATTGCGCGTCCGGGTGGTATCGAACCGCAAGCCGGTGACCATGCCGTCACCGTCGCGGATCAGCCGGGCGACATAGTTTCCCGCCAGATCGTTCGCGAACAGAAACGCATCGGGTGCGATCGACGTCATTGGGCTGGCAGCGAGCCCAAAGCGCTCAGGATAGCGCGCGACAAGACCATCGCCCGCTCGTTCGACGGTGATCCACGTGCCAGTATCGGGCCGCCGATAATCGCCGGGGGCGTCGGCGGGGGCGAGCGCGGGGTGCGCGCGGCTGCAGTCATGCGTTTCGCCCCCCATGGTGATCTGCAAATCGTCACCGGCCAGGTCGAGGCGAACCGGGCCGAGCGCACTGTGAATCGCCAGCGCTCCATCATCGTTCCGGGTCACCGGGAAAAAGGGCGATCCCTGCACAGAGCACCCCAGGCCGCCGCCGATGTCCCGGAACCGGGCCAGCATGTCGACTGCTTCGAAGACCGCGCCGTCGAGCGCCCTATAGTCCTGCGTCAGCGCGGCTTGCGGCGCGGCGGCCAGCCGATCCTCGCCGATCACCGCCGCCAATATCCGGCGCGCGATGGTCTCCATCGGCAGCGACATATTGCCGATGATGACAAGGTCGATGCCGTGCTCTGGCACGGCGAGCAGGATCGAACTGAGCCCGAACAAGTCGCCGACATGCCCTGCCAGGTCCAGTCCGCGCCAGCACGGCAGGGCCAGCCCCAACCCATAGCGCGAGGGTGTGCCGTCGGCGAGCAGCGCCGGAGTTTTCAGGGCAGCCCAGCACGACGCGGGCAACCGGGCGTCGTTGCGGCGGAGCGCGCTCGCCCAGATCATCAGGTCGTCGATGGTCGAATGGATGCCGCCTTCGCCTGAATTGTCGGTGCGGATATCGCTGGTATTGACCCAGCCATTGCCACCCCCGCCCAGTTCCTCTTCGCGGACATAGAGCGACGCAACGCCCGCGCGGGGCCGGTTGGCACCCCTGAAATAGCAGGCCGAGCCCATGCCCAGCGGCGTGAAAATCCGATCCGACACCACTTGCTCGAACGGCTTGCCGCTGGCGCGTTCGATCGCGATCGCCAGCAGGTTGAAGCCGCTATTGCCATAGCATTGCAACGCCCCCGGCGCGGCATTGACCGTCGTCAGCGCCGACATCAGCGTCAGGCAGAAATCGTCGCGGCGGATCGCCCCCAACTCGGTCAAGAGCGGCGCAATGTCGAGATGACAGTGCAGCCCCGACTGATGCGTCATCAACTGCCGCAGCGTCGGCGCGCCCTGCAATGGCGAGAGTTCGGGCAGATAATGGCCGATGGGCGCCTCGATATCGAGCAGGCCATCGGCGGCGCACAGCAACGCCGTCATCGCCGTGAATTGCTTGCTGATCGACGCGATCGGCAGCCGCGTATCGATCGCCATCGGCACGCCCAGTTCGACATGCGCCAGGCCAAAGGCTGCGCGGAACAGCGGCCGACCATGTTGCGCGATCGCCGCGACGATGCCCGGCCCGCCATCGCTCAGATGCGCGGCGAGAACATCGTTGATCGCAGCGTGATGCGCCGATTGCAACATTCAGGCCGCAATTTGCTGGGTCAGCCGCAGATAGGCACCCCGCGTGCGCCAGAACATGATCGCGGCGATGGCCGAACAGACGACCGACACACTGCCCCCGCCGACCAGCAGGCTGCGTTCGACGCCCATCGATTTCAACACATCCGAGGCAGCGCCGCCCGCCACCGTGCCAAGCCCGCTCGCCACCAACTGCGCAATCGCGACCAGGGCGAACATCCGGGCGCGTAGATGCGGCAGGGTCATGTTCTGGAGGATGGTGGGATAGGTCATTGTGCCGATCGACAGGACGATCCCCAGGAAGCTGAAAAACGCATAAAGTTGTTCGATCGACCGCGCCTGCATGAGCAATAGCGACCCAAAAATCGCCAGCACACTGCCAACGGTCAGCGCCATCAGGGGGACTTGCGCGCCATATTTGGGTTGCAGCCGGCTAAACAGCAGCCCGGCGAGTGCAAAGCCGATGGCGGCGTTGATCAGCACGAGCAACCCATATGTCGACCCGATCTGGAGCGCGGTCTGATGGTAATCGCGCATCGCAATCACCCCAAGATAATTGGTGCCCGCGGACACGCCGAACACCTGCACCATGAACGCGATGTTGAAGCCGAACTGTGCTTTGCGGTTCTGCCAGATGAACCGCCAGATTCTTATCTGGCCGGGATCGACAAGCTGCGGCGCTGCCGCGCTGTCGGTCTTGCGCGCCGCCCTGGCGACGGCGCCCGGCCCGGCGGTGCGCGCAGGCATGTTCAGCGTCAGCAGGATCGCAAAGGGGACGAACGACGCGGCGATGATGAACGACAAGCGCCAATCGGGCAAATCGGCGAGTGCCGCCGGCAGAAACGCGCGAACCGCGCCGATTTCGCTGATCAGCAGGCCGGTGAGAAACGACGAGATCGACGCCGAAATCACGTTCACGAACACATAAACCGAATTGCCGAGCTGGCGTCCGGAAATCGGGAACAGATCGGGCAGCATCGCAAAGGCGACCGGTGCGCGCGCATTCTCGCCGATCCCCACCAGCGACGCGCACAGGAACAGCCAGGCGAAATTGGGCGAAAAGCCGCAGCCGACCACCGCGACGCTCCACAACAGGATGACCGCCGCCGAAATCTTGCGGCGGTCCATGCGGTCGCCGAGCCATGAGATCGGGTACACGGTCAGGACGCCCACCAGCGTCAGTCCCACGCCCTGCAGCAGCCCAAGCTGGGTGTCTGACAGCCCCATGTCCTTGCGGATCGGCTCGGCAAGTAGCCCGAAAATCTGGCGATCGATCACGGCATAGATGTTGACGATGGCGAGCGCCGCCAGCCCCAGCCATGCCGACGTCGGGATCTTCTCGCGGGTTTTTACCGGATCGAGATTGTCGGTCATCGCAGCGGTTGCGACCGCGCCGGGCACCATTCCATCACTCATCGCCATCTCCCAATGCCCAGCGGCCATGTGCTTGATTTGCCATTTGCTAGTCTTTCAGCGCGTAAAGTTCGCGCGCCAAAAATGCTGCTGTCCGGCGCATCACATAGGCGCTGCCGACGCCTTCATGGTTGGCATTGGGGACAATCAGCATCTCGAAATCCTTGTCGGCCTTGATCAGTGCGTCGGCCAGCTGGAGCGTGTGCGCCGGGTGGACATTATCGTCCATCTCACCGTGGATCAGGAAGAGTTTGCCCCGCAATTGATCTGCAATCAGCACATTATTGGCGGCATCGTAATTCTGTCCGTCATCAGGCCCGATATAGTTTTCGGCCCAGATCGGCAGATAGCCGCGTTGATTATGGTTGCCGCAAATCGACACGCCGGCCTTGAAGGTTTCCGGGTGCGAGAGCATGGCCCGCGCGGTCGCGTAGCCGCCACCCGATGCACCATAAATGCCGGCGCGGTTGCCATCGATCCAGGGGAAGCGATCGGCCAGTTGCCGAATGACGGCGGCGTGATCGTCGAGCATCGTGCGCAGGTCGAAATGACCATAGGAATGATCGACGAACGTATTGGATCGCTCGGGCGTGCCGCGCCCGTCGAGCGTGAACACGACCAAGCCAGACTGCGCAATGGTCATCGGTTGGAAATCATCAAACAGGCAATCAGCGAAATTGCGCCGCACCCGCCGCGTTTGCGGGCCAGGATAGATCGAATCGACGATCGGGTAACGCTTGGCCGGATCGAAATCGATCGGGCGGAACAACGTGCCGTATAGCTTGGTGGTCCCATCCGCCGCCAGCGCCTCGAACGGCTGCGGAAAGGCGCTTTCGGGCAGATCGAGATCGACTAGCTCGCCGCGCGACAATTCCATCACGATGCTGCCATCGATGCGGCGCAGCACCGAAATTGGCAGCCGGTCGGGCCTAGAGAAGGTCTCGACAAAATAAGCGCCGGACGGCGACACCGCCGACATCGCACTGCCCAGTCGCAGTGGATCGGGCATCATTGGTGGCGCTGGCGCGGCAATATGTTCGGCATCTTCCGGGGTCAGCAATGTCAGGTTGGTGCCATCGAGACCGACGCTGTAGAAATGCGTGTAATAGGCGTCGCTATCCGCCTCGCGGCCACTGCCGAGCAGGATCACGCGGCCATTGGCCTCATCGACGCCGACGATGTCGCGCACCACCCAGTCGCCGCTGGTAACCGCGTTGAGCAAGGCGCCCGTCATCAGGTCGTAGCGATAAAGATGCGGGTAGCCGCTGCGCCGTGACATCCAGATCACTTCATTCGCCGCCGTCACTCGAACCATTGGGGCAACGGTGACGATGCTTGGCTCGACATAGGGAGTGCCGGTTTCCTCGATGATCGTCCGAACCGCGCCAGTTTCCGGATCGACCCCGCGAAGCGCCATGGTTTTCATGTAGCGGCCGCGATCGAGATAGAGCAGCTCACCGCCATCGGGCCGCCAAAAGACATATTTGCGCTCGATAGGGCTGACCAGCGGCAGCGATATCGGTTCCGCTGCTACATCGATGCGCTTTCGGGTGCCGATGTCGAAAATGATGTGCTCGAGCAGCGGTTGGGGCTCATCCGGCATGGCGTAGCGATAGTGCCAGGCCTTGGGCCGCGCGCTACCTGTTTCAGGGGCGGCCTGTACCAACGTGAGCAACCCGACGTCGCGCTCGTCGATCCGGTGGGTAAGCAGCCGTTTCGAGTCCGGCGACCAGCGCACATTGGGCGGGAAAATGTGGCCGGCGCGCGCGGCAGTGATTGTTATAAGGTTGCTGCCACTCGATCCGGCATAGCCAAAATCGGCCATGCCATCGTTGGTCAGCGCGAAATCGTCGCTGCCGTCTGCGCTGCGTACCCACAGGTCGTGGCCTCGGCGATAGGCGAACCACTGTTCGTCGGGGGACCAGACGCCCGGCGCGCCATCAATGATCATCGCCTTGTCGACGCTGCAGATGCCGTGATCGCCTAGGTCGCAACGATAGGTATCATTGCCAATCGCAACACGCAGCACTGCGCCATCGGCCGAGATGGTGCAGTGGCCAAAGGGCAGGGCACGGGGGTCGACCGGTCGATGCAGGCAGGCACCCAGCCGTTCGGCCACCTGGCGATGGTTGAACGCCGGCGCCGTTGTTCCGGTGGCGGCATTGACAGACAGGAAGGTGGCGCCGTCGGCAGTCTGGTGACGGTAAATGAAGCGATCGGGCCCCACCCACACTGGCCGGGCATCGGCATTGCGCAAATGAGCAACGCGGGCCATCGCCGTGTATCGAACGGATTGGGCCGGTTGAGGATCTGTCACGGTAGCCGATAGCCCTTCACTGTCGCGGTCGCACTATCACGAAACGTCGTTCTCTTCGGGTTGATTGTCGGGAAAGGGGGGCGATCGCATACTGAGCGTTCCCCCCCCCCGATCCGATCAATATTTCAACGACACCCTCAGGCCCACCGTGCGTGGCTGAATGATCACGCCATTGCCGGCGAAATTGGCACTGCCGGCGGTGTTATAGGTTGCGATGCCACGGGCATCGGTAAGGTTGCGGGTATAGACAGTCACATCGACCGGCCCAAGCGTGACCCCTGCCTGGAGGCTGAACGTGTTATAGGTCGGCAGCGCGATATGGCCGCCGATAAGCGCGGCGGTCGCTGGCGCCGCAAAGCTGGTAAATCGCGTCCCGACATAGCTCCAGCTACCGCCGATATTGACCTTGGCACCAGCGATCTTGCCCGCGTAATCGATGTTAACGGTGTTGCTGATGTCTGGTACGAAACTCAGCTGCTGGCCGACGGACGCGGGAATGTTGGGAAGGGCGGTTCCCAGCTCGGCATCGACATATGACCCGACGGTGCCGATCGTCAGCCCCTTTACCGGCGTGTACGACAATGACCATTCGAAGCCCTGGCTAGATGCTTTCCCCGCATTGGCGACGATGCTGAAACTTCTGCCCGCCAAAACGATCGCGGTCGAGATCTGAATATCGGTCCAGTCGATGTAGAAGGCGGCGAGGTCGAAGCTGACCTTGCGATCAAACAGATATCCCTTGGTCCCGATTTCATAGTTGATCGTGCTGTCCGATTGGAACTCGGTCGGGAAATCTGGCGGGCGATTGGCAACGGGATTGTTGGGGCCGCCGGGGCGATAGCCGGTTGCGACACGCGCATAGACTTGGCCATCATCATTGAAATGATAGCTGGGCGCGACCGACCAGGTGAACACCGATTCCTGGCTGTTGATTGGGCCCTGTGCATCATCTGTGGGTATAAAGTTTGCGAGCCCGGCGCGATTGAGGATGAACGATTCTTGCCAATTATTGGTGTAGCGGCCACCCACTTCGACACTCAGGCGCTTGGTGAAATTCAACTTCACCGAACCAAAAGCCGAGAATTCGTTATAGTCTGACGTAAGCGAGGAACCACCTGCGGGCAGCCCTAGGAACAAGTCGTTAATTGGCAGCTTCGTGCGGTCGCTTAATACATCGAATAATGTGGCGAAGCTTAGCTCCTCATGTGTGTAGAAGACGCCACCTTGCCAGCCAATATTTAGGCCCGCCAGCGTAAAATCAGGCTTTGATGAAATGCGCAGCTCTTGGTTAAACTTCTTGAGATTGTTGGTGACATTGTTCACCAGATTGATGTCTTCGGCATAAAAACTGCGGAATGCCTGTGCGGTTGTCACGCCGGGTGCAGCCGCACCGTTGGAACCATCGGTTGCCGAAAATGCAGCGATTCTGCCGTAGCTTGTTGCCGAGACGATGTCGGCGAAGCTTGGGGAAAAGTTCGTGACTAAGCTGAACAGCTCTGAGCTGTTGTCGCTGAAATTCGGGTTTTCGCTATTGTAGATCAGGCGACCGCCATTGGCGATGTTGAACTGACGCGATGGCGGCGTGGTGGGCGCAAGCGCGGCGCCGACAAACTCGACCAGTCCGTTGTCGTTGTAATGCTGATCCTGCCGCAGCGCGGTCAGCTTGAAATTAAGATCATCGCGCGGTGCCCAAAGCAGCTGGGCACGCCCCCCATAGCGACGGCCATTATTGACATCGGTGCGATTCAGCAGCGGATTGTCGTTGTAGCCCGCAATGTCCTTGTAGAACCCGGTCACCCGCAGTGCCAGCGTATCGTGAACAATGGGGAGGTTGATCGTGCCGCGTGCGGTAAGCCCGATGCCGCCCTGTGCCACGCCCTCGATTTCGCCCTGGACCGAGCCTTCGACCGTGCCGAGCTTGGGTGCGTTGGTTACATATTTGATCAGTCCGCCTTCGGCCGCCGCGCCATAAAGCGTCCCTTGCGGACCGCGGAGAACTTCGATGCGCTGTAGATCATAGGTGTCGAGATTGGCGATATCGATCGCCCCTTGCGAGACCGAAGAAGAAAATGTGAGCGCAGATTCATCAATGACCGTTGCAACAGTGGCACCAGTACCGCCAGAGTTGAGGCCGCGCAGGATGATGCGATTGCCGCGATTGCCGGCGGGCTGGATTGACAAGCCGGGCACCTGCGTCGCGAATTCTTCAACCTGGAGCAGGTTGCGCCGGACCAGATCGTCACCCTTCAAGGCTGATACTGAAGAGGCGACATCGATGAGGCGTTCGTCGCGCTTGTTGGCTGTTACGATGATGTCGTTGTTGCTACTGGCGTCCTCCTTTGGGGCGGCCGCTGCTTCGTCGTTCCGGGCTGTCTGCGCTGAAGCGGTTGCCGGCAAGGCAATTCCGGTTAGACACAAGGCGACGAGGAACGTCGAACATTTCAATGCTGAACGGGTTTCCTTATTGGCCATGATGCAACTCCCTGCAAGTCGTGTTCTTATTGTGCGGCGAATTATATCCGAAAGAAAGATTGTATTACAAAGCGTTGGCAATGATCCTGCTTCAAGGCGGGCTACATTTTTTCACGCGACACTCGACCTTCGCTGTAGGACGGGTAACCCCACTCAAGGCCGACGGGCCATACGTCTCATGTTTTCGAGTCGGCCACCACTGGCATGACCCTTAAATGACATCTTGAAGAAGGTTTTCGCATCCGACAAGTCTTAGGTGGAAAGTTTTGTAAACTCACACCCGCCGCATGCTAGCGTTGCGGATCATCGAAGCGAGGCACATTTGGACACGACGACGAATTCTTCCGGGCTGGGGGTTGCCGTAAAGGAGCTGCGCAAGCGCCGCGGCTGGACGCTCACTGAGCTTAGCGAACGATCGGGTGTTTCGCTCTCATCCCTGTCGAAGATCGAGCGCGACAAGCTTTCTCCGACCTACGCCAACATCGTGCGGCTTGCGCGCGGGCTGGAAGTGAGCACGTCGCAGCTGTTTGGCGGACCCGGCGGTGTGCACGATCCCGAGGACCGCTTGAGCATCATGCACTTTGATGAAGGGGACGTGATCGATACCGGGAACTACCTGCATTACTATTTGCACATGGCCCTGCCGTCGCGTGCGATGACGCCGCTGATCGTCATCCACAAAGCGAGAAGCATCGAGGAATTCGGTCCACTGGTTGTCCATGAAGGCGAAGAATTCACCTATGTCCTGAGTGGCGTAATCGACGTTTACACCGGCTCGCATCCCCCGACGCGCCTGCGGGCGGGCGAGTCGATCTATTTCGACAGCAACATGCCCCACGCCTATATTGCGGTCAGCCAAGCGCCTTGTCGCACGCTGTCCGTATGCTCTGATCTTGACCAGGTCGAACTCGTCAAGCTGCTGAGTCCGTCGAAGGCGGGTTGACAGTCGCTTCCGAAGCGACGAATTTCGTATCCGAAAAATATATGGGCTTCGGTATCGCCGGAGTCGCCGGACATTTGCTCTGCGATCGAGGAGTTGACGCGCGATGACGCGGCGGGTGGACGTAACGGACGCTGAAAAAAGCTCGACCAATCTGGTGAGCGAAGCGTCGGCTGGGCGTCCGCCATCAATCGAACAGATGCCGCGCGCCAGCATTCGCCGACAAATCGCGATGCGCGACGGCCTATGTCTGGATACCTGGATCTGGTTGCCGTTCGATCGCGAAGGCCCGTTTCCGACCATCCTGATGCGGACGCCCTATCAGGAAAGCCTGATGGGCTGGAAGCGGTTGGGGACTGATCGATACCGCGACGCCGGTTATGCGGTGGCGATACAGCTGATCCGCGGCATAGGTACATCTGAGGGAAACTTCAGTTTTAATAGCCCATATGACGGGCCTGATGGCTATGACACGATCGCCTGGATCGCCGAACAAGCATGGTCGAACGGCAGTGTCGGCATGGATGGCTCTTCCTATGGCGGCATGACGCAATTGACCGCGGCGGCGACCCAGCCGCCAGCGCTCAAATGTATCATCCCCGCTGTCGTCTCTGCTGACTTCTTCAATCATACGCCGCGATGGGGTGGGGCGTTTTCACGTCAGCATTCGCTTGGGTGGACGCAGTTCACTTGGTTCGACGATCTCGCCGATCTGACGCCGGGTCTGTGGGGCGATGCTGCATTTTTGGCGACGCCATCGGCTTGGCCGCGCATGGTCGGGCGGCCGGCAATCGATGCTGCAGAGGGTGTGCTGGTCGAAGATCGGCTGCAGCATTACCGCAGCATTTTGACGCACGCCACCTTTGACGACTTCTACCGTGAGCGCACACTCGGGTCCGAACAGTTTGCAAAAATCACCGTCCCGACGATGGTCGTCACGGGCAGCTTTGACGGGTCGATGGGTAGCCAGCACCTGTGGCATCAGCTTGAAGCGCATGCGCCAGCGGACGTCGAGCGATTGCTGCTGATTGGGCCGTGGGATCATGGCCAGGCCTATGTCGGTGGTAGTCGGCGGATGGGGCCATGGGATTTCGGGCCCGAATCAGATTTCGATCTGCCCGGTGCGCGCCTCGCGTTTTTTGACAAGCATCTCAAGGGCAAGGGCGATGGCCCCAACCTGCCTGGGCGGGCGACGATTTTTGTTCAGGGATTGAACCGGTGGCTGACGGGCGATCGCTATCCCGATCCGGCCACGACGCCGATGCGGCTTTATCTGCATAGCGACGGGCTGGCCAATCTTCGCGGGCACGGGGTGCTCGATGGACAGGCGCCAAGTGGTGCCGAACCGAGCGACACTTTTGTCAGCGACCCGTCGCTGCCATTCATGCCGGTCGGTGCCAGCCTAGATCCCAAGTTGCTGTTCGATCTGCGTGAATTCGAGCGGCAGGAAGATGTGCTGGTTTACGCCAGTGCGCCACTCCACGAGCCGCTGACGCTCCTCGGGGAGTTTACCGCGCATCTGGTAGTATCGGCGGATGCTCCCGATTGCGATATCGTGTGCTGGCTAGCCGCGGTTATTGACGGCGGGCCGCCCAAGGCGTTGTCCATGGGGATTTTGCGGCTGCGCTACCGTGAGGGTTTTGATCACGAGGTCATGCTGACGCCGGGCGAGCCAGTCGCTGTCACCATCGCGATGAAGCACGTTGGCTATCAGCTGGCCGTTGGCAGCCAGCTGCGGTTGATGATCGGGTCGAGCCACTTTCCGCTCATCGATCCCAATCCCAATAATGGCGAGCCGATCGCAACGACGACCACCGTCCGGTCCGCCCGCCAGACAATCCACCACGACGCGAATCAACCGTCATTTCTATCGCTCCCGGTGCTCGCCGGGCCACTCCAGCTATGGGACCACACATGATTGCCAAGCCATATCTCATCTTTCTCGGCGACGCCGAGAACCAGACTTTTGCGAAAACCGGCCTGGGGGTTCGGGCCTGGGCGCCGGACGATTGCCTGGGGCAATGGCGAATGACCGAATCGACGGTTGATCTTGGTTTGCCGGACATGCGCCCGGCCGAGGCCTTTGCCGCGGGCGCCCGATCGCTATTGATCGGGGTGGCGTCAATCGGTGGGCAGATGCCGCCGGCCTGGACGCCGTTATTGGTTGAAGCGCTTGAGGCCGGGCTTGATATCGTCAGTGGGATGCATACCCGGCTGGCCAGCGTGCCCGAGATTGCCACGGCCGCGGCCCGACTGGGGCGGTCGCTGCATGACGTGCGCCAGAGCGATCGGCCATTGTCGGTTGCCAATGGGCGAAAGCGGAGCGGCAAGCGATTGCTCACCGTCGGCACCGACTGCGCACTCGGCAAGAAGTATACCGCGCTGGCGATCACGCGAGCGATGCGGGCGCAGGGCATCGACGCCGATTTTCGCGCGACCGGACAGACCGGCGTGATGATTTCTGGCGATGGGTTAGCGATCGATTCGGTCGTAGCGGATTTCATCGCTGGCGCCGCAGAGATGCTCTCCCCCGCTGCCGACCCCGATCACTGGGATGTGGTCGAAGGGCAGGGCGCGATCTTCCATCCGGCATATTCCGGGGTAACGCTTGGCCTTCTCCATGGGTCGCAACCCGATGCACTGGTGTTGTGTCACGATCCTTCGCGGACCGAGATCAACGGCTTTCCGGGTTTTCCCATCCGACCGCTCGATGAGACAATGGCGGTGTATGTCGCGCTCGCCCGGATCACTAATCCGGCTGCTGCGTTCGTCGGCATTGCGCTCAACACGTCGAGCTATCCCGAGGCCGAGGCCAGGGCGATCGCTGCTGATCTGGAAAGCAAATTCGGCCTGCCGTGTTTTGATCCGATGCGGTTCGGTGTCGATGCCGCAGTGGCGCGGATGACGGGTGAAAAGGCGCTGGCGGCATGAGCTGGACGATTGAGACCTGGCCAAAATACTGGCCGATGAAGGAAGCCTTCACCATTTCGCGCGGATCGCAGGATTCGACACCGACGTTGCAAGTCAAGCTGACCGACAGCGACGGCCGTGTCGGTTTTGGTGAAGGGTGCGGCATCCCCTATCAGGGAGAGACGCCCGACACGATGACCGCCCAAATCGATGCGGTGCGTGCGGCCATCGCCGGTGGCATAACGCGGCAGAGCCTGCTCGATCTGCTGCCGGGCGGCGGTGCACGTTTTGCGATCGATTCAGCGCTGTGGGATCTTGAAGCCAAACGCGATGGACTGAATCCCTTTGCAGTCGCGGGGCTGACGGCGAACCCTGTGGATGTGGATGTGACGATCGGCATGCGGCCGGCCAGCGAGTATGAAGCCGCTGCACGCAAGCTTTCGGGCTATTCGGTATTGAAGGTCAAGGTCGATGCGAGTGATCCGATCGCCTGCATCGAGGGCGTGCGCAGGGGCGCGCCGTCTGCCCGGCTAATCATCGATCCCAACCAGTCTTGGAGCGTTGACATGGTCAAGGCGCTCGGGCCGCAGCTCAAACAATTGGGCGTCGCCCTGCTGGAACAGCCGATCAAGCTGGGCGACGAGCCGGGTCTCGACGGCTATGTGCCCGAGGTGCCGCTGTGTGCCGATGAATTGATCGATACCGCGGCCGATCTCGCCAAGGCGAAGGGGCGCTTCCAGCTGATCAACATTAAGCTCGACAAATGCGGTGGATTGACCGCCGGTCTCGCGCTGGCAGACTTGGCTGAGGCGCAGGGCTTTGGGCTGATGGTCGGCTGCATGGCCGGATCGTCTCTTTCGATGGCACCGGGCATGGTGCTGGCGCAGCGCTGCGCGTTCGTCGATCTCGATGGGCCGTTACTGCAGGCCGAGGATTGCGCGCACGGCTTCGACTACGACAACGGCGTGGTCGCGGTGCCGCACAAGCCGGCGCTTTGGGGCTGATATGACAACGATGACCCAATGGGCCGGAGCGGCTGCCGAGCTGTTGCCGGATCTGGTCGCGCTGCGCCGCGCGATTCACGCCGAACCCGAGCTTGGCCTGCATAACCCCAAGACCAGCGCGAAAATTCGACAAGCGCTGCAGGGGTTGCCGCTGGAGATCAGCGAAGGCCCGTCAACGACTGGCCTGGTGGCGCTGCTGCGCGGACCGGCTAATGGGCGCACGGTGCTATTGCGCGGCGATACCGACGCCCTGCCGCTGGAAGAAGATACCGGGCTGGACTTTGCGTCTCAGATTGGCGGGGCCATGCACGCCTGCGGCCATGACAGCCACGCCGCCATGCTGGTCGGTGCGGCGCGGTTGTTATGCGCCCGACGCGAGAAGCTGGCTGGATCAGTGATGTTCATGTTCCAGCCGGGCGAAGAAGGCTTCCACGGCGCGCGCCACATGCTGGATGATGGCTTGATCGATCCGCTGCCCGATGCGGCCTTTGCGTTGCACGTCATGCCCAATGCGCCGCACGGCGTGTTTGGCGGGCGGGCGGGGCCGCTGTTGGCGTCCACCGACAAGCTGTTTGTAACCGTCACCGGGCGCGGCGGCCATGCATCGATGCCGCACGATGCGATTGATCCGATTCCGGTTGCCTGTGCAATCGTCACCGCAATCCAAACCTTCATCACGCGGCGCGTGTCGGTATTCGATCCAGCCGTGGTGACGATCGGCAAGATTGCAGCCGGCACGACCGACAATATCATTCCCGACACCGCGACGATGCTCGGCACCATTCGAACGCTGTCGCCAAAGACACGCGCCGACGTGCAGACAGGCCTGCGTCAATTGATCGAGGGCATCGCCGCCGCGCACGGGGCAACCGCAGACGTTCGGTTTGAGGAGGGCTTTCCCGTCACCATGTGCGATTCCCGTGCGGTCGCGCTCGGGCAGCAGGTGGTGGAGTCGCAGTTTGGCAAGGATGCCTGGCAAACGATGGCGTCACCGGTGATGGGCGGCGAGGATTTTTCTTATGTGCTGGAGAAGGTGCCTGGCGCGATGTTCTTTCTCGGAGCCTCGGCAGAGGGCAGCGACTGGCGGCAATGCTGCGCGTTGCATTCGGCGCGCATGGTCATGGACGAAACGGTAATGGTGCGGGGAACGGCGCTGCACGCTGCGATCGCCGAACGCTTCCTTGCCGATGGATTTGGCACCAGCGCGGCCACGCATGGCTGACTTGGGTTTGCCGATGCTGTCATCGGAGGCAGCGGTCCAGGGCCAGCTCGATGCTTATAATGCGCGCGATTTGGGCCAGTTTTTGACCTATTATGCTGATGATATCTCAGGCTTTAGACTGGGCGGCGATGGCCCAATATTTGTCGGCAAACAGGCGATGCACGATCATTATGCCGCTCCTTTCCAGCGGCTCGACGTTCGCGCAGCGCTGGTCAATCGTATCGTCGTCGGCAACAAAGTGTTCGATCATGAGCGGTTGACGGGCAATGATCGACCGGCTTTTGATGCGGTGGTGATCTTTCGCGTCATCGATGGATTGATCAGCACGGTGTGGCTTGCCGACGGCACGTGAGCGACGTTGAGCATCCGCGTTGAATCGAGGCTGGCGGCATTTCGCGGTTGCCATCCTGCCCCTTGCTATGGGATCGCACGATGATGGCAAAGACAAAAGAGCTCGCGCCAGATTTAGTCCGCGACACCATTATGGCAATTCCCAGCCATTTGCATCCCCTGTCCTTTGTTAGTCGTCTCGAATGGCGCCTCGACAATGAACCACCCCGACAAAAAGGCCAGCGCACCCGCGAACGCTTGAAGCTGGCTGGCGCCCGGCTGCTGATGACGAACAACTTGCATGACATTCGTACCGGCGATTTTAGTACCGAAGCCGGGATGGCTGAAGGGTCGTTTTATCTCTATTTTACTGACAAGGCGGATCTGGTCCGAACGGTTCTGGACGAGTTCCAGACCATGTTCTTCGACCTGAACCTGCGCAGCGCACGCCGCGAGCAAGGGGATGCGGTCGAATCGATCCGCTTTGCCAATCTAGTTTGGATTTCGTTTGCGCACGCGAATGGCGGCTTAATCCGCAGCCTTTACCAGTTCGCAGACGGTGATCCGCAATTCGCGCGCGTATTTCAGGCGCACAACATGCGCTGGCACCAACGTGTCCTACGCGGGCTGATGCGCCAAGGTGCCCCGATCACCGCGATGGGCGAAGACGAGCTGTTGCTGATCGTCTGCATTTTGGGTGGCATGATGGACGATTTGATCCGTAAGCTGTTCGTCCAACCCGATGCAGAGCTGGCGACGCTGCTCGAGCGGCTCGGCGCGACCGATGCGACTATCGCCGATGTCGCCACCGTCATCTGGATGCGGCTGATCTCGCCAGGCGAGGTGCCGCGCTTGGGTGACCCATCGATTGCCGCGCGCATTGCCGCAGCAATTGTCGCACCTGCACACCGTTGATATCCAATCTGCAAAACATGAGGAACCTCTCAACTTAATTGGCCTTCGCGCTGCGATACGCTAGGTTGGCGGACTGATTGATCGTGATGGGATGTTGCCCGATGACACTGCCGCCTGCCTTGCCCCGTATCGCCGATTATGTCGGATGGTATGCCGAGCGAACGCCTGATGCCGAGGCAATAGTGCTTGGCGAGACGCGGGTCTCCTATGCCCAGCTTCATGCGCGCGTGGAATCGCTCGCGCGTGCGCTGCTGGCGGCAGGTGTCGAGGTCGGGGATCGGGTTGCTACGCTGCAGACGCCGTCACCCGATTATTTCATCGCCTATCTGGCGGCGACTTCGGTGGGTGCGATCTGGCTGGGGCTCAATACCAAGTACCGGCGCGACGAGCTCGTCTATGTCGTCAACGATTGTCAGCCCAAGCTCCTGCTTACCCGGATGCAAGTCGGTGACCGCCGTTACGACGCTGAAATTGCCGCATTGCGCGCGGCCGCCGATATTGCAGTAATTGCCGGCTATGACGGTAGTGACCCGGACGCCGGTATCGAGCCGTTCGATAGCTTTGTCGCTCGCGGCACGGGCGTCAGCGACGATGAACTTGCCGCTCGGCGCGCGCTGGTCGGCGGGCGGCAGGCCTGCGTGCTGGTCTACACATCTGGCACCACCGGCAAGCCCAAGGGGGCAGTCCTACAGCAGCAGGGCATCGTCGAATTTTCGATCGAACAAGCCCGGATCTGGCCGGTCGAGCCGCTTCGCGAACTTAATTTCTTCCCGATCAATCACGTTGGTTGCACGGTCGATCTGGCGACACCGTGCCTGGTGACGGGCGGCACCACGATTTTCATGGAGCATTTCGATGCCGCCGAATCGCTGGATATCATCGAACGGGAGAAGGTGACTTTCTGGGCATCGACGCCGTCAGTGTTCACGATGCAGCTTGCCGAACTCGACAAGCGCGCGCGCGACCTGTCTGCCGTGCAGTTGATCTGCTGGGAGGGGGCGGCGATCGGATCGGACGTGCTCGATCGGCTGATGGCGATCTGTCCGTCGCTGTGCACCAACTATGGCCAGACCGAATCGACGGGCGCGATGACTGGTGTCGCCCCGACCAGCGACCGCGACATCCTGCTCAATTCGGTCGGCCCGGCGTTTCCGGGAGTCGAGCTTCGTCTGGTCGATGGCGAAGGCCATGATGTGCCAGACGGGACGCCGGGCGAGGTATTGGCGCGATCGCCCTACAGCTTCATCGAGTATTGGAACCGACCGGAGGCATCGGCGGAGGCCTATACCGCTGACGGCTTTCTGCGGACAGGCGACTTGGCGGTGCGGCGGCCCGATGGATGCTATCGCATCGTCGGGCGCATTCGCGAAATGTACAAATCAGGCGGCTACAACGTTTATCCGCGTGAGGTCGAGATCGTGTTCGAAGATCATCCCGCGGTCAGCGAGGCGGTCGTGGTCGCCATCCCCGATGCCAAATGGCAGGAAGTCGGCGTGCTCTACGTCACCGTGCACCAGGCCATTACGACCGAGGAACTGATGCATTATGCGCGCGACAAACTGGCTAATTACAAGCTGCCGAAACGCATCCACATCGAACGTGAATTCCCGTTGCTGCCGGTCGGGAAGGTCGATCGTACCGCGCTCAGAAATCGCGCGATCAGTGGATGAGGCAATGTCCGCACGGGCTATGCGGGTCGCCAATAATGGAAAACGGTCGCTGGCGGAAAATTGCGATAGATGCGCGCGACGCGTTTGGCCCTTAATCCCAGCGCGTTGAGCGTCTCATGATCAATCGGCGACCGAGTCGAATAGGTGAATTGTACCAGCAGGCCATTGGGCCGGAGCAGCGCGAAACATTGATCGAGGATCGCGATCCGCGTTTTTTGGTTCATCGCCAGCAGCGGCAGGCCGCTGACAACCTGCTGATAAGAGCTGGCGGGTGCATCAGCGTGGGATGCCGCGTGTTGTGCGTCGATATTATGGACCCGCACATCGGGAAACTGCTTGCTGAGCAGGAATGCAAATGCAGCATTTTCTTCGATGATTTCAAGCTGGCTCGCGGGGAGTCCCGTCTCCAGGATTTGGCGCGTGAACACGCCGGTGCCCGCGCCGAATTCGAGGACAGGCCCTCCATTGGGATCGATGCTGGCGGTCATGGCCTCGGCGAGTTTGCGACTGCTGGGGATAGCCGATCCGACTTGCAGGGGGTTGCGAATCCAATTCGCGACAAATCTTAGTGTCTCAAGCGCCTTCGAGCCCGAAGCAGTTTGAGTCGATTGCCGGTCGGCTGGTGGCGACAACGGCACAATTGGCTTACGCATGGTTCAAACTCATTGTCGTCACCTATTGGCTAGTTGAGCCTTATGGCCATTCGCAGCATCGAAAACGGGAGCGATCCTGTGCGGTAAACCCGCTGGCGTAGCTTTCAGGGCAGAATGCGCGTCCCGCCGCCTTCGGCCGGGGGCACCCACGCCGAAAGCCATTCGGCGACCAGGGCAGGCTTGTCTTCGCCTTCGATTTCCACGGTGGCGCGGATCGTCTTGATGCGGCGCCCGCCCTTGTCTTCACGGATGCCGCCAGACACAAAGCGACCGCGGATGCGCTTGTTGACCTTTACCGGCGAAATCAGCCGCATCTTTTCAAAGCCATAGTTGAGGAACAGCCCGCTATCGACGCTGCGCAGATCCTTTTCCAGCATGTCGCGCAACAAGAAGCTGAGCATGGACATCGTCAGAAAGCCATAGGCCGTGGTGCCGCCAAAGGGGCCGTGCGCGACTGCCCATTCCGGGTCCAGATGCAAAGGATCGATATCGCGCGTCAGCTCGCCAAATCGGGTGATCATGTCCTGATCGATCAATACCCAGTTCGAGACGCCAATTTCATTGCCTTCGGGCACGGTCAGGAGTTCGTTGACGTGGGTGATGGCGTTCATCAGCGGATCCTTCGGTCTGTTTGATGAGCCTGTCCTCATTTTATTGTATGGTCAAGCGAGGCGTGCCATTGTCACCTACGAAAACAGCGCTCGGCTTGGACGGCAGCCTGCAAGGGATTGAAACTGTCGTCTCGAACGAAAGGCCAATCGATGAAGATTTTTTGCGGTGCGATCGCCACGGAGACCAACACTTTCGCGCCGGCCCCGACCGGGTTGGCGGCGTTTGGTGGAGAGGCGATGTTCGATCCGGCCCGGACGGAAGCGGTTGGTACGCTCGATGATCCCTATACGGCTTGCCTTGCCGAACTCGCCGCCGCTGAAGGGCACGAGATCATCACCGGCCTGAACGTGTTCGCCCAGCCCAGCGGCGCCACGGTTCGCAGCGCTTATGAAAGGATGCGTGACCATCTGCTTGATCAGCTGCGTGCGGCGATGCCCGTGGATGCGGTGCTGCTGCCCTTACATGGGGCGATGGTCGCCGACGGTTATCCGGATTGCGAGGGCGACCTGATCACCCGAGTGCGCGCCATTGTGGGGCCGACCGTGGCGATCGGCGTGGAGCTCGATCTGCACTGCCACTTTACCGATCTGATGCGCGAGCAGGCGGATGTCATCATTGCCTACAAGGAGTATCCCCACACCGACATTATCGATCGGTTCCGCGAACTGTGGCGACTGACGCTTGATACCACCCTCGGCAAGATCAGGCCGATCACTGCCGTCCATGATCTGAGAATGGTCAGTTTCTGGCATACCACGCGCGAGCCGATGATGGGGTTCGTCCAGCAGATGAAGGACATGGAAGGCCGTGACGGGGTCCTAAGCGTCAGTTTTGGCCACGGCTTTCCTTATGGCGACGTCGCCGACAGCGGTGCCCGAATCTGGGTGGTGAGCGATGCCAATGTCGATCCCGGCGCGGTCCGGGCAGGCGCGCTGGCGCAGGCGCTTGGGCAACAGGTTTGGGAAATGCGCGATCAAACGCGCCCCGTGGTGATGTCGATCGACGCAGCGATCGATCGGATGCTGGAACTATCCGCCGAAAAACCGGTCATCATGGCCGATGGCGCCGACAACAGCGGCGGCGGTGCGGCCAGCGACAGCAGCTTCATCCTGGCGCGGATGATTGAACGCGGCATTGGCAATGTCGCGATCGGACCATTCTGGGATTTGGGCGCGATCGCCGTTTGTCAGGAAGCGGGGGAGGGCGCACGCATCGCGCTGCGGGTGGGCGGCAAATGCGGCCCGGCGTCGGGCGATCCCGTCGACCTGACGGTGACGGTGCGCGCCATTCACGAGGATCATGTGCAGACGGCCCTAGGGTTCGTGATGAAGTGCGGACCTTCGGTATTGGTCAGCACCGACGACGGCGTCGAACTGGTCCTGATTTCCTACCGCCAGCAGGCATATGCCACTGATCTATTCACCAATCTCGGCGTCGACCTGACCGCAAAACGCGCCATCGTCGTGAAATCGTCGCAACATTTCCATGCCCAGTTTGCGCCCCTGGGGTCCGAAGTGCTGTATGTCGACAGCCCGGGACTGATCCGCAACGATTTCGAGAATCTCGATTACCGCCATCGCAGCCTGAACTATTGGCCGCGCGTGGCCGACCCTTGGGCAGCATAACCGCGAAGGAAATTGCTGCGCCGTTATTCGCCGCGCAGGATCGCTCCGGCGGGAATTTCACCCCGCGTCGCCGGCAGCACCTTGTTGTGCAATTCGACAATCATCCGCCCGGGTTCCTCTGGCGCCACGAAATGCCCGGAATTGGGCATTTCGATCCACAGTTTCCACGGCGCATCCGCCTGTTCGAACCAGATGCGCGCGAGCCCAGTCGGTGTCTGCCAGTCGTACGTTCCCTGGAAGATCACATAGGGCACTTCGATCGAGCCGATGTCCTTCGCCGCCGACCAGCCCGCAATTGACGCGGTCATTTCCTTGACGCGGTCGCCGGCGGTTGTGTCGCTCACCATCGCGGCGAAGCGATCGTTGTCAACGTCGGGCGACATGAACAGCATCGTTTCGAATCGATCCCCAAACCCTTCGGGACCAGCGCCATTATGATAGGAATAACCGCGAACGCCCATCGCCATCTGGACGGTGCCAATCCACATCGCGCGTGCTGCCTCGTCCTCGATGGGTGGGAACGGCCCGGTGGCGATCATGGCAGCCTCGAGGTCCGTGTCGCCGGTTTCACGGGCGAGATCGATCAGTGATTGCTTGGTATACTCGAACATTCCCTCCCACGCCGTCGCCTGGCCGATTGTTGCCAGCACGAACAGCCGGTCTGGCGCACGCTTGGCGACTTCAAGCCCGAGCAGCGATCCCCAGGACTGGCCGACCAGGACAACCTTGTCGCGACCGAACCGCGTCCGCAGATAATCAATCAGCTCGATCGCGTCGGATACCAGTTGATCCTTGTTGAGGGTGCCCTTCAGCGCATCACCATCGATATTGGATTTGCCAAAACCGCGCTGATCCCAATTCACGACGGTGAAATACTCCTCCCACGGTCGCTGGAACACAAAGCTCCAGTGCGAGAGTGCGCCACCTGGTCCGCCATGCAGATAGAGGAGGATTGGCTGGCGCTGATCTTGCCCTCGGATCGTGATCCACTGCCGCACCCCGCCGATCGTGACATATTCGGCCGTGTCGATACCATGATCGGACACGATCTTGCCCATGTCGGTCACCAGCTTTTGCAGACGCGCGCGGGGCAAGCTATCCGGCAATTGCGGCGGTGCGGCCGGGGCTTCGATCGTCGCGGCACCCTCGTCGACAGTGGCCGATCCGTCGGCATTGATATTTTGACCCATCGACCTGACCTCAATGATGCTGAAAATTATCGTATCCGCAATTATGAGGGCTGTCTAGCTGACGATCGAATGACCGAGTGCCCCTGTTTGCACTCTCGGCTTATGCGGCGCTGGTTTTGATCGGCACCAGCTCGTCATACTCGTGTAAGTCGTAATGGGCTGATTGGCTCAAGGAAGAATATTATAATACAACGATAAATTTCGTTTTTCGAGCTGTCTTGAGATGGGTGCGTTTCTGCCGGATGAATTGATTCGGTAACCGATTAGATACACTGACCAAAAACTCATCCAAAGCCGATGCGATGGCTCCACGCTGAAAAACTATCGAATACGAAATGACGGCGCCTATGGGCCCAGTTTACGATCAGCCTTGAGGATAGGCGATGGGCCGCCTCTCCAAAGGTCAGGTCATCCGCCGCGGCGTATTGTCTGTTTTTCATCCGGTTTGAGCGAGAGTTTTCCGGCCTTGAGAAGCCTACGGGCAAGGAGCTGGGACATGAAGAAGTCGGAGTACACGTCAGGTTTCAGCGCTCGCTTGGCGCCGAGCAGTCGACCTTCGTCCCAGGGGCGAAGCTCCTGGAAAGCGGGATCCAACGATGAGTGTCCTATCGCTCGTCTCCATCGAACTGACTGAACGCCTTAAGGTACTCGGCACAAGATAAAGCAACCGTTCGCGTTTATGGTTGGCGCGGCGGTGAACGAACGGCGGAAGTCGGGAGGGTATGTGCGTGGCACAGATGCCGGCGATTGGGTCGTTCTTCTGCTTATCGACGGGGAATCGGGACGAACAAAATATGTTCCACAATCAGGGTAAAGCGTCAGTTATCAGCAACCGGTGTTGTGACGAGCCAAATTTCGATGCATCGTTCTGATATGATGACAGCAGGGGGATCTAGCGGGCGGGCGGAGCTTTTTGTCGCGCTCGATGAAGCTGCGCCGCTGCGCGCCTTTGCCGCGTCGATGGGCCATGCCCTTGATCCCCCGATCATGCGGGAGTCGATGCCCTGTGTTCGCTTAGTCGACCATTTCCGGTTGCTCCAGCGGCTGTCGGTGATGGGCCGGGACGAGACGTGCCACATGTCGCTTCGTCCGCTCACAGTTGGCACCACGGATTTCG
>CAZXBM010000044.1:0-26842 GCA_964638495.1 uncultured Stakelama sp. | reverse complement strand
GCTCGAAATGGTCAGTGATCGAGGCCGGGCTGAAGTGCGTTTCAGGCAAGCCGATCGTCAATTCGATCAGCATGAAAGAAGGCGAGGCGCAGTTCCTTGACCAGGCGCGCAAGGTGATGGCCTATGGCGCGGCTGTCGTCGTGATGGCGTTCGACGAGGTCGGGCAGGCCGATACCAAGGCGCGCAAGGTCGAGATTTGCGAGCGCGCCTATAAGCTGCTGACGGGTATCGGCTTTCCGCCCGAAGACATCATTTTCGACCCCAATATCTTCGCGGTCGCGACCGGCATCGATGAGCATCGCCGCTACGCGATCGATTTCATCGAGGCGTGCCGTGAGATCAAGGCGCGCTGCCCGCACGTCCATATCTCGGGTGGGCTATCCAACCTCAGCTTCTCATTCCGTGGCAACGAGCCGGTGCGGCGGGCGATGCACTCGGTATTCCTCTATCACGCGATTCCTGCCGGGCTCGACATGGCGATCGTCAATGCCGGGCAGCTCGACATTTACGACGACATCAATCCCGCTTTGCGCGAAGCGTGCGAGGATGTGATCTGGGACCGGCGTGACGATGCGACCGACAACCTCATCACGCTTGCCGAACAGTTTCGCGGGACCGATGCTGTTGCCGAGAAGGCCGCCGAGGAATGGCGCGGCTGGCCGGTCAACAAGCGGCTCGAGCATGCGCTGGTCAAGGGCATCGATCTCTATGTCGTCGACGATACCGAGGAAGCGCGCCAGGGCTTTGCGCGCCCGATCGAGGTCATCGAGGGCCCGCTGATGGACGGGATGAACGTCGTGGGCGATCTGTTCGGCTCGGGGAAAATGTTCCTGCCGCAGGTGGTGAAAAGCGCGCGCGTGATGAAGAAGGCGGTCGCGCATCTGCTGCCCTTCATCGAGGCGGCGAAGGAGCCCGGCGCGCGCGGCAAGGGCAAGATCATCATGGCGACCGTCAAGGGCGATGTGCACGATATCGGCAAGAACATCGTCGGCGTGGTGCTGCAGTGCAACGGCTTCGACGTGGTCGACATGGGCGTGATGGTGCCCTGGTCTGACATTCTGAAAGCCGCGAACGAGAATGATGCCGATATGATCGGTCTCTCGGGCCTGATCACGCCCTCGCTCGACGAGATGGTGACGGTCGCCGAGGAAATGAAGCGCGCCGGCATGACGATGCCACTGCTGATTGGTGGGGCGACGACGTCGAAGGTCCACACGGCGCTTCGGATTGCGCCGGCTTATGATGGCCCGGTCGTGCATGTGCTCGATGCGAGCCGCGCGGTGGGCGTTGCCTCCACGCTAGTCAGCGACACGATCCGCGACGAGTTCGTGCAGAAGACGGCGGCCGATTATGAGGCGGTTCGCGTGGCGCGCGCCAACAAGGGGCAGAACGCGCTGTCGTCGCTTGAGGACGCGCGCAACAATGCCTTTGAGGCGGACATGGCGCTCAAGCCGCCGCATCCAAAGCAACCTGGCGTGCATATTTTCCGCGATTGGGATTTGAACCATCTGCGCGACATGATCGACTGGACGCCCTTTTTCCGTGCCTGGGAGCTAGCGGGCAATTACCCCGCGATCCTGAGTGATCCGGTGGTCGGCGAGAGCGCGACGAGCCTGTTCGCTGATGCCAATGCGATGCTCGACAAGATCATCGCGGACAATTGGCTTCACGCGCGAGGCGTTGCCGGTTTGTGGCCCTGCCGTCGTGAGGGCGACGATGTGATCATTCACCTCGACAACGAAGACCATGTCCGGCTGCCCTTCCTGCGCCAGCAGATCGTCAAGCGCGAGGGCCGCGCCAATATGTGCCTGGCCGATTTCGTCAGCCATGATGGCGACTGGATCGGTGGTTTTGCCGTTAGCATCCACGGCATCGAGCCGCATCTGGCGCGCTTCAAGGCCGCGATCGACGATTATTCCGACATCCTGCTCAAGGCGCTGGCTGACCGGCTCGCCGAAGCCTTTGCCGAGGCGCTGCACCAGCATGTCCGGATGAACCTGTGGGGCTATGCGCCGGATGAGCAGTTGACGCATGAAGCGCTGATGCGCGAGCAATATCGCGGCATCCGCCCCGCGCCCGGCTATCCCGCCTGCCCGGAGCACAGCCTGAAGACGATCCTGTTCAAGCTGCTCGACGCGCACCACGCGACCGGCATCTCGCTGACCGAGAGCTTTGCGATGCTGCCGACGGCGGCGGTGAGCGGCTTCTATTTCGGCCACCCACAGGCCGAATATTTCGGCGTGGCGCGGATCGGGCCCGATCAGGTGGCGGATTATGCCGCGCGGCGCGGTGTCGATCTGCCGACCGCGGAGCGCTGGCTCAGGCCGAACCTGGACTGAGCACGGCCGGGACGTCGGCGCTTTCATCGGCGTCGGCGTCGGTCGCGGGGGCGGCGAGACCGGCAAGCGCCTGCAGCGCGGCGATGTGCCGGTTGAACGCCGCGCGCCCTTTTTGAGTGATCGACACCCAGGTCCGCTGCCTGCCCTCCAGTGCCGCCTTGTCGAGCCGGACATAGCCGGCCTCTGCCAGGGCTGACAGATGCTTGGACATCACCGAATCGCTCACCTGCGTCGTGGCGCGCAGCCGGGCGAATTCGGCGCTCTGGACATTGGCCACCACCGCCATGATCTGCAGCCGCGCGGGCGGGTGGATGACCGGGTCGAAGCACGCTTCCTTGCCGCTCATGCGCGCTGGCTCAGTTCGCGGTGGAAAATCTTTTGCCATTGGATGCTGAAGCCATAGGCGATCGCCACGGCCAGCAAGCCGAGCGCAACAGGCGCCCAGGGCAGGTCGTGGCGCATGCCAAGCGTGCCCAGCAATGTCATCACGACAAAGACCGCCAGCATGGCAAAGGTAAGCGGCCGGGTGGCGCCCATGCGATATCCGTTGATGAACATGCCCGTCCGCTTCCGGTCCCAACGGACGATAAGCGCGATGGCGATGAACACTACCAGCTCCAAAGCGAGCATCATCCGGATTGGGTAGGCGGGGAGCGACACTAGGGTGCCCATGACGAGCGCAAATGCCAGGTGCCGGGCTGGCGGGCAATCTGCCGCAAGCGCCAGCCGTTGCTGCGCGGTCTGCAGATCGGCGAGCGCCGCGGTTGCTTCATCGGCTGAAATCGACATGGCTTCACTCCTGTTTCCAATGTGGAAAGTAATGCCGTTCACTTTCCAATGCGTCAAGTCATAACTTTCCATTCTAGCAAGCGAATTGCGACGACACGATCGTTAACCCTCAATTCGCCTTCACTGGCGGCGGAAATGGGCGCATTTGCGCAGGCCACAAAGGAGCCGTTCGCATGCGCTACATCCTTCCGCTTATCGCCCTTGCGCTAACTGTTCCGGCAGCGGCGCAGCAGTCTGGCGCGCCCTTCACGGTCGCCGAGACGGGGCAGGGGTTCGCCAAGCTCGATGAGGCGCTGATGGCGGTGCGGGGGCGCGATGCGACGATCGTGATTGCCCCAGGCACCTACCGCGAATGCGCGGTGCAGCAGGCGGGTCGCATCACCTTCCAGGCGGCGACACCCGGCAGCGTCATTTTTGATGGCGTGACCTGCGAGGGTAAGGCCGCGCTGGTGTTGCGCGGTGCGGGATCGGTCGTCGATGGCATCATCTTTCGCAACATGCGCGTGGGCGACGGCAACGGCGCCGGCATCCGCATCGAGATCGGCGACCTGACGGTGCGCAATTCGATGTTCCTCGATAGCCAGGAAGGCATTCTGGGCGCGACTGACGCGCCCGCCCGCATGACGATCGATCGATCGACCTTTGCCGGGCTCGGCCAGTGCGACGAGAGCCCGAGCTGCGCGCACAGTGTGTATCTCGCGACGCGCGGACTCGTGACCATCACGCATTCCCGCTTCGAGCGGGGGCGTGGCGGGCATTATGTGAAGCTGCGCGCGCCGCAGGTATCGATCAGCGACAACAGCTTTGACGACACCGAAGGGCGCAAGACCAACTACATGATCGATCTGCCCGAAGGCGGCACCGGTGTGATCGCCCGCAATACATTCGTCCAGGGGCCCAATAAGGAAAACTGGACGGGCTTCGTTGTCGTCTCGGCCGAGGAGCGGAAATATTCGGCGACCGGCCTCAGCATCTCGGGCAATGTCGCGACGCTCGCGCCGGGCCAGACGCGCAGCCCCGCCTTTGTCGCCGATGTGAGCCATGATCGCTTGGCGGTCGGCCAGAACACGCTAGGCAAGGGCGTGCGACCGTTCGAGCTGCGGTGATACCTCTTGTGTCCCCGCGAAGGCGGGGTCCCAGGCTGGGCTCCCGCCTTCGCGGGAGCCCAACGCAACATGAGGTGCCGGTAAGTTTGGCCGCCTAGAGGCAGCTATCGCCAGCGCTTGCATCCAGGTCCAGGCAGCGGCCGTCCACCTCGGGCGCGGCGAGCTTCATGCCGATCGTTGCGGCGAGCGTCGGGGCGATGTCGACCGTCTCCACCGCCAGTGGCTGCTCGAAACCAGCCATCCCCTTGCGCCAGAACAGGATCGGCACACGACGGTCATAGTCCCAGAACGAGCCGTGCGTCGCGACATAGCCGCCGCCCGGATTCGCAATCGGCGTGACGCGCGGCTTGAGCGCGACGACGATGTCCCCCGAACGCGCCGGATAAAGGCTCGCCTTCGCGCGCTGCACCAGGCTCCAGGTTTCGGCGGGGCCAGTGGCGGTGAGGGCGGCCATGATTTCCGCGCGGCTGAATGCAGCCGCAACCTGTGGATTGGCGCGATAGGCCGCGAGTGCTTCAGCAAGCACCGCCGCGCGCTGCTTGGGCGTCAATTTGGGATCGATCCAAACATCGCCCGAGCCCGAATCGCCATAGAGAAGCTGGCCGGTGAGCTTGAGCTTGGCGGCGATGGCGTCGCTGATGCTCTTGGTGGTGAAGCCTGGATTGATTCTTGCTGCTTCCGGCGCGCCATGCTGGTCATTGCGCTCGGGTAGATCGTGGCCACCGTGGTCGGCCGTCAGCACCACTTCGTAATCGATCTCCATCGAATCGAGCACGGCAAAGAAAGTCCCCATCGTGCGATCGAGCTGGGTCAGCTGAAGGCACATCTCGCTGCCTTCGGTGCCATAGGTGTGGCCGACATAATCGGTGGCCGATGCGCCGATTGCGATCAGGTCGGTCGCCTCGCCCTTGCCCAATTTCATGTCGCGGATGAGGCCGGCGGCCATGGCGAACAGTGCTTCATCGGCCTCGGGTGAGGCGCGGAAGGCGCGGGTGTCGCCCCCTTTGCGCTCAAAGCGGCCAGTGCCGACGGTCTTGCCACCACCAATATCGATGGCGCGGTCATGCGCCGAGCAAAAGGGTGTGGTCTCCATCGCCGGTTGCGCCAGTGCGATCCGGGCGGCGACCGCATCGTTGGTCTGTAGCACGACAGCCGGGGTCGCTCGACCAGCGTAACTGACGAACTTCTTGCCGTCCCACCACCAGAGTTCATCGACACGGTGGCCGCCCATCATCACGGCTGCCCGATCCTTGCCCGCGACGGAAACAACGCGCGTGGCGGGGGTTGCCGCCTTCATCCGCTCGCCGAGTGTCGGCACCAGCAGATGCTTGTCGGACACGGTATAGGCAGCAGACGTGCTGCCGGGCACGCTCTCGTCCTCCGCGCAGTACACCGTCTTGTCGGTCCGCGCGGTCTTCAGATCGATCCAGTTATTGGCGATGATGCCGGTGCGGGCGGGATGGTCTCCGGTCAGGATCGTCGAATGGCCTGGGCAGGTTTCGGTGGCGGCATGGCTTTGATAGCCGCTCGGGAACACCGCCCCCTGCAACAGCCGCGCAAAGCCGCCAGTAAAGTGGCCGCGATATTCGGCGAACAAATCGGCGGAGAATTGATCGACCGAAATCGTCACGATCAGCTTTGGCGGCGTTCGCGCGTGTGTGGCAGCGGCGCTGACGGGTGCCGCGCTGTCCTGCGCTGTTGCATTGGTTGTAACCAGAACGAGTGCTGCTGCGAAAAGCGTGGCAACAGTTTTCATCAAGCATCTCCTGATCGGGTGCACCGCGTCCGGTTTTTCGGCTATGCGCCGGGTTCGGGGCTTAAGACAAGGATCGCCGCATGCGCGCACTGGGTTTCGCTTTCATGACATTGCTGCTGGCGTTGGTGGGCATTGCCACGGCGTCTGCGCAAGTGCCCGATCCCTATTCGGCGGGCCCCCATCTGGCGACCAAGCTGATCGCCGAAAGCGCAACGCCCGCTTCAGGTTCCAAGGTAACGCTGGCCTATGACGTCACCCCGCAAAAGGGCTGGCATGGTTATTGGCAAAATCCCGGTGATGCAGGCTTTCCGGCCAAATTCGCGTGGACGCTGCCCGCGGGCGTCACCGCCGGTCAGCCAGCCTATCCCGTGCCAACGACGCTGATCATCGCTGATCTGATGAACTATGTGTTCGAACAGCATTACACGCTGCTCGTGACGCTCGATATTCCGGCAGGGCTTGCCCCCGGCACCGTGCTGCCCATCAAGCTCCGGTCCAACTATCTTGTCTGCACCGAAGAAATCTGCGTGCCGGAGGCTGCCGATCTGTCGGTCAATCTCACCGTCGGCGATGGCGCAATCCAGACTGCGACGCGCGCGCAGTTCGATGCGTTCCGCCAGGCGATTCCCAAGCCGATCGGCATGGGCGCGCAGTATCAGGTCATTGGAAAAACGGTGCGGATCGGGGTGCCCTATCCCGCAGCGACGCCGCTCGAAAAGGCGTATTTCTTTCCGGTCACCCAGGGTGCCGTCAATTACGCAGCCCCGCAAAAGGTGATGCGCGATGGCGACCGGCTGGTGATCGAAACCGAGGCCGGCAAGGCTTCCGGCCCGATCGACGGCGTCTTGCGAATCGGTAACGCCAAAGGCCTGACGGTGAGCGCGACCCCTGGTACCGTCGCGCCAGCCGCCGGCAATGGCGCAGCCGCAGGCGTCCCTGCGGGCGTGCTGGTGGCAACGCTCATCGCGCTGGGTGGCGCTATCCTGGGCGGGTTGATCCTCAACATCATGCCTTGCGTATTCCCCATTCTCAGCTTGAAGGCGCTGAGCCTCGCCAAGGGATCGGTCGATGAGCGAGAGGCGCGCCGCGAGGCGCTGGCCTATACCGGTGGCGTCCTTACCGTGATCATGGGGTTGGGTGCCACGATTCTTGCGCTGCGTGCCGGTGGTGCAGCCGTTGGCTGGGCGTTCCAGCTCCAAAGCCCGGCGACCATCGTGGTGCTGCTGCTGCTCGTCATTGCGCTGACGCTCAATCTTGCCGGGCTTTTCGAAATCCCGACGCCGCGCTTCGTCGATTCGGCGAGCGGCGCGAGTGGAGCGTTTGCGACTGGCGCGTTGGCGGCGATCATCGCCACGCCCTGCACCGGGCCGTTCATGGGCGCAGCGCTTGGCGCGGCGCTGGTGCTGCCATGGTATGCGGCGCTAGCGGTGTTCTTTGGGCTCGGCTTCGGCCTGGCCATTCCGTTCCTGCTAATTGGCTTCGTGCCCGCGTTGCGCAAGGCGCTGCCTAAGCCTGGCGCCTGGATGGAAACCTTCCGCCAGATATTGGCCGTACCGATGGGCTTGACCGCGATCTGGCTCGCCTGGGTGCTTGGCGGTGAAGCTGGCATCGACGGGATCACGCTTGGCCTGATCGGCGCGCTCGGGGTGGCCATCGTGCTGTTCGTGGTCGGCAAGCGCCAACATCGCGGCCTCTCGGCACACTGGCTGAGCGTGGTGCTGATGATTGGCGTGACGGCAGCGACGGCCTATTCGGTGCGCGCAGTGCCCAAGGGGGCTGCCGCTTCCGCCGCGCTGGCCGCCGAGAGCAAGACCGCCTTTACCGAGGAAAAGCTCGCCGAAGCCCGCGCCAAGGGGCAGCCTGTTTTCGCCTATTTCACCGCCGATTGGTGCTTGACCTGCAAGGTCAACGAACGCGTCGCGATCGATACCGATCAGGTAAAAGCGGTCTTTGCCAAGCATAATGTTGCCGTGATGGTCGGCGACTGGACTGATGGCGACCCCAAGCTCGGTCGCTTCATCGAGCAGCACAACCGTGCGGGCGTGCCGCTTTATCTCTTCTACAAACCCGGCGCGACCGAGCCCGAAATCCTGCCACAGGTGCTGACTCCGGCGATGTTAAGCGAATTGGCTGGGGGGTAACGGAACGACCATGCCTTGATCAATTAATGAGCGCAGGCGCTCGCCTTAGCGTCATTCAGGGCAAGCACACCGCGCTTGAGCGCGGTCAGATAAAGGATTTCGTTCTCGGCGCGGACACGCTGGGCAAGCCGATCGACCATCCGTGACGTTTCGTCGCAAAATCCAGCCCAGTCACCGGCGATACTGTCGAGCTGCCATTCGCGTAGATAGATATCCCAATCACGGCGGAGATCGGCGAACTCCAGTTCAAATCGACTTGCCGCTTGAGCATAGGTTTGATCCCTATCCAGCACCAAGTTCGTGTAAAGCATCTTATCTTCGTGCGCGAGATGGATGCGAAGCTCGTTGGCGAGCGCACTCAACGCAATCATCGCGCCGATCGGGTCGGCGCTTGCCGCATGAACCAACGCCCCGAGCGCGCCGAGTGACTGATCGATTCGATCATGTTCATCGAGTAATCGTTTGAACGTCATGCACTATCTCGCTCGGTTGTCGGCCACCCGATCTAGTATCATCGAACTTCGTTAATACGCGGTCTGATTGCATCGCTAACCGACCATGAATCTACCGGAGCGGGACGCTTGCCGGGCTGGTGAGGATTTTGCGCTGCCCGACAACTGCCTCGAAACGCTCATGATATTTCGGGTGCTCGGTGCCCATCAGCCGGTCCCACCAAGTGAAATACAGCCCAAAATTATAGCGTCCCTCGACATGGTGCAGGTCGTGATGTGTCGTCGTCGTCAGCCAGCCGGTCAAGGGCGAGCGGGTGAAGCCCGGCCAGGCTAGTTCGAACCCCGAATGGCCGAACACATTGCGCGCGATCTGGTGGCCGAGAAAAATGAATACCGACCAAGACTGGATAGGCGCAACCCAGCTAATCGCGACAAACATCACCGGGATATAGATGCTCTCAAACACCGCTTCGATCGGTGCGAAGCTATAGGCGGCCCAGCTTGTCGGCGTGCGGCTGAGGTGATGCGCCGCGTGCCCCCGCCGAAATAGCAGCTTCAAGTGCAGCGTGCGGTGCATCCAGTAAAACCAGGTGTCGTGCAGCAGCACCATCGCGATAATCTGCGGGACCATCACCGCCAACGCCGGCGCGCCGCGATTGACTGGTATCCACCCGGCGCGAACCATCGCGAAGGTCAACAGATTGACGACCGCGAACACCGCGATCGTTTCAACCGATTGGCGGAATTCGCGCAATCGCTCGGCGCGCGTTGCCACGCGGTCCTGAATACGGCGATGCGCAATTGCGCGCCGGATCAGCCAGTAGAGGATGGCGATACCCGCCGCACCAATGATGTAGCGGATGAATTCGATCTGGAAGCTGCGCACCAGCCGCTCGCCGATCAGGATCATCAGGTCAACCAAATCAATCCACTCCCTTGGCCCAAGCCCGAGTCGCGTTGCGACACTGTACCAGTCAAATCTTGGTCACAAGCTGAATGATGATCGTGTCGGCAGGCGGACCGGCCATCGCCGAACGGGGTCATCATGCCCTATGGGAATCGGTCGCGTGCCGCGTTAGAGACATGGTTTATGACCCAGCTCGACCTCACCGCTCAATTTGATTTAACGGTTGATCAGCGCGAAATTCAGGATTTGGCGCGCAAGTTCACTGCCGACCGGATCACCCCTTTTGCCGGCGAATGGGATGAGCATCACATCTTCCCCCGTGACACGATCAAGGAGGCGGCGGGGCTCGGCTTTGCCTCGATTTATGTCTCGGAAGAATCGGGCGGCATTAATTTGGGGCGGCTCGAAGCGGCGCTGATCATGGAGGCGATGGCCTATGGCTGCCCCTCGACGAGCGCCTTCATCTCGATCCACAATATGGCCAGCTGGATGATTGATCGCTTCGGCTCGCCCGAGGTGAAGGCAAAATATTTGCCCGATCTCGTGACGATGGATGCCATCGCCAGCTATTGCCTGACGGAACCGGGCAGCGGCTCAGACGCGGCAGCGCTCAAGACGCGCGCCGTTCGGGACGGCGACCATTATGTCGTGACCGGCACCAAGCAGTTCATCTCGGGCGCGGGTGAGAATGACATCTATGTCACCATGGTCCGCACCGGTGAGGATGGCCCCAAAGGCGTTTCGTGCCTCGTCATCGAAAAGGATATGCCCGGCGTCTCCTTCGGCGCGAATGAACGCAAGCTCGGCTGGCATTCGCAACCGACCCGGCAGGTGATCCTCGAAGAGGTCCGCGTGCCCGTTGCCAACCGCGTTGGCGGCGAAGGGGAGGGGTTCCGTATCGCCATGATGGGGCTCGATGGCGGGCGGCTCAATATCGGAGCGTGCTCGCTTGGGGGCGCGCAACGCTGCATCGACGAGGCGATCGGCTACACGCGGGATCGCAAGCAGTTCGGCACCGCGATCAGCGATTTCCAGAATACCCAGTTCATGCTCGCTGACATGGCGACCGAGCTGGAGGCGGCGCGGGCGTTGCTCTATTTGGCCGCCGCCAAGGTGACGGCGAACGCGCCCGACAAGACAAAGTTCGCGGCGATGGCCAAGCGGCTCGCGACCGATACCGGATCGGCGGTGGTCGATCGGGCGCTGCAGCTCCACGGCGGCTATGGCTATCTGATGGATTATCCCATCGAGCGCTTCTGGCGCGATCTGCGCGTTCATTCGATCCTAGAGGGGACCAATCAGGTGATGCGCATGATCGTCGGGCGCGAGCTGACGCGGCAGTGAGCGATGATCCTCGCCGCGCAAGCGGCCTGCATCTTTACTTCTCTGCGTTCTCTGCGCCTCTGCGCGAAATAGAATGTGTGCGCAGAGGCGCAGAGAACGCAGCGGTGATGCGCGGGAGATCGACCGAGTGACCAACGAACTGATTGCAGTCGTTGAAGGGCCTGTCGGCCGCATCCGGCTCAATCGCCCCGGGGCCATCCATGCGCTCAACACCGCGATGTGCGCCGCGATGCTGGAGGCGCTTGAGGCATGGCGGGTCGATATTGGCGTGGAGGCGGTGCTAATCGACCATGCCGATGGCCGCGGCTTCTGCGCCGGTGGCGATATCCGGATGCTGGCCGAGAGTGGCGCTAAGGACGGGGTGGAGGCGCGCGCGTTCTTCCACACCGAATATCGGATGAACCACAAGCTGTTCAGCTATGTGAAGCCGACCGTTGCTTTCATGGACGGTATCACAATGGGCGGCGGCGTTGGCATATCGCTGCCCTGCCGGTACCGGATAGCGACCGAAAACACCCGTTTGGCGATGCCGGAGACGGGCATCGGGCTGTTCCCCGATGTCGGCGGCGGCTGGTATCTGTCGCGGCTGCCGGGGCGGATGGGCCAGTTTCTGGCGCTCACCGGGCACCGGCTCGATGGAGCGGAGTGCCTCGCGCTTGGCCTCGCCACGCATTATGTGGCGGCGGCGTCGCTCGAGGATGCGAAGCAGCGGATCATTGCCGAACCCCGCTCGATCGACGCCATCCTGGCTGCGGCGTCGGTTGCGCCGCCTGTGGCGAAAATTCTCGATCGTCGAGCCGAGATCGACCGACTGTTCGCGTCCGATTTGCTTGAAGAGGTGTTTGCGGCGCTCGCGGCAGACCCCGGTGAGTGGGTGCAATCCCAGCTCAAGCTGCTCCAAAGCAAGTCACCGCAAACGATGAAGGTATCGCTGCGACTGCTGCATGAAGGCGCGTTGATGCACGACTTTGCCGATGAGATGCGGCTGGAATATGCGGTCGGCGCGCATGTCGTGCAGCGGCATGATTTCTTGGAAGGCGTCCGTGCAGTGATTATCGACAAGGACAATGCCCCGCGCTGGAATCCACCGACGCCCGAAGGCGTCACCGATCATGTGATCGACCAGATTTTTGCCGCGCTGCCTGAGGACGAGGCGTGGACGCCCCACGATTGACCACCTCCTAGGGTGACGAAAGGAAGCGACGAATGACCTACGAAACCCTTCTCGTCGAACAGCGCGGCGCTGTGACGCTCATCACGCTCAACCGACCACAGGCGCTGAACGCGCTCAACAGCCAGGTGCTGGCCGAGTTGATCGCCGCGCTGGAGGCATTCGATGCCGATGGGTCGCAAGGCTGCGCGGTGCTAACCGGCTCGGAAAAGGCTTTCGCGGCGGGCGCCGACATCAAGGAAATGCAGGCGATGGGCTTTGCCGAGATGTTCGGCACCAACCATTTTGGCGGGTATGACCGGGTGACGGCAACGCGCAAGCCGATCATCGCGGCGGTCGCAGGCTATGCGCTTGGCGGCGGGTGCGAAGTGGCGATGATGTGCGATTTCATTCTGGCGGCCGATACGGCCAAGTTCGGCCAGCCCGAAATCAAGCTGGCGGTTTCCCCCGGCATGGGCGGGTCGCAGCGGCTTGCCCGCGCGGTCGGCAAGGCGAAGGCGATGGAAATGTGCCTGACCGGGCGGATGATGGACGCCGCAGAAGCCGAGCGCGCCGGGCTCGTCAGTCGCATCGTCCCGGCAGCGGACCTGATCGACGAAGCCCTGAAGACAGCCACCGTGATCGCAGGCATGGCACCGCTTGCGGTCAAGGCGAACAAGGAAATGGTCAATACCGCCTTCGAGACGGGGCTGACGCAGGGCATCGCCTTTGAGCGACGCCTGTTTCACGGTCTGTTCGGTACGGCGGATCAGAAGGAGGGCATGGCCGCCTTTGTCGAGAAGCGGCAGGGGGTTTGGACGGGAAAATAGCGATGGCGCTTGCGGCCTATTTCCTGCCCCTGCTGTTTCTAGCAGCGGGCGTGGGTCGCTGGACTCGCTGGCCACCGATATTGGTCGCGCTGACCATCGGGCTTATCCCTGCGGTGCTGGGGTTTATCGCGATGGCGCTGTTCACGACTGAATTCAGGGCAAGGATATTGTTTGGCGGTGCAGGCTTTCTGGTCGGCACGGCAGTCGCGGCCTTTGGGCTGCTCATCGGTCGGTTGCGCCGACACCATCTGGGGAACATCGAGCAATGACGAGCATCGCCTTTATCGGCCTTGGCAACATGGGCGGAGGCATGGCCGCGAATCTGGCGCGCGCCGGGCATGACGTGCGCGCCTATGATCTGTCCGTCGAGGCGATGGACAAGGCCAAGACATCCGGTTGCCTGTCCGCCACGAGTGCCGTCGCGGCCATTGAGGGCGCTGAGATCGTGGTGACGATGTTACCTGCGGGCAAGCATGTCGAAGCGGTTTATGCCGACGCGGTGTTTGGCACGGCGGCACCCAATACGCTGCTCATCGATTGCTCGACGATCGACGTGGCCACGGCCAAACGCGTTGCGGAAGCGGCGCAGACCAAGGGGCTGGTTGCGGTGGATGCGCCGGTTTCAGGTGGCATTGCCGCGGCCAATGGCGGCACGCTCACCTTCATGGTTGGCGGCAGTGAGGCAGGCTTTGAACGCGCCCAGGTGATCCTGGAGTCGATGGGCAAGGCCGTCATCCATGCTGGCGCCAATGGCGCGGGGCAGGCCGCCAAGATTTGCAACAACATGCTGCTCGGCGCATCGATGGTGGCGACGTGCGAGGCATTTCTGCTCGCCGAAAAGCTGGGGCTCGATGCCCAGAAATTCTTCGATATCTCCAGCGTATCATCAGGCCAAAACTGGTCGATGACGACCTATTGTCCAGTGCCCGGCGTTGGCCCCGAAACGCCGGCCGATCATGGTTATGAGGGCGGGTTTGCGGCAGCCCTGATGCTGAAGGACCTGAATCTTGCGGTGGAAGCGGCGCGGGAATCGGGCGCAGAAATACCTATGGGTGATCGCGCTGCCGCCCTCTACCAGGCCTATGCCGATGCCGGGCAGGGCGGGGCGGATTTCTCCGGCATCATCCGCATGCTCGCGACAAAGGCCTGAGGCCACACACGGCACGCATTGCGCGTCTGCTCAAAGCGTTTAGGGTCCGCAGTGATGCGGTTGGCCCCGCAAGCGGCTTGAAAAACGTCGCGATTGGCTGGAGACAGGCGATCAACACACGTCCGGGGGGATAATGATGGCGACGATAGCGGCTGATGATCAGGCAAGTGAGCCCAGCCGCAAGGACATTCAGCTCATCATCACCGCATCGTCGCTGGGCACCATCTTCGAATGGTATGATTTCTTCATCTACGGCACGCTGGCGGCATCGGGCATTATCGGCCGCACCTTTTTTCCGGCGAGCAACGAGACGGTGCAGACGCTGCTCGCCTGGGCTGGCTTTGCCGTCGGGTTTGGTTTTCGGCCGCTTGGCGCGGTGTTGTTTGGGTTTCTGGGCGACCGGCTCGGGCGCAAATACACATTTTTGGTGACGATCACGATGATGGGCGTGGCCACGGCTGGCGTTGGCCTTGTGCCGTCTGCAGAAGCGATCGGGCTTGCAGCACCGGCGATCGTGATCATCTTGCGGATTCTGCAGGGACTTGCCCTTGGCGGCGAATATGGCGGCGCGGCGATCTATGTCGCGGAGCATGCGCCGGCGGGGCGTAGCGGCTATTATACCAGCTTCATCCAGGCCAGTGTCGCGGGCGGGTTCATCCTCTCGCTCGCAGTGGTACTGGCCGCCAAGGGATCGTTTTCCACCGCGGCGTGGGAAAGCTGGGCGTGGCGCTTGCCGTTCCTCTTTTCGCTGCTGTTGCTCGTCGTGTCGCTGTGGATGCGGCTGAAGCTTTCCGAAAGCCCGGTGTTCAAGCAGATGAAGGCGGCGGGAGAGACGGCCTCCAATCCGTTTGTCGAAAGCTTTACCTACCCGGGCAATTTGCGGCGGCTGTTTGTGGCGCTGTTCGGGATTGCGGCGGGGCTGACGGTGATCTGGTATACGGCCATGTTTACGGTGTTATCGTTCCTCCAACAGACGATGCGGGTGGAGGAGACCACCGCGCAGCTGATTGTTGGATTTGGCGCGGCAGCCGGACTGTTCTGGTTTGTGCTGTTCGGCTGGCTGTCTGACCGGATTGGCCGAAAATTGCCGATCGTCGTTGGCTATGCGCTGACGCTCATCCTGCTTTTCCCGATTTTCTGGGTGATCGGCAGCGCGGCCAACCCTGGCCTTGCCGAGGCAGCGCGCCGTGCGCCCGTCATCATTTCAGGCCCGCAGTGCCATTACAGCCCGTTTGACAAGAAGCAGGCCGACGAGTGCGCGCGGGTGCTTGACCATTTTTCGAAAAAGGGTGTTTCCTACAAGACGGTTGTCGCGCCAGTGACGGTGGTGACGATCGGCGGCGTCACGGTGCGCGACGACAGCCCAGCCTCGCTCGACGCCGCGTTGGTGGCAAACGGCTATAACTTGAACAAGGTGGTGCCGTCGGCGGGCAATATCGCGATCATTCTGGGCGCGATCATCATGTTGAGCGCGCTTGCGGGCATCACTTATGGTCCGGTGGCCGCGCTCTTGGCCGAAATGTTCCCCCCGCGTATCCGCTACAGCTCGATGTCGATCCCGTATCACATCGGTACGGGCTATTTCGGCGGGTTTTTGCCGTTTATCAGCCAATATATCGTTGCACGCTCGGGCAATCCCTATGGCGGGCTGTGGTATACGATGGCGGTGGTGGCGATGGCCCTGATCGTCTGCCTGTTGTGGCTGCGCGATGAGCGCAAGGATCTGGCGCGCTCTGTCCAGACCGCAACGCAGGCGGCGTGACACACGCCCCGCCAAGGGGACTGGCATGTGGCCGCATGCGTCGTTAACGCCGCTGGCATGACCACTGCTCCCCTGCGCCTGGCGATTGACGGCAATGCCCTTGTCGGTAACTGGCGCGCGCTGAAGGCGATGGGCGGGGCGACCGCCTGCGGCGCTGCCGTCAAGGCCAATGGCTATGGCCTGGGCGCAAGCGAAGCCGTGCAGCGGCTGGCAGCGGCGGGATGCCGGGATTTCTTTGTCGCGACCTGGGCGGAGGCGATGGCGCTGGCCCCGCTTGGCGTTCCGATATCAGTGCTGCACGGGGTGCGCGACGAGGACATGGCCGTCGCCACCAGCGCGATTGCCCGGCCTGTCTTGAACACCGTTGATCAGGTCGCGCGCTGGCGCGCTGCGGGCGGCGGCGCGTGCGACGTGATGGTCGATACCGGCATGAACCGGCTTGGTCTTTCCATCGAGCAAGCGCTTTCGGGGTTGCTGGACGGGCTCGAGATTGACTTGTTGATGAGCCATCTCGCCTGTGGGGACGAAGATGCCGCAATGAACGCCGCGCAATTGGGTGCCTTCGCGGCGCTGCGGGCGCGCACGGCTGCACGGCGGATGAGCCTGGCCAACTCAGCCGGCATTGCGCTGGGGGTGGCCTATCATTTCGATCTTACCCGACCGGGCCTGTCGCTTTACGGGGGCGTGCCGCGCCCTGACATGATCGACTCGATCCGCCCGGTCGTGACGCCCGAGGCGCAGGTGCTGCAGCGGCGAACCGTGCCTGCCGGTGAGACGATTGGCTATAATGCCACCTTCACGGCACCGCACGACATGCAGGTCGCGATCCTGAACATCGGCTATGCTGATGGCTATTGGCGGGGCTTTTCGGGGTGCGGCACCGCCCGCGCCAATGGCCAGGCGCTGCCCGTGCTTGGCCGGGTGTCGATGGACCTCGTAGCAATCGGCGTGGATGCGGCACCCGATCTTGCCGAGGGCGATTGGGTGGCAATGGACTATGCGCTGCCGGCAGCAGCGGCGCTGGCAGGCATCTCGCAATATGAATTGCTGACGGGGCTTGGCAGCCGGTTCGACCGGCAATGGCGCGCCTGACGGGGGCGCTGGCAATGGGTGGCGATACGGCCACAAAAAAAGGATCGGGGCGGTTGCCCCGATCCTTTCCTTTTTCAGTCGATCGTCGAAAGAGCGATCAGAACTTGACCACCGTCGACAACTGGAAGCGTCGGCCGATCTGGTCGACATAGTTGCCAGCGAACACGCCCAGTTCGCCAGCGGTGTTGGTATCGCCCAGGTTGATGACGTTGAACTGGATGCGGAACCGGTCATTGACCTGAGCCCCTGCAACCAGATCAAAGGTGCTGGTGGCAGGATAGCGGACATTCGGGAAGTTCTCGATCGTAGCGGGCGCGCCGTTCACGAAGATCGACGTGCGATCACGCCAGTTCCAGGTGAGCTGGGTGAAAAACCCGCCGCGCTCATAACGACCCGCAACCTGCACTTCCCACTGAGGACGATTGAACGTGCCTGCTGAATTGATGGCATCGGTGAAGTCACCCGAGGCCGATTCGGTGTAGTTCATCAGGTGATAGCCATTGCCCCGGATGTTGAACTTGCCGATTTCCCACGGGAGATCAAACTTATAGGTGCCGACGATGTTGATCGCGCGAAGCTGGGTGGCGGCAAGGTTGATATAGCCCGATGCAAAACCAGGGGCGATCTGGAAATCTGCCTGGCGCGACGTGAACAGGCAGGTGTTGGACCCCGTTTGTGGTGATGTGTCAGGGAAGGTGTTGCTTTCATAACAGAAATTCAGCGCCTGGGTCGGTGTGGTCGGCTGAATGATATTGGACAGATTGAGGCTGATAAAATCTGCCGAGAGCGACAGGCCGGGAATGAAGCGTGGCTGCACGATCGCGCCCACCGTGAAGGTATTGCCCACTTCAGGCTTAAGCGTGGTGGCACCCGCAAAACTGCCCGGCAGCGATACGTTGTTGGGGACGAAGGTGGTCAGGAACGCATCCGCCGTGGTCGGCGAGGAGGCGAGCCCTGCGCTGATGACGGCGGTGCGACAGTTTGCCCGGCGCGTGGCCCCACGCGACCCGCCGTCGATATTGGCGGGGCCGCACGGATCGGTCGTGACCGCGAAGCTGGGCTGGCCGCCAAGGAACAGTTCGGTGAGGGCAGGCTGACGCACCGACCGTGTCACGTTGCCGCGGAAGGTGACGTCCGGGATCGGCGCCCAAGTGCCGCCCAGCGTGTAGATGAGCGCCGTGTCACCGCTCGACGATGGACTGATCAAGGTGCCGGCCAGATTGCGGTAGCTGGGTGAGCTGCCGGTCTGGCGGGACAAGCGGACCGCCGGGGTAAGGACGAGCCGGCCGAGAATCGGCAGGAAATCAGGCCCGGTCACCGGGATCTGCGCTTCACCGCCATATTCGAAGATGGCGATATTGCCGGACGTATTAGCCGACGGCGCTGCGCGCCCACGTCCAAGCTGGTTGAGTGCATCGCTGGTAAAAGAAAGCGTTTCCCGGCGATATTCAGCGTTACCCGACAGCACGAACTCACCGGCGGGCAGATTGACGATACCGCCAGTGACCGAGCCCTGGAAGAAGGTTTGCGTGCCGATATTGGTGAACAGCACATTTTGCGTGACGTAGCGCTTCGACGCTTCCGACATCTGGTTGTAGCCAAATGGATTGAGCGGCTGACACGCATCGATCTGCGCCTGGGTGATGGTGGGCGTAAACACCACCTCCTGCGACTCGCCCGCGGCATTGCGCTGGCGCGTCAGGTTGGCAACGGTACCCGTTGGCGTGCGACCGAGATACTGACCGGGGAACAGCTGGGCACGGCAGCGAATGGCACCGGAGGAATCGCGAACCGTATCGAGCGCAAGCTGGTATTCGATATCCAGCACCTGCGTGGTGCGGGTGTCTTGCCGTGCACGGCCATAGGTTGCGGAGGCTTCCGCCGTCCACTTGTGCCCGAACAGCTCCCAGTTGCCGCGCGCGCCACCGACGACGCGGTATGTTTCCGACGTATTGGTGAAGGGATTGTCGCCGAAGATATCCTGGTTGATGCGGGTGATGACAAAACTGCCGCCACGGTTTGCCGCGTTGATGCCGACCGAGTTCAGCACCGACAGATTCTGCGGCGTGAGATAGGGATTGTTGATGTTCAGGACGAGACCGGCGTTCTCAACCGATGTCGACACCGAGTTGTTGCTCGACTGGTTGACGAGCGAGACGTTGCGCACACGCGAATAGAGGTTCTCGGTGAACAGCGTCAGGTTCGGCGAGACGTCAAACTTGGCATTCAGATTGGCCGTGAAGCGATCCTGCTGGGTGCGCAGCACGGTGGCACGCAGGCCGTCAAGATAGCCTGCGTTCGACCCCGGTGCCTGCGCGAGCGTGCCCGCCACACCCGGCGTGATCGTGGCGGCCGTCGTCGTGGCGAGCGAGCCGTCTGCGTTGAACTGGAGCGGAACCGCGACGAACGGCAGAACCTGATTCACCGGCACTTGCACGCCAGCGACCGTTACCAGCGTGGTATCGGTGTTGGCGATGCGCGGCACACCGGGGATGAAGGTGCCGATAAAGGCGTTGGTGTTGACGTTGGGGTTTGCCGACAGAAATTCACGCGCGGTCGGCCGGTTGGCCTGCAGCACGTTGATCGCCAGCGTCGACAATTGGGTTGCCGATGCCCCGGCAGGCGGCGTGATGCCGAACTGCGTAAACACCTGGGCCGCCGTGACGCCCGTTGGCAGTGCCGTCGGCGCGAAGGTGGTGATCGGCAGGCCGGCGATTGGCGTCGCCCGACCGTTCAGGCCGTTGTTCGAAATGAGGCCGCCGCTGCCGGGCAGGCCGTTGACGATCTGCGTGGCCGTGTTGAAGAAGCTGGCACCGGTGCTGCCAACGCCGTTCTGCAAGGTGATGAAGTTCTGCGCATTGGCGACATAAGGCGTCGGTGGTGTCGTGAGCGCGTTGAGCACCGTGCCTTCAAGGCTGATCGTATTGTTGATGAAGCCCTGGCCGAACAGGCTGGCCGGCTGTCTATCATCAGTGTTGCGCAGGAAGGCCGCGTTGTTTGACCCGGCTGCATCAATGATTGCTGAGGCGAAGGCGCTATTGCGGACGGCACCGTTCAGGAAGCTGGTGATATTCGTCGCGCGCCGAAGCCGGAAGTCACGCCGATCTGCCTGAAGGCCATCGCTGCGGTTATATTCGACGGCTGCGACCACATTGCCGCGACCATCGGCGAAGTTCTTACCAAAGGTAGCGCGCAGCTGATATTGTGGCGCGTCCTTGCGATCGGTGATGCCGGCCAGCGCGCCGATTTCCAGACCCTCGAAATCTTCCTTCAGGATGAAGTTGACGACACCCGCAATCGCATCCGCGCCATAGGCAGCGGCACCACCGACGGTGACCACGTCAATGCGCTGGATGAGCGCCGACGGAATCGAGTTGACGTCGACCTGGCTGCCCGATGCGTTGGCATCGACGAACAGCGAGGCGGCGTTACCGGACACATAGCGACGACCGTTGACCAGCGTCAGCGTGCGCTGCGTGCCAAGATCGAGCAGATCGACAAAGGCGGCACCAAGGCTGGCGGCCTGGCCACCATTGTTGCCGTTGAGCGGGCTGGCACCAGGGCCGACCAGCGGGATATCGTTCAGCGCTTCGAGCGCATTGGTGAAGCCGCGTGCCTGAATTTGTTCTGCGCCGATCTGAACGCCTGGCAGAATGCCATCTGTTTCAGGCCGTGCAATGCGCGAGCCCGTAACCAAGATTTCCTTTGCAGAATCAGCGTCTTCTTCAGTAGCCGGCGTTGCCTTTACTGCTGCTTCTTCAGCCTTTTGGGCAAAAGCGGGCGACATCGCCCCATATCCAGTCAGAACGCCCGCGATTGCGGTCGCACGCATCAAATGCCGAAACGCCATGGTACACCCCCGTGTTGGTAGGGGCAACGTGCCCCCTTCTCTCTAGGAGAACCGAGATGACACAGTTTTGCAATAAGTACTTAGGGCGATCTACGATACAAAGATAAATTGGCACTCCATAGCATCATTTTCGCAACACTTTTCGCGCTTGCCTTGTGCCTTAGCGTTCCACACACAGCGCAATGCCCATGCCGCCGCCAATGCACAGCGTGGCGAGGCCCTTTTTGGCATCGCGGCGGCCCATTTCGTAGAGCAATGTCGTCAACAAGCGCGCGCCTGACGCGCCAATAGGATGGCCGATGGCGATCGCGCCGCCGTTTACGTTGATTTTAGCGGGATCCCAGCCGAGCTCCTTGTTGACGGACATCGCCTGCGCGGCAAACGCCTCGTTCGATTCGATGAGATCGAGATCGCCGATCGCCCAGCCCGCCTTTTCCAGCGCGCGCCGGGTAGCGGGAACGGGGCCGATCCCCATGATCGATGGATCGACACCCGCGGACGCCCAGCTGGCGATTCGGGCGAGAATCGGGCTGCCGCGACGTTCTGCTTCCGCACGCGTCATGATGACCAGCGCGGCGGCACCGTCATTCAGGCCGCTGGCGTTGGCGGCGGTGACGGTGCCATCCTTCTTGAACGCCGGGCGCAGACCCGACACGCCGTCGATCGTCGCACCGCTGCGGATATATTCATCGTCCGAGACAATGGTGTCACCCTTGCGCCCCTTGATGGTGACGGCGGCGATTTCATCCTTGAAACGTCCGGCGGTCCGTGCGGCCTCCGCCTTGTTTTGCGAGGCGACGGCAAATTCATCCTGCTGCTCGCGCGTGATCTGGTAGCGCTCTGCCAGATTTTCAGCCGTGATGCCCATGTGATAGCCGTTGAAGACGTCCATCAGGCCGTCCTTGATCATGGTATCGATCAGCTGCAGATCACCCATCTTTTGCCCACCGCGCAGGAATTGCGCATGCGGGGCGAGCGACATTGATTCCTGACCGCCCGCCACGACGATGGCCGAATCGCCCGTTGCCACAGCCTGCGCTGCAAGCGCGACGGCGCGAAGACCCGAGCCACACACCTGATTGACGCCCCAGGCTGGAATCTCCTTGGGGACGCCAGCGGCCATCGACGCCTGGCGTGCGGGATTTTGACCCTGCGCTGCCGACAGCACCTGGCCGAGGATCACTTCCGACACTTCCTCACCCGTAACGCCCGCCTGCGCCAGTGCGGCTTCGATGGCGATGCGACCAAGCTCATGCGCTGGCGTCGCACCAAAGGCACCCATGAAACTGCCAACGGGTGTGCGCTTGGCGGCGGTGATGACGATGTCGGTCATGCGATGGACTCCTGAGATTGGCGGTCGGATGGCGCCTCTGTAATCCTGTCGATGCGACTTATCCAGTTGGACAGCGGAACCCACAATTCATCCATTGCCTTGCTCCCCACGACCATGCCGACATGGCCTGCCGCCAGTTCACGGCGATCGGCAAAGCCGATGGCGCTCGCCGATGGCACGATGCGATCATGCAGCGACACCAGATCGAGCGTCGGGCAGACAATGGCGGACGGATCGATCACGCGATCGCCAATGCGCCATTGGCCGGTGCCCGGCGTATCGCGCACGATGAACTGCTCGAACAGTTGGGCACCAGCGGCAAAGGACAGTGGGGCGCCCGCATTTGCCCAATCCTCCAGTGCCACGAACCCGCGCGCCTCGTTGGTGGCTGGCGGCATGCTCGCGAACGCTTCATATTTCGCGATCGTCCGGGCGGGATCCAGCTGCCAGAAGCCGCTTTGCAGCACCTCCATCGGCACAAGACCCATCGCCTTACAAACCGGGCGTGCTTGTGCCCATAGGTCGGCCATATGCGCTCGGGCATGGTCGCCAAAGCCGGTAAAGTGCCAAGGTGCCGCGATCATCGCCAGGCCTGCGACCGGGGTGAGGCAGGCGGCCGCCGCCGCCATCGTGCCACCCAGGCAATAGCCCGCAAGGACCGGCGGCACTGGCAGCGTGCGAATGAGCGGTACCAGCAGCCTTTCCACATGATCGCCGATGTCCATGGCGGCGTCGGCGGCATCGCGCGTGCCCCAATCGAGCAGCAGAACGCGGTGACCCTGGCTCACGAGCCAGCGCAACAGCGACTGCCGACGGGTGAGATCGAGAATGAAGGGCGGATTGATGAGCGAGGGGACGAACAGCACGGGCCGCCCCACGCCGCCATAATCCCGCACGGTCGCGCGTCCGCGCCGGTTGCGGATGCGGGCCATGCGCCGCGCCGGCCCCCGATCGGCAGCCTGATACGCAGCGAGCCCTGCCAGAGCGGCTGCTCTGCGCGCTGGCGATGCGGCGGTTTCGCGGCGCAGCATTTCAAGGAACAGGGGGAGCGGTCGCGGCCCGTGTTGCTGTGCGGCGCGAAACGGTGTTAGAGACCCGCTATGCACCCCCGGGGAACCTCCCATGAAAAAGACCATTGCTGACGACGGCGTCGTCATCATCAAGAAATACGCCAACCGTCGGCTCTACAATACCGAAACCTCGTCCTACATCACGCTTGAACACCTTGCCGCGATGACGCGCGAGGGCCGCGATTTCAAGGTGGTCGACGCCAAGACCGACGACGACATTACCCATAATGTGCTGACCCAGATCATCATGGAAGAGGAATCGCGCGGGCAGACGATGCTGCCAGTCAACTTTCTTCGCCAGTTGATTTCGATGTATGGCGATTCAATGCAGGCGATGGTGCCGGGCTATCTTGAAGCCGCGATGGACGGATTTCGTCGTAACCAGGAACAGTTCAAATCGGCGGTCGAAGGGGCATTTGCGCATTCGCCCTTTGCCGAGATGGCCAAGCGCAACATCGCGATGTTCGAAGCGGCGGCCGCCGCGTTCAAGCCCGGCGGCAAGCCCGACCTGGGCGCGGGCAAGGATGACGAACTTTCCTCGCTAAAGGCCGAGCTTCACCGGCTGCAGGAAAAGATCGAGCGGCTCGACAAATAGGGCAGGCCGGTGCGTCAGGCGCTGTCTAGGGGTACCATGTGCCCGGCGAGTATCTTGAGAAACACGATGAGCGGCATCCACCCCAGCGCGCTATCAAGCGGGATGAGGCGCGATAGCAGGATGGTGCCAATGGCGGTGATCGCAAGCCCGGCGGGCAAGCGCAACCGCGCCGGAACCCCAAGCAGTAGCACAGCACCGCCCAGCATCCAGATATAGCCAAGCCATGCCGCCTGCATCGACATCCAGCCGGGCAGCATCAGCGCCATGACGGGCAAGTGAAAATGCAGCGCGGCAAAGCCCAGCGTGCGCCATTCCGTCTTGCCGGGCGCGGGTTGGGCGGGTTTTGTGGACGCCAGCATATTGGCCAGCATGCCGCCGCCGAGATCAGCAGCCAGCAACAGCACCACCAGCCACTGCCACCACTGCCAGTCTCGTCCACCCCCGGCGATCACCGCCCCGGCGGTGAGGGGGATGCTAAGCAACGCCACCGCCACGACGAGCGCACGGTCACTCTTCCCCCCGCCTGACCGGGCAACGCCCGTCCAGCTGCCGCTGCGCACCGGTTTGGGATCGGTCATGACATTAGCGGGGCTTGATGAACTTCAGTGTCATGCGGTCGCTTTCACCAATCGCGGCATAGCGGGCGCGGTCCTTGTCTTTCTCCGCATAATTGGGCGGCAGCGTCCAGACACCGGCCGGATAATCATGCGTGTCCTTGGGGTTGGCGTTGACGTCGCTCTCTCCGGCCAGTTTGAAACCTGCCTTGGTCGCAAAGGCGATGACCGACGACTTCTTCATATAGCCGCTCTTGGCCTCGGTGATGGCACCGGCATTTTCAGGCAGGCGATGTTCAACCACACCCAGCGTGCCGCCGGGTTTCAGCATGGCGAACATCTGGTTGAAGGCGGCCTGGGTCTGGTCGGTCGCGCCAAAGCTCCAGTTATGGACGTTGCGGAACGTCAACACGACATCGGCCGTACCCGCAGGGACAGCGGCGGCGGCATCGCTGGTCGGGAAGGTGGCGAACTTGATGGTGCCGTAAACGTCTGGCCGGGCTGTCTTTAGCGCCAGCACGCCCTTGCGTGAATTCTCGGACGGGGTGGCGGCATAGAGCGTGCCGCGGGAGAGATAGGGTGCCAGAATCTCGGTATACCAGCCGCCTGACGGCCAGATCTCGACCACGGTATCGGTCGGCTTTACGCCAAAAAACGCAAGCGTCGCAGCGGGATGGCGATAGGTGTCGCGCGCCGTATTGGCCGGTGTGCGGCTGCTGGCCTTGACGGCGGCAACGAGATCAGCGGATGGGGCCTTGCTCGCGGCGGTACAGGCGGTGGCAGCAGCGATAACGAGGATGGCGGCCACGGGGGAAAAAGCGCGCATTACAATTCCTTCGGCAGGAGGGACTGGCTACCGCGCCTTTTGGCGAGCAAGGGACGACGATGCAAGCAGGGCTTTGGACAGGGGCAGGCACCGCAATTGCCATTGCCGTGTTAAGCGGATGGCAGGACTGGCGCCGGCGGACTCGGCATGATCCGGATGCTGTGGGTATCGTCGATTGGCCGACGGTGCAGATGATCGCGCTGATTGTCGCCGTTATCCTGGCGAGCCTGGCCCTTCAGCAATAGGAAAGTCCGCTCAATAGAATTTGGCAAGCACGAGCTGGCGCGTGCCCGCACCGCATAGGCCCAGCGACACATTTCGCCCGGGCTGGCCGATCGACCATTCGCTCATGGCGCTGCCGCTGTAATCGGCGGGCACCGGGGCGCCGTCTATGCTGCAGATGAGGTCGCCCGCCTTCCAGCCCCCCGTCTGTGCCGGGCTGCCGCGCATCACATGAAGCACGCGCAGGCGATTTTCCTCCGGTGCCACTAGGATACCACTGGTCGAGCGCACGGGCGGGGCGCCCGTGCTGCCGGTCGGGGCGAGCACCATGTGCCCGGCCGCTGGATCAAGCAGCACCCGGTATTGCTGGAGAAACGCCGTGCCGATGCGCCCGGCCACGCCGATGGTCTGCGAAAACCCCCCGCGCGGCTCAATCCGCACCTCGACATTGCGGGCCTGCATCCGGCCGACTGCGACGCTTGGTACCACGGCGAGATCGGTGACGAGCGGGCCGGCGAGGCCATAGGCAAGGGTGGTGGTTGTCTGAAGGCCGGCGATGCGCCCCGCGCGAAACGAGTTCTGTGATAGCGTGATCGACGAACCATCGCCGGTATCGACCACCATTGGTGCCAACCGCCGCCCACCAAGGGTGATTTCGGTGACATAGACATTCTGCCCGGCACTGATGACAAGCGGCGTGCTGGTGCCGCGAAAGGGTAGCCTGCCCGATTTTAGCAGGCGGAAACGCTTTGCCTCATAATCGATATCGAGCGCGTAGGTGTCGATCAGATCATGGCCGATCAGCAGATCAACTGGCGCGGTGTCGCCGGTGGCGATGGCTGGGAGTTCGGCGACCGATAGGCCACCGCCGCGCCGCATCATGCCGCCAAAGGCAATGGTCCGGATGGGCGTCCAGCCGATGGCGACCGGCCCGCCAATGGCACTGGCGGTGCCGCGTGGCTGCACCTTCATGCGCGCGCCGCTGGCAAAGCGGCGCGAGACGACCGACTGGCTTACCCCGGTATCGAGGATGGCGATGGCGGGCTGGCCGTTGAGCTGCACGGCGAAGCGCACCTGGTTGCCGGGTGTCAGATCGAATGGCACCCATCTATTTTCGGTATCGGGCGCGAGCGTCGATATTGCCGCCGATGGCGGCGGTGCCCCAGCGACGAGCAGCATCGCCGCAAGAATCGCAAGGCGGATCATAGCCGGGTGGTAGCCTGCAGTCGGGATTACCGGAACCGCTTAGAGCGTCGCTTCCAGATAGGCCTGATCAAAGCCATATTGCCGGGCCTTCTCAAGCGTGTAGGGGCGCAATCCCATCGAGCGATATTCGCCGACGATCTTACCATCTGCACTTTCATCCAGATATTCGAACTTGAACAGCTCCTGCGTGACGATCACCGGGCCTTCCATGCCGATCACTTCGGTGATGTTGGTGACGCGGCGGCTGCCGTCGCGCAAACGCTTCACCTGGATGATCAGATCGACCGAATCGGCGATCTGGCGGCTGATCGCCTCCTTGGGCATCTTGATGTCGCCCATCATCACCATGTTTTCCATACGGCCCAGGC